>CAZCTH010000024.1:0-50111 GCA_964501435.1 uncultured Spirochaetales bacterium | reverse complement strand
CTGGTCGGGCTGCGCGGCGCGGCGCGCGCCGTGGCGATCGCGCGGCTGCTCGAGGCCCACGCGGCGGCGCCGGCGCAGGTGATCGCCACCGGCGCGAAGGCGACCGACGCGCTGCTCGAGGACCTGCGCCTCGTGCTCGGCGAGCCGCCGCCCGAGCAGGGCGGCCGGGTGCGCGCGTTCCCCGCGCCGGACACGACGCCGTACGACCGCTTCTCGCCGCAGCCGTTCGTGGTGGCGCAGCGCATGGACGTGCTGCACCGGCTCGCGTCGTTCGCGGGCGGTGCGCACGGCGGCCCGCCGCCGATCGTCGTCGCGCCGTGGACCGCGCTCGCGCCGCGCGTGCCCTCGCGCGAGGCGGTGCTGCGCGCCTCGCTCGCGGTGGTGAAGGGCAAGCCGCTCGATCGCGACGCCTTCGTGGCCGCGCTGCTCGCCGCGGGCTACGCGAAGCAGTCCGTGGTCGAGGAGCGCGGCGAGGTCGCGGTGCGCGGCGGCGTCGTGGACTTCTTCCCGCCGCACCTCGTGAAGCCCGTGCGCATCGAGCTGTTCGGCGACGAGGTCGAGTCGCTGCGCGAGTTCGACCCGGCGAGCCAGCGCTCGCAGGCCGAGCTCGAGCGCGTCGTGGCGCCGCCGCCGCGCGAGCTGCTCGTGACGCGCGAGCTCGCGATCGCCCGCGGCGACGCCATCCGCAGCGCCGCACTCGCGCAGGGCGTGGCCGCGCGCGAGGCCGATCTGCTGCTCGACACGCTGCTGCGCGGCAGCGTGCCCGCGGGCGCCGAGTCGCTCGCGCCGCTGCTGCAGCCCGCGCTCGAGACGTTCTTCGACTTCCTGCCAGAGACGTCGCTCGTCGTCGTGGACGAGCCCGAGATCGGGCACGACCGGCTGCTGCGCTTCTCCGCGGAGACGATCGAGAACCACGACGGCGCGCGGCAGGCCGGCCGGCTCGTGTGCGAGCCCGAGGCGCTCTACGTCGGTGCGGACGCGCTGATCGCGGCGGCCGAGGCGCGGCGCGCGATCGCCCTCGAGCGGCTCGAGGTCGTGTCCCCCGGCGCGGAGACGGTGAAGGCGTTCGGGCACGACGAGCTCGCCGCCGAGCTGCGCGCGGCGCGCAGCGAGCCGCAGCCGCTCGCGAAGCTCGTGCGCGCGATCGCCGGCTTCGAGCGCGAGGGCATGCGCGTCGTGATCGCGGCGAACGCGCTCTCCGGCGCCGAGCGCACGCGCGCGCTGCTCGGCGAGTACGGCCTCGCCGCGACGCTCGCGCGCGACGCCGCTCCGCACACCGGGTGGGGCGCGCCGGGCGCGCTCGAGGTGCGCGTCGCGGATCTCGCGGAAGGCTTCGTGCTCGCCGACGAGCGGCTCGTCGTGCTCACCGAAGAGGAGTGCTTCGGCCCGCGCGAGAAACGCCGCACGTCTCAGGCGCAGGTGGACGCCGTCGCGCTCGAGTCGCTCGGGCAGCTCTCGCCCGGTGACTTCCTGGTGCACGCCGAGCACGGCATCGGCGTGTACCGCGGGCTCGTGCTGCTCGACGTGGGCCGCACGCGCGACGAGTTCCTGCGCATCGAGTACGCGGGCAGCGACAAGCTCTTCGTGCCCGTGCACCGCCTCAGCCTGGTCACGCGCTACGTCGGCAACGAGGGCGCGCCGCCGCCGATCGACAAGCTCGGCGGCGCCACCTGGGAAAAGACCAAGAGCGGCGTGCGCCGCAAGGTGCGCGACATGGCGCGCCAGCTGCTCGCGGTGCACGCGGCCCGCGAGCTCGCGCCGGGCTTCGCGTTCGCGGGGCGCGACCGCTCGCTCGAGGAATTCGAGGCGCGCTTTCCGTACGAGGAGACGCCCGACCAGCTCGCCGCGGTGGACGACGTGCTCGCCGACCTCGCGCAGGCGCGGCCGATGGACCGCCTCGTGTGCGGCGACGTCGGCTTCGGCAAGACGGAGGTCGCGGTGCGCGCCGCGCATCAGGCGGTGATGGCCGGCAAGCAGGTCGTCGTGCTCGTGCCCACCACCGTGCTGTGTCAGCAGCACGTGGAGACGTTCCAAAGGCGCTTCGAGGGCCTGCCCGTGACGATCGAGTCGCTCTCGCGCTTCGACCCGCCGAAGGACTCCGCGGCCACGCTCGAGGGCCTCGCGAGCGGACGCGTGGACATCGTCGTCGGCACGCATCGCCTCTTGCAGAAGAGCGTCGCGTTCCACGACCTCGGCCTGCTCGTGATCGACGAGGAGCATCGCTTCGGCGTCGCGCACAAGGAGCGCATCAAGGAGCTGAAGCAGACGGTGGACGTGCTCACGCTCACCGCGACGCCGATCCCGCGCACGCTGCAGATGTCGTTCAGCGGCCTGCGCGACATGTCCGTGATCCAGACGCCGCCGCCGAATCGCATCGCGATCCGCACCCAGGTGTGCCGCTTCGACGAGTCGTTGATCCGCGAGGCGATCCTGCGCGAGACGCGGCGCGGCGGGCAGGTGTTCTTCGTGCACAACCGCGTGCAGACGATCGGAAACCTCGCCGAGCTGCTCGCGCGCATCGTGCCCGAGGTGAAGGTGATCGTCGCCCACGGCCAGATGAAGGAGCGCGAGCTCGAGGACAAGACCTACGAGTTCTTCCACGGCAAGGCCGACGTGCTGCTCTCGACCACGATCATCGAGAGCGGCGTCGACGTGCCGCGCGCGAACACCATCCTGATCGACCGCGCCGACGCGCTCGGCCTCGCGCAGCTCTACCAGCTTCGCGGCCGCGTGGGCCGCGGCGGGCAGCGCGCCTACGCCTACCTGTTGATCCCCGGCGACGCGACGCTCACCAGCGACGCGCGCCGGCGCCTCGAGGCGATCCAGGACCTCTCCGCCCTCGGCTCGGGCTTCCGGCTCGCCAACATGGACCTCGAGATCCGCGGCGCCGGAAATCTGTTAGGGGCGGAGCAGTCCGGCAACCTCGGCTCCGTCGGCTACGAGACGTACATGGAGCTGCTCGCCGAGGCCGTGGACGAGCTGCGCGGCAAACAGCGCGAGGTGCAGATCGACCCCGAGATCCGGCTCGGCATCGCGGCGCGCCTGCCCGAAGCCTACGTCTCGGACGTGCAGCAGCGTCTCGTGCTCTACAAGCGGCTTGCGAGCGCGCCGGACGACGGCGAGGCGGACCGCCTGCGCGACGAGCTGCTCGATCGCTTCGGCCCGCTGCCCGGCGAGGCCGAAAACCTGCTCCTCGTGATCCGGCTCAAGATCGCCGCGCGCAAGCTCGGCATCGCGCAGGTGATGCTCGACGGCGGCGAGCTCGTGTTCACCGCCGCGCCGACGACGCGCGTCGACCCGGCCAAGCTGCACAAGCTCGTGACGCGCCGGCGCGAGGGCCTGCGCGTGATGCCCGATCAGCGCATCCGCGCCGCGCTGCGCGAGCGCGACCCGGCGAGCCTGTTCGCGCGCGCGGGCGAGGTACTGCGGGAGCTGGGCGCGGCCTGAGCCGATGGCCCGCGCGCGCGGCGCGGCCTCACGCGGCGCCGTACTTCGCGTGCATGTCCGCATAGGAGCGCGAGACGAGACGCCGCAGCACCGCCTCGTCCACGTCGGCGAGCTTGCGCAGATAGAGGCACGACTTCCCCGTCGTGTGCTTGCCGAGCGCCCGCAGCAGCGCGCCGTAGCGCGCGAAGCCAGGCATCACGTACACGACGAGGTTGGCCCGCCGAGGACTGAAGGCGACGAGGGGCCAGTCGCCGCTCGCGCTCGGGTAGCTCCCGAAGCCGACGATCGCGCTTCCCCAGAGCGCCGGCCTCTCGCCCGTTTCCGCGCGCATCAGGGCGAGCAGGCGACGCGCGTCCGCGCGGCGGGCGGCATCCGGGACGGACGCAAGGAACGCGCTCACCGAAGCGCGCGTCTTCCGGGTCTTCGGCTGCGCCATCGCTCGAGGATCGCGCGCCTGCGCATCGCCTGCACGCCAGTTGCGCCGGGCTGCGCCGCCTCAAGCCGCGAGCGCGCGCTGCCGTTGCGTCTTCCCATCGACGCAATCCGTGAAGGAAGGGCTCCCCATGAACTCGGTTTGGATCATCGGCGGCGCGTTCGGCCTGTTCGCGATGTGGATGTTCGGCGTGGACGCGCGCTGGATCGGCGCCGCCGGCGTGGCGTGGCTCGGCCTCACCTTCAACTCGATGGTGTCGGTGAAGAACGCGGTCGACAACGCGCTCTCGAGCGTCTCGGTGATGCTGAAGAAGCGCTTCGACCTGATCCCGAGCCTCGTCGACACCGTGCAGCGCTACGTCGAGCACGAGTCGGGCGTGCTCGAAGAGATCACGCGCCTGCGCACGCAGGCGGGCGCGAAGGGCGTCACGCCGGAGCAAGCCAACGCGCTCGACGGCCAGATCGCGCGCGCGATGACGCAGCTCGTGGCGACCGCCGAGAACTACCCGGAGCTGAAGGCCAGCGAGAACTTCCAGCAGCTCCAGCGTGCGCTGAACGAGGTGGAGGAACAGATCTCCGCCGCGCGGCGCACGTACAACGCCGCGGTGAAGGCCTACAACGACGCGGTAGAGATGTTCCCGACCAACCTGTTCGCCAAGGTGCTCTCGTACCAGGTGCGGGCCTACTTCGAAGCGCCTGCGGGCCACGACGCCACGCCCGACGTGATGGCGCGCTTCCGCTCCCACGAGCGCACGAAGTAGCCGCGGAGCGGGCGCGCGGTGAAGTCGGCGGAGGAGTTCGACGCGTTCCTGCGCGAAGAGATCGCGCCGCGGCTGCGCGCGATCGAGAGCGAGCGCCGTGCCGTCCAGGCGCGCCGCGACGCGGTCGCCGTGCCGACTGCATGGAAGGTGGGCGGCGCGGCGGTCGGCTTCGCGCTGACGCTGTGGGCGAAGGCGCTCGGGCCGCTCCTCCTCTTCGGCGCCGCCCCCTGGCTCGTCGAGGCGTACCGCAGGCTCAAGGTGCCGGACACCGCGACACCGATGGTGCGCAGCCAGGTCCTCGATCCCGTCGTGCGCTTCTGGGACCCGAGCTTCCAGTACCAGCCGAAGGGCTTCATCTCGCGCTCGGAATTCGAGGCGAGCCGGCTCTTCGCGAGCGAGTCCTTCAACACGTACTCGGGCGAAGACCTCGTGAGCGGAACGCACGGCGCGACGGCGTTCCGCTTCAGCGAGCTGCACGTGAAGCACGTCGAGCGCAACAAAAAGGGCACGAGCACGCGTATCGTGTTCGACGGCCTCTTCTTCGTCGCCGACTGCAACAAGGCCTTCCGCGGCCACACGCTCGTGCTGCCGGATTTGGCGGAGCGCACGCTCGGTAGCTTCGGGCGCGCCTTCCAGTCGCTCGGCAGCGCCGTCTCGAACCTTCAGCTCGTCGAGCTCGAAGACCCGGCCTTCGAACGTGCCTTCAAGGTGAGCGCCAGCGACCCGGTCGAGGCGCGCTACCTGCTCTCGCCCAGCCTGATGCAGCGCATCCTCGCCTTCCACCAGAACACGGGCGGCAAGCTGCGCCTCGGCTTCATGGGGGGACGCGTGTACGTCGCGCTGCCGATGGCCGGCGACCTGCTCGCGGTGAACGCCTTCAAGCCGCTCATGCTCGAGGACATCCGCAAGTGGGCGGGCGAGATCCTGTTCGCGACGAGCATCGTGGACGAGCTCGACCTCAACACGCGCATCTGGTCGAAGCCGGCGCCGGCCGCCTGAGCGCGGCTCAGCCGCGGCGCTCCGCGAGCAGCTCCGCGATCGCGCTCAGCACGTGATCGGGCTGCGCGGGTGCGTGGGCGGGCACGCCCTCGCGCGCGTGGTCGATCCACACGGCCCGCACGCCCGCGCGCTTCGCACCGAAGACGTCGCTGCGCAGGTCGTTGCCGGTCATCAGGGCCTCGTGGGGCTCGGCATCGAGGGCGCGCAGCGCGCGGGCGAACACGCGCGGGTCGGGCTTGCCGAAGCCGAGCTCGCCCTCGACGAAGACGGCGTCGAAGAGCGGCGCGAGCGCGAAGCGTTCGATCTTCTCGCGCTGGAACACCGCCCCGCCGTTGGTGAGCAGCGCGAGCTTGTGCCCGCGCGCGCGCAGCTCGAGCAGCGTTTCTCGGGCGCCCGGAAAGAAGTGCATGCGCTCGTGCCGCGTGCGCGTGAAGGCGTCGCCGAGCGCGTGGGCGACGGCGAGATTGCGCAGGCCGAGGCGGCGGAACGCGGCCTCGGCGACGGCGCGGCGCGCCCACGGCATCGCGAGCCGCCCGCGCTTCTCGCGCGCGGCGTCGTCCCAGAACCAGTCGCGCGCCCAGAGCACCGCCTCGTGGAGCGCGCTCGCTTCGACGCCCGCGCGCGTGGCGAAGCCGTCGCACAGCTCCGCCCACAGATTCTCGTCGCCCGCGGACTCGCGCACGATCGTGTCGTCCATGTCGAAGAGCAGCGCGCGGGGCAGCGGCGTCACGGCTTCGTCCCCGCGAGCGCCGCGGGCGCGCGCCACGCGGCGAAGCGCTCGAGCAGCCGCCCCGCGTCGTCGTCCACCTGCGTGAGCGCGCGGTGCTCGGGCGAGAGAAAGCCCTGCGCGACCGCGCGGTCGAGCATCGCGAGCAGCGGATCCCAGTAGCCGCCCACGTTCACGAGCCCACACGGCTTCGCGAACAGCCCGAGCTGCGTCCAGGTGAGCACTTCGGTGATCTCGTCGAGCGTTCCCATGCCGCCGGGCAGCGCGACGAAGGCGTCGGCGAGCGCCATCATCCGGCCCTTGCGCTCGAACATGTCGCACACCACGACGCGCTCCGTGAGCCGCGCGTGGGCGACCTCGCGCTCGACGAGCGAGCCGGGGATCACGCCGATCACCTCGCCGCCCGCGGCGAGCGCGGCGTCGGTGACGATCCCCATCAGCCCGAGCGCACCGCCACCGGTGACGAGGCCGAGGCCGCGCTGCGCGACGAGCGCCCCGAAGGCGCGGGCCGTCTCGGCGTACGCAGCGCTCGCGCCCGCGCGCGCGCCGCAGAACACGCAGACGCGCTTCACGGGCGTGCTCCGATCTCCGCCGTGAACGAGGCGACCGCCGCCGCCAGCGACGCGATCACTCGCGCGTCGTCGCGGCCGGACTTCTTGCGCACGTGGAACGCGTGATCCGCGTCGTCCTCGAGGTGCAGCCGCGCGCGCGCACCGAGGCCGGCGACCACCGGGCGCAGCAGCGCGAGATCCGCGAGCGCGTCGCGCGTGCCCTGCGCGAACAACATCGGCAGCGCGACGTCGCGCAGATGGGCGGCGCGCTCGGTACCCGGCTTTCCGGCCGGGTGGAGCGGGAAGCCCAGGAACACGAGGCCGCGCGCCGCGGCGAGCTCGCCCTGCGCCGCCACCTGGGAAGTCATGCGGCCGCCCAGCGACTTGCCGCCCGCGAAGAGCGGCGCGCCTTCGGCGAGGCGCTCCGCCTCCGCGAAGGCAGCGCGCACCGCCGCGTGAAGCACCGGGGCCGCATCGAGGCGCTTCTCGCCGCGCTGCATCCATGGGAACTGGAAGCGCAGCGTCGCGACGCCGCGCTCGGCGAGCGCGGCGGCCACGGCCTCGAGGAAGGCGTGTCGCATGCCCGCTCCCGCTCCGTGCGCCAATAACAACAGGGCGTGCGCGGCCGGCGGGCGCAGCAGCACGGCGTCGAGCTCGCCGCCGCGCGCCGCGACGCGCAGCGTGCGCTCAGCCGCGGCGCCCCCGCTGAGCCGCGCGGCGTGCGCGAACGGCGCGCACGGCGAGTGCGAGCGCGGCGGCGCCGAGCAGCGCCGGGGCGAGATGCGCGGGCTCGAGACCATGAAGCCAGCTCGCGGCCGGGGTCGAGCCGTGGCCCGGGTGCGCGCCCGCCGCGTTCGCCAGCAACACATACGCAACACCGAGAAGCCATCGCGTCATCGCATCCTCCGGACCGAGTTGCCGGCGCACGCGCCGGAGCGCGCACTCTAACCGAGCGCAGCGCAACTGCGCGGCGCAGCTCGCGTTGAAGGAGTCATCAGGCCCGACGGACCCCCCGGACGAGCCGACAACCCGAAGGAGACCCCGATGAAGACCCTGAACCTCGCCGCCGCCGCTCTCGCCACCCTGCTCGTCGCGAACGCCGTGCCGATCGCCGCGCACGCCGACGCCGGCGACCGCATCGAGCGCCGCCTCGACCGCACGGGCGACCGCATCGATCGGCGGCTCGACCGCCGCGCGGCGGTCGCCGACGCGAACGGCCACGAGCTGCGCGCGGAGCGCCTCGATCGCAAGGGCGACCGGATCGACGCGCGGCTCGATCGCAAGGGCCACCGGATCGAGCGCCGCTTCGATCGTCGCGGTCGCTGAGCCCGCGCGCGCCGCGAAGCGCGCACGCTTCTCTCCCACACGCCCCGGCCGGAGTCCGCTCCACCGGGGCGTCGTGTCTCGAAGGCTCAGCCGCGGAAGTCCCCGCGATCGAGCGCGTAGTAGACCTGCGGCAGCCCGCCCACCGTCTCGTGCCGGTCGAAGCGCATGCCGAGCCGGCGCATCACGCGCTCCGAAGACTTGTTCTCGCGGTCCGTTCCGGCCCACATCCGCCGCTCGCCCGCCGCGAAGCCGCGCGCCAGCACGGCGCGCGCCACCTCCGTGGCGAAGCCGCGGCCCCAGTGCGCGGGCAAGAAGCCGTAGATCAGCTCGAGCTCGCCGCTGGCCATCGGACGCGCCCCGGCGAAGCCGATGGCGTGGCGTGGCGCCGCGCGCTCGGCGGCCTGCCAGATCCCGATGCCGCGCGCGCGAAAGGATGCCTCGCTGGCCGCGATCACGGCGTCGACTTCCTCCCACGTCGCCAGCGTCGAATCCCACAGGTAACGGCGCACGTACGGGTCGCGGAAGATCGCCCGAAGGGTTTCGCGGCCTTCGGGTGCGATGGGCCGCAGCGCGAGGCGCGCGGTTTCGAGCTCGTGCATGGGGGCGAGCCTCGCGCCGCGGCCGTTTCATCGCAACGCGAGCCGCGCCGATACGGCGCCCATGCTGGAAGCCCTGCTCGTGCTCGGGTTCGTCGCCGCCATCAGCGGCGCCGCGCTCGCATGGAGCCTGTTCGCGGTCGAGACGCTGTGGTTCGCGGGCCTCTGGCTCGTCGCGGCGGGTTTCGCGCTCGGGCTGCCCACCGGCTTCTGGTACCACGTCGAGCTCCGGCGCGTGCTCCTCGCGGGCGGCGCGCTGCCCGCGCGCTGGTGGCTCCATCCGACGCGGCTGCACGGCGCGATCCCGCGCGAGCGCTGGTGGCGCGTGATGGGCTGGTGTTACGCCGGTGCGCTCGGCTGGCTCGTCTCGTTCGCGGGCTGCGTCGTGTTCGCGCTCGGCGTCGCGAAGGCGCTCGTCGCAGAGTGATGGGCAGCGCCGCGCGGCGCTTCACTTCACCGCGAGCTCGCGCACGAGGCGGCGCAAGAACACGAGCCCGTCGTAGAACTGCGCGACGCCGAGGCGCTCGTCGCGGCCATGGGCGCGGTAGTCGTCGATGTCGTCGAACAGGCCCGAGACGCCGTAGGCGGGGATGCCCGCGAGCCGGAAGTACGTCGAGTCGGTCGCGCCGGTGCCCATGATCGGGATCACCGGCGTGCCCGGCCATTGCCTCTCCGCGAGCCCGGTGACGGTCGCGAGAAACTCCGGGTCGATCGCGGCGGGGGCCGAGCTCTCGCGCTTGCGCTTCGCCGTGACCTCGACCTCGGCGTCGGCGACGGCGGCGACGAGCCGCGCCTCGACGTCGGCCTGGTCGTGCCCGGGCAGCGCGCGGCAGTTCACCAGCGCGCGCGCTTCCTGCGGCAGCGCGTTCGGCGCGTGCCCGCCTTCGATGAGCGTCGGCACGCAGGTCGTCCGCAGCGTCGCGTTGTAGACGGGCGACTTCGAGAGCAGTGCCGCGGCCCGTGCGTCGCGCGGATCGCGCGCCAGCGTCGCCATCGCCTTCGCGACGGGCCCCCGCTCGACGCGCGCGAGCCGCTCGAGGTACGCGCGCGTCACCGCGTTCAGCGCCACCGGGAACGCGAGCTTCTCGACGCGGCCGAGCGCGGCGGCGAGCCGGTAGATCGCGTTGCCCGCGCCGGGACGCGAGCTGTGGCCGCCCTTGTCGCGCGCCACGAGCTCGAAATTCATCGACGTCTTCTCCGCGGCCTGCACGGCGAGATACAGCGGCTTGCCGCGGCGCAGCGCGCCGTGCCCGCCCTCGTTGATGACGAGGCCGGCGTCCACCAGCTCGCGGTGCTCCTCGACGAGCCACTTCGCGCCGTTCCGTCCGCCGCCCTCTTCGTCGGCGGTGAGCGCGAGGATCAGGTCGCGCGCGAGCCGCGTCTTCTCCTGCGCCAGCTCGATGGCGATCGCGACGTAAATCGCGGCCATCGCCTTGTCGTCGATGGTGCCGCGCCCGTAGAAGAAGCCGTCCTGCTCGGTCAGCGTGAACGGATCGAGGCTCCAGTCCGCGCGTTTCGCCTCCACCACGTCGAGATGCGCCAGCAAGAGCAGCGGCTTCTGCGTCGGCGTCCCGTGCGCGCGCAGCCGCGCCACCAGGTTTCCCTTCCGCTCCGGGCCCAGCACGCGGATGTCGCGCTCGGGCACGCCGGCGGCGCGCAGCCGCTTCGCCATCGCCTCGGCCGCACGCGTGGTGGAGCCCGTCGCGTGAGTCGTGTCGATCTCGATCAGCTCTTCGTAGATCTCGCGCGTCAGCCGCTCGCGCGCGCTCAGCTCCTTCGCCGCGGCGCCGGCGCCGAGCGCGAGCCACGCGAGCGCCGCGCACGCGGCGAGCGCGCGCCTCACTTCGCGAACCGTCCGCCGGCCGCTGCCCAGCGTTTCATCACGGCTTCCCCTTCCTTCGGGTTGTAGAGGTCTTCCTGCAGGCTCCACAGCCCGTTCCCTGCGTACTCGAGAATCGTCACGCAGCCGAACCGGTAGACCTCGCTGCCGCCCTTTGGGTCGGGCATCACCTGCCACGGGTAGTAGACGACGCGATTGCCGTCGATCGCATGCCACGCGACCGGGAAGGTCATCATCGGCACCGGCTTCATCACCTTCGTGATGGTCGCACGAATCGCCTCGCGGCCGCGGAACGTGCCGAGATGGTGCTCGATCCAGACGCCGTCCTCAGCGTGCAGATCCGCCCAGGCGTTCCAGTCGCCCGAATCGCCGACGGCGACGAAATGGCGATAGGCAGCTTCGACCTCGGTGCGGGGGAAGACAGGCATCGGGGCTCCTCTCTGGCGACGGCGAACCGTGCCATCATGGCACGCCTCAACCGGAGGCACGCACGTGAAGCTCGAGACCCTGATCGTCGAACGCAGCGAGAACGGCATCGTCACCGTCACGCTGAACCGGCCGGAGAAGAAGAACGCGATCAACGGCGCGATGTGGCGCGACCTGCACGCGACCTTCCGCGAGATCGCCGAGAGCCCGACCGACCGCGTGATGGTGCTGACGGGCACCGGCGACGCGTTTTGCGGCGGCGCCGACCTCACCGCCGGCGGCAACGACCCGCGCCACCAGATCGACAAGATGCACTACTACGGCGGCGTCGGGCTCGCGCTGCACCAGATCCCGAAGCCGTGCATCGCGAAGGTGAACGGCGTCGCCGTCGGCGCGGGGCTCAACATCGCGCTCGGCTGCGACCTGATCGTCGCGGGCGAGAGCGCGCGCTTCTCGGAGATCTTCGCCCAGCGCGGGCTCTCGATCGATCTCGGCGGCTCGTGGCTCTTGCCGCGGCTCGTCGGCATCCACAAGGCGAAGGAGCTCGCGCTGCTGGCCGAGATCATCCCCGCGCGCGAGGCGGAGCGCATCGGCATCGTGAACCGCGTCGTGCCCGACGCCGAGCTCGACAAGTTCGTCGGCGAGTGGGCCGAGAAGCTCGCAGCGGGCCCGCCGATCGCGCTGCAGATGACCAAGCGCATGATCACGAGCGGCCTCTCGATGAGCATGAGCGAATCGCTGCACTGGGAGGCGATGGCGCAGACCGTCACGGGCGGAACGCAGGACACCGCCGAGGCGATGCAGGCGTTCGTGCAGAAGCGAAAGCCCGTGTTCAAGGGCAAGTGATGGCGAAGCGGCGCGCGAGCGGCCGCGCGAAGAAGGCGGCGCGGAAGAAGGCCCGGGCGCAGGCGAAGCCGAAGGCGGTCGCGAAGAGCGCGACCTCCCGCGAGCGAACGCGAGCCCCCGCCCCCGACGCAACGGCCGAACGCGGCTCGAGAAGCCGCAAGCGCGCCAGCGCCACCAAGCGGCGCAGCGCGCGCGCAGCGAGCCAACGCCGAGCGGAGCTCGCAAAGACCGGCCCGCTCGAGGGCGTGCGCGTGATCGAGCTCGGCCAGTTCGTCGCCGGGCCCGCCGCCGCGTGCGTGCTCGGCGACTGGGGCGCCGACGTCGTGAAGGTGGAGTCGCCCCGCGGCGGCGACCCGGCGCGCGGGCTCGCGGCGCTCGGCCTCTCCGCGAAGGACATCAACTTCGGCATGGAGAACTACAACCGCGGCAAGCGCAGCGTGGCGCTCGACCTGCAGAAGCCCGCGGGCCGCGCGGCGCTGCTGCGCCTGCTCGAGAGCGCGGACGTGCTCGTCTCGAACTGGCGCCCCGACGCGCTCGAGCGCGCGCGCCTCGACTACGCGTCGCTCGCGGGCGACTTCCCGCGCCTCGTCTACGCCCAGGTGAACGGCTACGGGCCGCGCGGCCCGATGCGCGACACGGCGGCCTTCGACTTCGCCGCGTACTGGGCGCGCACCGGCGCGCAGCTGTCGCTCGGCGAACCGCACGAGGCGCCGCCGGCGCAGCGCCCGGCGATGGGCGACTCCCAGGTGGGCTTCGGCCTCGCCGGCGCGATCGCCGCGGCGCTTCTTCAGCGCGAGCGCACCGGCCGCGGCGAGCACCTCCACACCTCGCTCTACCAAGCGGGCATGTGGATGATGGGCTTCGACTTGTCTGCCGCGCTGATCCATGGCGGCGGCTACCGGCGCACGGGCCGCGCCGTGCCGAATCCGATCTGGAACAGCTATCGCGCGCAGGACGGCCGCTGGTTCGAGCTCGTGATGCTGCAGGCGGACCGCTACTGGGGGCAGTTCTGCCGCGCGATCGAGAAGCCCGAGTGGCGAGACGATCTGCGCTGGGCGTCGATGGCGCCGCGCACGAAGCACGCCCAGGAGTTGATCGCCGCGCTCGACGCGCTGTTCGCGACGAAGCCCTTCGACACCTGGGCCGCCGCCTTCGAACGGGAAGATCTGATCTGGGCGCCGATCCATTCGATCCAGGAGGCGGCCTCAGACCCGCTCGCGCGCGAGGTGGGCGTGTTCGCGCGCGTCGCGCATCGCTCCGGACGCGAGATCGAGATCGTGCGCAGCCCCGTCGAGTTCGGGGGCCGGCCGCACGACGTCCACGCCGCGGCGCCGGAGCTCGGCGAGCACACCGAGGAGGTGCTGCTCGAGCAGGGCTTCACGTGGGACGAGATCTCGGCGCTGCGGGAGCAGGGCGCATTCGCGTGAGCGCGCGTATCGTCGCGCGTCCACCGCGCCCGCGACGAGGATGCGCTCCGTGACCACGCCCGCGTTCGTTCGCACGCCCGACGAGGCGTTCCGCAGCCTGCCCGACTACGGATTCGCGCCGCACTATCTCGACTGGCGTGGCCTGCGCGTCCACCACCTCGACGAAGGCCCGCGCGACGCGCCCGTGATGTTGCTGCTGCACGGCGAGCCTACGTGGTCCTACCTCTACCGCCGCATCATCCCCCGCCTCGTCGCGGCGGGCTACCGCTGCGTCGCGCCCGATCTCGTCGGCTTCGGCAAGAGCGACAAGGTCACCGACGACGCGTGGTACGTGATCGAGCGCCACTGCGAGCGCCTGCGCGCGCTGATCGAGACCCTCGACCTGCGCCGCATCACCCTCGTGTGCCAGGACTGGGGCGGCCCGACGGGGCTGCGGCAGGCGGTGGACCTGCCCGAGCGTTTCGTGCGGCTGATCATCGCGAACACGTGGCTGCACCACGACGGCTTCGAATACTCGCCGGGCATCCGCGGCTGGCGCGCGGCGGCGACGGACCCGACGAAGCTCGGCGGCGACATGCCGACGGGGCGCATCGTGGCCGGCACGCTGCGCCGGCCCGGGCACGACCTGCAAGCGGTCGCACGCGCCTACGACGCGCCCTTCACCGGCGTCGCGAGCAAGGCGGGCGCGCGGCGCTTTCCGTTCTGCATTCCCTTCGCCGAGCCCGAGGCCGGGAACGCGCGCGACCAGCAGCGCTGCTTCGATGCGCTGCTGCGCTATCCGCACCCGGTGCACTTCGCGTTCGGCGACACCGACGAGGTGTTCCCCTGGAGCTGGGCCGAACGCTGGCACGCGCGCGTCGCCGGCTCGACCCTCGACCGCATCGCGGGAGCGGGCCACTTCGTGCAAGAGGACGCCAGCGACGATCTCGCGCAGGTGATCCTGCGCCGCGCAGGAAGCGCGGCGTGACGTGAGCGCGCCGCAATGCTGACGCTGGCACGGCTCGCGCTGGTGGTGCGCGACTACGACGAAGCGATCGCGTGGTACGTGCGCGCGCTCGGCTTTGCGCTCGTCGAAGACACGGCGCTCGGCGCCGGCAAGCGCTGGGTCGTGCTGCGCGCGCCGGGCCCTGGCGGAGCGGAGTTGTTACTGGCGCGCGCGACGAGCCCGGAGCAGGAGAGCCGCGTCGGAAACCAAACGGGCGGCCGCGTGTTCCTGTTCCTCCACACCGACGACTTCTGGCGCGACCACGACGCCTTCGCCGCGCGCGGCGTGAAGTTCGTCGTGGCACCCCACGGCGAAGCCTTCGGCACCGCCGCCGTGTTCGAAGATCTCTACGGGAACCGCTGGGACCTGGTCGGGCGCAAGTCATGAGCTTCCTGCCGCTCGCGTCCGGCGCAGGCGCCGGCTGGATCGGAAACTGGTCGCCGGGCATCGGCGATCCGACGCCCGCCGGCTGGATCGCGACGCTCGCCTACTTCGCGGCGGCGTGGCGCTGCTTCGCGGCGGCGCGCCGCATCCTGCCCGCGTATCGGCGCGCGCCGACGCTCCGGCGCGAGTGGGTTCTCTGGCGCGTGCTCGCGGGCGCGCTCGCGGCCCTCGGCTTCAACAAGCAGCTCGACCTCCAGACCGCGCTCACCGAGCTCGGACGCGCGGCCGCGCGCGCGGGCGGGTGGTACGGCCAGCGGCGCGAGGTGCAGCTCGCCTTCGTCGTCGCGGTCGGCCTCTCGGCGCTGGCCGCGGCAGCGCTCGCGCTCTGGACGACGCGCCGTACGAGCCCGCCGGTGCGCGTCGCCTGCGCGGGCTTCGTCGCGCTGCTCGGCTTCGTGGTCGCCCGCGCCGCCTCGTTCCACCACTTCGATCTCGCGATCTCCGCGGAGTGGCAAGGCCTGCGCGTCGGGTCGCTGGTCGAGATCGGCGCCCTCGCCGTCCTGATCGCCGCCGCGGAGTGGCAGGCGCGGGCACTCAACCGCGGTTGAGATCGAGGGGAATGACCCTCGGTCAATTCTCCGCTCGCTCGCTTTCCGGCGATGTCCGCAACAGGTCGCGCGCGCCCGACCCGAAGAGAAAAGAGGGTTGATCGGAACGCGAGGTCGAGGGTGGAACGGCGCCGAACGCGGCTCAAATCGAATCTGCTGATCGCCTCGATCACGTTCGCCATCCCGCTCTGTGTGCTCGCCGGGCTCGTGTTCCGCGATCTCAGCCGCGACATCGACGTGGCCGAACGCGAACGGCTCGGCGTCGTGTACCTGCACCACCTGACGCAGCTCCTGACGTTGTTCGCGGATCCGAGGTCCGAGGGTGCGGCGGCCGAGCAGCGACAGGCCGCCGAAGAGATCGGCGCGGCGTTCGACGCGCTGATCGCGGTGGACGCCGCCAGCGCCGCTCGGCTCGAGACGACGCGGGAGGCGCTCGCGCTCCACGGCCTCGGGCACTTTCACGTGGCGCATCTCCACGAAGAGTGGAACGAACGCCAATCGAGCCGGGCGCATCACGTGGATCACCTGCTGGAGGACGTGCGCACGTTGATGCGCCACGTCGGCAACACCTCCGGGCTGAGCCTCGACCCCGAGCTCGACAGCTACTACCTGATGAGCCTCAGCGCGAACACCTTGCCGGACGCGCTGGCGCGAATGCACTTCATCGGCGAGTTCTCGCGCTTCGAGAAGCCGCTCGACCGCAAGCTGCGCGAGCGGCTGAAGATGTTCAGCTGGCTGTTCGAGGGCGACCTCGAGCGCATCGCGTACGACGTCTCGGTCGCGGCGGACCCGCTCTCCGCCGTTCGCAGCGATCCCGCGGCGATCGGCGCCGCGTTGCGCACTCCGAACGAAGCGCTGCAGCGCAGCGGCAAGGCGCTGCGGCGGGCCGCACAGGCGTTGCGCGAGACGCGGGGGCGAGAGACCGCCGCGAAGCGCGCCTACGGCGCCGCCGTGGTGGACACGATGGATGCGATCCGCACGCTCACGCAGCGCGCCAATCGCGAGCTCGATCGCCTGCTGGAAGCGCGCATCGCGAGCCAGCAGCGCGCCCGCCTGGCGGCGATGCTGCTCGCGCTGGCGTCGTTCGTGGCGTCCGCCGTCCTGCTGCGCCGCGTGTTCCGCGACGTCCGCACGCAGCTCGACGACGCGGGCCGCGTCGCGCGCGAGATCGGCGCGGGCAACCTCGCGGTCGCGGTCGACCCCGAGACCGCGTTCGAGACGCGCCAGCTCATGCTCCACCTCGACGCCACCGCGAGCGAGTTGTCGACGATGGTGCAGCAGGCCGTTTCGCTGGTGGACCGCGTGGCCTCCACGACCCAGGAAATGGCGCGGCGCAGCGTCGCGATCGATGCGCGCATCGGGCGCCAGGACGCCGCGGTGGAGCAATCCATCGACGCCGTGCGGCGCGTCGCCGACAACGCCGCGCGCATCGCGTCGCTGAGCGCGCGGCTCAGCGAGACGACGAACGCCTCCTCGGACACCGCGAGCGCGTTGGCGGCGGGCGCCGCCCAAATGAGCGAGAGCGCCGAGTCCTTGTTCGGCAACGTCTCCGAAGTCTCGAGCGCACTCCAGCAGCAGGCCGAGAGCCTGCAGCGCGTGGTCGGCAGCGCGGAGTCGGTCCACGCGGCCGCCGAGCGCACCTCCCAGCACATGGGTCGCCTCGACGAGCGCGTCGCCAACACGGAGCGCGCGGCGCACGACAGCGCGGAGCTCGCGCAGCGCTCGATGCAGGTCGCAGCCAGCGGGCAGAGCGCCGTCGCGCGCACGCTCGAAGGCATGGACGAGATCCAGGCCACGTCCCTCGAGCTCGAGGCGAACCTCGACCGGCTCGCGGAGCGCTCGAAGGCGATCGGGCAGGTCACGACGATGATCGACCTGATCGCCGACGACACGAGCCTGCTCGCGTTCAACGCGGCGGTGATCGCGGCGCAGAGTGGCGGCCAGTCGCGCGCCTTCCGCGTGGTCGCGGACGAGATCAAGGCACTCTCGAAGCGCGTGCTCGAGCGCACGCGCGAGATCGAGGCGCTGGTGCGCTCGCTCCAAGAAGAGAGCAATGCCGCGCAGCGCGTGCTGACGCGATCGCGCGAGAGCGTCACGAAGGGCATGGGCCGCACGATCGACACGCGCGCGACCTTCGAGACGATCGCGAGCGCGGCGCGCGAGAGCAGCGCGCAGGCGGCGAACATCGTGGCGGCCGTCGAGGAGCAGCGCGACGTCGTGTCGGCGGTCGCACAGCAGATGGCGAGCGTGCAGCAGGGCGTCGCGACGATCCGCTCCGCGACGACGGACCACGACGGCTCGAACCGCATGGTGCTCGAGAACGCGCGGCGCGTGCACGAGGTCTCGGAGCAGCTCCAGGCCACCGCCCAGGAGCAAGCGAAGGGCGCGTCGGAGGTGCAGCAATCGGTGGATCGCATTCGCGCCGCGGTCGCGTCGATCGACGCGTCGCTCGAGGAGCAGACGAGCGGCTGCGAGCGGGTGCGCGAGCGGATCGAGGAGACCGCCGCCTCCGCGCGCGCCACGCGAGACGACGTGTCGGCGATGAACGCGACGCTGCAGTCGCTGCTGCGCGAGGCGGATCAGCTGCGCGCGCACATCCAGCGCTTCACGCTGCGGCAGGGAAGCGGCGCGGAAGCGAGCGGCGTGCGCTAGCCGGGCAGCACGCGCTCGATCGCGATCGGCAGCGCACCCATGCGCGGAATGCCGCTGATCGGATCGTACTCGTCGTCGAGGCGCAACAATCGGCCGAGCGCCGTGCCGACTTCGCGCGGATCCTCGGCCTCGCCCGGGTTCGCGCCGAACGCGTGAGTCATCGCGACGACGCCGCGGCGCAGCGTGTCGTCGGCCTCGATCACGGCGAGCGCCTCGTCGTGGCGCGAGCGCAAGCGCACGACGTCTCCGCTCGCGACGCCGAGGGCCGCGAGGTCGTCGGGGTGCGCGAAGGCCGGGTTCCACGGGCGGCCGCGCGTCAGCGACGGCAGCGAGCGGCCGCTCGAGTTCACGAAGAGGTTCGAGCGCCGCGGCACGAGCCGGAAGGGATGCGCGGGCGTCTCGTGGCGCGCGCGCCAGTCCTCTGCCGCCACCTCGGCGAGCTCGCGCAACATCTCGGGCGCAGCGAGCTCGAGGCGCGCGGCGCAGGCGGGGTCGCGGGGCGCGACCGTGCCGGCGACCTCCTCGAACACGCGGCCGTGCGGATGGCGCTTCACCTCCCCGAGCGGCACGCGCGACCCCTTCGTGAAGATCTCGTAGAGGGCGTCGGTGCTCGGCCGCTCGCGCATGTCGAGCCTCGTGACGATCGGCGGGCTCTCGAGATGCGCTCCCCAGCCGTAGAAGCCGACCACCGAGAGCGCGAGCCCCATGCGCTGCGCCATGCCGTAGAAGAGCTCCCAGTCCTCGATCGCGTCGGCGCCAGCGGGCGGCGCCACGAGCGCGGGTGCGTACTGGGCGAACGGCGCTGCGTAGCCGACGTTCGCGCCGAAGAACTTCAGCGCCTCGACGCTCTGGCTCATGCCCGGCGTCTCGAGCGTGAGCTTCGGCGCGATCACGTAGTCCGCGAGCCGCGAGGTCGCGGAGAGCTCCGGGGCGAAGGTCACGAGCAGGTCGAGCTTCTCGAGGGCCGCCTGCGTCGTGCGTTGATCGGGGAACGCCATCATCGGATTCCCGCCGAGCACGAACAGCGCGCGCACGCGGCCCTCGCCCTCGAGCAGGATCTCCTCGGGCAGCGCGGCCGTGGGCAATCCGGCGGCGCAGCTCTCGAGCCCGCGCACGCGCAGCTTCTCGCCGCCGCCGCGCGCGGGATAGGGCGCGTACGGCTGCGCCTTCGGCGTGAACGGCGGCATCAGCACGTTGAGGCGAACCGCGGGATCGCCGGCGCGCGGCCAGAACCCGCACACGGTGAGCAGGCACAGCGTGAGGTACTCGGTGAGGTTGCCGCGCGTCGCGAACGCGGGGCCCGTGCCCGCTGCGCCGCCGCCTCGCCGCGCGCGTGCGAAGAGTCGCGCGGCGCGGGCGATCTCCGCGGCGGGCACCCCTGCGCGCTCGCCCGCGGCCTCTGGCGTGAACGGGGCGACCGCTTCGCGCAGCGCCTCGGCGCCCTGTGCGTTCTCGCGCAGGAAGGCTGCATCGGCGAGCCCCTCGGCAAAGATCACGTGCAGCAGCGCAGCCAGCAGCGCCGGGTCCTCGCCCGGGCGCGGCTGGAGGTGAACCGCCGCGCGCCGCGCCGTCTCGGTGCGGCGCGGGTCGATCACGATCAGCTGGAGCCCGCGCGCGAGCGCCTCCGTGAGCTGGCGCCCGGGATTCTGCATCGGCAGCGCGCCGCTCTTCGAGATCAGCGGGTTCTGTCCGACGACGAGCCAGCTCTCGGCGGTGGCGAACGGCATGCCTCCCGCGTGCCACGCGCCATGCAGCGCCATCGCGATCTGCTTGCCGGGCTGGTCGATCGTGTTCGACGTGAACAACATCCGCGAGCCGAGCGCGCGCAGCCACGCGCTCGCGATCTGCCCCGACGCCGGATACGGCAGCGCGTTCGTGCCGATGTAGAGCGCGACCGCGCGCGGGCCGTGCTCGGCGACGATGCGAAGTACGCGCTCCGCGATCTCATCGAGCGCGCGCGCGCTCGCGATCGGCGCGAACCCGCTCGCGCCACGCTTCTGCGACTGCAGAAGGCGGTGCGGATTCGCGTGCTGTTCGGGCAGCGCGCGGCCCTTCGGGCACGAGTAGCCGCCGTAGAGCGGCGCATCCGGGTCGCCGGCCACTTCGACCGCGCGCCCGTTCTCGAGGGTCACGACGATCGGGCAGAAGGCGGGGCACAGCCGACAGATGGCGGGCTTCACTTCACGCATGGGCGCCGAGCGTACGCGACTCACGGGAAGGACCGTCGGGCCGGGCCAACGCTCTCGCCCTCGATTGTGCGACGTTCGTCCAGCGGAGGCGCGGGCATGTTCGATCTCACGGGGCGGGTGGCGCTGGTCACGGGCGCGGGGCAGAACCAGGGCGCGGGCATCGCGCGGGCGCTCGCGCGGCAGGGCGCGGCGGTCGCGGTGAACGATCTGCACGCCGCGCGCGCCGAGGCGGCGGCGGCGGAGATCGCGGCGACGGGGGCCCGCGCGGTCGCGGCGCCGTTCGACGTCACCGACTACGCCGCCGTGTCCGCGGCGGCTGCGCGCATCACGGCGCAGCTCGGCCCGATCGACGTGCTGGTCAACAACGCCGGCATTCCGGAGGGCATGGGCGTCGCGCAGTTCCGGACGACGCAGCCCGAGGCGTGGCGGCCCTACATCGACGTGAACATCTACGGCGTGATGAACTGCATCCGCGCCGTGCTCGACGGCATGTGCGCGCGCGGCTTCGGGCGCATCGTCACGATCGCTTCGGGCGCGGGGCAAGCGGGGCTCGCCATGGGCGTCTCGGCCTACGCCGCGGGCAAGGGCGGCCAGATCGCGTTCATGCGGCACGTCGCGCTCGAGAACGCGCGCGCGGGCGTCACCGCGAACACGCTCGCGCTCGGCCTGATGTCGAACGCCGGCAACTCGGACGTGACCGCGATGCTCGCGAAGACGGTGCCGGTCGGGCGCCTCGGCACGCCGGAGGACGTCGGCGCCGCGTGCGTGTTCCTCGCGTCGAACGAGGCGAGCTGGCTGACGGGCCAGACGATCGGCCTCAACGGCGGCAACCTGACGAGCTGAGCGCGGCTAGCGGATCCAGCCCGGCAGGCAGCCCGTGCGCCGGCACTCCTCCTCGAGCCCCGTCTCCACGTACGCGCGCGCGGCCTCGACCTCGGCGTCGAGGCGATCGCGCTCGCCGTACACGTCCTCGCACGAGACGTCCTCGCGCAGGCCGGTGCGCGGGTTCTCCTTCGTCACGCCGTGGCCTTTGTTGCACCAGCGCACCGCGGCGAGGATGTGGTCGCGCGCGGCCTCGAGCGCGCGCAGCTTTTGCTCCGCAGCGCCCTTCTTCTGGCGCCACGCCTGCTCCTGCATGCCCGAGTCGTCGTGCGCCGCGGGCGCACCCGTGCGCGGGCGCGCGGCCGCGCCCGGCCGCGCCGTGGCGAGCTGCGGGCCCGCGCCATCGACGCGCTGCACCGCGGCGGCCTTCGGCGCGTGGGGCGCCGCGTTCGGGCACTGCGCCGCGTTGCTCGTGAAGCGGATCTCGCCGTTCGGGCCGACGCACTTGAAGACGTCCGCGGCCGCAGGCGCTGCGAGCGCCCAGCAGAACGCGATTGCGGCGACCGCGCCTCGCATCTCCCTATTCCCTCCAGGCCTGCGGAACGCCGGCGGCGTTCGCTTCCTGTTCGAGTGCTTCGAGCGCCGCGACGAGCGCCGCGCGCTTCTCGGCGAGCGTGCGCACGCGGTCGTCGTTGATGAGCGCGCCGCCCGCGAGGTGGGCGTCGAGCGCGGCGAGATCCCGGCGGATCTCCGTGAAGCGCGCCCGCCACTCGGCTTGGCCGGCACCGCCCTTGACCTGCGCGTTCGGATAGAGCGTGATGGACTCTTCCGCCGGATCGATCTTCATCGTGAAGTGGTTGAAGAACGTTCCGCCGAGCAGGCCGACCGACATTCCGTCGCTCAGCGAGCCGCGCACGTTCTCGACGCGCGCTGCGCCGACTTCCACCGCTCCGATCGAGACGACCGGGGACTCGATCACGCCGTTCGCGGTCTGGTAGGTCTGGCGGGGCGCGTCGGGCGCGACCACGATGCCGGCCGCGCGAGCCACGTGTGCGGGAACGACGACGTCGCTCGCCCCCGTGTCGACGATGAACGGCGCGGTGATCGCATCGTTGATGCGCGCGTAGACCACCATCGCGTTGCCCTGCCGCTCGAACGGAATCTCGATCGCGCCGCCGGCCCGGAACCTCGCGCGCGAGAACCGCGCCAGCGCGCTCGGTGGCGCGGACGAGGACGGCTCGCCCCGGGTCTCGGCGCGCGCCGAGCGCTCGGCCTCGGCGCGGGAGCGCGCGGGCACCCTCGACAAATCCTGGGTGAAGTGGACGCGGCCGTCTGCGTCGGTCCAGCGATAGATGTCGCCGCGCGCGGGGCTACACAGCCCCGCGACGACCAGTGCCGCCGCGGCGATTTGCGCAGAGGAGCGCATCGCCTCTGCATCGGCCTCGCCGCGCTTTGGCTTGACGCGCAAGTCGGGGTCGCGGGGCGGCAACTCGCGCGCGGAGATCGCGGTTTCCGCTTGCGGCAGCTGCGGCTAGCCTGACCGCCGTGTTCAACCTCGGCTTCGGCGAAATGGCCGTGATCTTCGTGGTGGCGCTGCTCGTGTTCGGGCCGAACAAGCTGCCCGAGCTGGCCCGCAACCTCGGCAAGAGCCTGGCTGAGTTCCGCCGTGCGTCGAACGACCTGCGCCGCTCGATCATGGAGGCGGACGTGCCGCCCCCCGCGCCGCGACCGCCGCGCGGACCCGCGGACGAGGCCGCCGCAGCGCCCCTGCCCGAGCCGAGCGCCGCGCTCCCGCACAGCGTCCCGAACGTCGGCCCGATCCCCGCCCCGCTGGCCGTCGCCGCTGCGCCGAGCTCGTCCGCCGCGTCCGCCGCGTCCGCCGCGCCCACGACGACCGACAGCCCGAAGCCCGGCGAGCCGAACGCTTAGGGCATGGACGACAAGGCGCTGCCGCTCACCGATCACTTGTCGGAGCTGCGCAGTCGCGTCGGCAAGATCCTGCTCGCGTGGGCGATCGCGACGGGGCTCGCCTGGACCTACAGCGAGGAGCTGTTCCGGATCCTGCTCGAGCCCGCCATCGCCGCGCTTGGGCCTGGCGGCGGCAAGCTCCAGGCCATCTCGCCTGCCGAGATCTTCTTCACGTACCTGAAGGTGTCGCTGCTCGCCGGCTTCGTGTTCACGGTGCCGGTGTTCTTCTGGCAGATCTGGTCCTTCGTCGCGCCCGGCCTCTACCCCTCCGAGAAGAAGGTGGCGCTGCCGTTCGTGTTGGTCGCGAGCTCGCTGTTCGTCGCCGGCGCCGTGTTCGCGCACCAGCTCGTGTTCCCCACCGTCTTCGAGTTTTTCGCGAGCTTCCGCAGCGACTTCGTGGACCCGTCCTGGACGATGCACGAGGTCTTCTCGATGACGACCGAACTGGTCCTCGCGTTCGGGATCTGCTTCGAGATGCCGGTGCTCGTGTTCTTCGTCGCGATGTCCGGCATCGTGACGCCGCGGCAGCTGCTCGGCTGGACCAAATACGCCGTGTTCGTCGCGTTCATCGCTGCCGCGATCCTCACACCGACGCCCGATGCGGTGACGCAGACGCTGCTCGCGGGCCCGCTGATCGCGCTCTACCTGCTCGGCGTGGGCGTCGCGTGGATCTTCATCCGCCGGAAGAACAAGAGCGACGCCGCGAGCGAGGCGAAGAGCGTCGCGACGACGCGCTGAGCCGCGCGCCGCTCACACCCGCGCGACGCGCCCCACGATCGCTTCGCGCGCGCGCACCGCGTCGACGCTCAGCGCGCACTCCATCTCGGCGCCGAGCCCGCTCGCCGCGGGCACCTCGATCGTGCGCAGCACGCCGCGCTGGATCGTCGGCAGCACGTGGATGCGCTCGAAGGCGAGCGGCGACGGATCGATGAGCGAGAGCACGGTGAGCGGGTCGTGCAGGAAGGCGGCGTTGTCGGGCGCGAGCGTTCCGCCGAGGCCGGTGAAGATCGCGATCTGCCGCGGCGTCCAGTTGGCGATCAGGCGCGAGAGGATGCGCGGGACTGGCCGCGGCGAGGCGGCGAGCTGCGCGCGCTGCGCCTCGGTCATCCACACCTGCAGCGTCACGTCGGCGGTGACGAGGCGCGTCGCGAAGCCGGCGCCGAGCACGCACATTGCGGCCTCGGGGTCGCTGCACAGGTTGTAGTCGATGCCCGGCGCGCAGACGTGGTCGCCGATGGCGACGCGGCGGATGTGGCCGCCCATGATCGTGAGGCGCGCGACGCGGGACGGCAGCTTGGGATCGAGGGCCAGCGCGTGGGCGAGGTTGGTGAGCGGCCCGACGAACACGAGCTCGATGCCCGGCTCTTCGCGCGCGGCGCGCACGATGCGCTCGGGCGCGGGCTCGTCGCTGATCGCGACCGCCGGGCCGTGGCCGTAGCCCTCCATGTCGATCGGATACTCGTTGCGGCGCACGAGCGGATCGCGCACGCCCGCGCACAGCTCGACGTCGCCGCGCCCCGCCTCCGCGAGCAGGCGGCCCGCCCCGAAGGCACGCGCGCGGGTGTCGCCGGAGACGGTGGTGACGGCGACCAGGCGGATCGCCTCGGGCGCAGACAGCAACACGGCGAGCGCGAGCGCGTCGTCGACGTCGCCGGAAATGTCGGTGTCGAAGAGTACGGGGAGCATTGCGGGGACGTTCCTTGACTAACTGAACTAACGCGCGCCGCGAGATTAGTTCAGTTAGTCAAGGAACGTCCCCGGGGCGGGGTCAGAGGAGGGCGAGGGTGGCGGCGCGCTTGCGCTTGGCGGCGGCCTCGGGGGTCTCGGGGTCGCGGCGTTCGTCGGGCTCGATGCGGAAGATGGCTTCGCCCTTCTTCACGACGCTGCCGTCGCGGCCCGCCATCAGGTTCTTCACGATCGTGCCGCTGAACGGCGCCAGCACCTTGTTGAACATCTTCATCACTTCGATCACGAACAGCGGCTGGCCCGCCTCGAAGTGCTGGCCCTCTTCGATCAGCAGCGGGAGGTGCGGCGCCTCGCGCGCGTAGAACGTGCCGCCCGTGGGCGTCACGATCTCGTCGCTGGCCGCGGCGGGCGGCGGCGCCAGCGCGCGCGCCAGCTCGGCGGCCTGCTTGCCGTCGAGGAAGCGCTTCGGGAACACGGGCTGCAGCTCCTCGTTCACCGTGATCTCGAGGAACTCGGACTTCGCGCCCAGGCGCGGCACGAGCAGCAGCAGCTCGAGGCCGAGCTGGAAGCCGCGATGCGACGCCACGCAGCGCTGCCAGAGCGCCGCGTCGCCGCCGCACAGCTTCGCGTTCGCGGCCCCCGCGAACAGCGCGTCGAGCTGCGCGGCGGTCTTCGCGCCGGTGCGCTTCTCGACCTCGTCGTAGAAGGCGCGCGCCGCGTCGAGAATCTCGGCGTCGTGGCCCCAGATCTGCTCGGCGGGCGGCTTGTCCGCGCGCTTCTCGAGATCGAGGAAGTGGTAGAGCTCTTCGAGGAAGCGCACCGGATTCGCGGCGAAGCGCGCCTGGCCGCCTTCCGCCGTCCACAGCTCGCCGTCGAAGCGGCCGAGGAAGCCGCCCAGCACGTGCGCGTTCGCGAACAGCCGCGCGAGCGGACGCTTCAGCAGCGTCTCCTTCGCCTCGAGCGCGGCGCGCGCCTCCTTGTCGGCGGTCTTCTTCAGCAGCGCGTCGAAGGCGAGATCGAGGTCCACGTCGTCGGCCGCGCTCCGCAGCGCGCCGACGGCGCCGAGGTACGACGTCATGAAACGCGTGGTCGGCTCCGCCATCACGCCGCGGCCGAGGAACCACTGGATCAGCCCGTAGTGCACCTCGAGGTTCGTCTGCAGGTCGTCGCCGCGCAGCTCGGTGCGGCGCAGGATCTCCGCCATGCGCTCGTAGTTCTCGCGGCGCGAGCCGCCGGCGCAGAGCAGGAGCGCGATGTTCGAGTCGTAGGCGCCCGCGACGTTGTAGTAGACGAACGAGCTCGTGTCGGGGTTGCGCAGGCCGATGCCCTGGTCGAAGCGGATCTCGCCCTCGAGCGGCGGCGACCACACCTTGATCAGGCCGCCGGCGTGCGGCTGCAGCGCGGCGTTGGTCGCGTTGATGCGCACCTCGAGGCCCGAGACGTTGCGCACCACGCGCTCCGGCTTCGGCACGCGCGGCGCGTGGGCCGCGAGCATCGCCATCGCCTCGATCAGCTCGTCGACGTAGAAGAACTCCGACTTCTTCTTCGGATTCGTGAACTTCAGCCGGTAGGCGAGCTCGGTGACCACGTGCTCCACCTGGATGCGCGTGTTCATCTCCATGAAGAAGTGGTTGAAGCCCTCGACGATGCACTCGAACGTGGAGACGGAGTCGAGGCCCGTCGCCGCGCCGAACTTCTCGCTCTCGGCCTCCATGCGCGCGAGGTACTCGCGATCGCCCTCGAGGATCGCGCGGGCCTTGCCGCTGCTGCGCTCGATCTCGTGGTCGAGCAGCTCTTTCGTGAGCGACACCTCGACCAGCTTCTGCTCGTGCATCTGCACCGAGCAGTCGCGGCCGCCGAGCGACAGGCACCACTCGCCGTTGCCGATCAGCTGGATCTCGTTGTGGCGCGTGCGCTCGATGTTGAGCTCGATCAGGAAGTTCCGGTTCGAGCCCGGCTCGATCACCTTCGACTCGGCGCAGACGTCCATCACGGCCGCCGCCACTTCCTCGGGCTTCGCGACCACGCGCTGGCCCTTGCCGCCGCCGCCGCCGATGTACTTGAAGCGGATGCGGTGCGTCGGGTAGTCGCGCCAGATCTCGGCGCACAGCTTCTCCGCCTGCGCCTGGAGATCCGCGATCGTGACCAGCTCCGCCGTCTTCGCGTAGCCCGCCTGGAGCAGGTTCTCGGCGTTCGCCTCGAGCGCTGCCTTCGCGTCGAGCGTGAACGCGAGGCCGTGCTGCTTCGCGAGCGCCTCGAGCGCCTTGCCGTCCTTCGCCTTCGCGACGAGCGCGCGCGCCGCGACGTCGTCGACGCCCGGGATCACCGCGTTGCCGAGGCTGCGCGCGAGCTTCTTCGCCTCGTCCTTCGCGCCGGCGCGCTTCAGCACGCGCGAGGCCGGGCCCATGAAGCCGATGCCCGCCTGCTCGATCGCCTCGACGAACTCCGCGTCCTCGGCCATGAAGCCGTAGCCCGCAAAGATGTGCGTGTAGCCGTAGTCCTTCGCGATCGCGACGATCTCGCGGATGCGCTTCAGCTTCTGCTCTTGGCCCGCGCCCATGTAGTCCTGAACGCGGTGCACGTTGTTCGGGAACTTGAAGGCGCGCAGCTCCGGAGCGAGGCAGCGCGGGTAGACCACCGAGTCCTTCTCCGAGAGCAGCATCCCGTACTCGCGGATGCCGATCTGGTCGAAGACCTGGAAGGCCTCCATGCGCACGGGCCCGCGGCACACCACGAGCACCTTCAGGTGCGTGAGCGAGAACGACTTGATCCACTCGCTCGCGGACTGATCGAAACGGCCAGGCGTGAAGTTCTGATCCAGCACGGCTTACTCCGACTCTCGCTGGACGCCGCCCATCGGCGACGGCTTGTAGGTACGCATCAGGAACGCGAGGTGCTCGCCCAGCACGCGGCGGCTCGTCCCCGGAATGACGATGCGCGAGACCGAGCCGAGCGAGAGCGCTTCCTTCGGGTTCATCAGCTCGCGCTCGTAGCGCTCGTTGATCTTCAGCAGCGCGACGTCGCGCGCGCGCTTCGCGTCCGCCTCGGGCGTGCCCGCGGCGAGCGACTTGCGGTAGGCGTCCTCGAGCGCGCGGATCTCGTCCTTGAACACGAACTCGCGGCCGCCGCCCGGGCCCATCACGGCGATGCGCGCGTGCGGCATCGCGAACACGGCGTCGGCACCGATGAAGTGCGAGTTGTAGGCGGCGTAAGCGCCGCCGAACGCGTTGCGGATGATCAGCGTCATCGACGGCACGCGCAGATCGACGATCGCGTCGAGCAGGCGGCGGCCCTCGAGGATGATGCCGCGCGACTCCTGATCGCGGCCCGGCGTGAAGCCCGTCACGTCCTCGAGGAACAGCATCGGGACGTTGTAGAGGTTGCAGAAGCGGATGAAGCGCGTGGCCTTGCGCGCGGCGTCGACGTCGATCTGCCCGCTCGCCACCGCCGAGTTGTTGGCGACGAAGCCCACCACGTGGCCGCCGATGCGCCCGAACGCGGTGATCATGTTGCGCGCGCGCAGCGGCTGCAGCTCGAAGTACTCGCCGTGGTCGACGATCTGCTGCATGAACAGCGTGATGTCGAGCGGCGCGTTCATGCCGGCGGGCGAATCGAACGTCTTGCGGAAGAGGATGTCCTCTTCGAGCGTGAAGCGGTCGATCGGGTCGCTGGTCGGCCGGAAGGGCGCCCCCTCGGCGTTGTTGTTGGGCAGGTAGGAGAGCAGGCGCAGCGCGGTGCGCAGGGAGCCCACTTCGTCCGACGTGACGAGGTCGGTGACGCCGTTCAGTGCGTGCACGCCGGGGCCGCCGAGCGCCTCTGCCGTGATGTCCTCGCCGAGGGCGCTCTTCACCACGCCCGGGCCGGTGAGGCCGATGAACGTGTCCGCGCACTGGATCATGAACGAGCCCTGGCGCGGCAGGTAGGCGCCGCCCCCGGCGTTGTACCCGAACATCAGGCTGATGGTCGGCACGATCCCTGAGATGCGGCGCAGCGCGGCGAAGGCCTCGCTGTAGCCGTCGAGGCCGCCGACGCCCGCGGGCACGAAGGCGCCGGCGGAGTCGTTCATCCCGATCAACGGGATGCCGCGCTCGGCGGCCATATAGATCAGGCGGGCGAGCTTCGCGCCGTTGGTCGCGTCCATCGAGCCCGCGCGCAGCGTGAAGTCGTGGCCGTACACGGCGACGTCGCGACCGGCGATGTTCAGCACGCCCGTCACGAGCGACGCGCCGTCGAGGTTCTTGCCCCAGTTCTGCCACATCAAGTTGGGCTCTTTGTCGGTGAGCACCTTGATGCGTTCGAAGACCGTCATGCGGTTCTTCGCGTGCTGCACGCGCACGCGGGCGAGGCCGCCGCCGCGCGTCGGGCGTTCGACCAGTTCGCGGCCGAGGGTCAACGCCTCTTCATAGAGCGCCGCGGACGGATGGGGTGACTGGCTGCTCTCGGGCGCCGGAAGCGCTTCCGCGAGCGGATTGTCGAGGGCGTATTGGGGCGCGCTCATATGGGGCTCTTCGCTCGTCTGGCCCGCCGCGCTCCGCTCGCGCTTCCGTGCCGCGCCGGCGCCTCGGAATCGGCTGGGCGGGCGACTCGCGAACGGGGTCGGCGGGCTCGGGGGTTAGAGGGTGGAGATCTCGCCGAGGCGGACGTTCAGCCGCTCGCGGTACTCCATGATGTCCACCGGGTTCCGCGCGACGCCGCTCTCCATCGCGGCGAGCGCGACGGCCGGAGCGACGTAGGTGAGGACGCGCGGGTCGAACGGCTTCGGGATGATCGACTTGCGCCCGAACGCGAGGTCCTCGCCGGGGTAGGCGCGGCGCACCACTTCCGGAACGCCCTCGCCGCGGCGCGCGAGCTCGGCGAGCGCATGCACGGCCGCGAGCTTCATCGGCTCGTTGATCCGCCGCGCGCGCACGTCGAGCGCGCCGCGGAAGATGAACGGGAAGCCGAGCACGTTGTTCACCTGGTTGTGGTAGTCCGAGCGGCCGGTCGCGGTGATCGCGTCGGGGCGCACGGCCTCCACCTCCGGAGGGGTGATCTCCGGGTCGGGGTTCGCCATCGCGAACACGATGGGATCCGGCGCCATCTTCTTGACCATGTCCTGCGTGACGAGGCCGGCCTGCGAGAGGCCGACGAACACGTCCGCGCCGTCGAGGGCGTCGGTGAGCGTGCGGCACTTCGTATCGACGGCGAACTCTTCCTTCTGCGCCGTCATGCCGTCCTTGCGGCCCTTGTAGATCACGCCCTTCGTGTCCACGAGCATGATGTTCTCGCGGCGCACGCCGAGATCCTTGTAGAGCTTCGCGCAGGCGATCCCCGAGGCCCCGGCGCCGGAGAACACGACGCGCGCGTTCTCGAGCTTGCGGTTGGTCAGCAGCGCGGCGTTCAGCAGCGCGGCGCCGGAGATGATCGCCGTCCCGTGCTGGTCGTCGTGGAACACCGGGATGTCGAGCGACTCGACCAGCCGGCGCTCGATCTCGAAGCACTCGGGGGCGCGGATGTCCTCCAGATTGATGCCGCCGAAGGTCGGGGCGATCATCTGGCAGAAGCGGACGATCTCGTCCGTGTCGAGCGAGTCGATCTCGATGTCGAACACGTCGATGTCGGCGAAACGCTTGAAGAGGACGCCCTTGCCCTCCATCACCGGCTTGCTGGCGAGGGCGCCGAGGTTGCCGAGCCCGAGGATCGCGGTGCCGTTGGAGATCACGGCGACCAGGTTCCCGCGCGCGGTGTAGCGATACGCGTCGTCGGGGTTCTTCGCGATCTCGAGCACCGGGGCGGCGACGCCGGGGCTGTAGGCGAGCGAGAGATCGGCGGCGGTGCGGGTGGCCTTCGTCGGGACGACCTTGATCTTCCCGGGGCGCCCATCTTCGTGATAGTGGAGCGCCTTCTCGGACTCGTAGGACAAAGCGTTGGACCTCGATGGGAGGGGGAGGGCTTTCGGGGGCCGCGCAGGATAAGGCAATGCGGGGGCGATTGCCGGGAATGCATCCCCCTCCGCTCCCGAAGTGCACCCGGAGCCCCAGGGCTCGCATTCGTGTCACGGGGGGTCGACCGCGCCCACTCCCGTCGTGAACCCCGTCGAACCGAGTCTGGAGGGTCCCCCGTGCGGACGCCGGCGATCCGAATCTCGATCCTGGCGCTCTGGCTTGCACTCCCGGGCCTCGCGGCCGCTTCCGATGGCGCGCTCGAGATCAACGGCGCGTGTGCCATCACGGGCTGCTTCGCGCTCGACACGCCGGGCTACCCGGTGACGATCAACGCGCCCGGCTCCTACCGGTTGACCAGCAACCTGGCGCCGCCGGCCACCGAGGGCGCGATCGTGGTGAAGGCGGACGGGGTCTCGATCGACCTCGGCGGCTTCGACGTGGCGGGCACCTACGTCTGCAACGCCCTCCCGTGCGCCGCCGGCAACGTGATCGGCATCGAGGGCGGCAACCGCGGCACCCGCGTCGCGAACGGGACGGTGCGCAAGTTCAGCGCGGACGGTCTCGACCTCGGCATCGGGGCGCGCGTCGAGAACCTCGGCGTATTCGCCGTCGGCCGGCGCGCGATCAGCCTCGGGGCCGGCAGCCTTGCGCTCGGCAACGTCGTCGAGCTCGCGGGCCAGGAGGGGCTCCTGCTCGGCGCGACCTCGCTCTACCGCGACAACACCGTGCGCAACACCGGCGCGCGCTCCGTCGAGGGCGGCCGCGCGAGCGGCCCGAACCACTGCACCGACGGCGCCTGCGGGAGCCGGGGGGTGCCGCTGTTCTACCTGACGAGCGCCTTGGTGAACGGCGACGAAGCAACTACCGCGTGCGACGCCGGTTTCCACATGGCGTCTTTCTGGGAGATTCGGGAGCTCGGGGACGTGGAGTACGACCCGACGCGTGGAGAGGTCTCTCTCGACGGGGGCGAGGGTCCGCCCGCGGCCGTCATCGCCCTCTTGACCACGCGCGCCCTCGGGTGGGTTCGAACCGGAGGCGACAACCTCAATGTCGGTGCGGGCCGAGCAACTTGTAGCGGCTGGACGGACGGCACGGGCGCGCACCACGGCACCGTCGTGCGGCTCGCGGAACCCTGGACGGACCCGGCGACGGATGCGTCACCGTGGGTGGCTTCTGTCTTCTTCTGCAATTCCACCCTTCGCGTCTGGTGCGTGCAGGATTGAGCTCATGTCGAAGTCGCTCGCCCCGCCCCTCATGCTCTTTCTCCTCCACTTGGCGCCGCCCGCCCTCGCCTCCGACGGCGTGCTCGAGATCAACCACGCCTGCGCGACCACGACGGGGTGCTTCGCGGGCGACACGGCGGGCTATCCCGTCACGATCACGGCCGCGGGCAGCTACCGCCTGACCAGCAACCTCATCGTGCCGGCGAGCACGAACGGCCTCGAGTTGGCGAATGGCGTAGACGTCGACCTCGGCGGCTTCGAGATCGCCGGCCCGATCAGCTGCTTGGTCAGCTGCCCGGCACCTGGCAGCGGGGGCGGGATCGTCGGGTCGCCGACCGGCGGCAATCAGTGCTCCGTGTCGAACGGCAAGGTGCGCGGCTTTGCGGAGGACGGCGTGCGCCTCGGCCAAGGAGCGGAGGTGCGCCGCCTACGCATCACCGACATCGCGCGGCACGGCGTGAGCGCCAGCGGCGGCAGCCTCGTGGCCGAGAACCAGATCAACCGGATCGGACAGGACGGGATCCGGTTCACGGTGAGCTCCGTGATCGCGCCGTCGTTATACGAGCGGAACACCGTCACGAACACTGCGGGACAATCCGTCGTGGACGGCAAGCCGAGCGGGCCGAACGTGTGCCCGGATCAGCTGTGCGGGACGAGCGGGAATCGACTCTTCTTTCTGACGACTTCCACTCACTCGGCCGGCGCAGCGAATGGCGGCTGCGGCCCCGGTTTTCACCTGGCGTCCCTCTGGGAGCTGCGGGAGACGAGCGCGCTGGAGTACGACGACGCTCGGGGCTTCGTCCGCGGCGACGCGGGACAGGGCCCGCCCACTGCGACCTACGGTTGGATTCGAACCGGAAACGACGCACTCGGTGCGTTCATCGATCCGCCCGGCGAAGTGAACTGCATCGGCGCCAGCTCCAGCTCCATTGCGAATTTCGGTACCGCGGCGGCGCTTCAGTCCGATTGGAGCGCCTCGCCCGGTACGCTTTCGCCGTGGCTCGTGCGCACGAACACCTGCAACGCGCCGCAGCGCGTGTGGTGCGTACAGGATTGACACGGGTTCGTGACGCGGCCCCGGCCGCTACCCCTTCATCAGTTCCCGCGCGATCACCACGCGCTGGATCTGGTTCGTGCCCTCGTAGATCTGCATCAGCTTGGCGTCGCGCATCAGCTTCTCGACGGGGTATTCCTTCGTGTAGCCGTTGCCGCCGAACACCTGGACGGCGTCGGTGCTGGCGCGCATCGCCGTGTCGGTGGCGAAGCACTTGGCGATCGAGGAGAGCTTCGAGGCCGGGGTGCCCTGGTCGAGGGCCCAGGCCGACTGATAGGTGAGGAGGCGCGCCGCCTCGAGGTCCTTGGCCATGTCGGCGAGCAGGAACTGCACGGCCTGGAAGCCCGCGATCGGCGCGCCGAAGGCCTTGCGTTCCTTGGCGTAGGCGACGCTCTCGTCGAGCGCGCGGCGGGTGATGCCGTTCGCGAGCGCGCCGATCGACGGGCGCGTGGTGTCGAGCGTCTTCATCGCCGTGCGGAAGCCCTCACCCTCCTCGCCGAGCCGGTTCGCGACGGGCACGCGCGCGCCGTCGAAGTGAAGCACGCGCGTGTCGCTCGCGCGCTGCCCCATCTTGTCTTCCTTCTTGCCGATCGTGACCCCAGGGGTCTTCGCGTCCATCACGAAGGCGCACACGCCGTCGTGCCGTTTCGAGCCCTCGAGGCGCGCGAACACGGTGAACACGCCCGCCACGCCGCCGTTCGTGATCCAGCACTTGGTGCCGTTCAGCACGTAGTGGTCGCCGTCGCGCCGCGCGGTGAGCGCGAGGCCCGCGACGTCGGAGCCCGCCCCGGGCTCCGAGAGGCAGAACGCGACCATCTGGAAGTCCTTCGTGAGACGGCCCAGCCACTCGCGCTTCTGGGCCTCGCTGCCCGCGACGAGGATCGGCGTCAGACCGAGGTCGTTGGCCATGATCGAGGTCGTCATGCCCGCGCACGCCCAGGAGAGCTCTTCGACCACGATCGCCGCGTCGAGGGCGCTGAGGCCGACGCCGCCGTACTCCGCGGGCACGTAGGTGTGGGACAGCCCGAGCTCCCAGGCCTTGCGCATGATGCCCATCGGCATCTCGCCGCTCTCGTCGTGGGCGGCCGCGAGCGGCTTCATCTCTTCCTGGGCGAAGCGACGGGCGGTGTCCTGGAGGGCGAGCTGTTCGTCGGAGAGGCGGAAGTCCACGCGATTTTCTCCCTGAAGTCGGACGCCGGGCGCCGGCGCGCGCAACGTACCAACCGGGCTCCGCCCGTGGGTCGCGAGGACGCGTCGGCCCGCGGGGCGCGGGTGCTAGGGCGCGGTGGCGTAGCCGAGGCGCTGCGAGAGCTCGTTCGCGGCGGCGATCACGCGCGGCATCACTTCGTCGTGGATGCGCGCTTCGCTCACGCGAAAGACCGGCGCCGAGACGGACAGGGCGGCGACGACCTCGCCGCTCGCGTCGTGGACCGGCGCGGCCACGCAGCACAATCCCGGCGCGCATTCCTCGAGGTCGAGCGCCCATCCTTGGGACGCGACGGTCCGGACGTGCTCGAAGAACTTGTCCCGGTCGGTAATCGTGGCGGGCGTCTGCGCGACGAGCTTGCCAGGGCGCACGCGATCCTTGTCGAGCTGCGCGAGCGCCACGGCGCTCTTGCCCGCGAGCAAGACCTTGCCGAGCGCGGTGCAGTGCGCGGCGAGCTTCTGCCCCGTGCGCAGCGAGGTCGAGACGAGCTGCGCGGGCTGCTCACCGTCGAGGTGAACGACCTCGTAGCCGGAGAGCACGCCGAGGTGCGCGGATTCGCTCGTGTCTTCCGCGAGCTTGGCGAGCACGGGCCGCGCGAACCGCACCAACGAGCGCGACTCGGCGAACGCCTGCCCGAGCACGAGGCACGCGCGGCCGAGCCGGTAGCGCTCGGTGTGCGCGCACTGCTCGACGTACGACTGCTGCTCGAGCGTCGCGAGCAAGCGGAAGACGTTGTTCTTGTGGAGCCCGAGGCGGTTCGACAGCTCGGTCACGCCGAGCTCCGGATCCGAACCATTGAACTCTTCGAGGAGACGGAAGGCGTTGGCCACCGTCTGGATCACGTAGCTGCTCTTCGACCGGCGCATGGAAAGGGGGGATCTCCGCGGGGTCTGACGCGTGCCCGGAAGCGGGACGCTCGGTTTGTCGCGCGCAAGGCGCGCGCCTCAGCTTCGGTTCTTGACCTTCTCCCAGTCCGCGAGGAACTGCTCGAGGCCACTGTTCGTGAGCGGGTGCTTCACGAGCTGTTCGATCACCTTGGTCGGCATCGTGACCACGTGGGCGCCGATCTCGGCGGCCTGCACCACGTGGATCGGGTGCCGAACGCTCGCCACCAGCACCTGCGTCGCGTAGCCGTAGTTCTTGTAGATGGTGCAGATCGAGCGGATCAGGCCCATCCCGTCCTGCGAGATGTCGTCGAGGCGGCCCACGAACGGCGAGGCGTAGGTGGCGCCGGCCTTCGCGGCCATCAGCGCCTGCGTCGGGCTGAAGATCAGGGTGCAGTTCGTCTGGGTGCCGGCGTCGGAGAGGCGGCGGATCGCCTTCAGGCCCTCCAGCGTCATCGGCACCTTGATCACGATGTTCGGCGCGATGCGGCTCAGCTGCGCGGCCTCTTGCAGCATGCCCTCGCAATCGAGGGCGGTGACCTCGGCGCTCACCGGCCCGTCCACGATCTTCGTGATTTCGCGCAGGATCTCGCGCGGATCGCCCGTTTCCTTCGAAAGCAGGCTCGGGTTCGTGGTCACGCCGTCGAGCAGCCCGAGCGCCGCGGCTTCGCGGATTTCCTTCACGCTCGCGGTGTCGATGAAGAACTTCATGCGAGCTCCCTGGGAATGCGCGCCGCGCGAGGCCGTGCGAGGCGCCGTCGGAGGACGGCCGAACGATCCGATCGAGACAGCACAGCGAGCGACAACGCAGCGACTCGCGGATTAAACCGGCGCGCGATTTTCGTGTCAAGCGATCTTGCACGACTCCGACGAAAAATATTGCGCCGGAGTTGTTAGGGACCGCCGGCCCTACGCGCTCCCTGGGGGACTCGCATTCTCGAGGCCTTCGCCCTCGGATGCGAACATCTCGTAGATCAGCAGCGCCACGCCGACGACCACGAACGAGTCGGCGAAGTTGAAATCGGGCCAGGAGTAGTCGCTCCAGAGTCGCACGTGGATCCAGTCGATCACCTCGCCGTGGCGGAAACGGTCGAGCAGATTGCCGATCGCGCCGCCGAGCACGCAGCCGAGCGCGAACGGCGCCAAGCGATCCCGTGGGGCGAGCTGACGGAACATCGACACGATCAAGCCGAGGGCCACGAGCGTCATCAGCGGGAAGAAGGTCGTCCGGAACCAGCCGGGCAACCCGGCGCCCATGCTGAACGCGGCGCCGGGATTGCGCACGTGGGTGAAGTAGAAGAACCCGTCGATCACGGCCACGTGCTCGCCGCGCGGAATCGAGCGGATCACCCATTCTTTCGACGCGACGTCGAGCGGCAGCGCGAGCGCGACCGCGGCGACGAAGGCGCGCAGCTTCGGCGACATCACGGCGACCCTATCAGCGATCAGCGCAGCTCGCGAGGATCGAGGCGCGCGTCGCCCCACACCGCCGGCGCGAGCGCGCGCGCCTCCTCCAAATAGGGGAGCGCGAGCGCGCGCTTGCCGAGGCGCATCAGCGCCGCGCCGCGCAGGCCGGCCACGTGCGCCTGCGCGCCGCTGCGCGCGCCGCCCAGCGCTTCGAAGCGGTCGAGGTGCGCGAGCCCGCGCTCGACGTCGCCGTCGAAGATCTCGCTGCGCGCGAAGGCGAGCGCGGCGAGGGGGTTGTTCGCGTCGACCTTCAGCGCGTCTTCGAAGCGCGCGGTGGCTTCGCGCGCGTCGCCGCGCATCTCGCTCGCGAGGCCGTCGAGCACGAGCTGCGTCGAGGCGCGGCGCCGCGCGTCGCCCTCCTGCGCTGAGGCGCCGATGCGCAGCGCCGGGCGCAGCGCGGGTGCGACGGCCGGCGCGGGACGCGACGTCACCGCACAGGCGCTCGAGAATGCGAGCACCGCGCTAGTCAGCGCGAGGGCGAGCCGCGCGCTCATTCGTCCTCGAGCCAGCGCCGGAAGCGGTCCATCAGCCCGCTGGGGCGCTCCTTCGCGCGCGGCCGCTCGGGGCGCGCCTCCTCGCGGGGCGCGCGCGCGCGCTCGGGCACGATTGGCGGCGGCGGCGCGCTGCGCCACTCGGGGCACGTCTCGAGCGGCTCGGTGCCGCGCAGGAAGTACTCGGGCACGCGCGCGGGGCAGCCTTCGAGCGCGAGGGCCCCCGTCGTCGGGTCGATCTCCAGCTCGGCGACGTCGCCGGGCACCGGGAACATGCCGGCGACCTCGCCGCCGGTGGCCTCCTTCAGGAAGCGCGCCCAGATCGGCACGGCGATGCGCGCCGCCGCTTGCCCGAGCGAGCGCGGCTCGTCGAACCCGACCCAGAGCACGACCACCATCTCGGGCGTGAAGCCCGCGAACCAGGCGTCGCGCTCTTCGTTGCTCGTGCCGGTCTTGCCCGCGACCGGCCCCGCGATGCCCACGGAGCGGATGCCCGCCCCGGTGCCGCGCTCGACGACGCCCTGGAGCAGGCTCGTCACGAGGAACGCGGTGCCCGAGTCGAGCACGCGCTCGAACTCGATCGGCTGTCGCTCGAGCGTGGCTCCCTCCGCGTCGATCACGTCCTCGAACGTGCGGACGCGCGGGCGGATGCCGCCGCTCGCGAAGGTCGCGTAGGCGCGCGCCAGCTCGAGGGGGGTCACGTCGGCGGACCCCAGCGCGAGGCTCGGCACGTTCGGCAGCGGGCTCTCGATGCCGACTCGCCGCGCCATCTCGCGCACGCGCGGCACGCCGATGGCCTGACCGAGCCGCGCCGCGGCCACGTTGTAGGACTTCTCGAACGCGGTGCGTACCGGCACGCGCCCGTGGAACTGATGGTCGAAGTTCTGCGGGGCCCAGTTGCCGCGCCACACCGGCACGATCAGCGCGGAGTCGTCGAGTTGGCTGGCGAGCGTGATCGCCGGGGTGCCGTTCGCCGGCTCGAGCGCGGCGGCGTACACGAACGCCTTGAACACGCTGCCCGCGGGACGCCGCGCCTGCGTGCAGCGGTCGAACTGGCTCGCGGCGTAGTCGCGCCCGCCCACGAGCGCGAGAACTTCACCCGTCTGCGGGCGCAGCGCGACCAGACAAGCCTCGAGGCGATGGCCGTTCTTGGGTGCCAACGCCCGCGAGCCCTTCTCGAGCCGCTCGAGCTCCTCGCGCACCACCCGCGACGCGGCGCGCTGCAGGCGCAGGTCGAGCGTCGAGTAGATGCGCAGGCCTTCCTCGGCGAGCGTCGCCTCGCCGTAGAAATTGGGGAGATCGCGGCGCAGGGCGTCGAGGAAGAAGCGCGCGTCCCGAAGATCGGGCGTGATGGTCGCGACGCGCAGCGGCTCGGCGGTCGCCTCGGCGAAGGCCGCCTGGTCGATCTTCCCCTGCTGGAGCATCAGCCGCAGCACGAGATCGCGGCGCGCGGTCGCCGCATCGGGCGAGCGATGGGGCGAGAGCTTGTTCGGGCTCTGGATCAGGCCCGCGATCAGCGCGCTCTCGGAGAGCGAGAGGTCCCGCACGGGCTTCCCGAAGTAGAAGCGCGCCGCCTCGCCGATGCCGTGGATGCCCGTCGCGCCGCGCTGACCGAGGTAGATCTCGTTCAGGTAGGCCTCGAGGATGGCGTCCTTCTCGTACCGGGCGTCGGTGATGAGAGCCATCGCGGCCTCTTCCACCTTGCGGCGCAGGCTCTTGTCCGGCGTCAGGAAGAAGTTCTTCATCAGCTGCTGGGTCAGCGTGGAGCCGCCCTGCACGAAGCTTCCGGCGCGCAGATTCGCGGCCATCGCGCCGCCGATCCGCCAGAAGTCGAGGCCCACGTGGGAGTAGAAGCGCTGGTCCTCCACCGCCATCACGGCGTCCTTCATTTGCTGAGGAACTTCCTCAATGCGAACCAACTCTCGTTGTTCTCGATCGGGCCCGTAGTAGGCGCCCACGGCCTCCGGCTCGAGGAACAGCGCGCCGATCTCGCGCTTGCTCTGGAGATCGCGGATGGATTCGATGCTGGTCGGCGAGAGCGTGAGCGAGACCAGCCGCGCCGGCTCCGCGCGGCTCGGATGCTCGAACGCGCGGCGATGGACGCGCACCTCGCGGTCGGTCCAGCGGTAGCGCCCGAGGGGCAGCGAGGCGCTGGTGGCCTCGCGGTAGCCGAGGCGCTCGAGGGTGCCGCGGATGTCGATCAGCCGCGGGTCGAGCCCGGGGTAGAGGATCAAGGGCGCGGACAGCACCCGCGAGGGCACCCGGAACAGCGTGCCCTCGAAGCGGGCGCGCACGATCTGGTCGAGCTCGGCCAGCTGCCGGCCGACGATCCCGCCCGCGGCCGAGGCCGTGAGGAACAGCGCGACGCCGAGCACGCGCAGCACGCGGCCGCGCCGGCTCCCGCTGGCAGGCTTGGACTTGCGAGGTGCCACCGACGCGCTTCCCCCGAACCGGACGCAGGCTGACATACAGCGACGTTCCGGGGCAGGTGGGAGTTCGCGCCGCGGCGCGAGCCCGGCCGGACGTGCGGCGGCAGAGCCTGCGCCAAGCGTGCGCCGTGGCGCGGTGATCCGCCGCACGGGCGCAGGCGCGCGGCGGGTCCCGGATGCGTTCGCGGCAGCGCGGGACTGGCAGTCGCGCCGCGCATCGCAGAGATTCCGCCGCCATGAAGGCCCGCAAGCTCTGGGGCGGAAGATTCGCGCAGGAGACGGACCCCACCGTCGAGCGCTTCAGCGCTTCCATCCAATTCGATCGCGCCCTCGCCCGCTACGACATCCGCGGGTCGATCGCCCATGCCCGCATGCTCGGCGCCGCGGGAATCGTCTCTGCCGAGGAGTCGGCGCAGTTGATCGCGGGCCTCGAGGGGGTGCTCGGCGAGATCGAGCGCGGCGACTTCCCCTTCGACCCGAAGCTCGAAGACATCCACATGAACGTGGAGGCGCGGCTCCGCGAGAAGATCGGGCCCGTCGCCGGGAGGCTGCACACGGGGCGCAGCCGCAACGACCAGGTCGCCACCGACCTCGCGCTGTACCTGCGCGACGCGGCGCTCGCGGCCCAGCGCGGGATCGCGGCGCTGCGCGGCGTGCTGATCGAGCGCGCGCGCGAGCACGTCGAGACGGTGCTGCCGGGCTACACGCACCTGCAGCGCGCGCAGCCCGTGCGGCTCGCGCACCACTGGCTCGCCTTCGAGGAGCTGCTGTCGCGCGACGCCGGCCGCTTCCGGGACATGCGCGGACGCGTCTCGCGCTCGCCCCTTGGCGCCGGCGCGATCGCAGGCACGACCCTGCCCCTCGACCGCGCGATGACGGCGCGCGAGCTCGGCTTCGACGGCCCCAGTGCGAACAGCATGGACACCGTCGCTTCGCGCGACCACGCGCTCGAGTTCCTCGCCGCCGCGGCGATCGCGATGGTGAACCTCTCGCGGCTCTCGGAAGAGCTCGTGCTGTGGTCCACGGCGGAGTTCGGCTTCATCGAGCTCGCCGACGCCTACTCGACCGGCTCGAGCCTGATGCCCCAGAAGAAGAATCCCGACGTGCCGGAGCTGGTGCGCGGGAAGGCGGGGCGCGCCGTCGGCAACCTGATGTCGCTGCTGACGACGGTGAAGGGCCTGCCGCTCACCTACAACCGCGACCTCCAGGAAGACAAGGAGCCGCTCTTCGACAGCGCGCGCACGCTGGCCGACTCGCTCGAAGTCACCGCCGGCGCGATCGCGACCCTGCGCGTGAACGCGGCGCGCATGCGCGCGGCGGCCGAGGACCCGATGTTGCTCGCGACGGACCTCGCCGAGGCGCTGGTGCGCGAGGGCGTGCCCTTCCGCGAGGCGCACGAGGCGGTGGGCAAGGTGGTGGCGCACTGCGTCGCGGGCAAGCGCGACCTGCGCCAGCTCTCGCGCGAAGAGCTGCGCGGCTTCCACGCCGCGTTCCCGGCGAGCAGCGGCGAGCTGCTCGATCTCGAGCGCGCGCTCGAGGAGCGTGCGCTGCCGGGCGGCACCGCGCGGGCGCGCGTGAACGAGGCACTGGACGCGGCCGAGCGGCGTCTACGGGACGAGGCGGCAGCGCTGGAGGAACGGGCATGAGGCGCTCGCTCGCGGTGTTGTTACTGGCCACATGCGCGTGCGCTGCGCTCGCCTGCGGGAAGTACGGCCCGCCGGTGCGCGGCGATCGCAAGGACGCGCCGGCGCAAAGCGAGGAGGCGAAGCCGTGAGCACGAAGCTGCGATTCACGAAGATGCACGGCGCCGGCAACGACCTCGTGGTGCTCGACGGCCTGCGCGAGCCGCTGCCCGCGTTCGAGCCCCACGTGAAGCGGCTCGGCGACCGGCGCTTCGGCATCGGCTTCGACCAGCTGCTCGTCCTCAAGCCGACGAAGAACGCCGACGTGCGCATGGAGATCTTCGACGCCGACGGCTCGCAGGTGGAGATGTGCGGCAACGGCATCCGCTGCGTCCTGAAGTACCTGCGCGACGCCGGGCACACGACGAAGGACGCGGTGACGGTCGAGACGCTCGGCGGCATCGTGACCCCGCGCTGGGACGGCGAGCTCGTGCGCGTCGACATGGGCCCGCCGATCCTCGCGCCCGCGAAGATCCCGACGCGCCTCGGCGACCCGGCGAGCCCGGGCCCGCTCGTCGACACGGAGCTGCGCGTCGACGGCCACACGCTGCGCGCCACCTGTGTCTCGATGGGCAACCCGCACTGCGTGCTGTTCGTGGACGACGTCGACACGGCGCCCGTGACGACGCTCGGGCCGAAAGTCGAGCACGACGCCATGTTCCCGAACCGCGTGAACGTCGAGTTCGTGCAGCTCGTGAATCGCGGCCGCGTTCGGCAGCGCACGTGGGAGCGCGGCACCGGCGAGACGCTCGCCTGCGGCAGCGGCGCCTGCGCCGTCGGCGTCGCCGCGATGCTGCGCGGCGTGGTCGATCGCCGCGTCGAGGTCGAGCTGCGCGGCGGCCAGCTCGTCATCGAGTGGGAAGGCCCGGGCAAGAGCGTCTTCATGACGGGCCCCGCGGCGACCGTGTTCAGCGGCGAGATCGAGCTCTAGCCGGCCCGTCGGGCGTGAACCCGGCAGGCCACGAGAAGGAAGGGAATCCGATGTTCCGAGGCGTCTTCACGGCTCTCGTCACCCCGTTCAAGAACGGCGCCGTGGACGAGGACGCGCTGAAGAAGCACGTCGAGGAGCAGATCGCGGCCGGCGTCGACGGCGTCGTGCCCTGCGGATCGACGGGCGAAGCGGCGACGCTCTCCCATGAAGAGCACAAGCGCGTGGTCGAGCTCGTGGTGCGGAGCGCCGCGAAGCGCGTGCGCGTGATCGCGGGCGCGGGCTCGAACGCGACGGCCGAGGCGATCGAGCTCACCGCCCACGCCAAGGCCGCCGGCGCCGACGGCGCGCTGCTGATCTCGCCCTACTACAACAAGCCGACGCAGGACGGCGTCGTCGCGCACTACGCCGCGATCGCGAAGGCGACGCGCTTTCCGCTCGTCGCGTACAACGTCCCCGGCCGCACCGGCTCGAACCTGCTTCCCGACACGATCGTGCGGCTCGCCGAGCTCGAGCACGTGGTCGGCGTGAAGGAGAGCTCGGGCGATCTGCACCAGATCTCGCAGGTGATCGCGCGTGTGCCGAGCGACTTCGTGGTGCTCGCCGGCGACGACTGGGCGACGCTCCCGCAGCTCGCGATCGGCGGCGCCGGCGTGATCTCGACCTGCTCCAACCTCGTGCCTCGCGAAATGGTGGAGCTGGCGCGTGCGTTCGCCCGCGGCGATCTCGCGCGTGCGCGCGAGCTCCACTATCGGCTCTTGCCGCTCTGCGACGCGCTCTTCAGCGAGACGAACCCGATCCCGATCAAGGCGGCGCTCGCGCTGCGCGGCAAGCTCGAGGACGAGCTGCGCCTGCCGCTGCTCGCGATGACGGCGAGCGGGAAGAAGCGGCTCGAGCTGGCGATGAAAGAGTTCGGCGGTCTGCTGTGAGAGAGTTGGGTGGAGCGCGGCGCCGCACGTCGCGGCGGGGCGGGGGCGGCTGCGCCTCGTGGCTCGCTCGGCCCTCGGCGTGTGACCCGGTGTCGGCGGTTGGCCGCGATGCGACGCGCTTCGCGCGCGCATTCTCGCGGGGCCTCGCTGCGCTCGACCTCGGCGCAGCCGCCCCCGCCCCGCCGCGGCGTGCTCCTCGGCGTCTGCTCACGAGTGATTTGGGTGGGAGGGCGCGGCGCGCGCGCCGTCGAGGCGCGCTTGCCGCGTTGCCTGCTGCGAGAGTCGATCGATCGGGTGGGAGAGCGTCGGGCGCCGTCGTCGGAGGAGGGGCGTCGTGACGTCTGCTCGCGGGCGCGTGCTGCTCCTCGGGGCGATGGGGCGCATGGGGGACCGGGTGCGCGCGGCGCTCGCGGAGGATGCGGGGCTCGCGCTCGCCGCGGCGATCGAGGCGCCGGGGCATCCGGCGCTCGGCAGCGAGCTCGCGCCGGGCGTGAAGCTGAGCGCGGACCTCGCGGCCGCGCTGCCTGGCGCCGACGTCGCGATCGCGTTCGCGACGCCCGCGGCGTCGCTCGCGCTGGTTCGCGCAGCGGCGGAGCGCGGCTTGCCGTGCGTCGTCGGCACGACGGGCCTGGGAGCCGACGGCGAGCGCGAGATCGAGGCGCTCGCGAAGCGCTGCGCCGTGATCGCGACGGCGAACTTCTCGGTGGCGGTGAACGTGCTGAAGCACCTCACCGAGCAAGCTGCGCGCATGCTCGGCGCGGACTACGACGCAGAGATCGTCGAGCTCCACCACGTGGCGAAGGTGGACGCGCCGAGCGGCACGGCGCTCGAGCTGGCCCAGGCAATCGAGCGCGGGCGCGGCGCCGCGCACGGGCGGGTGCTCGCGCGCGAGGGGCACACGGGCACGCGTCCCGCCGGCGCGATCGGGCTGCAGACGCTGCGCGGCGGCGACAACCCGGGCGAGCACACGGTGATGTTCGTGGGCCGCGGCGAGCGCCTCGAGCTGGTCCACCGCGCGGCGACCCGCGACCACTTCGCGCGCGGCGCCGTGCGCGCTGCCGGTTGGCTGCGCACGAAGCCGCCGGGGCTCTACGACATGCGGCAGGTGCTCGGCCTCGCGCGCTAGGCCGAAGCGCCGGGCGGCGCGCCGCGTCCCCTGCGCAGTCCGTTGGGCCACCCATCCGACACGGGCGCGTGCCATGATGAGCCGCGCGGAGTTGCCGGATGCCTGCGTACAGCTTCGAGCGCCTCTCGACCCAGGACAACTCGTTCTTGCTGTGGGAGACGTCGTACGTGCACATGCACGTCTCGTCGACCCTGGTCTTCGACGCGGGCCCGCTGCGCACGCCGGATGACGGCGTCGACTTCGCCGCGATCCGCCGCGGCACCGAAGCGTTCCTGCACCGCGTGCCGCGCTATCGGCAGAAGCTGTTCCAGATTCCGCTGGCGCAGCACTCCGTGTGGGTGGACGACGCGCGCTTCGACCTCGACTACCACCTGCGTCACACGGCGCTGCCGAAGCCGGGCAGCGACGCGCAGCTGAAGCGGCTCTCGGCGCGCATCATGTCGCAGCCGCTCGATCGCAAGCGGCCGCTGTGGGAGACCTGGATCGTCGAAGGCCTCGCCGGCGGCGAGCGCTTCGCCATGATCACGAAGATCCACCACTGCATGATCGACGGCGCGTCCGGCGTGGACCTGTTCCAGATCATGATGTCGGCCTCGCCCGAAGCCGCCCCGCTCGGCGAGCCTCCGCCCTTCATGCCGCGCCCCGTGCCCTCGCGCCGCGAGCTGTTGCGGGACGAGCTGAGCCGCACGCTCTCGATTCCGACCCGCGCGCTCCGCGACTTCCGCGAGTTCCGCGAGCAGGCGGGAGACTTCCGCAGCGAGCTCGAGACGCGCGCGCGCGCGGTCGTGAGCATGGTGGGCCTCGCCGGCGGCGCCGACGAGACGCCGCTGAACGGCACCGTCGGCCCGCACCGCAAGTTCGACTGGCTGAAGACCCCCCTCGGCGAGGTGAAGGCGATCCGCAAGGCGCTCGACTGCACCGTGAACGACGTCGTGCTCACCGTCGTGACGGGCGCCGTGCGCAACTACTTCCTGCACCGCGCCGTCGACCCGAGCAGCGTGACCTTCCGCGTCTCCGCGCCGGTGTCGGTGCGCAGCGAGGACCAGAAGGGAAAGCTCGGCAACAACGTCTCGTCGTGGATCATCCCGCTGCCGATCCACGAACCCGACCCGCGCCAGCAGCTCGGCCTGATCCACGAGGAGACGGTGCGGCTCAAGGAGACGCGCCAGGCGCTCGGCGTGCAGACCATCAACAAGATCGCCGAGTTCACGCCGTCGGTGCTGCTCTCGCTGGGCGCGCGCGCGAACGAGGGCCAGATCAACACCATCGTCACCAACGTCCCGGGCCCGCAGTTCCCGCTCTACTTCCGCGGCGCGCGCGTGCTCGAGATGTATCCGCAGGTGCCCCTGATGGAGGGCCTGGGGATCGGCATCGCGCTCGCGAGCTACGACGGCACGCTCCACTGGGGCTTCAACAGCGACCCCGACATCGTGCCCGACGCCGACGTGTTCGTGGAGAAGGTGCAGGAAGCCTACGACGCGGTGGCGAAGGAGGCGGGCGTGGAGCGCAAGGCGCTCGTGTCGGCGCCGGCGAAGCGCGCGCGCGCGGCGCGCGAGGCGGCGAAGTAGCGCCCGCGCCGGGGCCGCAGCGACGCCCGGAAATGCGAAGGCCCCGCAGCGTCGCCGCTGCGGGGCCTTCTCGATTGGCGTCGAGCCTCGACGCGACCGCTCAGCAGTCGTAGTAGAGCTCGAACTCGTGGGGATGCGGGCGGAGGCGGACCGGGTCGATGTCGTTGTCGCGCTTGTAGGCGATCCACGACTCGATCACGTCCTTGGTGAACACGCCGCCCTGGAGCAGGAAGTCGTGGTCGGCTTCGAGCTCGCGCACCGCCTCGTCGAGGCTGCCCGGCATCGTGGGAACGTTCTTCGCCTCCTCCGCGGAGAGGGCGTAGATGTTCTTGTCGAGCGGGTCGCCGGGGTGGATCTTGTTGATCACGCCGTCGATGCCGGCCAGCAGCATCGCCGCGAAGGCGATGTACGGGTTGCAGGCCGGATCCGGGTAGCGGACCTCGACGCGCTTCGCCTTCGGGCTCTGCGAGTAGGTCGGGATGCGGCAGGACGCGGAGCGGTTGCGCGACGAGTACGCCAGGTTCACCGGCGCCTCGTAGCCCGGCACGAGCCGCTTGTACGAGTTCGTGGTCGGGTTGGTGAACGCAGCCAGCGCACGCGAGTGCTTCAGGATGCCGCCGATGTACCAGAGCGCGATGTCGGACAGGCCGGCGTAGCCATTGCCCGCGAAGAGCGGCTTGCCGTCCTTCCACAGCGACTGGTGCGTGTGCATGCCCGAGCCGTTGTCCTTGAACAGCGGCTTCGGCATGAAGGTCGCCGTCATGCCGTGGCGGCGCGCGACGTTCTTCACCACGTACTTGTACTTCATCAGCTTGTCGGCCATGACCGTCAGCGTGTCGAACTTCATGTCGATCTCGGCCTGGCCGGCAGTCGCCACCTCGTGGTGCTGCGTCTCGATCACGATGCCCATCTTCTCCATCTCGAGACACATCTCGGTCCGGATGTCCTGTTGGGTGTCGTGCGGGGGCACCGGGAAGTAGCCTTCCTTGTGGCGGATCTTGTACCCGAGGTTGCCGCCCTCTTCGTCGCGCGCCGTGTTCCAGGCCGCTTCGATCGAGTCGAGCTCGTAGTAGCCGTGGTTCGCGCCCGAGCCGAACTTCGCGTTGTCGAACACGAAGAACTCCGCCTCCGGACCCATGAACGCGGTGTCGGCGATGCCCGTCTGCTTGAGGAACAGCTCCGCCTTCTTCGCGATGTGGCGCGGGTCGCGGCCGTAGGGCTCGCGCGTCATCGGGTCGACCACGTCGCAGATCAGCACGAGCGTCGGGTGCGCCATGAACGGGTCGATGAACGCGGTCGTCGGGTCGGGGATCATGAGCATGTCGCTCTCGTTGATCGCCTTCCAGCCGCGGATCGACGAGCCGTCGAAGCCGTAGCCGTCCTCGAAGGTCGATTCCTCGAGCTGCGAGATCGGGTGGGAGCAGTGCTGCCACAGGCCGGGCGAGTCGATGATGCGGCAGTCGACCATCACGACGTTGTTCTTCTTGGCGAACTCGAGAACCTGCTTGGGAGTCATGATCCGGGCTCTTTCCTTGTTGCTCGCATTGCGAGCGCTGGTCCCGCGCGGTCGATCCGCGCTGCGGAAACTGGGGGGGACGACGGGCTACAGCGCCTCGTCGCCGCGCTCGCCCGTGCGGATGCGCACGGCCTGCTCGATGGGCAGGACGAAGATCTTGCCGTCGCCGATGCGGCCGGTGTTGGCGGCCCCGGCGATCGCTTCGACGACCTTGTCCACCAGGTCGTCCGAAATGGCGATCTCGAGCTTGATCTTGGGCAGGAAGTCCACGACGTACTCGGCGCCGCGGTAGAGCTCGGTGTGGCCCTTCTGGCGGCCAAAGCCCTTGACCTCGGTGACGGTCATGCCCTGGACGCCGATCTCGTGAAGGGCCTCCTTCACTTCGTCGAGCTTGAACGGCTTGATCACCGCTTCGATCTTCTTCATGGCGTCTCCTCTCGGGGCCCCGAAGCGGCCGGACCCTATCACGAAACGTACGGCCGGAGCAGGGTCAATTGGGGGGTCTGCCGTCGGAGAGAGCAACACCCGTGCCATGCGCGAAACGCAACGCGCGTGCGCCGCAGCGGCGAAATCGCGCCCGTGTGTGCCGATGTGTGCTCATGTGCTGGGCAGTGCGTGCTGAAGTTGTGAGCAGCCGAAGTGCTGCGCAGCCTTCTCCGCGCGCGGCAGGTTGGAACGAGGCTTGCTGTAGGCAACGGGCGGAGGCATTCCCCGATGGCACTCGGACACATCAACGCTCCCGCATCCCCTCGCCCCGACGCGAGCGCCCTCGACGCATTCTTCGAGAGGTTCTTCGAGACCGCCGCGGAAAAGCGCGGCGGAGCGCCGAACCTCACGGAGTGGGTCGATCTCGCCGAGGGCTGGCGCATCGTGCGCGCACTGCGGGAGGCGCGAGGCAATCGCGCCGCCGCAGCACGGGCGCTCGGCATCGGCCGGCGGACCCTCTACACGAAGATGGAGAAGCTCGGCATCGCGCCGAAGTTCTCCCTCTGGTAGCAGCCGCCCCGGGGACGTTGGTTCACGAACGAACGAACGTCCCCGAGCGACCTGAGCGACTCGACGATCCAAAGAGAAACGGCGCGGATCCCTTGCGGGATCCGCGCCGTTGTTTTTTGCCCTGGCGGGTGGGGAATCAGAAGCCGTAGATCATCTCGAGGCCCAGGGTGACCTGGTCGTCGTAGTCGAAGCCGTCGTCGCCGAAGTAGATGTCGTCGCCGCCGCCGGTCAGGAAGTCGACGTCGCTCGCCTTGTCGAAGCGCACTTCGCCGCGGACCGTCAGCGCATCGGTCAGCTTGTGGTCGACCGTGCCGGTGATGCCCCAGATCTTCACGTCGGAGTTCGTGTCGTCCTCGAGGGTGATGTACTCGAAGCGACCCGAGAGGCCCGTCGTGTCGGTGATGGCAAAGCGCGCCGCGCCCGCGATGCCGATCCCGTCGAGCGAGTTCGAGCCGAAGTCGCTCGAGATGTAGTCGAGGTTCACGTAGCTCGCGAACTTCTCGTTCGGCGTGAACCGCGCGATGAAGTCGAGGATCACCTCGTTGTCGTCCGAGTCGCTCGAGAACGAGCTCGGCGAGTCGCCGTAGGTGCCCGTGAACGAACCGGAGAACGTCTCTCCGCCGCCGCTCAGGCCGAACAGGATGGCCTTGTTGTTGTTGCGGTCGGCGTTGAGCGCCGGGAAGTTCCGGGTCTCGTCGACCACGCCGAAGCTCGCTGTCACGCCGCCGATCGCCGTCGAGGCCAGGATGCCGGTGTGATTGATCGGCTGCAGGAAGTTGTAGACGTTGCCGCGCGTGATGTTCCAGTTGCCGTTCGCCTGCGCCACTTCGGCGCCGAGCAACGTCGCGAACTTACCGGCGGAGATCGTCACGCCTCCGCCGATCGGCGCGAGATAGGTGATGTACCCCTGGTAGAGGTCGAAGTCGTTGCCCGCGTTGCCGTCGGCGTTGTCGCCGGAGAGGATCGAGGCCGTCTTGCCGTAGACGAAGTCGGCCTTGAAGCCCGCTCGGGACTCTTCCGTCGAGTCACGCGAGATCGTCAGCCACAGCTGGTCGAGCGAGAAGCTGTTGCTGTCCGGGTGGAGCAGATCGACGGGGCCGTTCGAGCCGCCGAGCGAGCCGCCGTCCGGATCGTTGAAGTTGTAGAAGTACGAGGCCGCGACGAAGCCGCTGACGTTGATCGTGTCGAAGAACGACGGCGCGTCCGCGGCGACGTCCGGGAGCGCCGCGGCCGGGGCAGGCGCGGCCTGCTTGGCTTCGGCGAGCTCCTGGCTCTGGGCTGCGAGCTTCTGCTCGAGCTGCTCGATGCGCGCCTGCATCTCTGCGAAGCGCGCGTCGACGTCCGCCCCCTCGGCCTTGGCACCCAAGGCGTAGACGAGAACGGTCAAGACTGAGAAGACGAGACGAGACATTGGGGAGAGTCCTCCGTGGAGTGAGTTCCGCGGGGACCTAGAGCAAGGCGCGTGCCGCTCCCGTTCGCGCTTCGAAGCGCACGAACGGGCCATGTAAGGAGTTATTGGGCTCTAATCGGCCCACTCGCGCTGCCCACGTCCTGGGCGCACACTGCCCGCGCGCGGGGCGCGCGACCCTGCTCAGCGCGACGCGGCGAAGGCGTCCAGCCACGCGAGCGAGCGGGGACAGAGCGCAGCCGCGCGGCCCCCCTCGGCGCGAAGCAACGCGAAGTCGGCTTCGACGTCGACGTCGAAGCCGGGCGCGAGCAGCTCGCTCGACAGGCCGAGCGAGCGAGCGGCGGCCCGCGTGTCCTCGAGCACCGTGCGCGTGCTCATGGCGTGGGCGAACAGGCCCGGCGCGAAACGGCGCAGCGCGACCAGGTTGTAGCCGCCATCGGGGTCCGGGCTCAGCGCGACGTCGCTGCGCGCGAGCGCGGCCAGCGCGGCCTCGAGCACCTCGCCCCCGAGCGCCGGGCTGTCGCTGCCGCGCAGCAGCACGCGCTCGGCGCCGCGCGCGAGCTCGCTCGCCGCGGCGTGCTCCATGCGCGCGGAGAGATCCGCGCCG
>CAZCTH010000023.1:0-50172 GCA_964501435.1 uncultured Spirochaetales bacterium | reverse complement strand
CGGTGGGCGCCCGCGTCGCGCTGGCGGACGGCGCGCTGCTCGCGTTCATCGAGCGGGGCGCGCGCAAGCTCTGGACGTTCCGCGCCGCGGACGGCGACGCGGAGCCCGAACGCGTCGGCCGCGCGCTGCGCGCGCTGTTCGCGGATCGCGCGCTCTCGGTGGTGCGGCTCGAGGAGATCGACGGGGCGCCGGCGGGGGAGTCGCGCCTCGCGGAGGCGCTGCTGCGCGCCGGATTCCGCCGCGGCTACCGCGGGCTCGAGCTCGAGCGCTCCGCGCTGAGCGCGCCCTGATGCCCGAGGGCGACACGCTGCATCGCGCGGCGCGTTGGCTCGAGGAAGAGCTCGCGGGCCGACCCGTCGACGCGCTGTGGATCCGCGGCCGCGGTCTGGTGCCGGGCGGCGTGGTCACCGAGGCGCGCGCACTCGGCAAGCACGTGCTCGTGGGCCTCGCGGCGGACGCGAAGGGCGTCGGCGACTCGCGCGGAAGAGGCGCGCCGCCGCCGCGCGCCGACGCGGTGCTGCACTTCCATCTCGGCATGTACGGCAAGCTGCGCCGCTACGACGCGGCGAGCGTGTTCGCGCGCGAGACCGCGGCGACGTCGCTCTGGATCGCGCGCGGCGATGCGCGCTGGATCGTGTTCCGCGCGATGACCGCGGAGCTGATCCGGCGCAGCGCGCTGGCGGACCACCCGCAGCTCGCGCGCCTCGGGCCCGACGTGCTCGCGCCGCGGCTCGACCTCGCCGTGGTCGTCGCGCGCGCCCGCGCCGCGCATCGGCCGACGATCGCGGACCTGCTGGTCGACCAGCAGGTCGTCGCGGGCATCGGCAACCGCTGGAAGTGCGAAGCGCTGTTCCACGAGCGCATCCACCCCGAAACGCCGCCCGAGCGCATCTCGGACGACGGGCTCGCGGCGCTCTACCGGCGTGCGCGCGAGCTGATGGCCGACGCGGTGGTGCGCGGCGGACGCGACGCGCACTTCCCGACGCCCCGCAGCGCACCGCACGGGCGAAGCTGGGTCTACGGCCGCGAGGGCAAGCCGTGCCCCGCCTGCGCCGCGCCGATCCGCGTCGCGCGCATGGGCGACGACGCGCGCGGCGTCTGGTGGTGCGCGCGCTGCCAGCGCTGACCTGCCCCGGCCGAGACGCCGTTTCCGCGCCATCGCAACCCCGCGGAATCGCAGGCATCCTGCCGCCGCGAACCCGAAAGGGGTCAGACCCCAAGCGGGTTCGCCGCGCCGCTGGCGGTGCGCACCTGGAGGCTTCGCGCATGGATCTCTCGCAGTTCTCGCTCGCAGGCAAGGTCGCGCTCGTCACCGGCGGCAGCCGCGGCATCGGCGAAGCCACCGCGCTCGCGCTGGCGCGCGCCGGCGCAGACGTCGCCGTGTCGTCGCGCAAGTTGCCCGATCTCGAGCGCGTCGCTGCGCAGGTGCGCGCGCTCGGTCGCCGCGCGCTCGCGATCGAGGCGCACGCGGGGCGCATGGATCAGCTCGCGCTGCAGGTGGAGCGCGTGACGCGCGAGCTCGGCCGCATCGACGTGCTGGTGAACAACGCGGGCACCAGCTTCAACGCGCCCGCGATCGAGATGGACGAGAAGGCGTGGGACAGCGTGATGAACCTCGACCTGAAAGGGCTCTTCTTCCTGTCGCAGGCCGCCGCGTGGGCGATGCGCGCGCAGGGCGGCGGCGGATCGATCGTCAACATCGCGTCGATCAGCGGGATCCGTCCGCAGGTGCCGACCGCGCACTACTCGATCGCGAAGGCCGGCGTGGTGATGGCCACCAAGGCGATGGCGGTCGAGTGGGCGGAGTACGGCATCCGCGTGAATTGCGTCGCGCCCGGAGCGATCGAGACGAAGCTCTTCAATGCGATCTTCTCGGTGATGCCCGAAGAGCAGGGCAGGCGCGTGAAGAACGCGACGGCCGCGCGGCTTCCGCTGAAGCGCGTCGGCGAGCCGCGCGAGATCGCGGACGCGTGCGTGTTCCTCGCGTCGAACGCCGCGAGCTACGTCACCGGCGAGACGCTCGCAGTCGACGGCGGCGCGCTGCTCGTCTGAGCGCGCGCCCCGCGCGCTTGCCGCGATCCCGGGCGCGCGTGCGCGGAACTTGAGCGCGAAGCTGCGAGCGGCAGGGCGATTTGAGCCGAAATCGGCGCGACCGCGCGCGATTCGGCCCAATGGTCGCTGGCATGCGCCTTGCTCTCCCCTGATTTCACCAGCGCGCTGCTGGGAAACTCGGAGGACCAAACCATGCCCCCTGTGATCGACTCGGGTGACACCGCGTGGGTGCTCACCGCTTCGGCTCTCGTGTTGATGATGACGCTGCCCGGGCTCGCACTCTTCTACGGCGGACTGGTCCGCGCGAAGAACATGCTGAACGTGCTGGTGCAGTGCTTCGCCGCCGCGGCGATCGTGGGCGTGCTCTGGGTGCTGGTCGGCTACAGCCTGGCCTTCGGTGACGGCAACGCGTTCATCGGCGACTTCTCGAAGGTCGGTCTGATGGGCATCACGGTCGACTCGGTCGTCGCGAACTTCGCCTCGCCGCCGCGCAACATCCCGGAGCTCGTGTTCGCCGCGTTCCAGGGCATGTTCGCGATCATCACGCCCGCGCTGATCATCGGCGCCGTGGTCGAGCGCATGAAGTTCAAGGCCTTCGCCGCGTTCATCGCGCTGTGGGTGCTGCTCGTGTACTGCCCGATCGCGCACATGGTGTGGGCGGGCAAGGGTTACTTCTTCGCGAAGAGCGCGATCGACTTCGCGGGCGGCCTCGTGGTGCACTGTTCCGCGGGCTTCTCGGCGCTCGTCGCCGCGCTCGTGATCGGCAAGCGCAAGGGCTTCGGCAAGGAGCCGATGCCGCCGCACAGCCTGCCCCTCTGCCTCACCGGCGCGGGCCTCCTGTGGGCCGGCTGGTTCGGCTTCAACGCCGGCAGCGCGCTTTCGGCCAGCGGTCTCGCGGCGCTCGCCTTCATCAACACCGCGACCGCGGCGTCCGCCGCCACGCTGGTGTGGGCCGGTATCGAGATGCTCCACCGTGGCAAGCCCACGGCGCTCGGCGCCGCGACGGCGGCCGTCGCAGGCCTCGTCGCGATCACGCCCGCGTGCGGCAACGTGAGCCCGCTCGGCGCGATCGCCGTCGGCTTCGGCGTGTCGGTCATCTGTTATGCCTCGGTGACGTTCCTGAAGCCGCTGTTCGGCTACGACGACTCGCTCGACGCCTTCGGCGTGCACGGCGTCGGCGGCGCCTGGGGCGCGCTCGCCTCGGCGCTCTTCGCGACCACCTTCGGCGCGGGCGTCGAGACGCGCACCGACCAGCTGCTGATCCAGCTGGAAGGCGTCGCGTTCGTCGCGCTGTTCGCCCCGATCGCGACCTTCGTGATCCTGAAGGGCCTCGCCCTCGTGATGGGCTCGCTGCGGGTCGACGACGAGAGCGAGTTCGAGGGCCTCGACCTCGCCGAGCACAGCGAGAGCGCGTACGCCCTCGGCGGCGGCTCGATCGCCGAGAAGCCGGCGTCCGCAGCGCCCGGTGGCGTGATGGTCGGCGCGCCCGCGCACGCCACGATGTCGTGAGCTCGCAACCCCTGTCTTAGGCAGCAGCTGGTCCCCTGCTCCTAACACGGCCCCCGCTTCGCGGAAACGCGGAGCGGGGGCTTCCTTTCGTCCCCGGGCTCAGGCGCCCTCGACCCCGAGGAGCGCGTCGAGCGCGGGCCAGGTCACCGCGCTCTGGGCGGCGAACGCTTCGAGCAGGAGCTGTCGGTCCTCGGCGCCGTCGCCGCCGCGGAACTTGGCCACCGCGGCCTCGAGCGTCTCGCGCGCCGGCTCCCGCGGGTCGTCCTGCTTCAGGATGCCGTTCTCGTGCTCGATCCCGAGCGCGTCGAGCCATTCCGTGAGGAGGTCGCGGCGCACCTCGAGGAAGTAGGCGGCGAGCACCTCCTCCGCGATCGGCGCCGCGGCGAAGCGCGAGAGCGCCGAGCGCACGAACTGCGCTTGCTTCTCCTTCGACTGCTTCATCATGAACTGCGGGCGCGCCTTCATCGTGACGCACGCCGCGCCCACGGCCTGCGTGTACACGCCGGGCAGCTTCTCCTTCACCTTGCTGAGCAGCTCGAAGGCGCGCTCGGGGCTCATGCGGGCGAAGACTTGGTGCGGCTTCATCGGGACTCCTTGGCGAACGCGGTGTGCGTGCAGGCGGTGAGCGTGAGGACGAGGGCGCCGGCCATCGCGGTGTGCAGCGCGGTGACCTCGACGGCCAGGTGCAGGAGAACGTTGGCGATCCCGAGGCCCATCTGCACGAAGACGAGCGCGAGGGCGAGCCGGGTGCGCGCGGCCAGGCGCGGGACGCCGCGCGCGGCGAATGCCATCCACGCGATCACCGCCGCCAGCAGGTACCCGTTCGCGCGATGGTGCACGTGCAGGCCGATCGGGTTCGCGAACCCCCAGAGCGGGAACCAGGCGTCCCCGTAGCAGCTCGGCCAGGTGGAGCAGGCGAGGCCGGCGCCGCGCGAGGAGACCATGCCGCCGAGGGCGACCTGAAAGAACAGGAACAGGCCTGCAGTGGCGACCGCGAACCGGGCGGCCGCCGGCGCGCGGGTCGATGCCTCCCCGCGCGCGTGTCTGCGCAGCGTGAGACCGAGCCACAGCACGCTCGCGTTCCAGGCGTTCCCGACGATCAGGTGCGACGTCACGCTCCACGACGCCAGCAGGTGCCACACGGTGAGCGCGCCGAGCAGGCCCTGCGCCAGCAGCAGGGCGATCGCGACGCCCCAGACGCGCCCGGCGACCCGCCGCAGCGTGCGGTCGCGCAGGAGGGCCGCGCCGAGCGCGAGGGTCGTCGCGCCGAAGGCCCAGCCCACGTACCGGTGCGAGACCTCCCAGGCGACCTTGAAGTCGAAGCGCGGGATCACCTCGCCGAAGCAGAGCGGCCAGTCCGGGCAGGCGAGGCCCGCGCCGTGGGCGCGCACCAGGGCGCCGAGGGCGATGTTGGCGAGAATCGCGCCATTGAACGCGAAGCAGGCGCTGGCGAGGAACGCGGCGCGCGATCTGCTCTCTGCGTCGGTGGACATCGGGTCGCGCACGATAGGGCGGGAGCCGCTGCCTGCCAGACGCGCGCGATTTGCCGCCACGGCGCGCGTGCGAGAGGCTCGGCCGCGGCGCGATCGTGCTGCGCGGCGTCAAGCGCGCATCCCCGCGCGTCGATAGAAGGCGCATGGCGATGGCACTCCCCTCGGCGATTCCGAAAGACGACCCGCGCATGCTGCGCGTGCTGTTCGAGCGCGCGGCGTTCTGCTCGCGGGCCCACGGCGTGCCGTGCGTGTTCATCGGCGTGGCCGGCGAGGAGGGCGACCTGATCGCCCGCGACTTCCTCGACTTCGTCGAATCCGAGATGCGCGTCGAAGACTCGATCTTTCGGATGCTCCGCGAGCGAGCGGTGCTGCTGATGACCGACGTCGAAGAAGCGATGGCGCGCAAGGTGATGGCGCGCCTGTGCGCCGAATTCGGGGCCCGCTTCGGACCGAGCAGCGAGCTCCCGACGCAGTTCGGCTACTTCGCCGTGCCGCCGGGTCGGACGCCGACCGTGAAGGACGTCCTGCCGGTCCTGTTCGAGAGCGCGCGCTGAACGATCGCCCGGCCGCGCGTCAGCTCGCGGCGCAGACGTCGGCGAGCGCGTCGTGCAGCGCCGGGTACCGGAACGCGAAGCCCGCGGCGCTGGCCGCCGCAGGCACGACCTTGCGGCTGGCCAGCAACTCGACCGAGAGGTCGCGCAGCGCCGCGCGCAGTGCGAACGCCGGCACGGTCAGGAATGCGGGGCGATGCAGCGTGCTCGCGAGCATCGCGCTGAACTCGCCGTTGCGGGCGCTGCCAGGCGCCGCGCAGTTCCAGGGGCCGTTCGCAGTCGGGGCATCGAGCGCGAAGCGCGCCAAGGCGACGCAGTCGTCGACGTGGATCCAGGGGAACCACTGCATGCCGTCGCCCATTTTCCCGCCGAGGCCGGCGCGGAACAGGGGCAGCATCATCGCGAGCGCTCCGCCGCGCGGCGCGAGCACGACGCCGATGCGCAGGGAGCACACGCGCACCCCGAGCGCGCGGGCGTGCGCGGCCTCGGCCTCCCAGTCGCGGCACAACTCGGACAGAAAGCCCGGGCCGGGGGGGTCGCTCTCGCGGATCTCGTCGTCGCCCGAGTCGGCGTAGTAACCGACCGCCGAGGCGCACACCAAGGTGCCCGGGCGGCGCTCGGGCGGCAGCGCGGCAAGGGCCTTCACGAGGCTGCGCGTCGAGTCCACGCGGCTCGACCAGATGCGCTTGCGCTTCGCCTCGGTGGGCAAGCTGCCGAAGATCGGCTCGCCGGCGAGGTGGACCACGGCGGCGGCTCCGTCGAGCCAGCTGGGGTCGACTTCGACGCCGTCCCAGGCGTGCACGCGTTCTCCCGCGAGCGCGTGCACGCGCGCGGCGTCGCGCACGATCCAGCGCAGGCCGCGCGCTTCGCTGCGCAGCTGCTCCGCGAGCCGCCGGCCGATCAGGCCGGTACCGCCGGTCAGCACGACGTCGCCGCTCGTCATCGCGTTCCCCTCGCTCGAGCGTTCACCGCCTCGCTCGAGCGTTCACCGTAATGGCCGTTCGCGCGGGCATCGAGGCCCGCCTGCGGCTCGCCTCGGCCGGCCTCGGCATCCGGCAGCCGGGGGAGCGCCTACGCGCGCGCGGGAGCGAACGTCTCGTAGATGCGCAGCGCTTCCTCGCGGCTCGTCGCGAGCGGCGCGATCACCGGCGTCGTGACGCCGGCCTTCACGAAGCCGGCGATCTGCTCGCGGCACTCGTCGGCCGTCCCGATGATCGCGATCCGGTCCACGATCTCGTCGGTGATGGCCGTGGCGACGGCCGCGCGGTCCTTCTTCGCGAAGCCCTCGGCGATCGCCTTGGCTTCCTGCTCGAAGCCGCACCAGGCGAGGAACGCGTTGTAGACGGGCGCCGACAGGTATCCGCCGAAGGCCATGCGCACGAGGCCGCGCGCCTTCGCGCGGTCGTTCGTCACGCAGACCTGGAAGCGGCACACGACCTCGTCCCGCGAGCCGTCGCGGCCCGCCTTGGCGGCGCCCCGTCGGTAGGCTGCGAGGATCTGCGGCATCGCGCTCGCGGGCTGAAAGTTGATGATCAGACCCTCGCCGGCTTCGCCCGCCAGCTCGCACATCTTCTCGCGCAACGCGGCGAGATAGATGCGCACCGGCTTCTTCGGCTTCGCGCCGAGACGCAGTCCGTTCGAGCGGAAGTACTTCCCGGCGAAGTCGGTCTTCTCGGCGGTGAGCGCCTGCCGGATCACGGCCACCGACTCGCGCACGTGGCCGAGCGGCTCGCGGAAGTCGACGCCGTTCCAGTCGCGCATGATCGCGTGCGACGACGAGCCGAGGCCGAGGATGAAGCGGTCGTTCGAGAGCTGCGCGAGCGTCGCCGCGCTCATCGCGAGCACGGCCGGCGTGCGGTTGTAGACGGCCACGATCGCGGTGCCGATCTCGATCGTGCTCGTCGAGACGGCCATCGCGCCGGCCAGCGAGAACGAGTCCGGCCCGGCCGTCTCCGCCATCCAGATCGCGGGGTAGCCCCATTCGCTCTCCGCGCGCTTCGCGAGCTCGACGCAGCCGCGCGAGTCGAAGAACGGCGCGGGAATGGTGATGGCCATGCGGCCCATGGGGGAGGTCATGTGCTTCTCCTTCTGAAGTCTTCCACCGACTCGCGGCAGCGGCCGAGGGGCCGCAAGTCGCGCGAAGCGCGACGCGGGCGAGCGGAGCCCAACGAGTCGGGCAACCGCGGTGAGCCCAACGGAGTTGGGCTCATCGCGGTTGCATGCGAATCGCGCCGTCGAGCCGGATCGTCTCGCCGTTCAGCATCGGGTTCTCGACGATGTGGCAGGCGAGCAGCGCGTACTCCGACGGGTTGCCGAGCCGAGACGGGAAGGGCACCTGCTTGCCGAGCGACGCGCGCGCCGGCTCGGGCAGACCCATCAGCATCGGCGTCAGGAACAGGCCCGGCGCGATCGTGCACACGCGGATGCCGACGGCCGAGAAGTCGCGCGCGATCGGCAGGGTCATGCCGACCACGCCGCCCTTCGAGGCGGAGTAGGCGCACTGTCCGATCTGCCCCTCGAAGGCCGCGACCGAGGCCGTGTTCACGACGACGCCGCGCTCGCCGCCGGCGTTCGGCGTGTTGCCCTGCATCTTCGCGCCGGCCAGCCGGATCACGTTGAACGTGCCGATCAGGTTGACCTCGATCGTCTTGCGGAACAGGCCGAGGTCGAACGGCTTGCCTTCCTTGTCGACGGTCTTGCCGGCCGTGCCGATGCCCGCGCAGTTCACCACCACGTTCACGAGGCCGAACTTCCGGACGGTCGCGTCCACCGCACCCGCGACCTGCTCCTCGTTTGCGACGTCGGCCTCGCAGAACTGCGCCGCGTCGCCGAGGGACTTCGCGACGTCCGCGCCCTTGCTGCGCCCGAGATCGAGGATCGTGACGCGCCCGCCGCGCGCGACGATTTCCCGCGCCGTCGCCTCGCCGAGCCCCGAGCCGCCGCCCGTCACGATCGCCGCGCTGCCGTGCAGATCCATGCTTGCCTCCGTGGAAGTGAAGGCGCGCACGCTAGCCCACGGGGCGCGCGGAGCGCGCGTTCAGGCGGCCGCGCGCAGGATCGCGGCGAGGCGCTGGCACACGGGGCCTGGCGCGGGAATCGAGCCGAGCGGCGCGCCGTCGAGGCTCGCGATCGGCTTCGCGCCGCGCACCGCATTCACCGCGATCACCTCGCGGGCCCGCGCGAGGTCGGCGCGCGTGAGCGCGGCCTCGACGATCTCCGGGAGCGTCTCGCACAGCAGCGCGAGGGCGATGCCGCGCACGCCGCCGAAGGCGAGCGTGGGCGTCGCGAGACTGCCGTCCTCGCGCACGACGATCGCGTTGGTGCGCGCGCCCTCGACCAGACGCCCTGCGGTGTCGAACAGCAACGCTTCGTCGGCGTGGGCGGCCTGGGCGGCCTCGCGCGCGGCCTCGACGTCCGCGCGCGGGACCTTCGCGCCCGGCGCGGCGGCATGCGGCCCTGGGTGCACCGCCGAGATCGCGCTCCAGGTGCGGCGATCGGGGCCGAGCGCGCGCGTGGAGCCGGAGAGCGCGAGCGCGCCGTGTGCGTCGCGGCGCGCCTCGAGGCGCACGACGCCGGGCTGCGCGCCGAATCGGTACGCGGCCAGCCGCGCCATCTCGGCGAGGGCGGCGCTGGCGTCGACGCTGCCGAGACCGAGCGCTTCCGCGTCGCGCGCGAGCCGCAGCACGGCGCGCCGCCCGAGCGCGACGCGCACCCCGCTCCAGCGCGCCGTCGTGTAGCAAGCTGCATCCGCCACTCGCGCATCGTCGCGCGCGCGCGGCCGGCCCGCGACAGTGCCGAGCTCGGCGCAGCGGGCGCCGCGTCCCGGAGAGGCGCCGTCAGACCCGCTGTGCGAGCGGCACCACCGAGCGCTTCTTCGGCCCCTGATAGATCTGGCGCGGCCGGCCGATCTTGTGCTTCTGCTCGTGCATCTCGAGCCACTGCGCGATCCAGCCGGGCAGGCGGCCGATCGCGAACAGCGCCGTGAAGAGCTTCTCCGGCACGCCGATCGCCGTGTAGATCACGCCCGAATAGAAGTCGACGTTCGGGTACAGGCGGCGCTCCGCGAAGTACTCCTCCTTGAGCGCCAGCTCCTCGAGCTCGACGGCGATCTCGAGCAGCTTGCTGTGCACGCCGAGCCGGCCGAGCACGTCGAAGCAGGCCTTCTTGATGATCTTCGCGCGCGGGTCGAAGTTCTTGTACACGCGGTGGCCGAAGCCCATCAGGCGCGACGTGTCGTCGCGGCTCTTGGCGCGCTCGACGAACTGCTTCGCGGAGATGCCCTCGCCCTCGATCTTCTGGAGCATCTCGATCACTTCCTGGTTCGCGCCGCCGTGGCGGGGACCCCAGAGCGCGTTGATGCCCGCGGCCACCGAGGCGAACAGGTTCGTGTGCGACGAACCGACCAGGCGCACCGTGCTGGTGGAGCAGTTCTGCTCGTGGTCGGCGTGCAGGATGAACAGCAGGTCGAGCGCCTTCTCGACCACCGGGTCGACTTTGTAGGGCTCACAGGGCGTCGCGAACATCAGGTGGAGGAAGTTCCCGACGTAGGACAGCTGATTGTTCGGATACATGAACGGTTGCCCGATCGACTGCTTCAGCGCGTAGGCCGCGATCGTCGGCAGCTTCGCGATCAGGCGGTGGATCGAGACCTCCACCTGGCGCGGCGAGCGCGGGTCGAGCGAGTCCGGGTAGAACGTCGCGAGCGCGGCGACGCCGGCCGAGCACGCCGCCATCGGGTGCGCGTCCTTGGGGAGCGACCGGTAGAAGAGCCGGAAGTCCTCGTGGAGCATGGTGTGGTACGTGATCGAGCGCGTGAACGCGTCGAGCGCCTGCTTGGTGGGCAGCTCGCCGTTCATCAGCAGCAGGGCGACCTCGAGGAACGAGCACTTCTCCGCGAGCTCCTCGATCGGATAGCCGCGGTAGTGGAGGATGCCCTCCTCGCCGTTGATGAACGCGACGGAGCTCTCGCAGGAGCCGGTGTTGCCGTACCCGGGGTCGAGAGTGATTAGGCCCGTCGTGTCGCGAAGCTTCTGGATGTCGATCGCGCGTTCGCCTTCCGTCCCCTCGACGATCGGCAGCGAGATCTTCTTCCCGTCGTAGTGGAGCTCGGCCATCTTGCTCATCGGTGCTTCCTTTCGGGTCGCACGCACAGCTCTCCCAGGAGAGACCGGCGTGTTGGCGAACGTTCTGGCGCTGTCGCGGCTCGAAAGCGCGCGCAATATAGACGAGCGCGCGCGGCGCCAACTAGTGGATTCCTCGCGCAACCTCGCGTTCTTTCGGGGTGACGCGGCTCACCGGCCACCGGCCGGCGCGATCAAGACCACCTGTCGCTCCCCGCTTCGGAAGCGCTCGACGACCTCGCCGAGCGCCACCCCTTCGAGCTTCCGTGCGCGCGCGACGACCACTCGCCCGCCCGACCGGAAGAACGCCTCTACATCGGCAGGCGTGGCCAGCTCCAAGATCGGGTGTTCCCGGGAGGCGTAGTAGGCGAGGCCGCCGACCAGGTTGTGCTCGTCGTAGAGGCCGATCGCCTGGCCGGCGGGCGTCCGTGCGGCGGCCGCCTCCGCGATCGGCCGCACGCTCCGCAGCGGGTCGATCGCCGGATAGAGCAGCGCGAACGTGGCGAACAGCGCGCCATAGGCGAGGCCGATCGGCACGAAGACGAAGCGCAGGGCGGACGAGCGCGCGCGCCGGAGCGCGATCCACGCCACCACGGCGGCCACGATCGCGCCGAAGAGCGTGAGCCCGAAGGCGCGCAGCAGCCCGAGGTCCACGCTCGCGAGGTCGCGCGGCCCGACCCAGCGCCCGAGCCAGTCGTTCTTGAACAGCCCCGGGAGCGGCGAGCCGCTGCCGAGCTGCAGCGCGAGGGCCCCGAGGAACGCGAACAGCAGCCCGATCGCGACCGCGAAGAACGCGAGGCGCTTCGGCGCCCGCGCCCGGCCCGCCAGCCAGCGCTCGAGCCCGCCGGCGCACAGCAAGGCGACCGCCGGGAACGCGGGCAGCAGGTAGAGGCCGCGCTTTCCGCTCGCGAGCGAGAAGAACACGAGGCTCGCGCCGACGATCGCGAGCAGGAATCGCCACGCGCGCTTCCCCTCGGGCGGGGTCGCCGGGTCGCGCAGGGTCTGGAACGCACCGAGGCCCGCGACCGGGAAGAGCAACGTCCACGGTAGGAAGTCGAGCGGAAGCTGGTAGGCGTAGTAGTAGATCGGGTTGTCGTGGGGTGCGCCGTCGGCGAGCCGGCCGAGCAGGTTCTCGCGCACGGCGACGTCGGCGAAGCCCGTCGGCGCGAGCGCGCTCGCGGCCGCGATCCACGCGACGCCCGGCGCGACCGAGAGCAGCGGCCCCCACCACGGGAACGCGCGGCCGAGCTCGCGCAGGCGCCCCTCCCAGGCGAGGTAGACGACCGCAATCAGCATCGGGACGAGAAATCCGACGGGGCCCTTCGTGAGCACCGCGAGCCCGAGCGAGGCGTGGAACAGCGCGGCGTTCGCCTTGCGCCGGCCCATGCCGCGGTCGAGGCGCCAGAAGGCGGCGAGCGCGAGCGTCTCGAGCAGCGCGAGCAGGGGGTCGAGCTGAACGCGGCGCGCCAGCCGCGCGAACTCGTACGTCGTCAGGAGGAGCGCCGCGCCGACGCTGCCGGCGCGGCCGCCGAGCAGGCGTGAGCCGAGGCTCAGCGTGAGCCAGACGAGCAGGACGCCCGACAGCGCGGAGGGGATCCGGCCCGCGAGCTCGGTGACGCGCCCCTGCGTCGCGCCGACCGCCGCCGCGAGCCAGTAGTAGAGCGGCGGCTTCTGGGTGTAGGGCTCGTCGTTCAGGTGCAGCAGCACGAGCCCGCGCGGCCCCGACTCGAGCGCGCGCACCTCTTCCGAGATCTGCAGGTAGCGCGGCTCGTCGGGGGCCGACGCGTCGAGGTCGCCGAGCCGCGCGAACAGCAGCAGGGCCGCGGCGCCGACCAGCAGCGCGCGCAGCCAGGGCGAAACCGGAGGCGAGGGCGCGAGCATGGCGCGCATCGTAGTCGGCCGGAGCCGGAGTTGGGCCGGTTTCTGCGCAGCTGCGCCACCGGGTGCGGGTCGCGGGGCGCGCCTACAGTGCGCGCACACGCAGGGAGAGGAAGCCATGAGGAACGCACGCATCGTCATCACCGGCGCGACGGGCCAGGTCGGTCTGCCCCTCACCCGCGCGCTCGCCCAGGACAACACCGTGTTCGCGCTCGGGCGCTTCGCGAAGCCCGAGGACGCCGCGAAGATCGAGGCGCTGGGGGCGAAGGCCGTGCGCGCGGATCTCGCGACCGGCGACTTCTCGGCGGTGCCGACCGACGCCGACGTCGTACTGAACCTCGCGGTCGCGCGCAGCAACGCCCCGGATTTCGACGGCGATCTCGCCATGAACGCGGAGGGCGCCGGGCTGCTCTTCGCCCACTGCCGTCCGAAGCGCGCGTTCATCCACTGCTCGTCCGCCGCCGTCTACCAATGGAAGAACGGCGAGCCCGTGAGCGAGGGCGATCCGCTCGGCGATCACCACCGCGTGATGATGCCCACCTACAGCCTGTGCAAGATCGCGGCGGAGTCGGTCGTGCGCTTCTGCGCGCGCCAGTGGAGCACGCCCACGACGATCGCGCGGCTCGGCGTTCCCTACGGCGACAACGGCGGCTGGCCCTGGTACCACCTGATGATGATGAAGGCGGGCGTGCCGATCCCGGTGCACCCGAGCGGGCCCAACCGCTTCCCGCTCTTCCACGAGGACGACTCGGCGCGCACGATCGACACGCTCGTCGAGATGGCGAGCGCCCCGGCCACGATCGTGAACTGGGCGGGCAGCGAGGACACGAGCATCGAGAGCTGGTGCGAAGAGCTCGCGCGGCTCACCGGCCTCACGCCGAAGTTCGACCGCACCGAGAAGGCGCTCGCGCCGCTGCCGCTCGACGTCCGCAAGCTCGAGGCGCGCGCCGGCCGTTCGCGCGTCGCGTGGCGCGACGGCATCCGCCGCATGGTCGCCGCGCGCAACCCGGAGCTGCTCAAGGCGTGATGCGCGCCGCGGACGACGCGTGAGCCTCGCGCCGTATCTGAGCGTGGTCGTGCCGTTCTTCGACGAGCGTGACAACGTGGGCGCGCTGCATGCCGAGATCGCCGCGGCGCTCGCGAGCCTGCCGGGCGGCTTCGAGTGCGTGTACGTGGACGACGGCAGCCGCGACGGCACCGGCGACGTGCTCGCTGCGGTCGCTGCGAACGACGCGCGCGTGCGGATCGTGCGCTTCCGCGAGAACCGCGGTCAGACCGCGGCGCTGGCGGCCGGCTTCGCCGCCGCGCGCGGCGAGCTGATCGCGACGCTCGACGGCGACGGCCAGAACGACCCGGCCGATCTGCCGCGCCTGATCGCCGCGCTCGAACGCGCGGACGTGGCGAACGGCGTGCGCACGCACCGGCAGGATGCGTGGCACCGCAAGCTCTCCTCGCGCGTCGCCAACGGTTTCCGCAACTGGGCGACGGGCGAGCGCGTGACCGACGTCGGCTGCTCGCTGCGCGTGATGCGCGCGCGCCACGTGAAGCGCGTGAAGCTCTACCGCGGCATGCACCGCTTCCTGCCCACGTTGTTGCGGCTCGAGGGCGCGCGGCTCGTCGAGCTGCCGGTGAACCATCGGCCGCGGCGCTCCGGCCGCTCGAAGTACGGCATCGGCAATCGGCTCTTCGTCGGCCTCGCCGACGTGCTGGCGGTGCGCTGGATGACGAAGCGCGCGCTGCCGCGGGACGCCGACCCGCCGGCCTGAAGGGTGCGCCGCGGCTCAGCCGCCTGCGAGCTTCACCGTGTAGCCGCGCTGCTGCAGTGCCGCGACGATCTTCTCGCGGTGGTCGCCCTGGATCTCGATCACCCAGTCCTTCACCGTGCCGCCGGTGCCACACAGCCGCTTCAGCTCGCCGGCGAGCTCCTTCAGCTTGTCCTCGGCAGCGCCCACGCCGGCGATCGTCGTGACGGTCTTGCCGCCGCGGCCCTGGCTCTCGCGGCGCACGCGCACGATGCCGTCGCCGCGCGGCGCGCGCGGGCTCTCGATCGGAGACGCGATGCGCCCCTTTCCGGTGGAGTAGACGAGCTTGTCGTCGCGCGGGCTCATTCGACGAGCTCGCCGGCGCGCAGCTTGCGGACGTAGCGCCCGAGCACGTGCATCATGGTCTCCTCGCTCTGGATCCCGCCGAACGGCCACGTGCCGAGCATGAAGGTCGGCACGCCGGTCACCTGTTCCTCGCGCGCGAGCTCCGTCTTCACCTCGAGCTCGTGGCGGCCGCGTCCCAGCTCGCTCGCGCTCAGCGGCCACGCGATCTCGCGCGCGAGCGCGAGCACCTCGGCGTCGCCCAGCGCGAGCTTGTGCTCCTCGAACAGCGCCGTGAACACGCGCTCGCGCCAGGTGGCGCCGCGCCCGGCGCGCTCGGCGGAGAAGGCGGCGGCGTTCACGCCCGAGGAGTCGGGCCAGATGCGCGGCACGTCGAGCGCCACGCCGAGCTCGCTCGCGACGCGCCGCGCGTTCTCGCGCCGCGCGTCGGGGATCTCGGCGCCCGCCTGATAGGGGCCGACGAGGCGTCCGAGGTCGAGCGGCGTCCAGACGAGCGCGATGCCGATCTCCGCGAGCGCCGCGTCCATGCGCTGCATCACGCGGTGGGCGACGTAACACAGGCTCGACGCGAAGTCGTAGTGGACGCGGACGCGCAGGGTGGCGGGAGCGACGTCCATCAGTGATCGGGCGCCCCGCGGAAGAGGCGCGCGTGCTCGACCATCAGGCACAGGTCCTCGACCACCGCGACGCCCGCGGCCTCGAGCCTCGCGGTCGCCGGGTGGGCGATGCCGAGCTGCAGCCAAACCGACTTCGGCTTGTGCCGCATCGCCAGGATCTCGTCCACGTGGCCCGGGATGTTGGCCGGCGCGCGGAACACGTTGATCATGTCCACCGGCTCGGCGAGATCGGCGACGCTCGCGACGGCGCGCTCCCCCAGCACCTCGGCGAGCTTCGGCGAGACGGGCCGGATCGCGAAGCCGTGGCGCTGCATGTAGCGGGGCACGCGAAACGCGTCCTCGTGCTCGCCCGCCTTGATGCCGAGCACTGCGATCGTGCGCGTGCTCTCGAGCAGCGCCTTCAGCGCGCGATCTCCGTGCAGCGGCATGCCCCGACCCCCGAATTCGCGCATTTCCTCGCGTTGCCTGCACCATACGTGGCCGATAAGGTGGGCCGCCATCTTCGCCGCGGGGGGAGTCGCGTTGCGTTCCATCGCTCGTCGTGTGCTCGTGCTCTCGGTCCTCGCCCTCGGAGGCGCGGCTCACGCCGCGTCGCCCGACGCCGGCGCGTCGCCGGACGACCCGGCGCTCCGCACGAAGATCACGAAGCTCGCGAATGGGCTGACCGTCCTCACGCTCGAAGACCACGCGACGCCCGCCGTCTCGCTCCAGGTGTGGGTGCGCGTGGGCTCCGGCGACGAGTCGCGCTTCACCGGCATCGCGCACCTGTTCGAGCACATGAACTTCCTCAGCTCGAAGAACCTCGCGCCGCTCGGCCCGGAGGCCTACACCCGCCTCGTCGAGGAGCGCGGCGGGCGCATCAACGCCTACACGTCGCGAGACGTGACGGTGTACTTCGAGGACGTCGCGCCGGAGCACCTGCCGTTGATGATCGCGCTCGAGGGCGAACGCTTCGCGAACCTCGAGGTGACCGAGGAGGCGCTGAAGGCGGAACGGCAGGTCGTGATGGAGGAGCGCCGCATGCGCACCGACAACGACCCGGACGGGATCGCCTTCGAGACGGCGCTGGCGCTGACTTATCAGGCCCACCCCTACCGGATTCCGACGGTCGGCTGGCAGAGCGACCTCGAGAAGGTGACCGCCGCCGACTGCCAGGCGTTCTGGGACACCTACTACGCCGCCAACAATCTCGTGATCGCGATCGCCGGAGACTTCGAGACCGAGCCGACCCTCGCGCTCGTCGAGAAGCACTTCGGCGGGCTGCGGACGGCGGCCTCGATCCCGCGCAACCCGCAAGAGGAGCCCGAGCAGGACGGCGAGCGCCGCGCCATCGCGCACTTCCCGGTGCAGGCGCCGATCCTGCTCGCGGCGTATCCGGCGCCGGGCACCCTCAGCCCGGACACGGACGCCCTCGACGTCGCGGCCGGCGTCCTCGCGGGCGGGCGTACGAGCCGTCTGCACCGCGCGCTCGTGGACGAGCAGCGCCTCGCGCTCGAGCCGCAGGCGTTCTTCTGGGAGCTGCAGCGCGCGGGCGTCTTCATGGCCGGCGCGACGCTCGTGCCGGGAGCGGACGTCGCCGCCGCCGAGAAGGTGGTGTTCGCGGAGATCGCGCGGCTCGCGGCCGACGGGCCCAGCGAGCCCGAGCTGCGCCGCGCCCAGCGCGCCCTCGAGGTGCAGTGGATCCGCGGGCAGGGCAGCGCCCACGCGCTCGCCTCGCGCGTCGCGCAGGACTACGTCGCCTACGGGCGCATCGAGTCGCTCGAGGAGAAGCTCTCTGCGATCCGGCGCGTGACCGCCGCCGACGTGAAGCGCGTCGTCGCGCAGTTCCTCGCGCCCAACAAGCGCAACGTGGTGCAGGTCTTCCCGCCGGTCGCGCAGGAGGGTCAGCCGTGAAGCGCGCCGTCGTCTTCGCGTTCGCTTTCGCTGCGCTCGCCGGGTGCGCGGGCGCGCCCACGGCGCCGCCCGCCGAGGCGCGCGAGCCGTTCGCCTGGGAGCTGCCGCCGGTCGTGGCCGCGGAGCGTCCGATCGTCGACGCCGCGCGCCTGCACCGCGCGACGCTCGCCAACGGGTTGCAAGTGCTGGTGCTCGAGGATCGCCGCCTGCCCGAGTTCGCCGCGGGCGTCGCAGCGCTGCGCGGCGTCGCGGTCGAGACGCCGCGCGAAGCGGGGCTCGCGGTGTTCACCGCCGCGCTCGCGGAGCGCGGCGCGGGGGCGCGCGGCAAGCTCGCGCTCGCCGCCGCCGTGGACGACCTCGGCGCGGACCTCTCGGCGGGCGCCGACTGGGACACGCTGCGCTTTTCGGTCTCCGGTCTCTCCCAGGACTTCCCCACGCTGTTCGGCGTGCTCGCCGACGTCGTGCGCCGGCCGCGCTTCGAGGCCGCCGAGGCCAAGCAGCTGGTCGCCGAGCAGCGCGCGGCGCTCGCCCAGGCGAAGGACGACCCGGCGCGGCTCGCGTCGCAGCACTTGATGCGCGCGCTCTACGGCGCGCATCGCATGGGCACGCCGTCCGCCGGCACCGACGAGACGGTGGCGCGCTTCGGCGCCGCGGACGCGCGCGACTTCCACGCGCGCGTCGTCACGCCCGCGGGCGCGATCCTGTGGGCGGTTGGCGACGTGGACGCGCAGGCGTTCCTCGCCGCTGCCGAGGCGTCGTTCGGCGATTGGCGCGGCGCGCCGATCGCGCCGTTGCCGGAGCCGCCGGTCGCACCGACGAAGCGGCGCGTCGTGCTGGTCGATCGTCCGGAGCTCGGTCAGGTGCAGGTCGCGATCGGGCACGCGGGCATCGCGAGGACGGACGAGCGGCGCATCGAGGCGCTCTTGATGAACACCGCCTTCGGCGGCGGCGGCTTCTCGTCGCGGCTGATGGCGCGCATCCGCGCGGCCGAGGGCCTCACCTACGGGATCTACTCGCAGTTCGTGCAGTACCGCGCGCCGGGCCCGTTCGTGATCACCAGCTTCACGCGCGTGCCCGAGGTCGGGAAGCTGCTGGCGAGCACCTTCGAGGAGATCGCCCGGCTGCGCAGCGCTCCGCCGGCAGGCACCGAGCTCGAGAAGACGCGCAGCCTGCGCGTGGGCAGCTATCCGCTCCAGCTCGAGACCTCCGCGGCGGTGATGAGCGCGCTGCTCGACCTCGACGTCTACGGGCTGCCGCGCGACACGCTCGACACCCATCGCGCGCGGCTGCGCGCGATCACGGCAGAGCAGGTCGCGGCAGCTGCGCAGGCGCTCGTCCACCCGGACGAGGCGACGATCGTGCTGGTCGGGCCGGCCGCGGCGCTCCGCGACGCGGCCTCGGTCTACGGCGAGGTCGAAGTCGTCGCCCCGTAGCGCCGGGACCCAATCGGGCTCCGAAGCGGGGCAAATTCGGTCCGCGGGCTTGCCGTCCGACCGATCGGTCGTCTAAGGTGCGCGCCGCGACCGACCGATTGGTCGAGGCGTTCCGACACGAGAGAGGCCCCGAGAGCGTGTTTCTCACCTCACGCGAGAAGATCCTGGACGTGGCCGAGGCCCGCTTTGCGCAGCGGGGCTACGCCGGCGTCGGTCTGCGCGAGGTCGCGGAGGCCGCGGGGCTCGGGAAGTCCTCGCTGTTCCACCACTTCCCGACCAAGGCCGCCTTGTACGGCGCGGTGCTCGACCGGGTGATCGAGCGCATCGAGCACCGCATCGGCCGCGCGCTCACCGCGAGCAGCGACGCCCGCCAGCAGCTGTCGGCCGCGGTGATCGCGCTGATCGACACGCTGGCCGAGGACCCGCCGGCGGCGCGCTTGCTGCTGCGCACCGTGTTCGAGGACGACGACCTCTCGCCGACCGAGGCCCCGGAGCTCGCGGGCTCCGAGCGCCGCCTCGACGCCCTGATCGCGCGCATCGCGGGCGCGATCACGGCGGGCATCGCGTCGGGCGCGATCCGGCCGATCTCGGTGCCCGATGCGATCCAGACGCTGATCGGCGCGGCCGTCTATCCGTTCGCGTCCGGCGAATTCGGCGAGAAGCTCGCTGGCGAGATATTCAGCGCGGAGGCGGTCGCGCGCCGCAAGCGCGAGGTGTTGGGTCTGATCGAGCACGGTTGGTTGCGCCCGCAATCCCAAGGAGACGAGTCGTGAACAAGTTGCTCCCCGAGCATCGCAAGCAGCTAGGCCAGTTCGAGGTGGTCGACGTCGCGGACGCCGAGGTCGCACGCCTGCGCGCCAAGACGAACGACGACGTCGCGATCGCCGTGAACTGGACCTGGGAGTACGGCAGCGAGGTCGCCGAGCTCCGCAACCTGTACGAGAAGGGCAAGACGGCGCAGTGGAACGCGGAGACCGACCTCGACTGGTCGATCCCCGTGACGGCGGAAGACTGGGTGCTCGCGCCGGAGGGCTCGATCCTCGCGCAGGCGACGAAGCTGATGGGCAAGGACGAGGCCACGCAGAAGCAGGCGGCCTTCGACGAGCTCAACTACCTGCTCTCGCAGCTGCTCCACGGCGAGCAGGCCGCGCTCCAGCTCTGCGGTCAGCTCGTGAACATCTGCGACAAGATGGACCAGAAGTGGTACGCGGCCTCGCAGGTGATCGACGAGGCGCGCCACGTCGAGGTGCTCTCGAAGTTCCTGACGCGCAAGATGAACGGCATCTACCCGGTCGGCGGCACGCTCAAGTACCTGCTCGACGAGCTGCTCGAGGTGCAGGGCGTGCAGAAGAAGACGCTCGGCATGCAGACGCTCTTCGAGGGCACGGCCGTCGGCATCATGGACCTGATGCGCACGATGAGCCGCAACGCCTTCGTGAGCGAGATGATCAAGCGCGTCGAGCAGGACGAGGCGCGCCACGCCGCGTTCGGCGTGCTCACCATGCGCCGCGTCGTGAAGGAGGCCAGCGAGGCCGAGCGGCACGACATGGAGGACTGGGCGTTCGCGCTGCTCGAGACGCTGAACGCGAACCAGCAGCTCGACATGCTGAAGGTGCTCGGCCCGAAGTACGGCATCGATCCGCTCGCCTTCATGCAGATCATCACGTCGATGCCGAACTTCGCGGACCTGAACAGCCCGATCTTCATGCACACGGTCGTCCCGAATCTGCAGCGCCTCGGGCTGCTGACGGAACGCACCGAGGCGGGCTGGCGCCGGGTCGGCATGATGGTCGATCAGCGCGGCGGCGCGCCGTCGGGGAATCTCCCGCTCGTCGCGTGACGCGCCGCGCGCCCCTCGGCTACGCGCCGTGAAGGCGGAACTCCCGCGCGGGGCACGGGTTGGACGTGCGAACGTTCGCCCGCGCCCGCACAGGAGCCTGCCATGACGCTTCGCATCGCACGCCGCAGCGGGTTCGCGCTCTTGCTCGCTGCGGCGCTCGCCGCCGCGAGCGCCGCGGCGCCGACATACGATCCGCTCGCGCGCACCGAGGGCGGCGCGCCGCGCGTCGTGGACGCGCAGGCGCGCGACGGCGACCGCGCGATCCCGCTGCGCCTCTACCTGCCGGCGAACCTGGCCGCGCCCGCACCGGTCGTGCTCTTCAGCCACGGCCTCGGCGGTTCGCGCGAGGGCAACGCCTATTGCGGGGAGCACTGGGCCGCGCGCGGCTACGTCGCGGTGTTCCTCGAGCACCCCGGCAGCGACACGTCGGTGTGGAAGGACGTGGCGCGCGAAGATCGACTCGAGGCGATGCGCCGGGCCGCGAACCTGACGAACTTCCGCCTGCGCGTCGGAGACGTCGGCGCGACCCTCGACGCGCTCGCGAGCTGGGCGGCGGCGGGCAGCGGCCATGCGCTCTCGGGGAAGCTCGACCTCGCCCACGTCGGCATGTCGGGCCACTCGTTCGGCGCCGTCACCACGCAGGCCGTGGCCGGCCAGCGCGCGCCGCTCGTCGGCGACCTGTTCAACGACTCGCGCATCGACGCCGCGATCGCGATGAGCCCGAGCAAGCCGGCGCGCGGCGAGGCGAGCGAGGCGTTCGGCGCCGTGAAGATCCCGTGGCTGCTGATGACGGGCACCCACGACACCGCGCCGATCGGCGGCCAGACCGTCGCGTCGCGCCTCGCGGTCTTCCCCGCGCTGCCGCCCGGCCGCAAGTATCAGGTGGTGCTCGACGGCGCCGAGCACTCGGCCTTCACCGATCGCGCGCTGCCCGGCGACCAGCAGCCGCGCAACCCGAATCACCACCGCGCGATCCTCGCGCTCAGCACCGCGTTTTGGGACGCCACGCTGCGCGGCGACGCGGCCGCGAAGGCCTGGCTCGACGGCGACGGCCCGCGCGCGGTGCTCGAGCCGAAGGACCGCTGGCAGCGGAAGTAGCGCTTCAGAACGCGGAGTAACCGCCGTCGGCCACGAGCTGCGCGCCGGTGACGAACAGCGAGGCGTCGCAGGCGAGGAAGGCGACCACCGGCGCGACGTCGGTCGCGAGGCCCATGCGCCCGATCGGCATCTTCGCGAGCCAGTAGGCGAGGGTCTGCTGCAGCGTGAAGGGTGCGCCGTCGGCGCCCACCATCGGCTCGTGCTTCGCGCCGAGGTTCGTCGCGCACGGGCCCGGCAGCACGGCGTTCACGCGGATGCCGCTCGCGGCGAGCTCGTGGGCGACCGCGCGCGAGAGCATCGCGACCGCGCCCTTCGAGGCGCTGTAGGCGGCGTAGCGATCGCCCGCGACGGCGCCGTAGACCGACGAGACGTTCACGATCGACGGCTTCGCGCCGTGGCGCGCCGCAGTTTCCTGCATCAGCGGCACGCAGGCCTGCATGCCGAGGTACGGGCCCTCGACGTTGACCCGCAGCTGCGCGCGCAGGTCTTCGAGGGGCGAGGCGAGGAACGGGCGCGCGATCATGATGCCGGCGTTGTTCACGAGCACGTCGAGGCGGCCGAAGCGCGCGCGCATCGCGCCCTCGGCCGCGCGCCAGGCGTCGGCGTCCGCGACGTCGTGGCGCAGCGAAACGTGGCCGCCGCCCGCGAGCGCAGCGGCCGTGGTGTCGGCGGCGGCGCCGTCGAGGTCGGTGCATGCGACGCGCGCGCCGAGGCTCGCGAGCAGCTCGCAGCAGGCGCGCCCGATGCCCGAGCCCGCGCCGGTGACGAGCGCGGTGCGGCCGGTGAGGTCGAAGAGCGGGTGCACGGCGGTCTCCTCGCGAAGCGCGCGGATCAGCGCGGCGAGCGACCGTACACGAGGCCGAAGCCCTCGGTCTTGTACGCGAGCAGCGTGAGCAGGGCGTCGGACGCGGCGCCGACGACGCCGGGGCTGAGCGACAGGAACCAGTTCTCCTGCGTGCGGTAGATCGTCGTCGTGTAGAAGGGAAAGACCGCCGCGCGGCGCCGGTCGCGCGAGGTGTTCGCGCCGGTGCGATGCCAGATGCGGCTCTCGAACGCGATCACGCTGCCGGCGGGCGCTTCCGCGGACACCATGCGCACGCCCGCGTCGGCCTCGGTGGGCATGCGGTTCCAGCGGTGGCTGCCGACGACGACCTCGGTGGCGCCGTTCTCGCGCGTGAAGTCGTCGATGCACCACGCGACGTTCATGCCCTGCGGCGCCTGCGCCCACGGCTCCGGCACGAAGACTTGATCGGCGTGCAGCACGCCCGCGGCCGCGCCCGGTCCCGTGACGTTTCCGGAGATGTTCGAGAGCAGCGCGGGCCAGCCGATCGTCTCGCGCACCAGCGCGAGCGCCAAGGGATGCTCGGCGAGGTCGCTGAAGATCGGGTCGCGGTTCAGCAGGTTCCACACGCGCACGTTGCGCTCGTCCACGTCGAGGCCGAAGCCGTGCTGCGCGCGGCCTCGCGCGCGGTCGTCGTCGGCCGCGCGGTAGATCGCGTCGCGCGCGCGCGCGAGCTGCGCGGGCGGCAGCACGTCGGGGATCACGCACACGCCGAGGTCGCGCACGTTCGCGAGCGCTGCCGCGACGTCGCGCGTGGGGGCCGGGAGCGGGAGCGAGGCGAGCTCCGAGGCCGGCGCCGCCTGCGCAGCCGGCTCCGCGTCGGCCCGCGGCGCGAAGCCGAGGCGCTGGCGCGTGCTCACGGCCGGCCCAGCGGCCGCGGCCGCGCGCCGATGATCTCGCCGCCGACGCGAGAGTTCGCATCGGGGCCGAGCTTGAGGCGCGCGAACAGCTCGGGCGAAACCTGCGCCTGCGTTTCGGGCGAGAGCATCGCGTTGAAGTTCACCTGCGGCCGCAGGAAGTCGGCGGAGTAGTAACCGAAGAGCAGGGCGCGCTCGACGTCCCGCGTGACGTTCGCGCCCGACGTGTGCCAGACGCGCCCGTCCATCGCGACGATCGAGCCGCACGGCGCCGTGAACGCCTTCATCCGCGGCAGCGGGTCCGCGGGAACGTCGGCGCGCTGCGTCACGCGCTGGCTGCCGGGCAGGTAGAGCGTGCCGCCGTTCTCGGCATACACGTCGTCGAGGCACCAGATGATGTTCATGCTCCACGGCGCGAGCCACGGCTCCGGCACGACGAGCGACTGGTCGGAGTGCAGCGACATCGAGCCGCTGCCCGGCAACGCGATGTTCGCGGTGAAGTTGGAGATCGCGAAGTGCTCGCCGAGCAGCGCCCGCACCAGCGCGGTCGCGACGGGGTGCAGGATCAGCTCGCGGAAGACGGCGTCCAGATCGAGCAGGTTGAACACGCGCACGTTCGCGGCGTTCGGATCGAGCTCGGGCATGAACGTCGCGACGCCGCGCCGTTCGCTCTCCGCGGCGGCGGCCACGAGCCTCGCGCGCACGTCGGCGGCTTCGGCGCGGGTGAGGACGCCGGGGACGACGGCCACGCCATCGGCGCGCAGGTCGGCGAGGGCGGGAGCGAGGTCGATGCCGGCGCAGGGGGTCATGCCGGGAATCTTGCAGCGGCGCGCGTCGCGGGGCACGGTGCCGCCGAGAAGTTCCGCAGCCGGAAGTGCGCTGTCGTTCTCAAAAATCGAAGCGCACCCGTTCGCCCGCCCGGGCGTCGAACGCGAGCCCGGGCGGAGGTGACGGCGCGGCGCCGGTTTGCTCCCTTCCGCGCCCGAGGTCCCGCAGATGGCCAGTACGAGACCGGTGGACGCACGCGCTGCAGTTCCCGAGGACGCTTCCCTCGGCCGGTTCACGCGTTTTCTGCTGCGGCGCAGCGTGCCCGCCGCCGCGGCCGGCGTCACCGCCGTCGCGATCGTCGCCTCGGTGCTCGCAACCGCCTTCTGGGCGGCCTGGGTCGGCGAAAAGCTGCCGGCCTGGGCCTACGGCATCGCCGTCGCGGTGCCGCTCTGCGTCGCGCCGCTGTCGATCACCCCGCACCTGCTCCTGCTGCGGCGCTTCGTGCGGGAGCGCGCGCGTGTGCAGCAGCTCACGGCGCTCCTGCCGATGTGCGCGTGGTGCCGCAAGGTGCGCACCGAGGAGTCGGACTGGCACGAGATCGAGCGCTACCTGGCCGAGCGCTCGAATGCCGAGGTGACGCACTCGATCTGTCCGGAGTGCGCCGAACGCGTCGGCGAGGACGATCGCGGGCGCTGAGCGCGCGGGCTCAGAGCCGCGCGCTCCGCAGGCGCAGCGCGTTGCCGATCACGCTCACGCTGCTGAGGCTCATCGCCGCCGCGGCGAGCATCGGCGAGAGCAGCGTTCCGGTGAACGGGTAGAGCGCGCCGGCCGCGAGCGGGACCCCGAGCGCGTTGTAGGCGAACGCCCAGAACAGGTTCTGGCGGATGTTGCGGCGCGTGGCGCGGGACAAGAGGCGTGCGCGCACGAGCGCGCGCAGGTCGCCGCGCACGAGCGTCACGCCCGCGCTGCGCAGCGCGACGTCGGCGCCGGTCCCCATTGCGATCCCGACGTTCGCGCCGGCGAGCGCCGGCGCGTCGTTCACGCCGTCGCCGGCCATCGCGACGCGCTCGCCGCGGCGCTGGCGCTCCCGCACGACGTCGAGCTTCTGTTGCGGCAGCACTTCCGCGACGACGTCGGCGATGCCGAGCTGCCTGGCCACGTGCTCCGCGGTCGCGCGCTGGTCGCCGGAGAGCAGCACGACGCGCAGGCCGTCGGCCTGCAGCGCGGCGATCGCCGCCGCGGCGCTCGGCTTGATCGGATCGGCGACGCCGAGCATGCCGAGCAGGCGGCCCGCGCGCGCCGCGAACACCACCGTCTGCCCGGTGCGCCGCAGCTCTTCGGCGCGCGCGCGCAGCGGCGCGACGTCGATGCCGAGCTCACGAAGCAATGCGGCATTGCCCAGTGCACACGCGGCCGCGTCGACGGTCGCGCACACGCCGAGCCCCGTGCGGGCGACGAACGCCTGCGCGGGCGGGGCCTCGATGCCGCGGGCCGCGGCGCCGGCCAGCACCGCGGCTGCGAGCGGGTGCTCGCTGCCGCGCTCGAGCGCGGCCGCGACGCGCAGCACCTCGTCCTCGTTCTGACCCTCGGCGGCGATCACGTTCGCGAGCGCCGGCTTGCCCTCGGTGAGCGTGCCCGTCTTATCGACCAGCAGCGTGTCGACCTGCGCGAGCGTCTCGAGCGCGTCGGCGTCGCGGAACAGCACGCCCGCGCGCGCGCCTCGGCCGGTGGCGACGAGGATCGACATCGGCGTCGCCAGGCCGAGCGCGCACGGGCAGGCGATGATCAGCACCGAGACCGCAGCCACGAGCGCGTGCGACGCGCGCGGCTCCGGTCCGAACGCCAGCCACGCGACGGCGGCCAGCGCGGCCGCCGCGGCGACCGCCGGCACGAACCACGCGCTCACCGCGTCCGCGAGCCGCTGGCTCGGCGCGCGCGTGCGCTGCGCGTCGGCGACGAGCGCGACGATGCGCGCGAGCAGCGTGTCCTGGCCCACCGCGTCGGCGCGCATCACGAAGCTGCCCGCGCCGTTCAGGGTGCCGGCGCTGAGGGCGTCGCCGCGCGCCTTCGCGACGGGCATCGGCTCGCCGGTGAGCATCGATTCGTCCACCGCGCTCTCGCCCGACAGGACGGCGCCGTCGACCGGCACCGCTTCGCCGGGCCGGACGCGCAGCCGGTTGCCCGGTGCCACGTGCTCGAGCGGCACGTCCTCCTCGCCGTCGTCGGTGACGCGCCGCGCGGTCTTGGGCGCGAGGCGCAGCAAGGCACGGATCGCGTCGCCCGTGCGCTCGCGCGCGCGCAGCTCGAGCACCTGGCCGAGCAGCACGAGCGCGACGATCACCGCGGCCGCCTCGAAGTAGACGGGCACGCGGCCGTGGCCGTCGCGCATCGCGGCCGGGAAGGCGCCGGGCGCCAGGAGCGCGGCCGCGCTCGCCAGCCAGGCCGCGCCCGTGCCGAGCGCGATCAGCGTGAACATGTTGGGCCGCAGCGGCCGGAGCGACGCCCAGGCGCGCGCGAAGAACGGAGCCGCGCACCACGCGACCACCGGCGTCGCGAGCGCGCCCTGCACCCACGCGCTCGGGAAGTCGTGGCCGAGCGGCCAGCCGGGCAGCATCTCCCCCATCGCGAGCGCGAACACCGGCAGCGCGAGCGCTGCGCTCACCGCGAGGCGCCGCTGCATGTCGCGCAGCTCCGGGTTGTCGGCGGGCTCGGCGCTCGGTGCGAGCGGCTCGAGCGCCATCCCGCAGATCGGGCACGCCCCCGGTCCGATCTGGCGCACGTCCGGATCCATCGGACAGATGAACTCGCGCGTGTCGGCAGGCGCGTTCCGGTCGGCGGCGGGCGCGGAGGGTCCTCCGCCGAGGTAGCGCTCCGGCTCGGCCTGGAAGCGCGCGAGGCAACGCGGATTGCAGAAGTGGTAGACCGTCCCGCGATGGCTCCCTTGGTGCGGGCCGTCGCGCGCGACGCGCATCCCGCACACCGGGTCGAGGGCCCGCGGGTCGGGGGCAGCGGCACTTGCGTCGCCGACGCCCCCGGCGGCCGCCGTGCCGCTCATCGCTTCCGCCGCGCAGCGCTTTGCCGGGGCGCGGGCGCGTCGCCATATCGGGTGCCGGCCCGCGTGAGCTCGCGCGCGACCTGCGCGCGCAGCGCCGCGGGCTCGAGCACCTCGGCGTCGCCGCCGAACGACAGCACCCAGCTGGCGAGCTCGTCGCCCGGGCCGACGTCCATGCTCAGCTCGATCGCGCCGCTCGGCAGCCGCGCGATCTTCTGCGACGGGTGCCAGTCGTGCTCGCGCACGTAGAGCGCGCGGCGCGCGTCGAAGCGGATGCGCACGCGCTCCGGCGGCTCGATCACCACGCCGAACGCCGACGCGGCACGCGCCTCGAAATCGAAGTCGTCGGGGATCGCGAAGCGCGCGGTCGTCAGCTCCGGCGCCTCGATGCGGTCGATCGCGAAGGTGCGCAGCTCGCCGGACTTGTGGTCGTGGCCGATCGTGTAGAGCCCGCCGTTGCGGTACCAGACGCGATACGGGTCGAACGCCCGCGCCGCCGTCTCACCGGTGCGCGCGGTCGTGTACTTCATGCGCACCGTGCGGCGCGCGAGCACGGCCTCGTTCAGCGCGCGGATCACGTCGGCGAGGTCGGCGTAGTTCTTGTGCGGGCCGGGCAGCACGCGGAACGACTCGCGCAGCCGCCCGAGGAAGGCCGCGAGCTCGGGCCCGAGGCTCGCGCGGATCTTCGCGAGCGCGGACTGGATCGAGTCGTGGAACACGGTGCCCTCGAGGCTCCGTAACAAGTCCTCGCTGAAGCCGAGGGCGAGCAGCTCGTCGGGCGTGAAGGGCGTGTCGCCGAGGCGGAAGCCGTCTACCACGCGGTAGAACACGCGGCCGTCGCGGCGTTCGCTGGTGATCGGGAAGCCCGCGAACATCAGCGCGTCGAGGTCGCGGTAGACCGTGCGGCGGTTGCAGTCGAGCTCACCCGCCAACGCCTCGAGCCCGACCCCGTAGCGCGCCTTCGCGAGCAGCTGAATCAGCTTCCACTGCCGCGAAAGTTGCTCGCCCCGCATCCGCCCGCCCTCGATTGACGCGCGGGCACCCTAGCGCTCGACGCGGTCCGGGCGGCTCGAAGCCGCCCGGACCGCGCCACTCCCCAAAGGAATCGATCCGCGGCCGACCCCTGCTGGAACGATCGGCACGCGCGAGAACGGCCTGCCCGGCCGCTCCGCGCGCCGCGCGGAAGCCGGCGGCGCGCGTCAGCCCTGAACGCGCTCCACGTACTCCCCGGTACGCGTGTCGACGCGGATCTTCTCACCCTCTTTGATGAAGAGCGGCACCAGCACCGTCGCGCCCGTCTCGATCTTCGCCGGCTTCGTCGCGCCCGAGGCGGTGTCGCCCTTCACGCCCGGGTCGGTCTGGACGACCTTCGCGATCACGAACGACGGGATCTCGACGTTGATCGGCTGGCCGTTGTAGAGGATCACCGAGACTTCGGCGTTCTCCTGCAGGTAGTCCTTGGCCTCGCCGACCTGCTTGATCGGGATCGTGAACTGCTCGTAGCTGGTCGTGTCCATGAACACGAGCGCGTCGGCCTCGGCGTACAGGTAGGTCATCGTGCGGTCCTCGATGTCCGCCTCGACGACGCGCTCGCCCGCTCGGTAGGTGCGGTCGACGCTCTTTCCGGTGCGCAGGTTCTTGATCTTCGTGCGCACGAACGCGCCGCCCTTGCCGGGCTTCACGTGCTGGAAGTAGGTCATCACCCAGGGATCGCCGTCGATCTCCAGCTTCATGCCGTTGTGGAAATCGGAGGTATCCGGCATCGCGAGCTCCTGTGATCTTGCGCGTTGTCAGGGAAGGGCGGGGCGGACCGAGCGAGCGCGGCTCAGCCCTTCGCCGCCTTCACGGCGGCCGTCAGCTTCGGGACGATCTCGAACAAATCCCCGACCACGCCGAGTTGCGCCACTTCGAAGATCGGCGCATCGGGGTCCTTGTTGATGGCGATGATGTAGTTCGAGCCCTTCATGCCGACGAGGTGCTGGATCGCGCCGCTGATGCCGCACGCGAGGTACAGCTTCGGCGTGACGATCTGGCCCGAAGAGCCGACTTGGTACTCGTGGGGCAGCCAGCCGGCATCCACCACCGGGCGCGACGCGCCCATCTGGCCGCCGAGGGCGTCGGCGAGCGGCTTGATCACCTCGTTGAACTTCTCGGGAGCGCCGACGCCGCGGCCGCCCGAGACGATGATCTCGGCCTTGGTGAGGTCGTGGCCCTTCGCGGCCGCGACCTTGGTCTCGAGGAACTTCGCGTTCAGGCCGGCGAGGTCGACGGCGAGCTTCTCGGTCTTGCCGTCGGTCGCGCCCTCGAACGCCTTGTTCGCGCCGGGCTGCACCGTCACGACGGTGAGCGCGGCACTCGACACGACGCGCGCGTCGAGCTTGCCGTTGAACACGCGGCGCACGTACGCGCCGTCCGCGAAGTTGAACGCGTCCGAGACGAAGCCGGCGTCGAGGCCCGCGGCCACGCGCGCGGCGCAGTCCCAGCCCGACGGCGTGTTCGAGATCAGCACCACGCTCGCGCCCGACGCCTTCACCGCGGCCTTGATGGCGCGCGTCCAGGCGTCGACGCTGTAGTTCGCGAGGGCGGCGTCGTCGGCCACGTACACGTGCCCGGCGCCCTTCTTCGCGAAGGCCTCCGCCTCGGCGCCGCAGCCGCTGCCGATCACGAGGCCCTTCACGTCCCCACCGATCTTCTTCGCGAACGCGATCAGCTCGTAGCTGGCCTCGCGCACCGCGCCCTTCTGGATCTCACCGACGACGAGAATCGTGCTCATCGAAATGCTCCTTCGGTCTTCCTCGCTAGAGGAGACCGAGCTCCTTGATCTTGCCGACGAGCCCGGTCACGACCTCGTCCGTGCCGCCCTTCAGCATCTGCGCGCCCGAGCCCTTCGGCGGCGCGTAGATCTTCTGCAGCTTCACCTTGGCCGCGCCGGCGCCGACCTGGCCCGCGAGGCCGAGATCGGCCGCGGTCTTCACGTCGATCGGCTTCTTCTTCGCGGCCATGATGCCCTTCAGCGACGCGTAGCGGACCTGGTTGAGGCCCGTCTGCACCGCGAGCAAGCAGGGCGCGTTCAGCTCGACCACCTCGAGGGCGCCGCCCTCGAGCTCGCGCTCGACCTTGAAGCCGGCGGCGGTCTTCTCCGCCTTCACCACGCCGGTCGCGCTCGAGATGCCGAGCAGCTCCGCGAGCATCGGTCCGACGGCCGACGCGTTCGAGTCGTCGCTCATCAGGCCGAGGAACACGGCGTCGCAGGCGACGCTCTTCGCGACCGCGGCGAGCGTGCGCGCCACGCCGAGCGAGTCGCTGCCGTCCACGGCCGCGTCCTTCACGTGCACCGCGCGATCCGCGCCCATGCCGAGGGCGGTGCGCAGCGCCTGGGTCACGCGCTCCGGCCCGATCGAGGCGACGATCACTTCCGTCGCCGCGCCAGCGTCCTTCAGCCGCAGCGCCTCCTCGAGCGCGAAGCTGTCGTAGCTGTTGATCTCGAACTTGATGCCGTCTTCCTTGATCCAGGCGCCGTCGCCCGTGATGTCGAGGCGCGCATCCTGGTGCGGCACCTGCTTCAAGCAAACGAGAATCTTCATGGTGCTCGTTCTCCGTCAGGGGTTCGTTCGGACCCCGAGGAGGCTGGGCGCGCGAGCGCTCGCGCGAAAGCACCGGTGGGGGGCCGAAAAGCGGCGCGCACGGTAACGGACGGGGTGGGGGCCTTCAACGCGCCGCGTCGGAAAACCGGGGCCGCGCGTGGAGTTACGCGGGCCCGGCGGCGCGATTTGCCGCAGCCCGGGCGTCGAGCTCGGCGCGCACCCGGGCGTGGTCCGCGGCCGAGAAGCGAAAGCGCGTGAAGAGCAGGGCGCCGACCGCGTAGCCCACCAGCGGGGCGCCGCCCATCAGCGCCACGAGCGCCTGCTTCACGGCGACCGGCTGCTCCCCCGCGTTCGGGACGAAGCCGGCGAAGCCCAGCGCGAAGGCGGCGCTGCTGGCCAGGATCGCGTTCCCGAGCTTGTTCACGAAGCTCATCGCCGCGAAGTACGCGCCCTCCTTGCGCTCGCCCGTGCGCAGCTCGTCGAGGTCGATCAAGTCGGCCTTCAGCGATTGGCCGATCGAGTTGCCGCAGGCCCCCGCGCTGCCCGCCACGACCGCCGAGAGCAGCATCAGCCAGACCTCGCCGGCATCGAGCCAGAACAGCATGCCGAAGCCGACGCCGCCCTGGAGCATCGCGAACAGCCACAGGTGTCGCTTCTCGATGCGGCGGGCGAGCCCCACCCACACGGGGATCGCGAGGAAGGTCGACAGCATGTACACGCCGAGGATGGGCTCGTTGAGGTCGGGCCGCTCGAGCACGTACTGCGCGACGTAGGGCACGAGGACCGTCAGGCCGCCGAGGCCCAGCGCCTCGATGAAGAGCGCGATCAGCAACAGGCGCGCCTCGCGGTTGCGCCACACGTCGCTGAGCGCCTTGCGCAGGTCGACGCCGCCGCGCCCCTGATAATCGGAGCGCTCGCGCGGCAGGCGCGCGACCGCGATCCCGATCAGCAGCGCGGTCACGAGGCCAGACACGATCGCCAGCGTCTCCGCGCCTCCGCGCGCGGTCTCCGTCTCGCGCACGACGCGCGCGCCGAACAGCAGCGCGAGGACGAGCCCGAGCGAGCGCACGAAGTACTTGGTGCCGAACACGCGATTGCGCGAAGCGGGTTCCTGGGTGAGCTCCGCGCCGAGCGCGGCGTGGGGCACCTCGAACGCGGTGAACGCGGTGTAGAACCCGAACACGGCGATGGCGACCCAGGCCACCTCGGCGGCTGCCGAGAGCGCGGCGGGCGGCGACCACGCCATCCACGTGAATGCGACGATCGGCGGCGCTGCGGCGAGCAGCCAGACCTTGCGGCGCCCGAGCGGGCTGCGCGTGCGGTCGCTCCAGTTCCCGATCAGCGGATCGGCGAGTGCGTTCCACACCTTCGCCGCGAGGAAGATCCAGCCCATCGCGAACGGCGACACGAGCAGCGTGTCCGTCGCGAACTTCAGGTACATCACCAGGAAGAGCGTGTAGATGAAGCTCACGCCCGCGCCGGGCAGCGCGTAGAGCGAGACCGTCGACAGCGGGAGCGGCTGCGGCTGGAGCACGCGCGGCGCTCAGCCGCCCATGAACATGAGGAAGTCGTCGAGCGTCGCGACCCGCAGATACGGGTTGCGCCGCTTCTGCTCCCCCATCTCGCCGTGAGGCGCCGACGAGTAGTGATGGCCCGGATACAGGATCGTGTCGTCGGGCAGCTTCTTCAGCTTGTTGTGGAGGCTGTCGTACATCTGCGCCGGATCGCTGCCGGGCAGGTCGACGCGGCCGCAGCTGCCGAGGAAGAGCGTGTCGCCGCTGACGAGCTTCCCCGCGGCGCCGGCTTCCTCGACGTAGAAGCACTGCGAGCCGGGCGTGTGGCCGGGCGTGTGGAGCAGCCGCACCGTCACGCCGCCGAGCGAGAGCGCATCGCCGCCGTCGTGGCGCACGAGGTCGCGCTCCGAGAGTCCCGTCACCTTGCGCACGCCGTCGGCCTCGTGCGCGTTCACGTGCACCGGCGACGGCGCGCGCGCCATGAGTCGCGCGAGCCCCTCGATCTCCATGCCGAAGATGCGGCCGCCCACGTGGTCCTGGTGGTAGTGCGTGACCAGCGCGCCGGTGACGCGCATGCCGTCGGCCTCCGCGCGGTCCACGAGGGCGTCCACCGCCCACGCGGGATCCACGAGCAGACACTCGCGCGTCGACACGCTGCCGATCAGGTAGGCGAAGTTCTGCATGTCGCCGACGGCGAGCTGTTGGAAGTAGAGGTCGGACATCGTGCGGGCCTCCGGGGTGGGGGCAGGGTGGAACTGGGGCGGTGGGCGGCGCAAGAGTGGACGGCGTTGGAGTCGGAAGTTGGAGATTGGAGTCGGTGCGGGCGCCGCGCCTTGCGGCGGGCCGGGGGCCGCGGCGCGTCGTGGCTCACTCGGCCCTCGGCGTGTTCGTGAGGGATGGGCGCTCGGCCGCGTTGCTTCGCGCTTCGCGCACGGATTCTCGCGGGGCCTCGCTCCGCTGTTACCTCCGCGCCGCGGCCCCCGGCCCGCCGCAAGGCGCTCGTCGGCGTTCTGCGCGCGCGACGGTCGTGGGGGAGAGGGCGCGGACGGGGCGGCTTCGAGCCGCTCCGTCCGCGTGGCTGTCAGGTTGCTGCCGGACGGCATCGCGCTGAGGTTCGTGGCGTCGGTCGGACGGTCGGAAGTCGGCCGCGCTCACTCAGTCGGGCAGCTCGATCTTCAGCACGTCGCCGTCGAGTGCGACTTTGTGCACGCGCACGCGGCTGCCGTCGTCTTGGCCTTCGCCGGTGCGCACGTGGTAGGCGTAGCCGTGCACCGGACAGATCACGCACTCGCGCTCGACCTCGCCGTCGCCGAGGCTCGCGCCGGCGTGGGGACAGATGCCGTCCACGGCGAAGTAGCCGGTCGCGGTGCGGCCGACGGCGAGCAGACGGCCGGCGATCGTGAACGGGAGAACCTGGCCCTCGCGAATGCGCGAGGCGGGGGAGAGCGTGTGCCAAGCCATCGGCGCCGCAGCCGCGCAGCGCGCCGTGCGCGCTACGCGTTCCCCAACGTCTTGCGCACCCACGTCTCGAGCACCGCGAGCACTTCGCGATTCACTTCGTCCTGGGTGCGCGGGCCCTTCTTCGGCACGTGCAGCGTGTGGTCCGCTTCTTCGACCACGTGCAGCTGCACCGGGGCGCCGACGCGGCCGAGCGTCTTGCGCAGGGCCGGCAGCTCGCACTGGCGGTCCTTCGAGCCCTGCACGAACAGCATCGGCGTGATGATCCGGTAGAGCCGCTCGTCGCGGACGTCCTTCGGGTCGCCCTGCTTGTGGAGCGGGTAGCCGAGGAAGAACAGGCCCTGGATGCGGATGCGCTTCGTGGCCGCGTGCGCCGCGGCGATCGCGCCGGCGTTCTTGCCGCCCGCGAACACGTAGGCGGGCGCGGCGCTCGGGTCCTGCGACAGCACCTGCAGCGCGGCCTGATAAGTCCGCACCATCACGAGGGGATCGTCGGGCTTCTTCTTCTCCGCCGCCATGAACGGCATCGGGAAGCGGAGCGTCAGGTACTTCCGCTCGGTCAGCGCCTTCTGGAGCGTGTCGAGCAGCGGGTCCTCTTCCATCGAGGCCTGCGCGATCACGACCGAGACGCGGGCGCCGGTGGGCCACCACTCGGGGACGCCGAGGCGCCCCGTCACGGAGTCGAGCCCGTGCACGGGCTCGCTCAGCGGGATCTTGATCGGCTCGTACTGCGGTGCGGATTCGGCCAAGCGCCCAACCTTCGGTACGGGGTCTTCGGTACGGGGGTCGTCGAGTGCGGGGTCCGTGACGGATGTCGCGGCCCCGGGGGGCGACGGGCGGGCGAACCTTACCGCCTCGCTCCGGCGAGTGGAAGTGCGCCCTGCAGGAGATTCAGGCCACTTCCGCCATGTTCCGATGATTTGCGGCGCCCGCTGGCGCCCGGCAGCTCCGCAACGAGGCTCGCGACCATGGACAAAGTGCTGATCACCGGGATCGCGAGTCCGCTCGGCCGCCTGCTCGCGCGGCGCCTCGCCGGAGCCTTCGCGGTGTGCGGCGTGGACGCCCGCCCCTGGGCCGGTCGCCCGCGCGAGATCGCGATGCACGTGGTGGACCTCCGCAAGCGCGAGTTCGAGGAGGTGATCCGGAGCGAGCGGCCGGGTGCGGTGGTTCACCTGGGCGTGCGGCGCGAGATGCGCGGCGACGCGCGCGCGCGCCACGACCTGAACGTGCGCGGCACGAAACGCCTGCTCGATCACTGTGCGGCGTTCGCGGTGGGCCAGCTCGTGGTGATCTCCACCAGCACCGTGTACGGCGCGGCGCCCGAGAACCCGCTCTACATGCGCGAGGACGAGCCGCTCTCCGCGTCGCGTAGCTACCCCGAGATCCGCGACCGCGTGGAGGTCGATGCGCTCGCGAGCGCGTTCGTGTGGCGCGTCCCCGAGGTGCGCACCGCCGTGCTGCGCCCCGTGCACGTGCTCGGGCCCCACTCGACGGGCATGCTGGCGGACTATCTGCGCCGCCCGCGCCCGCCCAGCGTGCTCGGCTACGACCCGCTGATGCAGGTGATCCACGAGGACGACTGGGCCGAGTCGATCGCGCTCACCCTCACGCGCGGGGTGCGCGGCGTCTTCAATGTGACCGGGCCGGGGCAGGTGCCGCTCCGCACGGCGATCGCCGAAATGGGCAGCGAGCCGATGGCGCTGCCCGAGTTCCTGCTGCGCCCCTGGATTCGCGCCGGCTTTGCGACCGGCGTGCTGCCGTGGCCCGAGGGCGCGCTCGACTACCTCAAGTTTCCGGTCACGATCTCGGGTGAGGCATTCGTGCAGGCCACCGGGTGGAAGCCGTTGTTTTCGCTCGAGGAAACCTTCGCGGCACACCGCGAGCGAAGGAGCGCCCCGTGAGCGCCGCCGGCCCGCCGGGCGAGGCGGTTCGCGCGCTCGAGCAGCTCGCGCGGCGCCTCGCGCGATGGCTGCCCGAGTCGGTGCGCACGCTCGACGCCGAGATCGCGGACCGGCTCGCGCGCGTTCCGAGCACGCTGAACGAGTACGGCGTCGACCGCTTCGGGATGGAGCCGCGGGCCGCCCAGACCCAGTTGCTCCTCGCCGCGCTGCTCTACAAGCACTGGTTTCGCGTCGAAGCGCGCGGCTTCGCCAACGTGCCCGAGGGCCGCGTGCTGCTGATCGCGAACCACGCGGGCCAGCTGCCCTTCGACGCGGCGATGCTCGCCGTCGCGATGCTGCTCGCGGGGGAGCCGCCGCGCCTCGCTCGCGGGCTCGGCGAGTACTGGATCCCGAGCCTCCCCTTCGTCAGCGAGATGGCCGTTCGCGGCGGCAACCTGGTCGGCACGCCCGAGAACTTCCGCGCGCTGATCGACGCGGAAGAGTGCGTGATGGTGTTCCCCGAGGGCGTGCGCGGAATGAACAAGCCCTACCGAGAGCGGTATCGGTTGCAGCGCTTCGGCACCGGCTTCGTGCGCCTCGCGCTCGAGACGCGCACGCCGATCGTGCCCGTGGGCATCGTCGGCAGCGAGGAGCAGGCGCCGGGCCTCGTCGACGTGAAGCCGCTCGCGAGGCTGCTCGGCATGCCCGCGTTCCCGATCACGCCCACGTTTCCGTGGCTCGGCCCGCTCGGCCTCCTGCCGCTTCCGGTGAAGTACCGCATCCACCTGGGCCCCCCGATTCGCTTCACGGGCAGCCCAAACGAGGACGACACCGCGATCGACGCGCGCGTCGCCGAGGTGAAGGTCGCGATCGACAAACTCCTCGAAGCTGGCCGCCGCGAGCGCAAGAACCCGTTCGCCTGAGGCCGGGGACGTTGGTTCATGGTTTTTCGTGAACCAACGTCCCCGCGGTCTGTCGAACATGCGCGTTAGGCTCGGGGGGTGACTTCACGCGAGCCCGTCGTCGAGATCGATCTGACTGCGCGCGAGCGGCGCGTCTACGACCGCTGGCGCGCGGCGCTGCGCCGGCCGCTGCCCGGCGCGAGCCCGGACCTTCGCGACGCGCTGCTGGTACTGCCCGACCTCGTCGTGCTGGTGCTGCGCCTGCTGCGAGATGGCCGCGTGCGACCGGGCGACAAGGCGATCGCCGTGCTCGGCATCGCCTACGTGCTCTCGCCGATCGACGTGCTGCCCGAGTTCCTGTTCGGGCCGATCGGCCTGCTCGACGACGCGCTGATCCTCGCGCTCACCGTCTCGCGGCTCGTGAATCGCGTTCACCCCGACGTCGTGCGCGCGCACTGGTCGGGGCAGGGCGAGGTGCTCGACGCCATCCAGCGCGTGAGCGCGTGGGCCGAGCGCCAGGTGGGCGGCCGCCTGCGCGGCGCGATCGGGCGCGTCCTCCCGCGTTAGCCGAGCCCCACCTGCTTTCGCGCCGCGGCGATCCGCAGCGCCGCGTTCGGCCGCGCGTACATGCGCCTCAGGTACTCGGCCGCGTGCGGCGCGCCCGCGAGGCAGCCGACCGCCTCGGCCCAGTCGAGCGTATACGCCATCACGAAATCGACGATCGTCGCGTGGCCCCCGACCATGAATTCGCGGCCCGCGAGATGGGCATCCACGATCGCTGCCGCCTCCGTGGCCTCGCGCATGGCGATCGGGATGTCCGCCGCCACGCGCTCCGCCTCGGGATACAGGAACGTGTTGCGCGCGATGCGCCAGAGCGGCTGCTCGACCTCGGTGGCCGCGAACAGCAGCCAGCGATACGCCTCGCCGCGCTCGCGCAGGTCGGTCGGGAAGAGCTTCTTCTCCGGGAACTTGTCGGCGAGGTAGAGACAGATCGCTACCGACTCCGTGATCGCGAAGTCGCCGTCCACGAGCAGCGGCAGCTTGCCCGACGGGTTCATGCGCCGGAACTCCGGCGTACGGCTCTCGGGCGACTGCGGCTGCACGAGGATCGACTCGAACGGAACGCCGAGCTCCTGCAGCACCCAGCGCGGGCGGATCGAGCGCGTGGGCGGGAACTCGTAAAGCCGGATCGTCATCGAGATCTCCTCGGGCGACTTTGCAGGGTGGGTGCCACGGCGCGGCGCGCCGCGCAGGCATCGAGTAGACGGCCGAGCGCGACTGCCGCCGACACCCGTGCGACGAATCTGCGCGCGGCGCGGGTCACGCGTCCGCCGCGTCGGCCTCGAGCGTCTCGACGAGCAGTTGCAGCCCCGCCTCCGCGAACGCGCCCATGTTGCGCACGCGGTCGTCGTCGCCGGTGAGCACGCGGCGCGTCGCCTCGCGCGAGCCGGCGATCGCGATCCACGCGTGCCCGGCGGGATCGCCGTAGCGATTGCCGGTGGGGCCCGCGGCGCCGCCCTCTCCGATCCCCCAGTTCGCGCCGAGCTTCACCACCGCCGAGCGCGCGAGATGCAGCGCCCAGGGCTCGCTCGCGCCGCGCAGGTTCTCGGGGGGCTTCACGGCGCCGGCGAGGAAGCCGCGGCTCGCTGCGAGCGTGTAGATCACGCCGCCGCCGAGGAAGTAGTTGCTGGCGCCGGGCACCGAGAGCAGGGCGGCGCTGATCAGCCCGCCCGCGGCGCCTTCGCATACGCCGACGGTCTCGCGCTGGGCTTGCAGCAGCTGGGCGGCGCGGGCCGCGAGCTCCCGGAGGCGCGGTGTGAGGGGCGAGGCTTCGCTCATGGCGGGCTCCTGCGTGAATGCGTGTCGGGCTCAGGCGCTGCCCGCCGCGCGCTCGGCGGCGATGGCCGCCATGCCGCGGCGCTGCGCTTCGGGAATGCGGCGCACGCGGCCGCTCAGATCGACCATCGCATGCTCGGTGACGCCCCGCGCAACGACGCCCGCGGCCGGCGTGCGGAGCGCGTACTCCATGCGCAGCGAGGCGCCGCGCACCCAGGCGAGCCACACGGCGATCTCCACCTCGTCGTCGAAGCGCAGGCCGCGCAAGTAGTCGAGCTCGACGCGCGTCGTCGCGAAGTGGAGTCCCTCGGCGACGTACTCGCGATACGGGCGGTGGTGCTCGTCCATCCAGCGGATGCGGGCGAGCTCGAGGAAGCGCACGTAGTTGGCGTGGTGCACGAGGCCCATCGCGTCGGTCTCGTAGAACGGGATGCGGTGGAGATGGCGCGTGACGGGCACGCCCGGCGGCGGTGCGGAGTCGCTCATCGCGCGCCTAGAACTTGTCCTTGGCCGCGCGCCGGCGGCCGAGCTCCTCGATGCTGCCGGCGCGCATGAACGGGTTCGTCGCGTGCTCGTCGGCGATCGTGGTCGGCACCACCATCTCCGCGGGCGTCGCGTCGTGCCAATCCTTCGCCGCGTTCGCGCGGATCTTCGCGACGCGCTCCACCGCGGCCCGCACCGCGGCGTTGTCCGGCTCGACGTGCGCGGCGAAGCGCAGGTTGCCGGCGGTGTACTCGTGCCCGCAGTACACGCGCGTGTCGGCGGGCAGGGCGCCGAGCTTCTCCATCGCGCGGAACATCATCTCGGGCGTGCCCTCGAACAGGCGCCCGCAGCCGGCGGCGAAGAGCGTGTCGCCGCAGAACACCGCTCGCGCGGCATCGAAGACGTAGGCGACGTGGCCCCGCGTGTGCGCGGGGATGAACAGCACGCGCGCGGTCTCGCGCCCGATCGCCACGGTGTCGCCTTCCTCGAGGCCGGTGGTGAAGCCGGCGAGGCGATCGGCGTCGCTGCGATGGCCGTACACGGGCGCGCCGTAACGCTTCGCGAGCTCGGGGTTCGCTGCGGCGTGGTCCGGGTGATGGTGCGTCGAGAGGATCTTCTTCACCGAAACGCCGGCGGCTTCGACGCGGCGCACCACCGGATCGACCTCCGGCGCGTCCACGACGGCCGCCTCGCCCGTCTGCTCGCAGACGAGCAGGTAGGTGTAGTTGTCGCCGAGGGTCGGGATGCGTTCGATTCGAAGTGCCATGGGAGGCGCAGGCTACTTCCGGACGCCGGCCCGATCCAGCGAATCCCGAATCGGGGTCTGACCCCAATTCGGGATTCGTGGTCAGAGCAGCGAGATCTGCGGGTCCGGCTCGACCTCGGCGGCGGCGAGCGCGGCGGCGCGCGCGGGGTTCACGGCCGGGCAGCGGTCGCGGAACTCGCACCAGCCGCACAGCGCGCTCGGCTTCGGCGGGAACTCCTCCGCGCTGCGGATCTTGTCGATCGCCCGCGCGGTGCTCGCGCGCAGGGCCTCGCGCTGCTCGGGCGTGCGCTGCGAGACGCGCTGGGCGTCGCGCAGCACGTAGTGCCACACGAGGCGGATCTCGCCGGATTCGCCGAGCTGCTCGCGGATGCCGAGCTCGTACAGGCCGAGCTGGCGGTCGCGGTCGAGATCGTCCTGCTTCGGAATGCGGCGGCCGGTCTTGAAGTCGTGGATCTCGAGCACCCCGTCCTTCGCGCGCGCGATTCGGTCGATGATCCCGCGCACCGCGTACTTGCCGTCCTCGTCGAGGGCGAACTGGATCGGCTTCTCGAGCCCGACCGTCTGGTCGCGGTCGAAGGGGTAGTGGCGGCGGTAGTAGTTCTCGAGGCCGCGCACGCCCGCTTCGCGATAGAAATCCGCCGGGGTGCCCTCGCGTGTGATGCGCACGCGGGCCGCGTCGTACTGGGCGTCGAAGTTCGCGTGATAGCGCGCGATCACCTTCGGCAACGAGGGCAGCAGGCGCTGCCCGACGAACTGGTAGAGCCGCTCGAGGATCTCGTGGACGCGCTTGCCGACGAAGGCCTCGATGCCCTCCGTCTCGACCGGGATCTTCTCGATGTACCGGAACGCGTACTGCCGCGGGCAGTTCTCGAAGCAGTTGAGGCTCGAGGGCGAGAAGACCTTCTGCACGCGATTCCGTTTCGGAGGGGCCGGGGAGGCGATGCGCGGTGTGCGCCGCGGGGCGTCACAGCGGCGGGGGGTCGGCCGACTCTAGCAGCGCGCGCGCGCGCCCCACGATCTCGCGCTCTGCGTCGAAGCTCATGCGCCGCTCGGCGTCGGCGAGCGAGCACCACTGCACCGCGACCATCTCGCCGTCCGCCGCGTGCGCCTCTCCCGCCGTGTGCGCCATCAGGTAGTAGTGCACGCGCTTGGCGATCTGGCGGCCGACGCGGCGCTCGAAGAACGTGTACGACACGTCGCCGAGCGGCAGGAGGATCCGCGCCGCGAGCCCGACTTCTTCGCGCACTTCGCGCAAGGCCGCCTGCTCGAGCGTTTCGCCCGGGTCGATGCGACCCTTGGGCAGCCGAATCGTGCGCCGGCCCGAGTTGCGGTCGAGTTGCTCGGCGATGAGGACCTCGACGCCGCCCGGGGTGCGCCGCGCCACGAGGCCGCCCGCGCTGACTTCTTCCGTCTTTTGCGCCACGGGGCCTCCTGGGCCGGCATCGAACGCCGAAACCTGCGAACGCTTCGCTTCGAGGACTTGCCCGCAGGGCTAAGCTGCTGCCCTGCGCCGGCCGGAGATGCGATGAAAGCCAAGCGACTCGAAGATGTCTACGACGCCACGATCGCCGCGCTTTCCGCGGCGGGCGGCGACGCGCTCGCCAAGGCGGACGCCGAGGGGTACCCGAGCTACGAAGAGGTCGTCGCGTGGACCGAGCGCGTGAAGAGCGTCGTGCTCCATCAGCGCGACCGCGGCGCGCTGCGCTCCGAGCTGCCGGTCCTGGCCGAGCGCTTGCTGCGCTTCCTGGGCCGGGTGCAGCTGCCCGAGGGCGTGATCGCCGAGGCGATCGCCGCCGAGTTCGTGGCGCGGCTCCCGAAGGTGCGCAGCCTGCTGGCCGAGGACCTCGAGGCCGCCTTCGAGGGCGACCCCGCCGCGAAGAGCTTCGCCGAGATCGTGGTCGCGTACCCCTCGATCCAGGCGATCGCCGTCTATCGCCTGGCCCACGAGCTCGTCGCCCTCGGCGCGCCGCTGCTGCCGCGCATCATGGCCGAGTACGCCCACGACCGGACGGGCATCGACATCAATCCGGGCGCGCGGATCGGGCGGCGCATCTTCATCGACCACGGCACCGGTGTCGTGATCGGCGAGAGCGCCGACATCGGCGACAACGTCCGCATCTATCAGGGCGTGACGCTCGGCGCGTTCTCGCCGCGCCGCGGGCAGACGATCCGGGGCACGAAGCGGCACCCGACCATCGAGGACGACGTCACGATCTACGCAGGCGCGACGATCCTCGGCGGCGAGACCGTGATCGGGCGCGGCACCGTGGTGAGCGGCAACGCGGTGATCACCGAATCGGTGCCGCCGAACTCGCGCGTCGTGCCCGAGCCGCAGCGCCAGGAAGTCCGCCAGCGCGGCGGCGCGAAAGAGCCGCAGCAGCTCAACTGGGAGATCTAGCTCGATGCGATCAGGTTGCGGTGCTCGTCGCGGAGAGGGTGCAGAGCGGATGCAGCCGGCGGTGCTGCGCGCCGCGGGGGATCCGCTGGTCGGCGTACGCGTCCTCGGGGGGGCGCTTGCACTGAGTGTCGCGCTGCTCGCGGGCGCCGGGAGCGCGGAGCCCACTTCGCCCGCACCGCCGAAAGCGGAATGGGGCTACGCGCTCGCGAACGAGCTGATGAGCCCGTGGTGCCCCGGCTTCGCGCTGCCGGATTGCAGCAGCGGGTACGCCTCGGAGCTGCGCCACTGGATCCTCGAGCAGGAGCGGCTCGGTCGCACCGAGGAGGACGTGAAGGCCGAGATCCTCGCGCGCTACGGCGAGAAGATGTTGCAGGCGCCGAAGGCCGAGGGCCGCGGCGTGCTCGCCTACGCGATCCCCGCGGCGATCATCCTCGGGGGATTCGGCGTGCTCGTGGCCTTCCTGCGCAAACAGGGCGGGGGGCCGAGCGGGGTCGAGAACCCGGGGCCGAACGCGCCGGCGATCGCGGTCACGCCCGACACCGCCACGCTCGCGCGCGTCGACGCGGAGCTCGCCCACTTCGAGCGCGCGAACGACTGAGATGAAGATCTACACACGGCGCGGCGACACGGGCGAGACGGATCTCTTTGCGGGCGGCCGCGTCGGCAAGGACGACGTGCGCGTCGAGGCCTACGGGGCGGTGGACGAGCTGCTCGCGGTGCTCGGCGTCGCGGCGGTGGACTCGCACCAGGCCGACGTGCGCACGCTCGTCGCGGAGATCCAGAGCACGTTGTTTTCGCTCGGCTCGTACCTCGCGACGCCCGACGCCGAGCGCCGCGCGAAGTCCGGCATCGCCGAGCCCGCGCAGGCGTGGGTCGACGCGCTCGAGCGGGCGATCGACCGCGCGGAGGGCGAGCTCGCGCCGCTGAAGCGCTTCATCCTGCCCGGCGGCACGCGCGGCGCCGCGAGCTTCCACCACGCGCGCGTGGTCTGCCGCCGCGCGGAGCGCCGCTGCGTGACGCTGCACCGCACGCAGCCCCAGAGCGAAGTCGCGCTGCGCTACTTGAACCGGCTGAGCGATCTCTTGTTCGTGCTCGCGCGGCTGGAGAACAAGCGCGCGGGTGTACCCGACGTGGAGTGGGCGGGGCTCGGCTGAAACGCCCGGGCCGCGCGCTACGCGAAGCGCGCGCCCCAGCGAGCCGCGACCGTGGCGAAGGTTTGCGGATCGACGCCGCCGCCCGGAAGGGCCGCGGCGATGTCGGTGAAGAAACCGGCCGCACGCGATCCGGCACCGGTCATCGAGAGCATGCGCGCGCCGCCCGCACCCAGGCGAAACCAATGCACCGTCCCGGCCGGCAGATGGACGAGGCTGCCCGCCACCGCAGTCCGGCGCTCGTCGCCGTAGCCGAACTCCACTTCGCCCTCGAGCACGAAGAAGGCCTCGTCCCAGGTGTGCTCGTGGGGCGGAGGTCCGCTGCCGGCCGGACCTTCCTGAAGGAAGATCTCGTAGCCGCCGGTGGCGCGCGCGTCGGCCAGCACGGTGACGCGTTCGCCGACGATCGCGAGGGCCGCCGGCCGATCCTCTGGGCTCACCAGAAATGCCTTCGATCCCATCGCGTCCTCCTGCGCCACTCCTGCGCTCAGCTCGCTTCGACGGCTCGCGCCGCGTGATGCCCCAACAGCTCCCGCGGCCCCTCGAGCCGCTTCCGGATGCGCGTCCCGAGCACGAAGAAGAACACGAGCTCCGCGAGCAGCAGCAGCAGCACGAGCTTGCCCGCGCGCTTGGCCCAGGCGCCGCGCGCGCTCACGCGTCCCCTCCGCGCAGCGCGCGCTCGATCTCGGCGGCGAGGGCGAGCTCGAGCGCGAAGCCCGAGGCGTCCGGGGCCTCTGCGCAGCGCTTTGCGAGCGCTTCCGCTCCGCCGAACGCCGCGAGGCCGAAGCTGCCGTAGCGGTGCGCGAGCACGCCGCGCAGCCAGGCATCGCGGCCGCGGCGGCGCTTCGCGGCGAGCGCGCCGCTGGCCGCGAGGTGGGCGCGATGGCGCGCGATCGCCGTCTCGAGCGCGTCGATGCCCGTGTTGTCGCGCGCGGAGAGCAGCACGACGGGCGGCACCCAGTGCGCGTCGCTCTTTTCGCCGAGCGCGAGCGCGCTCTCGAGCTCGCGGGCGGTGCGCTCGGCGAGCCCGCCGAGGTCGGCCTTGTTCACGGCGAACACGTCGGGCAGCTCGAGCACGCCGGCCTTGAGGAACTGGACCGTGTCGCCGGCGGCGGGCTGGGCCACGAACACGAGCGTGTCCACGAGGTCCGCGACGTCGCCCTCGCTCTGGCCGACGCCCACGGTCTCGACGATCACGAGGTCGAACGCCGCGGCCAGGATCGTGGTCGCGGCGCGCGTGGCGTCCGAGAGCCCGCCGAGCGACTCGCGCGCGGCGAGCGAGCGGAAGAAAACGCCGGGGTCGTTCGCGGCCGAGCGCACGCGCACGCGGTCGCCGAGCAGGGCGCCGCCGCTCTTCCGGCTCGACGGGTCCACGGCCACGATGCCGACGGTCTCGCCGCGCGCGCGGTGTGCGCGCACGAGCGCATCCATCAGCGTGGACTTGCCCGCACCAGGCGCGCCGGTGAGCCCGAGGCGCGGCGCGCCGCCGAACAGCACCTGCGTCTCGAGGGTCGCGAGCAGCGCGCGCGCCGCCGCGCGCTCGGGCGCGCGTTGGTCGTCGGCCAGGTTCAGGGCGGGCGCGACCGCCGTGCGGTCGCGCGCGAGCAGCTTCTGCGCGAGGCCGACGACGCGGTCCTGAAGCGGCTCAGACAGAGGCCGACTCCTCGGCCACGTCCACCACTTCGCCGAGCACCCGCGTCAGGTCGAAGTCCTTCGGCGTGTAGACCCGCGCGACGCCGGCGGCGCGCAGCTGCGCGGCGTCGTCCTCGGGGATGATGCCGCCGACGACCACGGGCACGCGCACGCCCGCGTCGCGCAAGCGGCCGAGCACGTCGAGCACGAGCACGCCGTGGGAGCCGGAGAGGATCGACAGGCCGATCACGTGCACGCCTTCGTCGCGGGCACTCTGCACGATCTCGGCGGGCGTCACGCGGATGCCCTCGTACACGACCTCCATGCCGAGGTCGCGCGCGCGCACGGCGATCTGCTCCGCGCCGTTGCTGTGGCCGTCGAGGCCCGGCTTGCCGACGAGCAGCTTGAGCGGGCGCCCGAGCTTCACGGCCAGCCCGCGCACGCGCGCGCGGATCTTGTCCGCCTCCGGGTCCGCGCCGCGCACCTCGCGCACCACCACGCCGGTGGGCGCGCGGTACTCCCCGAACACCGCGCGCAGGCCGTCCGCCCACTCGCCGGTGGTGACGCCGGCCTGCGCGCAGCGGATCGAGGCGGGCATGATGTTCGCGCCGCCCTTCGCCGCATCGCGCAGGCCCGCGAGCGCGGCGCTCGCGTCGGCGGCGCTGCGCCGTTGGCGGAACGCGCGCAGCCGTTCGATCGCCGCGCGCTCGGCGGATTCGTCGACCTTGAGGATGCTGCCGCCCGCGCCGCTCGTGAGCGGGCTCGGCTCGGCCTCGGTGTAGGCGTTCACGCCGATCACGGTGAGCTCGCCGCTCTCGATCGCGCGCAGGCGCCGCGTGTGCGACTCCACGAGGCGCTGCTTCATGTAGGCGTTCTCGACGGCCGCGACGGCGCCGCCCATGGCGAGCACCTTGGCCAGCTCGGCCTCGGCGCCCGCGAGCAGCTCCTCGACCTTCGCGGCGATCACCGGGGAGCCGTCGAAGAGGTCGCCGTATTCGAGCAGGTCCGTCTCGTAGGCGAGCACCTGCTGGATGCGCAGCGACCACTGCTGGTCCCACGGCCGCGGCAGCCCGAGCGCCTCGTTCCAGGCGGGCAGCTGCAGCGCCCGCGCGCGGGCGTTCTTCGAGAGCGTCACGCCGAGCGCCTCGAGCACGATGCGGATCACGTTGTTCTCGGGCTGCGCTTCGGTGAGGCCGAGGCTGTTCACCTGCACGCCGTAGCGGAAGCGGCGCAGCTCGGCGTCCGCGACGCCGAAGCGTTCGCGGCCGACGCGATCCCAGAGCGCCGTCATCGCGCGCGCCTTGCACGTCTCCTCGACGAAGCGAATGCCCGCGTTCAGGAAGAACGAGATGCGCCCGAATACGCGGGGCAGGGCTTCCGCCGGCAGGTCGCTGCGCGCCTTCACGGCGTCGAGCACCGCGATCGCGTTGGCGAACGAGTACGCGATCTCCTGCACCGGCGTCGCGCCCGCTTCCTGCAGGTGATACGAGCAGATGTTGATCGGGTTCCACTTCGGAATCGCGTCGACGGTGTAGGCGATCATGTCGCTGATCAGGCGGATCGACGGCTCCGGCGGGAACACGTAGGTGCCGCGCGAGAGGTACTCCTTCACGATGTCGTTCTGCGTCGTGCCGGAGAGCTGCTTCGCCGCGACGCCCTGGCGCTCGGCGGCGGCGACGTAGAGCGCGAGCAGCCACGCGGCCGTGGCGTTGATCGTCATCGACGTGTTCATGCGGCCCAGTGGAATCCCGCGGAACAGCGTCTCCATGTCCTCGACGTGGCCGATCGGCACGCCGACCTTGCCGACCTCGCCGCGTGCGAGCGCATGGTCGCTGTCGTACCCGGTCTGCGTGGGCAGGTCGAAGGCGACGGACAGGCCGGTCTGCCCCTTGGCCAGGTTCGTGCGATAGAGGGCGTTGCTCGCCTCGGCGGACGAATGGCCCGAGTAGGTGCGGAACACCCAGGGCTTCTCACGCTGGGTACGGGGGTCGGCGGACATGGCGGCTCCGGTGATCGACGACGGTTCGGCCAAGCTACCGGAGCGCGTGAGGCCTCGAAACGAAAACGCCCAGCTTCACCGTGAAGCTGAGCGTTTCGTGGGAAGGCGTGAGGCGCAGGCCCTCACGACCGATGAGCGAGCGATCAGCGCCTGCGCGCCGCGAGTGCGAGCCCGGCCAGGCCGGCGGCGAGGAGCGCGAGGCTCGCGGGCTCGGGCGCCGCAAAGCCGACGAACTCGATGTCCGCGCGGATGTCGTAGACCTGACCGTTCCAGAGGATCTCTCCGACCTTCACGCCCAAGAGGCCGAGGCGCATCTGGCCCGCGTTGAAGTAGGCGGTCACGCCGAACGAGTTGACCGGCACGATGCCCGAGACCGGGATGGGCGGGACCGTGACCGGCAGGACCGCGTCGAGGGCGACGCCGGAGTAGGCGATGGCGATCGGACCGAGCGTCACCGACCACGGGTTCGAGCCAGTGGACGAGTACGCGTACCCGGCGGCCGGCGACAGCACGATGTCGAGGTCGAGCGCGTTGTAGGCGCCCGGCAACGCCGGCGCCGCGAAGAACAGATCCGACGAGCTCAGGGCGAAGTCGGGGAGGGCGCCGGAGCTCGGGTCGAACACGACGAAGCCGCCGTCGAGGCTCCCCGCGGCATTGCCCACCACGGTTCCGCCGACCTCGATGCGCGCGGTCACGCTGCCGTGGTCGAGCGCGAAGGTGATCGGCGCGGCAGCGCTGGCGACGGGCACGAGAAACCCGACGAGGACGGCGAGCGAGCGAAGCGTGGACATGGATTCCCCCTGTGGCCCCACGCTCCACCAGCAAATTCGGTGCCGGCAAGGCGACGCGCGTAAGTCCCCGATAACACTCGAATCCGGTCAGGCGCCCCACGAAGATCGCGGAAGCTTCGTTCCGTCCACAGGAAAAGTCTTTCCCGAGTCCGAGCGGCGCCCGCCCGTGGCATCTTCGCGGAATGCTGACCGCCCTCGACCACATCGTCGTCGCCGTGCGCGATCTCACGACCGCACATCGCGCCTACGCGCGCCTCCTGGGCCGCGCGTCCACCTGGCGCGGCGAGCATCCGGCGCTCGGCACCGAGAATGCGCTGTTCCGGCTCGCCAACACCTATCTCGAGTTGTTGGCGCCCGCGGAAGGCGCCGGCCAGTGGCTGCGCGAGCGGCTCGACGCGGAGGGCGAGGGCCTGTTCGCGATGGCGTTCGCGACCGACGACGCGGACGCCTTTCGCGCCCACGCGGAGGCGCGCGGCCTGCGGCCCGGCCCCGTGCAGCCGGGCCTCGGTCGCGATTCCGACTCCGGCGCGTTCCGCAAATGGCGCAACGTGCTGCTCGACCGCGACGCGACGCACGGCCTGCCGGTGTTCGTGATCCAGCATCTCTCGCCGCCGGAGCTGCTGCCGCTGGCTCCCGCCACGGACGAGAACGAGTCGGCGACGGTGAATGCGGTCGATCACTTGGTGGTGCGTACGCCCGACGCCGAGCGCGCGAAGGCGCTCTATGGCGACGTGCTCGGCATCCGCCTCGGGCTCGATCGCGAGTTCCCCGCCTGGGGTGCGCGCCAGCAGTTCTTCCGCCTCGGGCACTTCACGCTGGAGGTCGTCTCGCGGCTCGGCGCCCCCGCACCCGCGGCGCCCGGCGAGATCGACCGGTTCGGCGGCCTGGCCTACCGCGTCGCCGACGCGCACGCCGCCCACGCGCGCCTGACCGAGGCCGGCTTCGCGCTCACGCCGTGCAAGCCGGGTCGCAAGCCGGGCACCTTCGTGTTCACCGTGCAGGACGGCACCCACGGCGTCGCGACGCTGGTCCTGCAACCCTCGGTGTCGGAGCGCGCGCCCCGTTAAGCTGCCTCGCTTCGCGCGGCGCGCCCGCCGCGCCGCTGGAGACCGCGATGTCCGCCGCCCCCCGCCTCGTGAAGCCCGACTTTCCCGAGAATCTCGAGCAGGCGATCCGCGAGCTGAAGCGCGAGCGCAACGCCGTGCTGCTGGCGCACTACTACCAGGACGGCGAGATCCAGGATCTCGCGGACTTCGTCGGCGACTCGCTCGCGCTCGCGCAGGCGGCCACGCGCGTCGAGCGCGACGTGATCGTGTTCTGCGGCGTCCACTTCATGGCCGAGACGGCGAAGATCCTGAACCCGTCGCGCAAGGTGGTCGTCCCCGATCTCGAAGCCGGCTGCTCGCTCGCCGATGGCTGCCCGCCCAAGGACCTCGCCGCGTTCAAGGCGCAACACCCGGGGGCGAAGCTGCTCTCGTACATCAACTGCTCGGCGGAAGTGAAGGCGATGAGCGACCTGATCTGCACGTCGTCGAACGCGGTCGCGATGGCGCGGCACTTCGACGGGCAGAAGCTGATCCTCGCGCCCGACCGCCACCTCGCGAAGTGGATGGGCGAGCAGCTCGGGCGCGACGACCTGATCGTGTGGCCGGGCGCGTGCATCGTGCACGAGCAGTTCAGCGCGAAAGAGCTGGCGGCGCTGAAGGTGCGCAACCCCGGCGCCGAGGTGCTCGCTCACCCCGAGTGCGAGAGCGCGGTACTGGCGCAGGCGGACTTCGTCGCGTCCACCACCGGCATCATCAAACGAGCCGTCGAGTCGCGCGCCGACACGCTGATCATCGCCACCGAGGACGGCGTCTTCCACGAGATCGAGAAGCAGCTCGCGGCGGCGGGCAAGCGCAAGACGCTGATCCAGGCGCCCGGCATCGACGCGAGCTGCGCCTGCAATCGCTGCCCGTTCATGCGCCTCAACACGCTCGAGAAGCTCTACCTCTGCCTGCGCGACCTCGCGCCCGAGGTCACCGTGCCGGAAGAAGTGCGCGTGAAGGCGCTCGCCCCGATCGAGCTGATGCTGAAGCTGTCGCAGGGACTCACGCCCGGGCCGAAGCCCGCCGGGCGCGGCTGACCGCGAACGAGTGGCGGGAGAGCGCGCGTGATCCTGGTGCACGGCGAGGTCGGGAGCGGAAAGAGCGCCGCGCTGCGCGCGTTCGAGTCCGCACCGCCCGCGGGCGTGCGCGCGGTGTACGTGCCGGTGCCGACGCTCGACGTCGCGGGCCTCGCGACCTGGTGCCTCGATCGACTCGCGGTGCCGCCCGGCGGCGACGCGCTGGCCGCGCTGCGCGCCGCCTGCAGGCGCGGCCGCCTCGCGCTGATGATCGACGACGCTGCGGACCTCCCGCTCGAAGCGGCGCTCGCCTTGCGGCAGCTCGAGCGCGACGCCGGCGGTGGCCTCGTGCTCGTGGCCGCCTGCGCGACGGCGCAGCGCGATGCCTCGCCGCTCCTCGCGCTCGGCGCCCCGGTGCGCGCGATCGAGGTCGCGAGTGGCCGGGGGCAAGACGCCGCCGCCGCCTTGCGCGCGCTGTTCGCGCCCGCGCCGAGCGCCGCCCCGCCCGCGCGCGACGCGCGCTCCCAGCCGATCGCTGGCACCCCGCGGCCGGCGACCGCGACGGCC
>CAZCTH010000022.1:0-51673 GCA_964501435.1 uncultured Spirochaetales bacterium | reverse complement strand
GCGGCGCCCGCCGCGGCCAGCGCGAGCACGATCGCCGCCGTCGCGAGCGCGCGTCCGCGCGTCACGCGCGCTGCCGCGCAGCGGCGCGTCGATCGAGGAAGGCGCGCAGCAGGATCGTCGCCGCGATCGCGTCCACCTCGCCGCGCTCGCGCTTCTTGCTCGTGCGCCCCATCTCGCGCAGAGAGCGCTCCGCCTCGAGCGACGTCCAGCGCTCGTCCAGCGTCTCGACCGGCACGCCGGCTTTGTCGCCGAGCGCCTGCGCGAAGCGCAGCGCCGCCTCGGCCTCGGGCCCGCGCCGTCCGCTCATGTGGACGGGGAGGCCGATCACGACGCAGCCCGCGCCGCGCTCCTTGACCACGCCCGCGATCGCCGCCACGTCGTGCTTGCGCCCGCGGCTCTCGAGCGCCCCGGCGGGAAATGCGATGCGCTCGTCGGCGTCCGAGATGGCGAGGCCGATGCGCTTCGCGCCGAGGTCCACGCCGAGCACCACCATTCCCTATTGAGCCATGCGCGCGCCGCGCGTCACCGCCTCGGCGCGACGATCGAGCGCGCGCTGCGCGGACTTGCGGAGCGGCTCGTCGCGGGACTGCAGCGCCTCGGCCAGCAACGCCACCGCCTGGTCGCCCGGGACGGTCGAGAGCGCCGACGCCGCGGCCACCTTGATGTCCTTCAGCCAGCGTCCCGTGAGGCCCGCCTTGCGACGCATCACCGAGGCGAAGATCGGGTTCGCCTCGGGGCGGCCCACGCGGCCGAGGGCGCGCAGGATTTCCTTCGCGACCTCGACGTCCTTCGCCTCGAGTGCGCGCTCGAGCGCGTGGCCGAGCGGCGCCACCGCGCTGGCGCTGGCCGTGCCACCGAGGTGCTGCACCGCCGAGATCACGACGGCGCGCTCGGCGCGCAGGCCGCGGGCGAGCCCGCTCACCGCCTCCAGGGTTCCGATGCGCACGAGGGCGCGCGCCGCTTCCTCGCGCACGATCGGATCGGCGCCGACGGCGAGGTCCGCGAGCAGCGGCACCGCGCCGGGATGCTGCATCATGCCGAGGATGTGCGCGGCCGGGCGCGCGAGATCGCGTTCGCCGCTCGCGAGCCGGCGCATGAGCTCCGGCACCGCGCGCTCGCCGAGCGCGAGCACCAGCGGCACGAGCCGCTCGCGCTGCACGATCTCCGGGTAGGCGGGCAGTCGCTCGAGCAGCGCAGGCACCGCCGCCTCGCCCACCGCCGCGAGAATCTGCGCGGACTGCACCTGCTCCGCGCCCGTCCCGCGCGCGATCCGCTCGAGCAGGTCGCGCAGCGCGTCGCCGTTGCACATCGAGGCGAGGAAGCTGCGTGCGACTTCGCCGAGGCGCTGTTCCTTCGTCTCGATGTGCTCCGCGAACGCGGCGAGCACACGCAGCACGGCGTCCGCGTCGCGCGAGCGCTCCGCCTCCGTGACCGCGCGGCGCGCGAGGTCGAGGTAGCTCGCGGTGCTCGTGCAGTCGCCGAGCTCGCCGAGCAGGACGTCGACGGGCGAACCGTCGGACGAAGGCGCGATCGGCATCGTGTCGGAATCCGACTCGTCCGCTTCGGCGTCGGCCGGCGCCTCGCTCGCCGGGGCGGCCTCGACGCGCGGGGCAGGCGCGGTCGACTCCGGGGCGAGCGCCGGCGCGTCCGCGCCTGCGGGCACTGCGGCGATCGGTTCCGGCGCCGGCTCGGGTGCGAGCACGGGAGCGGGAGCGATCGCGGGCTCCGGGGCGGCCGTCGCCGCAGCGGCGATGCCGATCGGCACGAGGGCCCCGAGCCGCGCGACGAAGGGCGCGCCGCGCAGCAGCGGCTGCGCCGGGTCCGCGAGCAGGTGCACGAAGCCGGCGAGGGCGTCGCCGTCGAGCTCGGGGTCGAAGCGTACCCACGCGAGCTCGCGGCCGCGCAGCTCCGCGAGCAGCTCGCCGAGGCGCGCGTGCTGCAGCACCCCGCGGCCCCCGATCTCGCGAAACCCGACGGCGCTCAGCTCGAGCGCGAGCGCGCCGTGGCGCGCGAGGTCCGTTCGCCAGGCGCGCACGCAGCGATCGAACACGAGCGCGAGCTTGGGCTCGCCGGCGCCGAAGATGCGCCGCGCCTTCAGGACGCTCGCCAGCTCGAGCAACAACACCGCGAGCTCGGGCGCCGACCGGCCACCGCCCTGGGTCGGCGGCTCCGAAATCGCGCGATCTCGCGCAGCGTGCTCCATCGTTCCCCCCGAAACGTCGCGAAAACCCGCTGAACTGCGCCGCATTGTGACCGGAGATTGCCTCGCGCGCTTGACGCTGCGCGGCTCCGTCGGAGAAACTGCGCCGATCGGGTTCCCCCGCCCGGTCGCCCCGAACTTTCCTCCGCGGTCCCAAGCGGAGCTCCCATCGAAACGCAGCGTGAAGAGCGCCCGGCGCAGCCCCGGGCGTTCGTGGCGATCGCACTGGCGACCGGCCTCGGGGCCGGCTTCGCACCCTTTGCGCCGGGAACTTTCGGTTCGGCCCTGGCGATTCCGATTTTCGTGTTACTTTCGCACTCGTTCGCGGGGCTGGCTTTGGCGTGGGGGGCGCTGGTGGCGGCGGGAACGTGGTCAGCGGGCGCGGCCGAGCGCGCGTTCGGGCGCGAGGACGACGGCCGCATCGTGGTCGACGAAGTCGCGGGGCAGTTGCTCGCGCTCGCGCCGCTCTGCGCGTTGGCCGCCCCGGCGCGCACGAATTTTTCGGCACTCGTGACCGCATTCGTCGCATTCCGGGTGTTCGATATCGCCAAGCCGGGACCGGTGCGGTGGGCCGAGCGGCGATTCGAGGGAGGGGTCGGGGTGATGGCGGACGACTTGGTCGCAGGCGCGCTGGCCGCCGCCGTCGTCGCGGCGGCGATCGCCACGGGGGTGCTCGCGTGAAGGCGGAAGTGCTCACGATCGGCGACGAGCTGCTGCGCGGCGAGATCGTCGACTCCAACAAGTCGTTCCTCTCCGAGAAGCTGCTCGGCATCGAGGTCGAGACGCGCTTCCACGCCTCGGTGAACGACGACCCGGCGGACATGCGCGACGCGTTCCTGCGCGCGGCAGACCGCAGTCAGATCGTGCTCGTGTCGGGGGGGCTCGGCCCGACGCGGGACGACCTCACCGTCGAGGTGCTCGCGGAGACCTTCGGGCGCAAGCTCGTCCGGCACGAGCCGTCGCTGCGTCAGATCGAGGCGTTCTTCGCGCGGCTCGGCCGCGAGATGACGCCGAGCAATGCGAAGCAGGCGCTCGTGCCCGAGGGAGCCGAGGTGCTGTCGAACCCGATCGGCACTGCGCCGGGCTGCATGCTCGACGTCGGCCGCGCGGTGTTCTTCTGCATGCCCGGCGTGCCGCGCGAGCTCTACCGCATGATGGAAGAACAGGTGCTGCCGCGCGTTGCCGCGCGCCTCGGCGGCGCGCGGGGCGTGATGCGCGCGGCGCTGCTGCGCACCTTCGGCGTCGGCGAGTCGAACCTCGAGGACTTGCTCACCGACGTCGGCCGCGAGGACGGCGTGATCCTCGGCTTCCGCACCGCGTTCCCGGACAATTTCCTGCGCCCGGTCGCGCGTGCGGCGACCGTGGAGGAGGCCGACGCGAAGCTGGCGCGTGCCTGCGCCGCAATCGAGGAGAAGCTCGGCGCGATCGTCTACACCCGCGGCGACGTGACCCTGGAGACCGTCGTCGGGCGCATGCTCGCGGAGCGCGGCCTCACGCTCGCGACGGCGGAGTCGTGCACCGGGGGCCTGATCGGCGGCCGCCTCACCGCGGTGCCGGGCTCCTCGCGCTACTACCGCGGCGGCGTCGTCGCCTACGCGAACGAAGCGAAGCGCGATTTGCTCGGCGTGCCCGAAGCCCTGCTGCGCGAGCACGGCGCCGTTTCCGGTCCGGTCGCCCGCGCGATGGCCGAGGGCGCCCGCACCCGCCTCGGCGCGGATCTCGCGCTCGCGACCACGGGGATCTCGGGCCCGGACGGCGGTACGCCCGAGAAGCCGGTCGGCCTCGTGTGGATCGCGCTCGCCACGCAGGCAGGGGTCGAGGCGGAGCAGATGGTGTTCCCCTTCGACCGCGATCGGCACCGCGCGATCACGGCACAGACGGCGCTCGACTGGGTGCGCCGCTCGCTGCTCGGTCTGCCGCGCCTCGTGCCGCGCTACGTGCGGGGGACGCGATGAGCGCCCGCGAGCGCGTCACGTCTGCGCGCTGGTCGCGCGGGCTCGAAGACGATTTCCCGCAGAGCGCCGCGGCGTTCGAGGCGGACGCCGGCGACGAGCAGGCGGCGCTCGGCCCGTCGGCGCGCACGCGAGGGCTCGCAGTGCGCGCGTTCTTCGCCCTCGGGCTGGGCGAGGCGCTGCGAGACGCGGCGGCCGAGGTCGCGCGGGAGCTCGCTGCGCGTCCGGGGGGCGACGGCGTGCGCTGGATCGCGCCCGCGGCCTACCACCTGACGCTGCGCTTCCTCGGCAACGTGCCGGCGACCGCCGTCGCGCCGCTCGCAGAGCGCGCTCGGGTCGCGCTCGCCGGCTGCGCGCCGTTCACGCTCACGCTGGGCGCGCCGCTCGCGTTCCCGACGCCCAGGCGTCCGCGCGTGATCGCGCTCGCGGCCGAGCCTGCGTCGGCGCTCGACGCGCTCGCGGCCTGCCTCGAAGCGGCCGCCGTCGCGCACGGGCTCGCTCCGGAGGCCCGCGCCTTCCGCGCCCACCTCACGCTCGGACGCGTGCGCGCGCGCCGGATTCCCGCGCTGGACGCGCCCGCGCCCCGGGGCGCGGAGCGCGTGGGCGAAGTCGTGCTCTTCCGCAGCGACCCCGGTCGCGACGGCGCGCTCTATTCACCGCTCGCGACGCTGCCCCTCGGCGCGTAGCCCGCGGAATCGCTCACTCACCCTTTCACAAACGAACGAAAGCAAGGAGAAGGCAATGGCGAAGGCCGAAGTTCAGCATCAGTCGGGCTCCGATTCGAAGCGCAAGGCGATCGAGACCGCGGTCTCGGCGATCGAGAAGCAGTTCGGCAAGGGCTCCATCCTCACCATGGGCGACGACTCCGTGGACAAGGAGATTCCGAGCTTCTCGTCGGGCTCCGTGAGCATCGACGTCGCGCTCGGGATCGGCGGCTATCCGCGCGGTCGCGTGGTCGAGATCTACGGGCCGGAGTCGAGCGGCAAGACCACGCTGACGCTCCACGCGGTGGCGGAAGTGCAGCGCGCCGGCGGCGTCGCGGCGTTCATCGACGCGGAGCACGCGCTCGACGTGAACTATGCGCGGCGGCTCGGCGTGCGGGTCGAGGACCTGCTCGTGTCGCAGCCCGACACCGGCGAGCAGGCGCTCGAGATCGCGGACGTGCTGCTGCGCAGCGGCGCGATCGACCTCGTCGTGATCGACTCGGTGGCGGCGCTGGTGCCCCGCGCGGAGATCGAGGGCGAGATGGGCGACCAGCACATGGGCCTGCAGGCGCGGCTCATGAGCCAGGCGCTGCGCAAGATCACGGGCACGGTCTCGAAGTCCCATGCCACGGTGATCTTCATCAACCAGATCCGCATGAAGATCGGCGTGATGTTCGGAAACCCCGAGACCACGACGGGTGGCAACGCGCTCAAGTTCTACTCGTCGGTGCGCCTCGACGTGCGCCGCATCGCCGCCCTGAAGGAAGGCGACGAGGTGATCGGCAATCGCACGCGGGTCAAGGTCGTGAAGAACAAGGTGGCGCCGCCGTTCCGCCAGGCGGAGTTCGACATCCTGTACAACGAGGGCGTCTCCTACGAGGGCGATCTGCTCGACCTCGGGACGGAGGCCGGCATCATCGAGAAGAGTGGCTCCTGGTTCTCGTACGGCGGGGAGCGGATCGGTCAGGGGCGCGAGGCTGCCCGCCGCTTCCTGAAGGAGAACCACGACGTGCGCGACCGCATCGCGGAAGCCGTCTACGCCGCCAAGGGCATCAAGCGCGGCGTGCCGGTTGCCCGCGAGGCCGCCGCCAAGGAAGCCAAGGAGTAGGCCCCGGCTGCCATCGGGAGCCTCGATTCGGGACACCCCCCGGATCCGGGTGGAGGGGCCTGCCGCTTGCGGCAGGTCGCCTCCGCCCACTTCCCGGCGCCCGTCGCGGTGCCCGCCGGCGTCCGCAATCCCGGAACGTCCTCGGAGGGGGCGCTGGGGGCCCCCACGAGGCCCCGTTGGGGGCCCCACCAGAACCGCGATTCAGAGCCTCGCCGCCTCAAGGCGCCCGCCGTCACAGCCGAAACGGGTCTGACGACGTGGTCCTGGTTGGAGCGGTCAGAGGGGTTGCCAAGCGATGGCTCTGAATCTCGATGAGATCCTGAAAGTCGCGCTCAAGGGCGGCGCTTCCGACATTCACCTGAAGTCGGGTCTGCCGCCGATGTTCCGCGTGGACGGCGCCCTCGTGCCGCTGAAGAACGGCGAGCGGCTCCTGCCCGAAGAGACCACGAAGATCGCGCAGGGCATCATGAACGAGGTGCAGCGCGCCCGCTTCGAGGAGAAGCGCGAGTGCGATCTCGCGTACGGCATCGCGGGCCTCGGCCGCTTCCGCGTCAACGTGTTCCAGCAGCGCGGCACGACCGGCATCGTGTTCCGCGTGATTCCGTTCGGCGTGAAGACGATGGAGCAGCTCCATCTGCCGAAGGTGATCGAGAAGATCGCGCTCGAGCAGCGCGGCCTGATCCTCGTCACCGGCACCACCGGCTCCGGCAAGTCGACGACCCTCGCGTCGATGATCGACTACATCAACACGAATCGTACGTGTCACATCATGACGATCGAGGATCCGATCGAGTTCCTGATCCGCGATCGCCGCTCGATCGTGAATCAGCGCGAGATCGGCGTGGACACGCAGACCTTCTCGAACGCCCTGCGCGCCGCGCTGCGCCAGGATCCCGACGTGATCCTCGTCGGCGAAATGCGCGATTTCGAGACGATCGAGACCGCGATCACGGCGGCCGAGACGGGCCACCTCGTGATGAGCACGCTGCACACCCTCGACGCCACCGAGACGATCAACCGCATCATCTCCGTGTTCCCGCCCTACCAGCAGAAGCAGGTGCGGCTGCAGCTCGCGTCGATCCTGCGGGCCGTGATCTCGCAGCGCCTCGTGCCGCGGGCCGACGGCAAGGGCCGCGTGCCGGCGCTCGAGGTGATGATCTCGACCGCGCGCATCCGCGAGTGCATCTCGGACAAGGATCGCACGAAGGAGATCCACGACTCGATCTCCAAGGGCTTCACGGCGTACGGCATGCAGACCTTCGACCAGTCGCTCATGGCCCACGTGAAGAACGGCCTCGTGACCTACGACGAGGCGCTGAAGCACGTCAGCAACCGCGACGACTTCGTGCTGCGCTTCAAGGGCATCGCCTCGACCTCGGACGGCACCTGGGACGACTTCGAGGGCGAGGGCGCCAAGGGCGAGAAGCCCGAGGACGGCGGCAAGGGCGGCGCAGGCGGCGGGGACTTCGTCGAGCGCTTCTAGCCCCGCGTCTCCCCCCAGTCGCCGGTCCGAACGAGCGGGCGCCAGCGGGTTCGCTGCCGCGGCGCGCTGTTACCTTCCGCCCCTTCTCTCCGCCGAAGGGGTTCCCCGTGTCCGCGCCGCGTTCCGCTCACGACATCCGCGAAAGCTTCCTCTCGTTCTTCGAGTCGAAGGGGCACACCCGCGTCGCCAGCGCCTCGCTCGTGCCGAGCGACCCGACGCTGCTCTTCACCAACGCGGGCATGGTGCCGTTCAAGCGCGTCTTCACCGGCGAGGAGACGCGCCCGTACAAGCGCGCGACCACCACGCAGAAGGTCATGCGCGTCTCGGGCAAGCACAACGACCTCGAGGAAGTCGGCCGCAGCGCCCGCCACCACACCTTCTTCGAGATGCTCGGGAACTTCTCCTTCGGCGACTACTTCAAGCACGAGGCGATCGCCTTCGCCTGGGAGCTCATCACGCAGCAGTGGAAGCTCCAGCCGAAGGACCTCGTGGTGTCGGTGTTCCGCGAGGACGACGAAGCGGCCGCGATCTGGGAGAAGGAGATCGGCCTTCCCGCCCACAAGATCTATCGCCTCGGCGAGAGCGAGAACTTCTGGCAGATGGGCGACACCGGGCCGTGTGGGCCGTGCACCGAGATCCACCTCGATCGCGGCCCCGTGCCGGGCTTCGACAACGACGACCCGTCGAGCGACTCGGGGCGCTTCCTCGAGTTCTGGAATCTCGTGTTCATGCAGTTCAACCGCGACGCGAGCGGCAAGCTGACGCCGCTGCCGAAGCCGTCGGTGGACACGGGCGCCGGCCTCGAGCGCGTGACGCAGGTGCTGAACGGCTTCCGCAACAACTACGAGACGGACCTGTTCACGCCCATCCTGAAGCGCGCGCAGGAGCTTTCCGGCGTCACGCTCGGCCGCGGCGGCGAGAGCGACGTCTCGCTGAAGGTGGTCGCCGACCACGCGCGCGCGGTCACCTTCATGATCGGCGACGGCGTGCTGCCCGCGAACGAGGGCCGCGGCTACGTGCTGCGCCGCATCCTGCGCCGCGCCGCGCGCCACGGTGTGCTGCTCGGCCTCGACCGCCCGTTCCTGTTCGAGGTGGCGAACACCGTGATCGACGAGATGGGCCGCGCGTTCCCGGAGCTCAGCGAGCGCCGCGCGTACATCACGAGCCGCGTGCGCCGCGAGGAGGAGCGCTTCCTCACGACGCTGCGCAGCGGCCTCGCGCTGCTGAACGACGAGGTCGCGAGCGTGAAGGCCAGGGGCGGCGACACGCTGCCCGGCGCCGTGGTGTTCCGCCTCTACGACACGTTCGGCTTCCCGGTGGACCTCACCCAGGACGTGCTCAAGTCCCACGCGCTCGCCGTGGACGAGACCGGCTTCCGCGCCGAGATGGAGACCCAGCGCACGCGCTCGCGCGAGCACTGGAAGGGCAGCGGCGACGCGGGCGTGGCGCAGATCTACGGCCGCATCGCCGCCGACGTCTCCACCGAGTTCGTCGGCTACGACGCGCTGAGCGGCGAGTCGCGCGTGCGCGCGCTGCTCGTGAACGGCGCGCCGGTGGACTCCGCGAGCGAGGGCGCCGAGGTCGAGATCGCGGTGGACGAGACGCCCTTCTACGCGGAGAGCGGTGGCCAGGTGGGCGACCGCGGCGCGATCGAGTCCGAAGGCGCGCGGGTCGAGATCGCCGACACGCAGCGCCCGAGCGGCGCGCTCGTGATGCACCGCGGCCGGGTCGTGCGCGGCACGCTGCGCGCCGGCGACGCCGTGCGGCTCGCGGTCGACGCGGGCGCGCGCGCGGCGACGGTGCGCAACCACTCGGGCACGCACCTGCTGCACGCCGCGCTGCGCGAAGTCGTCGGGCCGCAGGCGATGCAGAAGGGCTCGCTCGTCTCGCCCGACCGACTGCGCTTCGACTTCACCCACGATTCGCCGCTCACCGAGAGCGAGATCGAGCGCATCGAAGACCTCGTGAACGCGTGGATCGAGGCGAACGACCCCGGCAGCGTGCGTCAGATGGGCTACAAGGCCGCGATCGCGGCCGGCGCGATGGCGCTGTTCGAAGAGAAGTACGGAGACGAGGTGCGCGTCGTCTCGTTCGGCGGCGTGTCCACCGAGCTCTGCGGCGGCACCCACGCGCGCGCGACCGGCGACATCGGCCTGCTGAAGATCCTCGGGGAGTCCGGCATCGCGTCGGGCGTGCGCCGCATCGAGGCGCTCACCGGCCTCGGCGCGCTCGCGCACCTGCGCGCGCAGGAGAAGAGGCTGCGCCGCGTAAGCGACCTGCTGAAGGTGCCGCCGGACCAGACGAGCGACCGCATCGAGCGGCTGCTCGACGAGCGCAAGGCGGCGGAAAAGCAGATCGCGGAGCTGAAGCGCGCGCAGTTCTCCGGCGCCGCGCAGACCGCGGCGCAGACGCGCGAGATCGGCGGCGTGCAGGTGCTCGTGCGCCGCGCCGACGGCCTCGCGGGCGGCGACCTGCGCGGGCTCGTCGACGACCTGCGCGGCCAGCTGAAGTCCGGCGTCGTGCTCGTCGCCTCGGCGGAAGAGGGCAAGGTCGCCCTCGCGCTCGGCGTGAGCCCGGACCTGAAGGACAAGCTCAAGGCCGGCGACCTCGTGCGCGAGATCTCGGGCATCGTCGGCGGGAAGGGCGGCGGCCGCCCCGACTTCGCGCAGGGCGGAGGCACCGACGCGTCGAAGCTCGACGCCGCGATCGAGCGGCTCTACGCGCTGATCGGCGAGGCCCGCGCGTGACGCTGCCCTACGTCGCGAGCCCGTTCGCTCCGCGGCGCAGGAAGACGCGCGTGGTGCGCGTCGGCGACGTCGCGATCGGCGGCGCGAATCCGATCCGCGTGCAGTCGATGACGACGACGGACACGCTCGACGCGCGCGCCACCGCAGACCAGACCGAGCGCCTCGCCGCCGCAGGCTGCGAGATCGTGCGCATCACCGCGCCGAGCGTGCGCGACGCCGAGAGCCTCGCGCAGATCCAGGCGGAGCTGCGCCGCCGCGGCGTGCGCGTGCCGCTCGTCGCGGACATCCACTTCACCCCGAACGCGGCGCTGGAGGCCGCGCTCCACGTGGAGAAGGTGCGCGTCAACCCGGGCAACTACGCCGACAAGAAGCGCTTCGCCGCGCGCGACTACACCGACGCCGAGTACGCCGAGGAGGTCGAGCGCGTCCAGGAGCGCTTCCGGCCGCTGGTGCGCCGCCTGAAGGAGCTCGGGCGCGCGCTGCGCATCGGCACCAACCACGGCTCGCTCAGCGATCGCATCCTGAATCGCTTCGGCGACACGCCGGCCGGCATGGTCGAGAGCGCGCTCGAGTTCCTCGACGTGTGCGAGGCCGAGTCCTACTTCGACGTGATCTTCTCCATGAAGGCGAGCAACCCGCAGGTCGCCATCCACGCCTATCGCCTGCTCGCGGCGCGCCTCGAGGAGCGCGCGCAAAAGGCCGGGGCGGCGCCGTGGGAGCACGCGGCGTATCCGTTCCACGTCGGCGTGACGGAGGCGGGCGACGGCGACGACGGGCGCGTGAAGAGCGCGATCGGCATCGGCGCGCTGCTCGAGGACGGCCTCGGCGACACGATCCGCGTGTCGCTGACCGAGGACCCCGTGAAGGAGATCCCCGTCGCGCGCGCGCTCGCCGCCCGGTACGACCGCCGCGCGGAGAGCCCCATGACGAATTGGGGTCAGACCCCGATTCGTCATTCGGAGGGCGCAGGGGTCGATCCGTACGCCCACGCGCGCAGGCCGACGCGCGGGGCCCACGGCTTCGGGGCGGGCGAGCCCGTGCGCGTGATCGCGTCGCTCGGCCCGGTGCCGCATGCGCCCGACGCCGTCGCCGACGACGTCGCGCGCGAGCTCGCGACGCTCGGCGACGTCGCCTGCGAGGGCCTCGCCGTCGAAGCCCGCGACGCGGCGGAGCTCGCGCGCGCCGAGCAGTTGGCGGCGGCGCTCGCGAAGCGCGGCGTCGCCGTTCTGCTCGCGATCGAGCTGCCCGCGCGCGAGGCCGACGCGCTGCTCGCCGGTCGCAGCGGCGCGGCGTTCCCGGCGGGCGTCCGCTTCGTGGCGACGCTGCGCGCGGGCGACCTCCCGCCCCGCAGCCACGCGGGCGTGGAATGGCACCTCGCCGCCGACGGCGAAGCGCTCGCGGAGCTGCTCGAGCGCGCGCTCGCGAGCGGCGCGAAGCCCGCCGCGCTCTCGGTGACGTCCGCGCTGCCGACCCACGCGGTGCGCCTCGTCGCTGCGAAGCTCGCGGCGCTCGGCGCCGGCGACGTGCCGCTCGTGCTGCGCCACCGGAGCGACCCGTTCGCGGGCGAGGAATCCGCGCTGCTGGCGGCCGCCACCGATCTCGGCGCGCCGCTCTGCGACGGCCTCGGCGACGCGGTGGTGCTGGGCGGTCTCGGCTCGCTCGCGCGCGACGTCTCGCTCGCCTACCGCATCCTGCAGGGCGCGCGGCTGCGCACCTCGTGGACCGAGTTCATCTCCTGCCCGAGCTGCGGACGCACGCTGTTCGACCTCGAGGAGACGACCGCGCGCATCAAGGCGCGCACGGCGCATCTGCCGGGGCTGAAGATCGCCGTAATGGGCTGCATCGTGAATGGGCCCGGCGAGATGGCCGACGCCGACTTCGGCTACGTCGGCTCGGGGCCCGGCAAGGTGAACCTGTACGTCGGCCACGCCTGCGTCGTGCGCAACGTGCCCGAGGGCGAAGCGCCGGAGCGGCTCGTGCAGCTCATCAAAGAACACGGGCGCTGGGCGGAGCCGCGCTGACGGGCCGCGAGCCCGTCCGCGCGCCCGGCCGGGACTAGGCCGGCGGGCGCATTCCGTAGACCATCGCCGCACAGGCTTCGTAGGCGATCTCGCCGTTCAGCCGCTCGAGCTCGCCGGCGTCGAGCCACACGCCCTGACAAGTCGGGCAGCGGTCGAGGATCGTGCCGTGGGCGATCTCCTTGGCGAGCGCGGCCCCGTCGGCCGGGCAGCTGCGCCTGGCCTCGTTCGCGGCGACCAGCGCGAGCGCGAGCCGTTGCTCGCAAGGCTCGCAGGTGGGCTTGTCGCGGTACACGCGGCGCGTGCGATGGCCGCAGCGCACGCACTTCTCTCCGAGCAGGCTCATCGTTCGCTCCCGGCAGGCTGCGCGGAGCATGGAGCAGCCGGGCGGCGAGCGCCGGAGCGACTCAGACGCTGACTTCGTCGCCGGGCGCGAATTCGACCTCGTGGGCGTCCTCGCCCTCGTCGGTCGGCGCCTCTTCCTCGAGGCCCTCGGCGTCGGGGGGCGGTGCGGCGACGTTCGGCAGCTCGTCGGCGAGCAGGCGCGCACGCGAGAGCAGCTCGATCGAGCGGCTGCCGGCCAGCACTTCGTGCTCCGGGCCGACGAACGCGACCACCCCGATCAACGCGACCGCGGCGACCAGCGCGCCCTCCGCGGTGCCGAGCGCGCCGCCGAGTAGCCGGTCGATCGGGCCGAGGCCGTTCGCGTGGAAGCGCTTGCGCACGAAGCCGCCGACGGCGACGACCACGAAGGCGGCGGCGAGGCCGACCAGTGCACCGCCCACGAGATGCGACTGGCGGTCCGAGAGCGCGAGGTCGAAGGGCGCATGCGCCGTCAGCCACGCCGTCGCGGGCGCGGTCCACAGCTTCACCGAGACGAAAGCGGCCGCGAGGGCCGCGACGGAGAACGCCTCGCGCAGCAGACCGATCCACAGACCGCGCAGCGTCGCGAGCACCACGATGCCGAGCGCGACGCGGTCGATCCAGCCGAGCGCCGCGAGCCAGCGAAACAGTTCGGTGTCGGTCAGGGTTTCCACGCGTCGCGCATTCTATCAGGCGATCGGCGGCGATCCGCGGCGACCGTCGGCTCGCGTCTCGCGCGCCATGCAACTTCTCGGGGGCGACGGGCCGGCTTGCGCGTAGAATGCCCAGCCCATGTACGACGCAATCCTCATCGGTGGTGGACACAACGCTCTCGCGACCGCGGCCTATCTCGCGCGCGCAGGTCTGCGCACGATCGTGCTGGAACGGCGCGAGATCGTCGGCGGCGCTTGCGTCACCGAGGAGCTGTGGCCGGGTTTCAAGATCTCGCGCGCGGCCTACGTCGCCGGTCTGCTGCGCCCGGCGCTCGTCTCGGAGCTGGGGCTGCTGCAGCGCGGTCTCACCCTGCTGCCGCGGGTGCCGTCGTCCTACACGCCGGACCCGAACGGACCCGGCCTCCTCTTCGGTCGCGACGAGGCCGCCAACCTCGCCCAGATCCGCCACTACTCGCCGCGCGACGCCGAGCGCTACCCGCACTACGAGCGCGTGATCGACCGCGCCGCGCGGGTGATCGAGCCGCTGCTCGACGCGCCGCCGTTCGACCCGGCGCATCCGCGCCTCTCCGATCTCCGCCCGCTGCTGGCCGCGCTGCGCGCGGGTGTTGGGCTGCGCCGCGACCTCACCGCCGCGCTCGCGCTCGTGCTCGGCTCCGCGTCGAATGGGCTCACGCGCTGGTTCGAGAGCGAGCCCCTGCGCTCGACCCTCGCGACCGACGCGCTGATCGGCGCCCACGCGGGGCCGTCGACGCCGGGCACCGGCTACGTGCTCTTCCACCACCTGATGGGCGACACGGGGGGCGCGCGCGGCGTGTGGGCCTACGTGAAGGGCGGCATGGGCTCGCTCTCGAACGCGATCGCCGATGCCGCCCGTGCGGCGGGCGCGGAGATTCGTACCAGCGCCGAGGTGCGCCGCATCGGCGTGCGCGGCGGGCGCGCCGCCGCGGTGGAGCTCGCGGACGGCAGCTCGCTCGAGGGGCGCGCGATCGTCTCGGGAGCGGACCCGTGGCGAACGCTGCAGTTGCTCGGGCGCGAGAACGCGCCCGCCGAGTTCGCGCAGGGCATCGAGTCGCTCGACTTCCGCAGCCCGGTCATGAAGATCAACCTGGCGCTCGACTCGATTCCGGTCTTCCCGAATTGTCCCGACGCGCGCGCGCCGGGGCCCTGGCATCAGGGCACGATCCACCTCGGCGCGGCGACGATGGGCGAGCTCGACGCCTCGTTCTCGGCGGCCGAGCGCGGCGAGCTGCCCGAGAAGCCGATGATCGAGCTGACGCTCCCGAGCGCCGTGGATCCGACCCTCGCGCCGGCGGGCAAGTACGTGGCCTCGCTGTTCGTGCAGCACGTGCCGCCGACGGCGAAGGCCGAGTTCTGGGAGAAGAATCGCGAGCGCTTCGCGGACCGCGTGCTCGCGTGCATCGACGAGCTGTCCCCCGGCTTCTCCGCGCGCGTCCTGCACCGCGACGTGCTGGCGCCGCCGGACATCGAGCGCGTGTTCGGTCTCACCGGAGGCAACATCTTCCACGGGGCGATGACCCTCGACCGCCTCGGCCCGCTGCGCCCGGTCCCTGGCTGGTCGCGCTACCAGACGCCCGTGCCGGGGCTGTTCCTGTGCGCCTCCGGGGCCCACCCGGGTGGCGGGGTGATGGGCGCGTGCGGCCGCAACGCCGCGCGCGTGATCGTGGAGGCGCTGCGGGGGTAGGGCGGGGCCGCGCGGGCAACGCCGCAGCGGCGGGGCCGGGGGCGCGCGGCGGCCGCTGGCTCGCTGACGGCCCCGCTCGATGGTGCTGTCCCGGACGTACGGGCGGGATTCGGCGCGCGCGGGTGTCGCGCTGCCGGATGCGCGGGGCTGAGCTGCGCCTTACGCGGCCGCCGCGCGCCCCCGGCCCCGCCGCGGCGGCTCGTGCTTGACGCCGGGGGGCGCGCGCGTGGCGCATCTCGGGTGCTCGGCGTGGCGATTGGCGCCTTCCTGGGGGGGGACTCGGGTCGGGGCCGCCGAGGGGCGCAGCGCTCCTGGCCGCGCAGGAGCGCCCGGGCGCGTGGGGGTGGTGGGGCGCGCCGGGGCAACCGCGCTCAGCGCTTCAGTGGTGGGTAGAAGATTGTTTCTTAGGCCAGAAACAATATTCGATCCACCACTCAGCGCTTTTGCGTCATGCGCAGGTACATGCGCACGTCGTCGCGGCTCGGGTCGCGGGCGAGGACGGCGGTCCATTCGGCGACGGCTTCGTCGGTCCGGCCGAGGGTGAAGCAGGTGAGGCCGAGCTGCACGCTGGCGTCCGCGTAGGCCGGGTTCGCGCGCAGGGCGCGGCGCAGCTCGGCGAGCGACTGCGCGGCCAGGCCGGCCTCGCGGAAGGTCGCGCCCAGGCGGCAGCGGATGTCGAGGAAGTCCGGCGCTCGGTCGAGCGCCTTGCGGTACTCCTCGATCGCCGCGCGCAGGTCGCCGCTCTCGCGGTACGCGTCCCCGAGCGCGGCGTGCAGGTTCGCGAGCTTTCCGCGCGTCGTGCCGTCGAGCGTCTCGAGCGCGGGCGCGCTCGCGGCCCGCGCCCGCTCGGCGATCGCCTGCGCGCGCTCGAACTGCCCGCTGCGCTCGTACACGCTGCCGAGCGCGAGGGCGCACTCGGCGTAGGCCGGGTTGATCGCGAGGGCGCGCTCGAACGCGGACTGCGCTTCTTCGAGGCGCCCGCCGCGCTCGTGGACGAGACCGACCGTGTAGTGCACGTCGGCGTACTCGGGGTGGGTCGCGAGCACGCGCTCGAACAAGGCCAGCGAGCCCGCCTCGTCGCCCGCCTCGAGCAGTTGCCGGCCGCGCGCGAGTGCCGTGCGGACCTCGGGCAACATGGCGGAAGCGCGAGTCATCGAGCCTCGCTGCGAGCTGGTTACTGGGCGGACGGGATCTGGTCGCGCGCCGCGTCGGCGACGTTGCTCGCCGGGTAGTTCTCGAGGATCACCTCGAACAGCTCGCGCGCGTCGTCGTCGCGGTTCATGCGCGAGTAGGCGAGGCCGAGCTTGAACAGCGCGTCGGCGTCGAGCCCGAGGCCGGGGAACTCGTCGATCACCGAGCGGTAGCGGTTCGCCGCGCTCTGGTATTCGTCGCGCGCGAAGTAGAAGTCGCCGACCTCGAGCGCCTGCTTGCCGAGCTTGCGGCGCAGCTTCTTCCAGAGCTGCTCCGCCTCGGCCGTCTCCGCCGCGTTCGGGTATTCGAGGATCAGCTTGTCGAGCGCCGCGACCGCCTCGCGGGTCTGCGTCTGGTCGCGCACCGATTTCTCGGACTGGCGCTCGTGGCAGAGCGCGGTGCGCAGCATCGTGTACGGCACCTTCTCGTGGTCGGGGTGCAGCTGCGCGAAGTCGCGGTAGTAGCCGAGCGCCTCTTCCCAGCGATGCTGCGCGAAGTGCGCGTCGGCGATGCGCAACTCGGCGAGCACGGCGTATTCGCTGTAGGGGTAGTTGTCGATGATGTCCTGGAACTTGTCGATCGCTTCCTGGTAGTTCGTGAAGTTGATGCCGAGCATCGACTTCTGCTGCTCGAGCTGCGCGACTCCCTCTTCGTAGAGGCGGTCGGCGGAGGCGACTTCGACGACCTCGTCGGTGCCGGTCGAGGCGCAGCCCGCGAGCCCGATCAGGGCGGCGAGCGAGGCGGTGGCGAGCAGCGAGAAGCGGGACATCGCGGTCTCCTCCAAGTCGACTTCGCCAACCTACAAGAGCCGAGCGGGCGAGGCGAGCGCAATCGCGCCCGGACCCTCGCCTTGACCGCCGCGCGGGCCGGTTCCTACGATGCGCGTCCCGTTGGCCAAGGAGTCCTCGTGAAAGAGCACCAGCAGAAGTTTCGTTTCGACCGCCGGCTCCAGCAGCGCCGCGGCACCGTCCCGTCCGACAACGTCGACAAGGAGATGGCGGCGCTCGTCGACGTTTCCGAGAAGGGCGAGCTGATCGACTCGCCCCAGTTCAAGGGCGACGCCGCCTCCGAGGCGGAGGGCGGCGGCCAGTAGCCGTCGCGGGACGCGGGCGTGCTCAAGTCGCGCTTCGGCTTCGCCTTCGACGCGACGATCCGCCGCGCGACCCCGTTCTTGCTGCACCCCCGCGTCCACCCGAACGCGCTGACGCTCCTCGGAACCGCCGTCTCATTGCTCGCGGCGGTCGACTTCGCCGGCGGCGAGCTGCGCCGCGGGGCCGCGCTCGCCGCGCTCGGCGGCCTGTTCGATCTCACCGACGGCGTCGTCGCACGCGCGCAGGGCCGGGCGACCCGCTTCGGCGCGTTCCTCGACTCGTCCCTCGATCGGCTCGTCGACGTCGCGCTGCCCTTCGGGTTGGCGCTGCACTACGCGGCGCAGGGCGCGTGGCCGTGGGCCTGGGTGGCCGGCGTCGCGATCGCGGGCAGCGTCCTCACCTCGTACACGAAGGCGCGCGCCGAGGCCTGGTTGCCCGACTTCCGCGGCGGGTGGCTCGAGCGGGCAGAGCGCATCGCCTTGCTGGTCGCGGGCGGGCTGCTCGGCGTCATGCCGCTCGCGCTCGCCGTCGTCGCGGTCGGCAGCGTGGCGACCGCCGCGCAGCGCATCATCATCGCGTACCGGCGTCTCGGCGCCGAAACGGAGGAGGCGACGCCATGAGCGGTTCGGATTCGCGCGGCTTCACGATCGTGGACAAGGGCGGCGAGAGCCCGGGCGACCTGCCGAAGCCCGACTTCGCGGGGTTTCTGATCTCGCTCGGGTCGTCGGCGTTCGTGCACATGGGCCTGATCCCGGATCCCGAGACCGGCAAGACGCGCACGCCGAACCTCGCGATCGCGCGCCAGACCATCGACATGATCGAGATCCTCGAAGAGAAGACCCGCGGCAACCTGACGAGCGACGAGGCGACGCTGCTGCGCAACCTGCTGACCGATCTGCGCATGCGCTTCGTGACCGCTTCGCGGGGCGCGACCGGCGCTTGACCCGCCTCGCGCTGCGGGCGCCCGCGAAGCTGAACCTCGGGTTGCGCGTCACCGGCCGCCGCGCCGACGGCTACCACGAGCTCGAGAGCGTGTTCGTGCCCCTCGCGCTGGGGGACGACGTGACCGTCGCGCTCGGCGGCGCGCCTGGCCTCACGCTCGCCCTGAGCGGCGACGCCGCGGCAGGTGTCCCCGCCGACGCCCGGAACCTCGCCTGGCGCGCCGCCGAGGCGTTCGCGCAGGAGGCGCGCCTCGGCTCGGGAGTCGCCATCGACCTCGTGAAGCGCGTTCCCTCGCCGGCCGGCCTCGGGGGAGGCTCGAGCGACGCGGGCGCGGTCCTGCGCGCCCTCGCGGCCCTCGTGCCGGGGGCGGTGACGCCCGGGCGGCTGGCCGAGATCGCGCTGCGCCTCGGCGCCGACGTGCCGTTCTTCCTGGACCCGCGGCCCGCCCTCGTCTCGGGCATCGGGGAGCGCATCCTGCCGCTCGCGGGCCTCCCGGCGCTGCCCGTGCTGCTGGCCCACCCCGGCGTCGGCCTCGAGACCCGGGCCGTCTACGCCGCGTTCGACGCGGACGCTTCGTTGACTCCCCCAAGGCCTCCTTCTAACTTGCGCGCCCTTCTCACCCTGCGGGAGAAGGCGGACGCCGCCGAAGTGGATTGGCCAAGCTCGCGAGAGCCGCTGACCGCACTCGTCGCAAACGACCTCGAGCCGGCCGCGTCGCGCCTCTCTCCATGGGTTGCGAAGTTGCGAGAGGAGCTGACGGCAACGGGCGCGCGCGCAGTCGGAATGTCCGGCAGCGGCCCCACGATGTACGCGATCTTCGCGAGCGAGTCGGAAGCGCGATCGGCGAGCGACCAGGTCGCAGGAGCCGCGAGCCGAATCTGGCTGACCCGAACGATCGCGAGCGACAATCGCGGCGAACACCAGGCAAGAGGATCCGACACAGCCTCCGAGTAGGCACGACCACCCAGGGAGTCGCGACCGCGAGCGGCCGAGCGCCAGCGCAGCTGGCGCAGGACGCGCGCAGCGAGGCCTGCCGAGCGAAGTTCGGAACAGTTGGGGCGTCGCCAAATGGTAAGGCAGCGGCCTTTGGAGCCGCCTATTGCAGGTTCGAGTCCTGCCGCCCCAGCCAACGCTTCTCACCGATCCACACGAACCGAGATCAACGAGCTCCGAGGAGAACGACCGTGGCAGAGAACGCACTCGTCGCCGAAACGCGCGACGGCACCGGCAAGGGCGTGGCGCGCAAGCTGCGCGCGCAGGGACTCATCCCCGCGGTGATCTACGGCCGCAAGCGCGCGGCGCAGTCGATCACGGTGAAGCCCGAGGCGCTGCAGAAGCTGCTACGCGGATCGGCCGGCATGAACACGCTGATCGACCTCTCCCTCGGCGGCAAGACGGCGACCGTGCTCGTGAAGGGCCTCGAGCGCGATCCGGTGCGCGGCCGCTACCTGCACGCCGACTTCTACGAGGTGGACCTCACGCAGAAGGTCACGGTGTCGGTGCCGATCCACCTCGTCGGCAAGGCGGCGGGGACGGACTTCGGCGGCATTCTCGACCACCCGCTGCGCGAGCTGCTGATCGAGTGCCTCCCGCGCGAGATTCCGCAGCGCATCGACGTCGACGTCACCGCCCTGCAGGTGAACGACTCGATCCACGTGAGCGACCTCGAGCTCGCGGCGGGCCTCACCATCAAGACCGACGGCGCGCTCGCCGTGGCCTCGGTGGTCCTGCCGGAGTCCGAGGAAGCGGCGGCCCCGGCGGCGGCGGCGGAAGGTGCGGCGGCGGAAGGCGAGACGGCGGCCGCAGCGGCCGGCGACGCGCCGAAGGCCGACGCGAAGGGCGCTGCGAAGGCGGACGCGAAGGGCGGCGACAAGAAGAAGTAGTCCGCGTCGCGGACCGCTTTGCGATGAAGCTGCTCGTCGGGCTCGGCAACCCCGGACCGCGCTACGCGCACACGCGCCACAACGTGGGCGCGCGCGTCGTGTCCGCGCTCGCCGCGGAACTCGGCGTCGCGCTCGCGGAGCACGAGCCCTTCTTCGGGCGCTTCGGCGCGGGGCGCGTGGCCGACGTCGCGGTCGGACTGCTGCTTCCGTCCACGTGGATGAACGCGTCCGGCAGCAGCGTCGCACCGGCGGTCGCCGCGCTCGAGATCGAGGACGTCGCGCGCGACGTGATCGTCGCCCTCGACGACGTCGACCTGCCGTTCGGGCGCCTGCGGCTGCGCGCGCGCGGCAGCGACGGCGGCCAACGCGGCCTGCGCGACGTGCTCGCCGCGCTCGGCCGGGAAGACGTGCCGCGCCTGCGCATCGGCGTCGGTCGCGCCGCGGATCCGGCGCGGGACACGCGGGACTACGTGCTCGACACGTTCTCGCCGGAAGAGGACGCGCGGCTCCCCGCCCTGATCGCGCGCGCCGGCGACGCGCTGAAGTGTTTCGCGACCCGCGGCGTCGCCGAGGCGGCGAATCGCTTCAACGGTGCGCCGCCCCCCGCGGCGGGCTGACAGGTCCGGCGCAACTTCACGAACGGGGGCTTCGCGGGGAAGCGAAACAATCTTCGCTCCACCACTCAGAGCCCGAGCTCGGCTTCGAGCTCGTCCGCGTGCCGCTTCGCCTCCTCGGGATCCTTGCGCTTCGCCTCGAGCGCCTTGCGCGCTGCCTCCGCCTGCTGCCGCAGGGCCTCGGCGTTCGCGGGGTCGCCGAGCGTCGTCCGCATCGCTTCGGCCTGCGCCTGCGCGCGATCGATCTCGGGCTGGTGCCGCTGAAGCGCGAGCTGCCGCTCCCGCTCGCGGGCGGCCGCGGCGAGCTCGGGTTCGCCCGCGACGTCGTAATAACTCGCGGCCAGCGCGAGCCGGCGCTCCGCCAGCGCCGCTTCGCCGAGCGCGCGCGCCTGCGCGCGCAGGCTCTTCAGGCGCGGTTCGGCCTGCTGCAGGTCGAACACGGCCTCGCGTTCGTAGTCGAGCGCCGCGCCGAGCAGTGCAGGCGAGCCGGCGTAGCGCTCCGCGAGCGTCGCCGCGCGCTCGCGCAGGGTGCGCACGCGCCGCGCCTCGAGTCGGGCGGCGGCACTGCGGTCGCGCTCCACGAGGCTCCACTCGCGCACGCGGCGCAGCTCGGCGCGCGAGAGCGCGAGCCGATCGTCGGGCCACTTCGCGCCGAAGGCGAGCGCGCGCGCTTGCGCGCGCTGAGCGGCCGCGAGGTCGCCCGGTTCGCCGGGCGGCGCCTGGTCGAGTCGAACGCGGTCGGCGAGGTAGGTCGCGTCGTAGGCGGCCGCCTCCCGCGCGAAGGCTCGCTCCGCGCCCGCGCGCGGCGCCGCGACCAGCTCCGCGAGAAGCTTCGCGTCGGGCGCATACGGGCCCGTCACGGCGAGGCGCTGCGCGAAGTTCGACTGGAACGCGGGCAGCGCGCGCGCGTCGAAGTGCGCGTACGCCTCTGCGACGAGCGCCGGCGCGTCGGGCTTCGCGCGCACGTTCTCGACGAGCGCACGGTCGGCGTCTGCGAAACGTCCGCCTTGCTCGTAGTACGCGCGCGCGGCGGCGAAGTCGCGCGCCTTCTCCGCCTTCGCGCCGAGGGGCTGCGCAAGCGGCGCCGCACGCCGCGCGGCATCGGCCGAAACCGGGTTGGCGCCGCAGGTGACGGCCTGCGCCTTCACGTAGAGCGCGAGGGCGTCGGCGGAGCGGCCCGCGCGCTCGGCGGCCTGCGCCTGCGCGTGGGCGGCCTTCACCTCCGCGATCGTCGCTTCCGCCGTGCAGTCCGCGTGGGCGGCGCTGCCGAGAGCCAGCGCCGACGAGACGAGCGCGGCCGCCATGCCGCGCACTGCCGCGCGCCGCATCAGTGCCTGCGCCCCATGCCGGGCATGCCGAAGCCTCCCATCGCCGGCATCTGCGTGTAGCCCGCGGGCACCTCGAACAGCGACGCGTCCTGGGGCCCGACCTTCACGTTGCGCAGCGTCATCGTGATGCGCGATTTCTTCCCGTCGGCCTTCTGCAGCATGTCCATCTTCATCACGATGCCGTCGTCGCTCACCCACACGAAGCCGCCGGCGCTGCCGTCCTTCATCAGCATCTTGTACTTGCGCGTCGCGATGCCCTCGATCGTCTCCTTGCCCTCCTCGGTGATGGTGACGTCGGCGGGCGGGCCCGAAGGGCTCTGCTCGCGCGCGTTCGCGTAGTCGAGCGTCATCGCCATGCGCTGCGCCGGCATCAGCATGTAGCCGGTCCGGGTGTCGCCGCGGATGATCATCACGGACTGCATGCCCTCCATGTTCATCTCGGCGCGCTCCTTCGCGCCCGAGACGTGGACCTTGCCCGTGAACGTGCCGGCGTCGGATTCGATCGTGCGATCGGCGGAGTACGCCACGCGCGGGACGGGCAGCGGGGCCCCCGCAAGGGCAGCGGTCGCGAAGAACGTGCAGGCGGCGGCCAGAAGGCGAAAGCGCATGGAGACTCCTCGTGCGGCGGAAGTGCCGCGGCACAATTTACTGTGCGCTCGCGCGGTTGCGGTGGACGCCTGCGCGTGGCCCGCGCGCGGCGAGGCGTGGGAGGACGGCGCCGGCCGTGATTGGCTGGCCAGTGGCTGGCCGGATTCCGGGTTGGATCGATCGTTTCGTCGGGATTGTTCCGAAATTGACCCGGGCGTAAGCTGCGCAGCCTCATGCAGCTCGAGCTCCATCGCGACGATTCGCAGCGCAGCGCGGAGCCGGTTTACCGGCAGATCGCGGCGCAGATTCGCGCGCAGATCGAGCGGGGCGAGCTGAGCGAGGGCGACCGCCTGCCGCCGATCCGCGAGCTCGCGGCCACGCTCGGCGTCAATCGCGAGACGGTGAGCAGCGCCTACGAGGAGCTGGCGGCGCAGGGCGTGGTGGACGCCCACGTCGGGCGCGGCACCTTCGTGCGCGGCCGGCGGCCGCGCGCGTTCGCGCCGGTCGCGCCCGCGCCCGCGCCGCTCTCGGCGCGCGCCGAGCGCCTGCTCGAGTTCGAGCGCTCCCGTGTGAGCTACGGCGCCGGCCGCGGCGCGATCGCCTTCCACAAGCTGGTGCCCGACCCGCGTCACTTCCCGGTGGACGCCTTCCGCCGCTCGCTGGTGCGCGCGATGAACGAGCTCGGTGCGCAGCTGCTCGGCTACGGCGATCCGCGCGGTTATCAGGGTCTGCGCGTGTTGATCGCGGAGCAACTGCGCGCGAACGGGGTGGTCGTCGGCCCCGACGAGCTCGTGCTGTGCCAGGGCGCGAGCCAGGGCATCGCGCTCGCGCTCCGCCTGTTCGCCGACACCGGCGACGCGGTGGCGGTGGAGGAGCCGACCTATCAGAACGCGCTGGCGGCGCTGGCCGCGCTCGGACTGCGCGCGGTGCCGATCCCGATGCGCCGCGGCGGGCTCGACCTCGACGCGCTCGACCGCGCCTTCGCGCGCGCCGACGTGAAGGCCCTCTACACGATCCCGACCTTCCACAATCCGATGGGCGTATCGACCTCGCTCTCGCACCGGCGCGAGCTGCTCGCGATCGCGGCCCGCCACGGCAAGGCGGTGATCGAGGACGCCTACGAAATGGACCTGCGCTATGCCGGCCGGCCGACGCCGGCGCTCGCGGGCCTCGACGACGAAGGGCAGGTGGTGCAGCTGCTCTCGTTCTCGAAGTCGCTGTTCCCCGGCGTGCGCATCGGCGCGATCGTGGCGCGCGGGCGCCACGTCGACGCGCTGCTCGCGCTGCGCCACGCGGCGGATCTCGGTGGCGCGCTGCCGCTGCAGGCTGCGCTCGCGGACTTCATGAGCACGGGCGCGTACGAGCGGCACCTGGCGGCGCAGCGCAAGCGGCTGCGCGCGCGGCGCGACGCGCTGCTCGCCGCGCTGCGCGCGGAGATGCCCGAGGGCGCGACCTGGACCGAGCCCGAGGGCGGCCTGCAGCTCTGGCTCGAGCTGCCCGAGCCCTTCGATTCGCGCGAGCTTCACGCCGACGCGCTGCGCGCGGGCGTGCTCGTCTCGCCGGGCTTTCAGTTCAACTGCGACGGTCGCCCGTCGCGCGGCTTCCGGCTCTCGATCGGCACGGTGAACGAGGCGGAGATCGCCGAGGGCGCACAGCGTTTCGGCAAGGTGATTCGCGAACGGCTCGAGACGGGCGTCTCGAGCGGGCGCGGGCAGGTCCACATCTAGTGCCCCGCACGTGCGGGGCCGGGAGGCAGCGATGAGCGGAGAGAAGCAGGCGCGCGCCGGCGCGCAGTCCACCGAGTTGAAGGTCGGGCTCGCGGAGATGCTGAAGGGCGGCGTCATCATGGACGTCACGACGCCGGAGCAGGCGAAGATCGCCGAAGACTCGGGCGCGACCGCGGTGATGGCGCTCGAGCGCGTGCCCGCCGACATCCGCAAGGAAGGCGGCGTCGCGCGCATGGCGCAGATCCAGATCATCGAGGCGATCCAGAAGGTCTGCTCGATCCCGGTGATGGCGAAGGTGCGCATCGGCCACTTCGTCGAGGCCCAGGTGCTCGACGCGCTCGGCGTCGACTTCATCGACGAGAGCGAGGTGCTGACGCCCGCCGACGAGGCGTTCCACGTGGACAAGCACGCCTTCCGCTCGCCGTTCGTGTGCGGCGCGCGCAATCTCGGCGAAGCGCTGCGCCGCATCGCCGAGGGCGCCGCGATGATCCGCACCAAGGGCGAGGCCGGCAGCGGCAACATCGTCGAGGCGGTGCGCCACCTGCGCCAGGTGAACGGCGACATCCGCGCGATCCAGGCCCTGCGTTCCGACGAGCTGTTCACGAAGGCGAAGGAGCTCGGCTCGCCGATCGACCTGATCCAGTACGTGCATCAGCACGGCAAGCTGCCGGTGCCGAACTTCGCGGCCGGCGGCATCGCGACGCCGGCGGACGCCGCGCTCTGCATGTCGCTCGGCGCCGAGGCCGTGTTCGTCGGCTCGGGCATCTTCAAGAGCGACGATCCCGAGGCACGCGCGAAGGCGATCGTGCACGCGACGACGCACTGGAAGGATCCGCAGGAAGTGCTGAATGCCTCGCGCGGCCTGAAGGGCGCGATGGCGGGCCTCGAGATGTCCACGATTCCGGAGAACGAGCGCCTCGCGAATCGCGGCTGGTGAGCCGCGCGGGCGCGCGCCCAACAACGGACGAGAACGATGGGTTGGGCGGCCCGGCGACCCCGGGCCGCCCGTCCCGTTCCCGGCGGGAGCCGCGCATGTACACCCCCGATCACTTCGCGGAGAAGGAAGTCGCCGCGCTGCATGCGCTGATGCGCGAGCACGCCTTCGCGCTGCTCGCGACCGCGCGGGTCGGCGACGCGCCGCTGGCGACGCACCTGCCGCTCGTGCTCGACGCGGAGCGCGGCGAGCTGGGCACGCTCACCGGACACGTCGCGCGCGGGAACCCGCACTGGCGCGCCTTCGACGGCCAGACCCCTGCGCTCGCCGTGTTCTCGGGTCCACACGCATACGTCTCGGCGCGCTGGTATCCGACGGCGCGGCAGGTGCCCACCTGGAACTACGTCGCCGTGCACGCGTCCGGCGTGCCGCGCGTGATCGACGACCCGGCGCGCGTGTTCGAGTTGTTACGGGCGCTCATGGCCGAGCACGAGTCGGCGCTGTCCGAGCCGTCGCGCGGCCTCGGCAAGGGCCCGCGCGAGCTGGCGGACATCCCGTTCGCGCATCTCGACAAGCTGATGCGCGGCGTGGTCGCGTTCGAGCTGCCGATCGAGCGGCTCGAGGGCAAGCGCAAGCTCTCGCAGAACAAGAAGCCCGCCGAGCGGCGCGCGCTGATCGCCGGCCTGCGCGCCGCGGGCGGCGAGAGCGCGGGCGCGATCGCCGGCGCGATGCAGGCGACGCTCGCCGACGAGGCGGAGTCGTGACGCGGCGGCCGCGCGTCGGCGTGCTGGCGATCCAGGGCGACTACGAGGCCCACGCGCGGGCGCTCGAGCGGGCGGGGGCCGAGGCGGAGCTCGTGCTCTGGCCGAAGCAGCTCGCGGGGCTGGACGCGCTCGTGCTGCCGGGCGGCGAGAGCACGACCATCGCGAAGGGTCTCGCACGGCTTGCGCTCGGCGAGCCCTTGCGCGAGCGCATCCGCGCCGGCCTACCGGTGCTCGGCACGTGCGCGGGGGCGATCCTGCTGGCGGAACGCGTCGAGAACCGCCCGGTCGAGACGCTCGGCGTGCTGGGCGCCACCGCCGTGCGCAACGCCTACGGCACGCAGGTGGACTCCTTCGCGACGCCGGTGGACGCCGGCGGCGCGCCCGCGCTCGCCGGTCTGCGCTGCGTGTTCATCCGGGCGCCGCGCCTCAAGGAGCTCGGGCCCGCCGTCACGGTGCTCGCCCGGGTGGACGGCGAGCCCGTCCTCGTGCGCCAGGGCAACGTCTTCGCGGCCACCTTCCACCCCGAGCTCACCGACGACCCCCGGGTACACCGCCTGCTCATCGACGCCATCCCGGCGAAATGAGCCGTCGGGCCCGGCCCGATGGCTGCGCCCGCGGGGGTTCGCAGAGAAAGCCCTCGCACCCCGCGAGAGGCTCTGCTAATTCGCCTCCTCTTCTCGGTCCCGGTTCGTGCAGCCACCCGCGGCGCGCACGAGGTCTCCGGGGCCCGGGCCACGGCCCGCCCACGAGAAGGAGGAAAGCATGCGGGAATACGAGACGACTTTCGTCGTGCAGCCGGAAATCTCGGACGAGGGCTGCACCGACCTGTGCAACCGCCTGAACGGCGTGCTCGAGCGCAGCGGCGGCGTGCCGCTGCTGCACGACGACCAGGGCAAGCGCCGCCTCGCGTACGACATCCGGAAGTTCCAGAAGGGCCGCTACGTGACGGCCTACTACCTGGACGTCGCCGGCAAGGGCGTGGCCGAGGTCGAGCGCCTGCTGCGCATCGAGGAGTCGGTGCTGCGCTTTCTCACCGTGCTGCGCCCGGGCGAAGTGACGGACATCGAGAAGCGCAAGGTCGAAGCTGCGGAAGAGCAGCGCGTGCGCGCCGAGCGCGCCCGCGAGCGCGCCGCGCGCGAGGCCGAGGAAGAGCGGATGCGCTCGCAGATGCGCGATGACGACCGCGGCGACCGGGATCGCGATCGGGATCGCGACCGCGACGACGAGATGGGAGACGACGAATGAGCGAATCGGGCGCGCCCGGCGGCTTCGGCGGCGGGGGTGGTTTCGGCGGCGGCGGGGGTGGCGGCGGCTTCGGCGGCGGCGGCCCGCGCGGTCCGCGGCGTGATTTCGACCGCGGCGGACGCGGGCGCGACGGCGATCGCGAGCCCCGCGGCCCCATGAGCGTGAAGGCGCGCCTGCGTGCGAAGGCGCGCAAGAAGGCGCGCAAGGCGGCCAAGAAGAAGGGCGGGTTCCTTCGCAAGAAGGTCTGTCGGTTCTGCGCCGAGCCGCGCACCGGCATCGACTACAAGGACCCGAAGGGTCTCCGCTACTTCGTGACCGAGACGGGCAAGCTGATTCCGTCGCGGATCTCGGGCAACTGCGCGAAGCACCAGCGCGAGATCTCCGTCGCGATCAAGCGCGCGCGTCATCTCGCGCTGCTGCCGTTCGCATCGCAGCACGCGGGCTGAGGCGAGGGAGAACACATGGCGCAGATGAAGATCATCCTGCGTGAGGACGTCCACGGCCTCGGCCACGCCGGCACCGTGGTGTCGGTGCGGCCGGGTTACGCGCGGAACTTCCTGCTGCCCGAGGGCAAGGCGGTGCTCGCGACCGAGGCCGGCGTCAAGGAGCTGGAGCACCACCAGCGCGTGATCGCCGAGAAGGTGGCGCGCGAGATGAAGACCCATCAGGCGGCGAAGACGCGCCTCGAGGGGCTGAAGCTCGCGATCTCCGTGCAGGTCGGCGAAGAAGGCAAGCTGTTCGGTTCGGTGACGGCCCGCGAGATCGCGGACCTGATCGCGGCGCAGGGCGTCGAGATCGACCGCCGCACCATCCAGCTCGCCGAGCCGATCAAGGAAGCCGGCTCGCACAGCGTGCCGGTCCGCCTCCACCGCGACGTGGTCGCGCAGGTGAAGCTCGAAGTGACGCCGGCGAATCCGCCGGGCGAGGGCGCGGCGAGCTAGCTCGCGCTCCGCATTCCGAACGCGCCGCGCTCCGACGGAGCGCGGCGCGTTTTCTTTCGCCGCCGCGTGCGCGCGATACTCTGCGCGTCGGGCCGTGGTCGTGGCACAATCGCGGCGAGGGTGGGGATGTGACGGTCAGCGACTACACGGCGGGCCACGGCGCGCCCGGCGGGCGGCGTCGGAGGCGCGGCGCCGACGGCGCCGATCCCCCGGTGGACGCCTCCGCCTACGCGGGCCGCGTGCCGCCGAGCGATCTCGCCGCCGAGAAGGCGGTGCTCTCGTCGCTGCTGCTCGATCCGCGCGCGTTCCACGAAGTGCTCGCCGAGATCCACGTCGACGACTTCTATCACCCCGCGCACCAGATCCTGTTCAGCGCGATGTCGGCGGTCCACGACTCCGGCCGCCCCGTCGATCTGATCACGCTCTCCGAGCACCTGACGCTCCAGAAGCAGCTCGACGCCGTCGGCGGCCCCGTCGCCCTCGCCGAGATCGCGGACTACGCGGCGACGGCCGCGAACGTCACGCACCACGCGCGCATCGTGCGCGACAAGGCCGTCAAGCGGCGCTTGATCGGCGTCGCGACGGAGATCGTGCAGACCGGCTACGAAGAGACCGAGAGCGCCGAGAAGCTGCTCGACTTCGCGGAGTCGAAGATCTTCGACGTCTCGAAGGAGCAGAGCCGCTCGTCGTTCCAGAACCTCCACGACGAGATGCCCGGCGTGTTCGACTACGTCGAAGGCATCATGAACCGCGCCGGCGCGCTCTCCGGGCTGCCGACGGGCTACGACGATCTCGACGAGATGACCGGCGGGCTTCAGCCCGGCGAGCTGATCATCATCGCGGCGCGACCGAGCATGGGGAAGACGGCCTTTGCGCTGAACATCGGTCGCAACGCGGCGGTGGACCACGGCAAGAAGGTGGCGGTGTTCTCGCTCGAAATGACGACGCGCTCGCTGATCGTGCGCCTGCTCTCGTCGGAGGCGCGCATCGACTTCTCGAGCCTGCGCAAGGGCTTCCTGCCGATGGCCGACTACCGGCGCCTGCAGGAAGCGGCGGACCGGCTCTCCCAGGCGAACATCTGGATCGACGACTCGGGCTCCGCGTCGATCCTCGAGATCAAGGCGAAGAGCCGGCGCCTGCAGGCCGAGCACGGGCTCGATCTCGTGGTGGTCGACTATCTCCAGCTCGCGCACGGCGACGGCAAGAAGGACCGCAAGGACCTCGAGATCGCCGAGATCAGCAAGGGCCTGAAGGCGCTCGCGAAGGAGCTCTCGATCCCCGTCATCGCGCTCTCGCAGCTGAACCGCGGCCCCGAGCAGCGCGATCCCGACAAGCGTCGCCCGATGATGGGGGATCTGCGTGAGAGCGGGGCCATTGAACAGGATGCGGACCTGATCGCGTTCATCTACCGCGACGTCGTCTACAACAAGGAGACCGAGGATCCGCGCTGTGCGGAGATCATCATCGAGAAGCAGCGCAACGGTCCGACCGGCACGGTGAAGCTCAACTTCGACGGCAAGTACGCGCTCTTCCAGAATCGCACCGAGCGCGACGGCGGCGGCGGCTCTGGCGGCGGCGGCTTCTCGGCGCCGAGCGACGGCGGCGGCTTCGGCGGCTCGTCGTTCAACGAGGAGCCCGTGTTCTAGTGGCGACGCTGCTGAGGCCGCGGGCGCTGCCGCGCGGCGGGACGATCGCGATCGCCGCGCCCGCGTTCTGGGTCGAGCCCGCGCGCCTCCACGCCACCGCGGCGCGGCTCGTCGCGGCGGGGCACCCGGTGACGTGGCGCGAGGACGTGTTCGCGCGCGAGGGCTACTGCGCGGGCTCGGCGCAGCGCCGCGCCGACGAGCTGATGCAGTGGGTTCGCGACGACTCGGTGCAGGCGATCCTGTGCGCGCGCGGCGGCTGGGGCTGCCATCACGTGATCCCGCACCTCGACGCGCACGCCTTCCGGCGGGCGCGCAAGCTGCTGATCGGCTTCAGCGACGTCACCACGCTGCTCGGCTGGCAGCGCGAGGTCGCGGGGCTCGCGGGCGCGCATGGCCCGATGTGCGTGCGCGACGACGGGCCGACACCCGCGGAGCTGCGCGCGCTGCTCGCGCTCGCGCGCGGCCAGGTGCCCGCGCCTTTGCGTGGCCGCGGCGTCACGCGCGGCCGCGCCGAGGGGCCGCTCGTGGGTGGCTCGCTCACGCTCGTGGCCGCGAGCCTCGGCACGCCGTGGGAGATCGACACGCGCGGCGCGATCCTCTGCTTCGAGGAGATCGGCGAGAAGCCCTACGCGATCGACCGCCACCTGTCCCACCTCGCCGCCGCCGGCAAGCTCGACGCCGCGGCGGGCTTCGCGATCGGGCACCTGATCGGCTGCACGGACCCGAAGCGCGCGCGCCCGACCGCCCTGCAGGTCGTCCATGCGATCCTCGGCAGGTGCAAGAAACCGCTCGTCACCGGCTTGCGATTCGGTCACGCGAGCCCGAACTTGCCCTGGCCCGTGGGCGTCCGCGGGCGGCTCGACGGCGGGAAGGGTGAGCTCGCCGTGCTCGAGCCGGGCGTCGAGTAGACGCGCGCCGGTTCCGCGCGCGTGGGGTCGCGCCTGCACTCTGAACCCTCGAGCGCCGCTGCATGAGATGGGCCCAGATTCGCAAGAAGCTCCAGCGCGTCGACCGCGCGCTCGACAAGGCGATCGACGCAGCCGAGATCCCCGGCGCGGTCGTGCTCGCCTGGATGCGCCGCGAGGGCGAGGTACTCGAGCACTGCTCGGTGCGCGGCCTCGCCGTGTCGCGGCCCGAGCGCATCCCGATGGCCCGCGAGACGGTCTTCGACCTCGCGTCGCTCACCAAGGTGCTCGCCACCACGACCGCGTTCATGCGCCTCGTCGAGCAGGGCGCCGTCGCCCTCGACGATCCCGTCGCGAAGGTGCTGCCGCACTTCGGCGAGCGCGAGAAGGAGGCGGTGACGTTCCGCCACCTGCTGACGCACAGCTCGGGCCTGAAGCCGCTGCGCGACTTCTACGAGCCGCTCGCCGAGCGCGAGCGCAAGACCGGCGAGCGCCTGCTGACGACGCCCGCCGCGAAGCAGTGGGTGATCGAGAGCATCTGCCGCTCCGCGCTCGTGCACGCGCCGGGCGAGGCCGCGGTCTACGGCGACCTCGACTTCATCGCGCTCGGCGCCGCCGTCGAGCAGCTCGTCGGAAAGCCCCTCGACGAGCACTGCGCCGAGACGATCTACGCGCCGCTCGGCCTCGCGAGCATGGGTTTCCTGCCGCTCGCGCAGCCGCTCGGCGACGAGCAGCGCCGCCGCATCGCCGCGACCGAGAACTGCCCGATTCGCGAGAAGATCGTGTGGGGCGAGGTGCACGACCCCAACAGCTGGACGATGGGCGGCGTCGCCGGCCACGCGGGCCTGTTCGCGAACGCCGACGACGTGCTGAAGTTCGGGCAGGCGCTCGTCGACGTGTGGCACGGCCGCAGCGAGGCCTTTCCGCGCGCGCGGCTCGCGGAGTTCGCGACGCGCCAGAACCTGCCGCCCGGCTCGGACTGGGCGCTCGGCTGGGACACGCCCGCCGCGCAGGGCTCCTCCGCCGGCCAGTACTTCTCGCGCAGCGCGATCGGGCACCTCGGCTTCACCGGCACGTCGCTGTGGGTGGACCTCGACGCCGAGTGCGTCGTCGTGCTGCTCACCAATCGCATCCACCTCGTGGTGAAGCGCAGCAAGTTCGCGCTGCGCGCCGAGATCCACGACCTGATTCGCGAAGCCTTCGCGGAGTAGGAGGGGGCCGCGCGATGCACGTCCACTTCGTCGCGATCGCCGGCACCGCGATGGGCTCGCTCGCGGGCCTGCTCAAGTCCCGCGGCCACACCGTCACGGGCTCCGACGAGGGCGTGTACCCGCCCATGAGCACGTTCCTCGAGCGGCTCGGCATCCCGGTGACGATCGGCTTCAGGCCCGAGAACGTGCTCGCGAAGCGGCCCGACCTGGTGGTGATCGGCAACGCCGTGCGCACGGACAATCCGGAGGCCAAGGCCGCGATCGACGGCGGGCTCTCGGTCGCGTCGCTGCCGGACGCACTCTTCGAGCACGCGATCCGCGGCAAGCACTCCGTCGTGATCTGCGGCACCCACGGCAAGACGACGACGACCAGCATGGTGGCGACGCTGCTGCTCGAGGCCGGACGCGACCCGTCGCTGCTGGTGGGCGGCATCGCCGCCAATTTCGACGGGAGCTTCCGCGACGGCGCGGGCCCGGAGTTCGTCGTCGAGGGCGACGAATACGACACCGCCTTCTTCGACAAGACGCCGAAGTTCCTGCACTACGGCCCCGAGACGGCGGTGGTCACCTCGATCGAGTTCGATCACGCCGACATCTACCGCGACCTCGCCCACGTGCAGGGCGAGTTCGAGAAGCTCGCGGCGAAGCTCGGCACGACGGGCACGCTGATCGCCGCGGCGCCGTCGGAGACGATCGACGCGGTCGCGCGCGGCGCGCGCTGCCGCGTCGTGCGCTACGGCATCGACTGCACCGCGGACTTCGTGGCGCGCGACCTCGCGGCGAGCCCGGAGGGCACGCGCTTCGACGTGATCGTGCGCGGCGCAGGGGCCGCGCGCGCGCTGTTGCCCGCCTGGGGCAACCACAACGTGATGAACGCGCTCGCCGCGCTCGCCGTGTGCGACGCGCGCGGCGTGCCGGTCGCGACCGCGGCGCCGCTGCTCGCGCGTTATCAGGGCGTGAAGCGACGCCAGGAGGTGCGCGGCGAGGTCGCGGGCGTCACCGTGATCGACGACTTCGGCCACCACCCGACGGCGGTGCGCGAGACGCTCGGCGGTATCGCCGCGCGCTACCCGGGCCGCCGCATCGTCGCCGTGATGGAGCCGCGCTCGAACACGAGCCGGCGCGCCGTGTTCCAGCAGGAGTACGCGCGAGCCTTCGACGGCGCCGCGCGCGCCGTGATCGCGCGCGTGCCCGACGCGCCGATCTACAGCGCGTTCGGCGGCGACCCGGAGCGCCTCTCCGCCGACAAGCTCGCCGCCGATCTCAGTGCGCGGGGCATCCCGGCCGTCGCCTGCGACGGCGTGGATGCGATCGTCGAGCATCTCGTCGGCGTGTGCCGCGCGGGCGACGTCGTGATCACGCTCAGCAACGGCGGCTTCGGCGACATCTGGACGAAGCTGCTCGCGCGCCTCGGCGGCGCAACGCCCCCCAAGCCCTGACTGCGAACGATTTCCAGAATCGGCGTCAGACCCCAATTCGGAATTCAGGAGGTTCCATGAGCAACGTGAAGCGCCTTCAGCCCGGGAAACGCCTCTCGCAGGGCGCCGTCCACGGCGGCCTGGTCTACAGCGCCGGCATCGTGGCCGACGATCCGGTGCCGGACGCGAAGAAGCAGACCGAGCAGATCCTCGCGCAGATCGACCGGCTGCTCGCCGAGGGCGGCAGCGACAAGAGCAAGATCCTCACCGCGACGATCTGGCTCAGCGACATCCGCCATTACGCCGCGATGAACGAGGCGTGGGACCCCTGGGTGGTGCAGGGCGCGACACCCGCGCGCGCCTGCGTCGAGGCGAAGCTCGCGGCGCCGCAGTACTGGGTGGAGATTCGGGTGGTCGCGGCGCTCTGACGGAGCTCGAGGAGAGCGCTCCCTTCGATCTCGGGGCTCCGCGTTGGGTGCGCGGCGCTCTCGCGGTCTTCTACGCGCTCGAGTTGCTGATCGTCGGCGCGATGATCGTGGTCTTCCCGATCGCGGCCTTCTTCCGAAGCCGGTTCGATCCGATCGAGTTCGTTGGAGAGCTTGCTCTCTTCGCCGCGACAGCCGGCTTCCTTGCGCTCGCGATCCATCGGCTCGCCGAGCGGAGCCGTCGTGCGGAGCGTTTGATCGTTCTGCTCCTGCCCGCCGCGGTGGGGTGGAACGTCTACATGGACCATTCGCAGGGCAAGCTTTGGCATCCGCTGCTGACCGGCGTGCAGATCGCGGCGCTCCTGCCGTCGTCGGCCGCGATCGTGATTCACCGACTGCGCGCGCGTTGAGGCCGTAGCGCCGATGTGCCCGGCATCCCATCCCAGGTCCCGGCCCGCCGCGCGCTAGCTCGGGATCAGCGGCCCGCCGCGGGCGAGAGCGAGCTCGCGCGTGAGCCGCGCGCTCACGCCGATCGCGGAGCGCAGCAGCGTCCCGAGCAGCGCGGGCAGCAGGTGCGGATGCTGCGCGCCCGCGGCCTCCAGCGCGTCGCGGCGCAATACCCAGCACACCGACGGCTCGTCGGCGCGCACGCGGGCGGTGCGCGTGCCGCGCTCCACGAGCGCGCTCTCGCCGAAGCTCATGCCCGGCGAGAGCGTCGAGAGCCTGCGCAGCTGTCCGTTCGGGCTCGACGCGAACACGCTCAGACGTCCGGCGACGAGGAGGAACAGCTCCTCCGACGGGTCGCCCTCGCGCACGACGACCTCGCGCGGCGCGAGCGCGCGCCGCTCCGCGAGCGCCGCGACGCAGGCGAGCTCCTCGGGAGCGAGGCTCTGAAGCGCCTCGTGGCTCGCGAGCGGCAGCTCCTCGGGCGACGGCTGCGCCCCGCACTCGGAGAGCAGGCGCTCTTCGCACCACTCGAGGGCGGCGTCGAGGTCCGCGTGCTGCGGGAAGTGCGGGAACGCGCCGGCGGCCACCGCTTCGCCGAGCGCGCGGGCGAGCCGCGCGTGGCGCGCGAGGCCGACGAACGAGAACTCGAGCCCGCTCGCGGCCGCGCCCGCGAGCAGCTCGCGCAGCACGCGGCCCGCCGGCTCCGTCACCTCGTACACCGCCTCGAGGTCGAGCGTGAGGCAGCGCAGCGCCTCGCGCTCGCCCTCGAGCTGGCGCACCACGCGCTCGAGGCTCGCGAAGGAGAGATCGCCCTGCAGCTGGTAGACCGCCGCACGCGCCGCCACGGCATCGAGCGCCGCGCGCTCGCGCTCGGAGCGCAGCCGCCGCGAGCTCGCGCGGCGCAGGTCGAAGCGCGCGCGGATCGGCGACAGCGCCGTTCGCGCCGCGCGCAGCGAGTGAAGCTCGAGCTCGCTCGAAAGCGCGCTGCAAACCGCGACGCCGCGCACGCTGTTGCCGCGCGCGTCGAGCGGCGGCGAGAACACGCCGATCCCGAATTGCCCCGGCAGCACCGCGAGCACGCCGCCGGCGACGCCGCTCTTCGCCGGGAAGCCGACGCGATACAGCCACTCCCCCGCGTAGTCGTACATGCCGCAGGTCGTCATCACGCTCAGCACTTCGTCCACGTTGTCGGCGGAGATCGCGCGCTCGCGCGTCAGCGGATTCGTGCCCCCGCTCGCCAGGGTCGCGGCCATCAGTGCGAGGTCGCGGCACGTGACGGCGATCGAGCACTGGCGGAAGTAGAGGTCGAGCGGCACGTCGGGCGCTTCGCCCAGGATCCCGAAGTTGCGCAGCATGTGGCCGATCGCGCGGTTGCGGTGGCCCGTCTCGCTCTCCGAGCGGTAGACGGCTTCGTCGAGCGCGAGGCTGCGCCCGGCGTACAACTCGAACAACGCGGCGATGCGTGCCCAGCGGTCCTCGGGCGAGTTGCCCGCGACGAGCGCGGTGGACGCGATCGCGCCGGCGTTGATCAGCGGGTTCCGCGGTCGGCCCGTGCCGGGCTCGAGGCTGATCTCGTTGAACGCCTCGCCGGTGGGCTCGACGCCGACGCGCTTCAGCACCGCGGGCTTGCCGCGATCCTCGAGCGCGAGGCCATACACGAACGGCTTCGAAATCGACTGGATCGTGAACGGCAGGCGCGAGTCGCCCACCTCGTACACGTGCCCGTCGACGGTGGCGACGCAGATGCCGAACCAGCGCGGGTCGGCCTTGCCGAGCTCGGGGATGTAGGTGGCGACGGCGCCGTCCTCGAGCGTGCGGAAGCGCTCGTGGAGCGCGTCGAGATAGCGCGCGATCGGAGAGCGCGACGGAGCGGGAGCGGGCGCCTGCACGGGGTGCCCATGTCGCAAGATCGGTGCCTGCGCGGCGTGCGCGCAGGCGGCGATTCGCGCCGGGGCTGGCACGTCCGTCGGCAGCGCATGCCCGCGCGGCGGGCAGCGGCGGCTCAGCCGAGCCGCATCGGGCTCGCCGCCGGCTAGAAGCGCGCGGCCCGGGCCGCGAGCGAGTCCAGGGAGCGCAGCAGCTCGTCCAGCGACTGGCCCCAGAAGGCGGTCGGCGCCATGAACGAGTCGTGGCCCAGGGCGGCGTAGCGCTGCGCTTCCTCGAAGAACGCGTCGAGGGTCGGCGTGTACGACGTCGTGATCTGCACGTCGATGCCCGCGAACGGGCGGCCGGCGCGCTCCGCGGCGGCCTCGAGGCGCGCGCGATTCGCGCGGAACGCTTCGAACGAGTTGGCGACGGCGAGCCAGCCGGTGCCGTGCTCGACGACGCGCCGCAGCGCGCGCTCGGATTCGCCGCCGATCCAGATCGGCAGCGGGCGCTGGATCGGCTTCGGCTCGCAGGCGATTCCGGAGAAGCGCACGAACTCGCCCGCGAAGCGCGGCTCGGCTTCCGTCCAGAGCGCTCGCATCGCGCGCAAGTACTCGTCGGAGAGCGCGCCGCGCTTCTCGAACGGGGCGCCGAGCAGGCGGATCTCCTCCTCCATCCAGCCGACCCCGGCGCCCATCTGCATGCGGCCGCCGGAGAGCACGTCGAGCGTGGCCCACATCTTCGCCGTCACGATGGGATTGCGATGCGGCAGCACCATCACCCAGGTGCCGAGGCGGATGCGCTCGGTCACGCCGGCGAGGAAGCCGAGCGTGACGAGCGGCTCGAGCAGGCCTTGCTCCGGCGGCACCGCGAACGCGCCGTCGCGGCTGTACGGGTACTTCGAGCGGATCACGTGGGGCACGATCACGTGGTCGGGTACCCAAAGGGATTCGAAGCCGAGCGCCTCGGCGTGGCGCGCGACGGCGAGCTGGTTCGCGGCCGCGCCGGGCCCCGTCGCGAGCGGACCGAGGGCGGGGAGCATCAAGCCGAGGCGCATCGCGGCTCCTTTGCAGCGCGGGAAGCGCGAGCGTAATGCGGAACCTCGGCGGAGCGTCGTCTCAGAACCCGAGCACGCGCCGCCCGCTCCCGATCGTGTGCGCGTTCGCGATCCCGCTGCGCACGAAGGCGCGCGCGGCGTCGACGGCGGCGGGGAGCGCATCACCCCGGGCGAGGCGCGCCGCGATCGCGGCGGCGAGGGCGCAGCCGGTGCCGTGCACTTCGCCGCCCGCCAAGCGCTCGCCGGCCAGCCACCGGATCTCGATGCCGGCGTCGCCCTTCACGGCCAGGCAGTCGTCGGCGTCGTCCGCGCGGTGCCCGCCCTTCACGAGCGCGGCGGCGGCGCCGAGCTCCGTCACGAGCTGGCGCGCCGCGCTCTCGATGCCCGCGCGCGAAGACACGTCGCGCTCGCACAGCGTCCCGGCTTCCGCGAGGTTCGGCGTCACGAGCGCGGAGCGCCCGATCAGCGCGCGCAGGCCCGGAATGGCGCGACGCTGGAGCAGCTCCTTGCCGCTGCTCGACTGGAGCACGGGGTCGATCACGAGCGGAACGGGAAGGCCGCGCAGCACGTCGAGCGCGAAGTCCACCGCGCGCAGCACGTCGTCGCTGCCGAGCATGCCGAGCTTCACCGCATGCGGCGGCACGTCGCGCAGCAGCGTGCGGATCTGCTCGGTCACAACGTTCGGGAAGAGCGGGAGCACGCTGTGGACCTTGGCAGTGTCCTGCACCGTCAGCGCCGTCGGCACTGCGCAGCCGTGCACGCCAAGCGCGCGAAACACCTGGAGATCGAGCTGGAGCCCGGCGCCTCCGGTGGGGTCGGAACCGGCGATCGAGAGCGCGACGCGTATGGGGGGCATGGCGGGCGATGGTAAGCTGCGCGGCCCTTCGCAGCAGGGCCGCTCGCGCGGTCCGCGCCGCCCCGCCGCCGGGGTTCGCGACTCAACCCTCGGAGAATCCATGCTCGCTCGCCTTGCCCTCGCGTCGATCGTCCTCGCCGCCGGCGCCGCATCCGCGGACTCCTGGCATGCGGAGCGGCTCACCAGCGGAGCCGGCATCGCGCCGCGCATGGAGCGGCTGTGGTCGAAGGACGCGGCGCTGCGCGCGGAGATCGTGATCGGCGGCCACCCGGTGATCACGTACGTGAAGGGCGACCGCTACGTCGTCGTCGACGCGCTCACCGGCAAGGGCACCTCGATCCAGCGCAGCCCGAAGGCCGTCGCCGAGGACGCGAAGCGTGGGCGCCCCTTCGGCAAGGAGCAGGAGATCCTCACCGCGCGCGGAGCGGAGAAGGTGAAGACGGAGGGCGCCGGCGAAGGCGCGTGCGACCTCTACCGACTCACCGATCAGGCCGGGCGACGCGAAGTGTGCGTCACCACCACGCCCGAAAAGCTGCCGATGATCGTGAAGGCGTGGGATCGGCAGAGCGGCGCCGAGAGCGAGACCCGCTACCTCGCGTGGTCGAAGGACCTCGAGGGCAAGGGCATGACGATCGCCGACTCGTTCTTCGCCCCGGACCCGCGCGTGACGGTCGAGTCCCTCACGTTCGAGGCGTTCATGGCGAAGGCGCAGACGGGCGAGAACGCTGCGGTCGGGCCGATCTTCTTCCCCGACCTGCTCGTCGGCCGCTGATCCGCGCCCGCGCGGCCTAGGCGCTCAGCGAGCCATGCGCCGCGGCGCCGGCCGCTGCGGGGCGAGCGCGTGCGCCGACGCGCCAGCGAAATACGCGCACCGGCGGGATGTTCAGCAGCTCGAGCTCGGTGTCGGGCTCGCCGAGCACCGGCGTCGCGAGGTCGGCGACCGCGCCGCGCACCTGATAGGCGAGAAAGCAGCCGCCCGGTGCGAGCACACGCTGGATGCTCTGGATGATGCGCGTGCCGACCGCCGGCGGGATGATCGAGAACGGGATGCCGGAGATCACCGCATCCGGAGCGCCGAGGCCGTGCTGCGCGAGAATCGCCTCGACGTCCTCCGCGCTGCCGTGGTGCACGATCAGGCGGGGGTCCGTCTCGCGCTGCAGGAGCCGCGCGAAATCCGGGTCGAGCTCGATGCAGAGCAGCTTCGCGTGGGGGGGCAGCGCGGCGAGCAGCGCGCGCGTCGTGCCGCCCGTACCGGGCCCGAGCTCCACCACCAAGCTCACGCGAGCGATGCCCGCCAGCGACACGAGGCGACGCTCGAGGAAGCGCGAGCTCGGCACCACCGAGGCGACTTGCTGGGGGCGGCGCAGGAAGCCCTGCAGGAACGCCACGTGCTCTTCCCGGAGCAGGTTCAGCTTGCGGCTCTTCGGTCGTCGCTCACTCGCCACGCATCCACTCCCGTGATCCCGCTCGGCTCTGGCCCGGTCCGCACAGTCTGACGCTCAGTTCGTGCTCGTCACCCACGAAATGTTCGGGTCCGCGATCTTCGGCGTGCGCTCCGCGAGGATCGCGAGCTTGCGCGCGACGGTGCCCGCGATGGCGCGGAAGGCATTGGCCGCGGGCGCGTCGGGGGCATGCACGAGGATCGGTCGCCCGAGATCGCCGCCCTCGACCACGCGCGTGTCGATCGGCACCTCGCCGAGGAAATCCACGCCGAGCTCGTCCGCCACGCGCTTGCCGCCGTCCTTGCCGAAGATCCAGTACTTCCGGTCCGGCAGATCCGGCGGCACGAAGTAGGCCATGTTCTCGACGATCCCGAGCACCGGCACGTCCACCTTCTCGAACATCTTGAGGCCCTTGCGAGCGTCGATGATCGAGAGGTCGTTCGCCGTAGTGACGATCACGGCGCCGGACAGCGGGGCGTTCTGGGTGAGCGTGAGCGCGGCGTCGCCGGTGCCCGGCGGCAGGTCGATCACGAGGTAGTCGAGCTCACCCCACGCCACGTCCACGAGGAACTGCCGGATCAGGCCGTGCACCATCGGACCGCGCCAGATCACCGGCGAGCTCTCGTTGATGAAGAAGCCCATCGACATGACCTTCATCCCGTAGGCCTCGAGCGGAAGGATGGTCTTCTTGCCATCGCTCTCCTCGCTCACGGGGCGCTCCTTCACGCCGAGCAGCAGCGGCAGCGAGGGGCCGTAGACGTCGGCGTCGAGCACGCCCACCCGCGCGCCGGTTTCCTTGAGCGCGAGGGCGAGGTTCATCGCGGTCGTGCTCTTGCCCACGCCGCCCTTGCCCGAGGCCACCGCGATCGTGTTGCGCACCCCGGGCAGCACGTCGCCCTTGTCCGCGCCGGGCAGGCCGCCGCGGCCGCGGGTGTTCGCGGTCATCGTGACCGCCACGCTCGTCACGCCGGGCACGGCCTTCACGCGCTCGTTGGCGGCGCGCTCGAACTCGGCCTTCACGGGGCACGCCGGGGTCGTCAGCTCGATCGCGAACGAGACGGCGCCGCCGTCGATGCGCAGGTTCTTGATGAAGCCGAGGTCGACGATGCTCTTGCCGAAATCGGGGTCGACGATCGGGCGCAGGGCGGCCAGGACCTGCGCAGGGGTGACGGCGCTCATGAGGGCTCCCAGGGCGTTGCGTTGCGCGCGGCGAGGGCGCGTGGCGAGGGAGGCGCAGAGTCGGGGAGGGGGCCGGGAGCGTCAAGCGCGCTTGCCGGCGCCGGGCGGCTCCGCGAGCGTGGCCGGCTCGCACGAGGAGAGGCGATGACCCTGCCGGCGTTCCTCCATCCCGCGAACTGGACCGCCTGGACGGCGGTGGGCTTCGTGGGGCAAACGCTCTTCTTCTCGCGCTTCGCGGTCCAGTGGATCGCCTCGGAGCGCCGCCAACAGAGCCACATGCCGGTCGCGTTCTGGTGGCTGTCGCTGGTCGGCAGCCTGATCACGCTCGCCTACGCCATCCACCGCCGCGACCCGGTCTTCGTGCTGGGCCAGGCGTTCGGCTGGCTCGTCTACTCCCGCAACCTCGCGCTGATCTACCGCGCGCGGGCCTGAGGCGTCGGCTGACGGAGGCCGGGGACGTTGGTTCGCGAAAGCCCGGGGACGTTGGTTCACGTACGAGTTCGTGAACCAACGTCCCCGGCCTCCGCCGAACGGCTCGCGGCCCGGCGCAGGATCGCGGCGTAGCCGCCGGTCTCGACGCACGCGCGCTGGAGCAGGCCGCGCTCGCGCAGCAGCGCGTGCATGCGCGGCAACTGGTAGTGCGGGACGGTCATCAGCAGGTGGTGCTCGAGGTGGTAGTTCACGCGGTTGGGGCCGATCAGCAGCCGCTCCCACCACGCGAGCAGCGTCGTGCGCGTGTTGCCGAGCGGATCGTCGGCGTTGGGCGTGAGCGCGTGCTCGGCGATCGAGCGGATGCGCGTCACGAGCGTGTTGGTCGTCAGCCACGCGCCCACCCAGAGCAGGTACAGCGCCGGATGCCCGAGCGCCGCGAGCGCGCCGAGCAGCAGCCCGTTCGTGACGAGCACGCCGATCGTCGCGCGCCGCCCCTCCGGCTCGCGCCAGCGCTTCACGCTGCGGGCGAACGCCGCGCGCGCGAACTTCGCGCCCGTCTGGCCCGAAAGGTCGCGCCAGACCTTCCGCAAGAGGCTGCTGCGCGAGATCGGGAACGGCGTCACGAGGCCGAGGTCGGGATCGCGCGGCGTGCCCGTGTGCGCATGATGCTGGAGGTGGTACGGCCGGTACACGCGCGTGTCGCTCCAGATCGGGTAGGCGCACAGCCACTGTCCCGCCCAGTCGTTGACGCTGCGCTTCTCGAACAGCGAGCGGTGCGACGCCTCGTGCATCAGCACCGCGAAGCCGAGCTGCCGCGCGCCGATCAGGAACAGCGCGAGCACGATCGGCACGGCGAGCGTCGGGCCGTGCGGCCACGCCGCGACGAGCGCCATCGACGCGAACACGACGCTCCAGTTGAACGCGATCGAGCCCCAGCTGCGCCAGTCCTCGAAGCGCAGCAACGCCGCGATCTCCTCGCGCGAGAGCTGCTCGCGCCAGGAGAGGTTGCCCTCCGCGGTGTGGCGCTCGACGACGGCTTCGGCCATGACGATTCTCCCTAAGCGATCGCGAGCGACAGCGTGCGCTCGCCGTGGGCGGGGGATGCGACGTGCGGCGCGCCGTGGCGCGCCATGAAGCTTGCCCAGGCGCGCCGGCCGATGCGGTCGTAGCGCCGCATCGCGGCGACGAGCGCGCGGCGCTCCGCCTCCGGCGCGAGCGGCTCGGGCAAGAGCGGGTCGAGCACGAGCTCGCGAATCACGCGGCCGCCGAGCAGGAACGACTCGACCATCGCGCGCTCCTCGGGAAGCGCGGCGAGCCGCGCCTCGCTGGCCGTCAGCTCCGCGAGCGCGCGCCGATACGCGGCAGCGAGCGCGTCGCGCTTCCAGAGCGATCGCGCGCGCGCCTCGCTCTCGGGGTCGAGCTCGCTCGCGCGCGCGAGCAGCGCGTCGGCCTCGAGCCCGAGCTCGCGCAGCTCCGTCCGCAGCTCGGAGAGCGACGCGCGCAGGTTGTCCGGCCGCAGCGCGAAGCCGGGGCCGAGCTCCGCGAAGCCGAGCAGCGCCAGCGCGCGCTCGCGGTCGCGCCGCGCGCGCGAGCGGGGCGAAGGCACGGCGCCCGCGCGCAAGAGCCACCAGCCGCCGCTCCATTTCGTCGTGCGCTGCTCCGCCGCGCGCCAACCGAGCACCCGGCGGTCGACCGCGTGGGCCGCAGCGCCCAGTCGGTATTGCCCGCGCTCGTCCCGCGCGATCTGTCCACTCGCGAGCAGCCGCGCGATCGCGACGCGCAGCGCGTTCTCGTCGATGCGGAACAGCCTCGCCGCGGCGACGAGCGCCGCGACGGGCATCGCCGCCCCGCGCAGCGAGGACAGCAGATCGAGCGTGAGGCTCTTGGCGGTCGGGCGACGCACGTCCAGATATTACACTCGTATCCAATTCAATGCAATATCAGTAATTTTTAGCGCCTCGCTTCGGGGCCTATTTCGCCTCCACTACGTCCCCGCTCTGGATCGCGCCCGGCAGCAGCGCGAACGGGTTCTCGACGTCGCGGAAGGCGACCGGCAGGCCCCGGCAGCGGATCGGATCCGGGCCGTCGCACAGCTGAAAGTGGAGATGGGGCTCCGTCGAGGAGCCGGAGCTGCCGAGTCGGCCGATGACGTCGCCCGCCGCGACGCGCTGTCCCTTCGTCACCGGCGGCGCGCCCGGCTGCAGGTGCGCGTATTGGCTGTACTCGCCGCCCGCGTGGCGAAGCACGACGTAGTTCCCCGCCAGCGCGCCCGCGCCCGAGGCGAGCAGCTCCGCTTGCCAAGCCTGGATCCGGCCGAAGTACGCCTCCAGCGACTCGCCGGGTCGGCGCAGCTGGGCGAGATCCTCCGGGCGGTCGGAGACGATCGCAATCACCTCGCCGTCCGCGGCGGCGCGCACCGGCGTCCCGTAGGCGTAATAGTCGGCGAACCGGGCTCCGTCGCCGCGGTGGGTGCGGCCTCCCTCGCCGATCATGCAGATGTCGAGGGCGAACTCTTCGGGCACCGCCCAGCGGTGATGCGTGTGCAGCGTCGCGCCCGCCTGCACGTAGGTGCGGCCGGCGATCGGGAACGCGTAGCGCGCCTCGGGCGGCGCCACGGCGAGCGGCACGCGGATCTCGGCGCGGGCATCGCCGGGCATCGCCCGTACCTCGATGCGCAGCGTGTCGCGCTCGCCCGACCACGCGAGCACTTGGCCGCCGATCAGCAGCGCGTCGCCCGGCGCGAGCGTGGGCGTCGCAGCGAGCCGAGCCCGCGGCGCGCCGAGCGCGTCGCCGAACTGGAAGGCGAACGCGTCGAGCGCGCCGGCGGCTTCGAGCTGTGCGCCGCGCGCCGCGATCCGCTCGAGGTCGACGCCTCGCAGCGTGCGCCGCTCGATCTCCTCGCCACCCCGCAGCAGCGAAAGCTCGACGGAGGCGATCGTCGCGGGCGCGTCGCCCGCGTTGATCACGGCGGCGTTGTGCAGCATCAGGCTCTGCAGCCCGCGCGTGCTCTCGAGTGGGTGCGGGAACAGTGGCCCCTGCGGATACATCGTCAGCTCGAGCTTCGGCGCCGCGAGCGCAGGGGCGGCCGCGGCGAGGCAGCAGGCGAGGACGAGTCGAACGAGCGAAGGTCGCATGCGATCTCCTAGGCGGACGGGGCGCGCAACGTACCCCCGGCGCCGCGCCGGTTCGCGGCGGCAGCCGCGATATAGTGCGCGCTCCACCCAAGGAGTCCCCATGAGCGACCTGCTCGTCGAGAAGCAAGGCGGCGTCACGATCCTCACCCTGAACCGCCCGGATCGCATGAACGCGATCAGCGGCCCGATGCTGGCCGCCTTCAGCGAGCAGCTGCTCGAGGCCAACCGCGACCCCGAAGTGCGCGTGGTCGTGATCACCGGCTCCGGCCGCGCCTTCTGCGCCGGCCTCGACCTGAAGGAGCAGGCCAGCGGCGGCAACCTCGGCGGCGGCTTCGACCTGCGCGAAGCGCCCCCCGTGGTGCTCCACCAGATGGACAAGCCCACCATCGCCGCGATCAACGGCGGCGCCGCGGGCTACGGCATGGACCTCGCGATCGGCTGCGACATCCGCCTCGCCTCCGACGCCGCGAAGCTGAGCGCCGCCTTCACGAAGCGCGGCGTGATCCCCGAGAGCGGCGGCACCTGGCTGATGCCGCGCCTCGTCGGCTGGGCGAAGGCGAGCGAGATCTTCTTCACCGGACGCACGCTCAGCGCCGAGGAATGCCTCGAGCTCGGCCTCGTCTCGAAGATCGTGCCCGGCGAGCTGCTCATGAAGGAGGCCCTTGCGCTGGCCCACGAGATCGCCGCCAACGCCCCCCTGGCCGTGCAGGGCACGAAGCGCATGATGCGCATGGCGCTCACGGAGACCTTCGAGGCGAACGTGCACCACGTCTACCTGCAGCTCCTGCCGCTGTTCCGCAGCAAGGACTTCACGGAAGGCGTGAAGAGCTTCCTCGAGAAGCGGCCGCCGAAGTTCGAAGGGAAGTGAGCGGACGGGCCGCGCCTCGCGGCGTGCGCCCTCGCACCGCTACACCAGCACCGCCACCACGCTCGCGGTCATCATCGTCGCGAGCGTGCCGGCGAGGATCGCCTTGAGGCCGAGCTGCGCGATCTCGGGCCGCCGCTCGGGCACCATCGCGCCGACGCCACCGAGCAGAATCGCGAGCGACCCGAAGTTCGCGAACCCGCACAGCGCGTAGCTGCTGATCACCGCCGCGCGCTCGGAGATCTGCCCCGCGGCGATCAGCGCGCCGAGGTCGCGGTAGGCGAGGAACTCGTTCAGCACGGTCTTCACGCCGAGCAGCGCGCCCACGGCCTGCGCCTCGGCCGGCGCGATGCCGAGCAGCAGCGCGAGCGGCGCGAACAACCACCCGAGCACGCGCTGGAGCGTGAGCCCTGCGATGCCGAGCCAGCCGCCCACGTGCTCGAGGCCGGCGTTCACCATCGCGAGCAGCGCGATGAACGCGATCAGCAGGGCGCCCACGTTCGCCGCGAGGCGCAGCGCGGCGCTCGCGCCGGCGGCCGCGGCGTCGATCGTGTTCACCGACTCGACTGGCACCGTGGCCGCGCCCGCGTCGGTGGTCTCCGGAATGCCCGTCTCGGGCACCATCACCTTCGCGAGCAGGACGGCGGCCGGCGCGGCCATGAAGCTCGCGGTGACGAGGTGGCCGGCGTAGTCGCCGCCGCCGAGCATCTTCGCGTACGCGACGAGCACCGAGCCCGCGATCGTCGCCATGCCCGCGGTCATCACGGTGAACAGCTCGCTGCGCGTCATGCGCGCGAGGTACGGACGGATCAACAGCGGGGCCTCGGTCATGCCGACGAACACGTCGGCGACGGTGGAGAGGCTCTCGGCGGCCGAGAGGCCCATCGTGCGCGACAGCCCGCGCGCGAGCGCGCGCACCACGAGTTGCACGACGCCCCAGTGGTAGAGCACCGAGAAGAGGCTCCCCATCACCACGATCACGGGCAGCACCTCGAGCGCGAACGAGAAGCCGGTGCCGCGCAGCGAGCCGAACACGAAGTCGGTGCCGGCGTCCGTGTAGCGGATGAAGGCGTTCACGGCGTCGTTCACGCCGACGAAGAAGGCGCGCCCGGCCGGGCTTCGTAACAACAGGAGGGCGAGCGCGAGCTGGAGGCCGAGGCCCCACGCGACGACGCGCGTGGGAAAGCGGCGGCGGTTCTCGGAGAACGCCCAGGCGATGCCAACGAACGCGGCGATGCCGAAGGCCGCGGCGGCGCGCGAGGCGACCTCGGTCATCGCGCGCGCCCGAACGCGGCGGCGAGCGCGCGCACCGCGCCGACCGGGTCGGCGGCGTTCGCGACCGCCGAGATCACCGCGACGCCGTGCGCGCCGGCGCCGCGCGCCTCCGCGCAGTTGCGCGCGTCGATGCCGCCGATCGCGACGAGCGGCAGCGGCGCGCACGCCCCGGCGATCTCGCGCAGCGCGGCGAGGCCACGCGCGCCGTAGCCGGTGTCCTTGCTGGCGGTGCCGAACAGGGGCCCGTAGGCGACGTAGTCGATCGGCTCGGCGAGCGCGCGGGCGAGCTGGGCGAGGTCGTGGGTCGAGCGCCCGATCGCGAGGCGCGGCGCGATGCGGCGCGCGTCCGCGGGCGGCAGGTCGTCCTGCCCGAGGTGCACCGCATCGGCGTCGCAGGCGAGCGCGAGGTCGACGCGGTCGTTCACCACGAACACGAGGCCGGCGTCGCGCGTGAGCGCGCGGATCGCGCGGCCGAGCGCGAGGGCCTCGGCGTCGGTCGCGCGCTTCGCCCGCAGCTGCACCGCCCGGGCGCCGCCCGCGCACGCGGCGCGCGCCTGCGCGATCGGATCGTGCATCCAGCGCGGGTCGTCGTCCGCAAGCACGTGCACGCCCGAGAAGTCGAGGCGAACCCCGCCGCCTGCCTGCGTCCTCTCGTGCGCGCCGCCGTCCGCCATCGCTCCATTCTCCCTCGCTCGGCAGGCTGCCGCGACCGGCCCCGGGAGCATCCGGCGCATCCACGCGAATTCGCGGGCGAAGGCCGACACTTGGCCGGGGCCGCGCGGTCGCGGCTACAGCTTCTCCGGCACGTCGATGCCGAGCTCGACGATGCGCTTGCGCAGGGTGTTGCGGTTGATGCCGAGCAGCTCGGCCGCGCGCAGCTGGTTGCCCCCGGTGCGCGCGAGCGCGGTCTCGATCAACGGCTTCTCGACGCGCGCGAGCAGGGCGCCGTGCACGTCGCCGGGGCCGCCGCGGTCGAGGGCGGCCTCCGTCTCTGTGCGCACGATGCCCTCCAGCGACATCGCCACGCGCTCGCTCGGCCCGCCGTCGAGGAAGGCGAAGTCCTCGACGCCGATCACCTCTGCGGCCGAGAGCACGAGCGCGCGCTTGATGGCGTTCTCGAGCTCGCGCACGTTGCCGGGCCAGCCGTGGCGCACGAGCTTCTCCACCGCGTCCGGCGAGATCACGTGCATGCCCCCCGTGAGCTCGGCGTCGTAGCGCGCGAGGAAGTGGTCGATCAGCGGCGGGATGTCCTCGCGCCGCTCGCGCAGCGGAGGCACGGCGATCGGCACCACGCGCAGGCGGTAGAGCAGGTCCTCGCGGAACGAGCCGCCCGCGACGGCGGCGTCGAGGTCGCGGTGCGTCGCCGCCACGATGCGCACGTTCACGGGCTCGGGCCGGCGCCCGCCGACGCTCGTGACCTCGCCGCTCTGGAGGACACGCAACAGCTTTGCCTGCAGGTCGACGGGCATGTCGCCGATCTCGTCGAGGAAGAGCGTGCCGCCGCTCGCCTCGCGGAAGCGGCCGGCGCGCGCCTCGACCGCGCCGGTGAAAGCGCCGCGCTCGTGGCCGAACAGCTCGCTCTCGAGCAGGTCGCGCGGGATCGCGGCGGCGTTCACCGCGACGAACGGGTTCGCCGCGCGCGGGCTCGCAGCGTGGATCGCGCGGGCGATCAGCTCCTTGCCGGTGCCGCTCTCGCCCGTGACGAGCACGGGGACGTCGCTGCGCGCGACGCGGCCGATCGTCTTGAACACGTCGAGCAGCGCGCTGCTCCGGCCGACGAGCCGCTCGCTCGGCGGCGCGCCCTTGCCGAGCGCGCGCCGCAGCGCGCGCACCTCGGATTCGAGCGCCCGCGAGCGCATCGCCTTCTCGACGAGGGCCAGCACCTCCTGGGTGCCGAACGGCTTCACCAGGTAATCGAACGCGCCGCGCTTCATCGCCTCGACGGCGTTCTCGAAGGTGTTCTGCGCGGTGATGATCACGATCGCGACGTCGCTGCCGACGGTGCGCGCGCGCTCGAGCAGGTCGAGGCCGCTGGCGCCCGGCATGCGGATGTCGAAGAAGGCGAGGTCGAAGCTCGCCTCCGTGAGCAGGCGCAGCGCGTCGTCGCCGTTCGCGACGTCGGTGACGACGTGACCCGCGGACTCGAGGGTCTCGCGCAGCACGAAGCGGATGGAGGGCTCGTCGTCGGCGATCAGGACGCGCGCAGGCATCAGGGCTTCCGGAGTGGGAGCGTGACGCGGACGGTCGTCCCGACGCCGGGCTCGGATTCGAGGTGGAGCGTGCCGCGGTGCTGCGCGACCCAATAGTCGGCGACCGCGAGACCGAGGCCGGTGCCGCCGGGCCGCGCGCTGAAGAACGGCGTCGTCGCCTGGCGCAGCTCGTCGGGCGTCATGCCGCGGCCGGTGTCGCGGATCCACACCGCGAGGGTCGGCAGGGGCTTGCCGTCGTCGAGGGCGATGCGGTGGTCGAGCGTCATGCGCGTCGTGACCGTGAGCGTGCCGCCGGCACCGTCCATCGCCTGCAGCGCGTTGCGCATCAGGTTGAGGAACACCTGGATCAGGCGATCCGCGTCGGCGGCGAGCTCGGGGATCGAGGGGTCGAAGGCGCGCACGATCTCGACCGCTTCGCACAGGGGATCGTGCGAGAGCAGGGCGAGCACGCCGTCGAGCACGCGGTGGATGTTCGTCGTGGCGAGGCGCAGCTTGTCGCGGCGCGCGAAGACCATGAAGTCGTCGACCAGCGCGGCGATGCGCGTCGCCTCGCGCACGATCAGGCCGGCGGTCTCCTTGGTCTTCGCGTCGGCGGCGCGCAGCGCGAGGATCTCGCCGGCGCCGCGGATGCCGCCGAGCGGGTTCTTGATCTCGTGGGCGAGGCCGGCGGCGATGCGCCCGAAGGCCTCGAAGCGCTCGCGCTCGCCCTCGAGCTGCGCGAGGCGCCGCTGCGCGGTCTGGTCGCGCATCACGACGACGGCGCCCTCCGTCGTGCCGGTTTCGTCCTGCAACGGAGAGGCCGAGACCTCGAGGGGAATGCGCTCGCCACGCTGCGGCTCGAGCTCGCAGTCCGCCGCCGAGATCGCGCTGCCGCGCGCCAGCACGCTGCGGGCCAGGCGCGCGACGGCGTGTTCGGACGGGACCAGCTCCTCGATCGCGCAGCCGAGCGCGCCCTCGCGGGAGCGCCCGAAGAAGCGGCAGGCGACCGAGTTCAGCTCTTCGACGCGCCCGGCCGGGCCGACCACGACGACCCCGGCGAGGATCGCTTCGAGCACGTCGGTGAGGTCGCGGCGCATGCGCCCGAACGATAGGGAGAGCCCCCGCCAGGCGCAGGGCACGCGGGGACGTTGGTTCGGAAACGCCCGGGGACGTTGGTTCACGAACGCCGCTTGAACCAACGTCCCCGGGCGTTCGTGAACCAACGTCCCCGCGATGCCGCGATGCCGCGATGTCTCTTGCGCGTCGGCGCGATACGTTCGGCAGATGCGGACGGGAATTTCGGTTGCCGAGGCGCGCGGAATCGTGCTGGAACAGGCACGCCCGCTCGCGCCCGAGATCGTGCCGTTCGAGGCGGCGCTCGGCCGCGTGCTTGCGGAGTCGGTGCGCTCGGGGCGCACGCTGCCGCCGGCAGACTGCTCGGCCATGGACGGCTACGCGGTGCGCGGGGCCGACGTCGCGCGGGCCGGCGCCCTGCTGCGCGTGGTCTACGAGGTCGCGGCGGGCGGCCAGGCGCCGCGCGAGCTCGGGGCCGGCGAGGCGGCGCGGATCTTCACGGGCGCGCCGGTTCCCCCCGGCGCGGACACCGTCGTGCGCCAGGAGGACACCGAGGCGCACGCCGGCGAGGTGCGCGTGCTCGTCGCGGTTCCGCGCGGCGAAGCGGTCCGCGAGGCGGGCGAGGACGTGCGTGCGGGCGACCTCGTGCTCGCTGCCGGGACCCCCGTCGGCCCCGCCGAGGTGGGGATGCTCGCCGCGCTCGGACACACGCTCGCCCACGTGCACCGACGGCCGACGGTCGCGGTGCTCTCGGGCGGCGACGAGCTGGTCGAGCCGCACGAGGCGCCCACGCACGGGCGCATCGTCTCGTCGAACGCCTACACGATCGCCGCGCAATGCCGCGAGGCCGGCGCGATCCCGACCAACCTCGGCATCGCCCGCGACACGCCCGGCGACCTCGAGCGCCTGCTCCGCGCGGGGCTCGGCGCCGACGTGCTGGTCTCCAGCGCGGGCGTCTCCGTCGGAGACCACGATCACGTGCGTCCGACGCTCGAGCGGCTCGGCGTCGAGCTCGCGTTCTGGGGCGTCGAGATGAAGCCCGGCTATCCGGTGACCTTCGGCAGGGCGGACGGCGGGCGCGGCGCCTTCGTGTTCGGGCTGCCCGGCAATCCCGTCTCCGCGATGGTGACCTTCGAGCTGTTCGTGCGGCCGCTCCTGTTGCGGCTCGGCGGGCACGGCGAGCTCGCGCGTCCCGAGATCGACGCGATCGCGGGCGAGCGCTTCACCAAGAAGCCGGGCCGCGCGCACTACGTGCGCGTGTTCCTCGAACGCCGCTCCGACGGAGCCTTCGTGGCGCGCACCACGGGCAACCAGAGCAGCGGCGTGCTGCGCTCGATGACGCTCGCAGACGGCCTGCTCGTGTTCCCGGCCGAGGACGCCGAGATCGCCGAGGGCGCGCGCGCGCGGGTGATCGTGCTGAGCGCCGGCGCACTCGCGCGCGCGCCGCGCTGAGCGGTCGGTGAGCGACGGCTCGCGCATCGCGAACGTCAGCGCCGCGCTGCTGCTCGGCGGCGCCTCGACGCGCATGGGCAGCGACAAGGCGCACCTCGCCGTCGCGGGGGAGGCGGCCGCGACGCGCCTCGCGAAGCTGCTCGCGGCGCTGTTCGAGGACGTGCTGCTCGTCGGCGGCGATCCGCCCGTCGCTGCGCCTGGACGCCGCGTGCCCGATCTCGCCGGCCCGCGCTGCGCGCTGCGCGGCATCGCGAGCGCGCTCGCCGCGGCGCGCGAAGAGCGCGTGCTCGTGCTCGCGACCGACCTGATGGCGATGACGCCCGACGTGCTGCTCGGCCTGACGGCGTATCCCGAGGCCGACGCCGTCGTCCCGCGCGCCGGCGGCTTCGCGCAGCCGCTCTGCGCGCTCTACCGCCGCACTCCGGCGCTCGCCGCGGCGCGCGAGTGCCTCGGCCGCGAGAAGCTCGCGCTGATGGCGCTGCTGGATCGACTCGGCGTGCGCTGGCTCGAGGGCGAAGACCTCGCCGCGCTCGACCCGGACGGCTCCGCGCTCGCGAACGTGAACACGCCGGACGACTACGCGCGCGTCGCCGCGCAGGCG
>CAZCTH010000021.1:0-52715 GCA_964501435.1 uncultured Spirochaetales bacterium | reverse complement strand
GCCGCGAGCGCGCCGGCGAGCTGCCCGGCCCGCAGCAGCGCGGCGCGCGTGAAGAGCTGCGCGGCGGCGTCCGGCGCAGCGGGCGCCGACAGTGCGCGCGCGCCGTCGAAGCGCAGTGTGGCGCGCGGCTCCTCGGCGAGGTTCGCGCCGCGCGCGCTCGCGGCCGCGTGGGCCGGTGAGAGCAGGGCGACGCGCGCCCCGTCGGCCGTGCCGAGCACCGCGACGACGCCGGCGGCCTCGGCACCCCACGGCACGTCGAGGAGAGTCCCGCGGAAGAGGCCGCGCGCAGCGTCCAAGGCCGCGTCCGGCGCGAGGCGCGTCGCGATCGAGAGCGGGCCCGCGGGCCGATCGAGACCCGCGGCCGCGAGCGCCTGCTGGGCGAGCAGCGTCTCGGCGAGGGGGAGCGCCGCCGCGAAGCGTCCGCACTCGCGCGCGACGGCGAGCGCGTCCTCGAGGCCGCCGCCCGCGCCGCCGCCCGCTTCGGGGACGAGCAGCGCGGGGATGCCGAGCTCCTCGACTTGCGCCCACAGCTCCGCGTCGAAGCCCGTGCGCTCGGTCTGCGATGCGCTGCGCGCGAACGCGTCGCCGAGCACGCGGCCGATCGTCTCGGCGAGCAGCGCCCTCTCGTCGCTCATCGCAGCCCCAGGCCGCGCGCGATGATGCCGCGCAGGATCTCGCGGGTTCCGCCGCGCAGCGAGAAGGACGGCGCCACCTGCAGCAGGTAGGCGAGCACGCGCGCGAGATCCGGGGCGCGGGCGAGGTCGTCGTCCAGCACGGCCTGCACGAGCCGCGGCAGCTCCTGCTCGAACTCGTTGCCGAGGTCCTTCACGACGGCGGCCTCGATCATCGGGTCGCGGCCGCTCGCGAGCTGGCCCGCGACCGAGAGCGACATCTCGCGCAGCGTCCAGTACTGCGCCGCGGTGCGCCCGATCAAGCCGCGCAGCGCCTCGCTCGGCGCGGCGCCCGCGGCCCGTAACAACTCGACGAACAGCGCGAAGCTCGAGAGGTAGCGCTCGGGGCCGCTGCGCTCGAGCGAGAGCTCGCCCGTCACCTGCTTCCAGCCCGCGCCCTCGGGCCCGAGCAGGTCGCCGTCCGCGACGAACGCGTCGTCGAAGAACACCTCGGTGAAGTGCGCGTCGCCGACGAGGTCCACGATGGGCCGCACGCGCACGCCGGGCGTCTTCATGTCGATCAGGAACTGCGAGAGCCCGGCGTGCTTCTCCGCCTCGGGGCGCGTGCGCACGAGCGCGATCATCAGCTGGCAGTGCGCGGCGTGGGTCGTCCAGATCTTCTGCCCCTGGATGCGCCAGCCGCCGTCCACCTTCGTGGCGCGCGTGCGCACCGAGGCGAGGTCGCTGCCCGCGCCGGGCTCGCTCATGCCGATGCAGGTGTAGACCTCGCCGCGCGCCATCCCGGGCAGCCAGCGCTCGCGCTGCGCCTCGCTGCCGTGGCGGAGGATCGCCATGCCGGACTGCCGGTCCGCGATCCAGTGCGCGGCCACCGGCGCGCCCGCGGCGAGCAGTTCCTCGAGCACGACGTAACGCTCGAGCGCGCTGCGCTCGTGCCCGCCGTACCGCTTGGGCCATACCATGCCGATGAAGCCGCGCGCGCCGAGCTTGCGCGAGAAGTCGGCGTCGAACTGCGCCCAGCAGTTGGCGCGGCGCTCGGGCGGGAGCGGCGGCATCTCGGCCGCGAGGAACGCGCGGATCTCTTCCCGCAGCGCGGGCGCGGAGGCGGGCAGGGCGACGGCGTCGAAGCGGAACTGCATGGCGCGCGCACTCTATCGCGTGCACCGTCTGGCGCTGCGTCCCGCGACAGGAGGACTCGCCGTGATCGAGCGCATCGGAGGCAACGTCGGACTGCGTCGCGCGGCCGCGCCCGCCGCGAGCGCGCAGCTCGAGCGCGACGGCTACGCCGTGCTGCGCGGCGTGCTCGGCCCCGACCTGGCGCGCCGACTCGCGGACGAGATCGAGGCGACCTTCGCCGCGCTCCCGTCCGAGCGCGGGCGCCCCGACCGCGACGAGTTCCGCTACGAGATGCTGAACCGCTCCGCGGCGGCGCAGGAAGCCGTCGGCCTGCCGGCGATCCTCGCGGCGATCGAGCCACTGCTCGGCGAGGACTGCCACGTCATCGCGAACACGGCGTGGCGCAACCCGCCGAGCTTCGGCGGCGGGCCCTGGCACTGCGATGCCGGCCCGCACGTGCCGCGCCCCGAAGGCGTGCCGTGGGACGAGCGCATCCCGTACCCGGTGTTCGCGATCGGCGCGCATCTCTATCTGAAGGACTGCCCGCTCGCCTGCGGCCCGACCGCCGTGATTCCGGGCAGCCACCGCTCGGGCCGCCTGCCCCCGGCCGAGCGCATGAACGACGCGAGCCTCACCTTCGAGGGGCGCGGCGCGGTTGCGCTCGAAGCCCGCGCAGGCGACGTCGCGCTGTTCGTCTCCGACGCCTGGCATCGGGGCATGCCCGCCGGCCCCGATGGCACTGGGCGCCTGTTCCTCCAGGTGCACTACGGCCGCCGCGACCTCGCCCAGCGCATCCGCACCACCGCCGACGCGAACCAACTCTCGCCCGACGCCATCGCCCGCATCCAGACCAAGCGCGAGCGCCAGTTGTTGGGCCTCCACAAGCCCTTCTTCTACGACGGCTGACCGCCAGCGCCAGCGCTTGAGCCGGACACGCACACCGACACGGACACGGATCCGGCCCGACTCCACACGTCCTCCCGACGCCCGCGCGAACGCGCAGCGCCGCATCGAGCGCGCCTCGAAGGCGCGCTCGATGCGCCCCCCACCTCCAGACCGCGCATCGAGCGATCGCCGAGCCGCGCGCACGGCGAACCGAGGAGGCCGCGGGGCGGGCCGGCCGCGCCGGAGCGCGAGTCAAGCGCAGCTCGGCCCCGCACCCAAGTAGCGCCACGCCGAGTAGCGGCGCGTTCGCGAGCGACGCCCGGGACACCCGCAGAGCGGGGCCGATAGCGAGCCATCGCGATCCGGCGCGGCCGGCCCGCCCCGCGGCCGGGCGATCGAAGCGAGGAGTCTTCGATCTCGCTCCCTCTTACTCCTCGATGACCGCGGGCTTCCCCAACCCCTGCGCCTCGCAAGCCGCCTTGTAGAACGCCAGCGTCCCGATGCCGTCGGCCACGGACTCGACGGAACCATCGGGGCGCAGGTTCAGATTCACGCCGTACATGTGGAACCACACGCGCGTGGCGTTCTCGATGCAGGTGAGCGTGTGCACCGATCCCGCCGGCTCGTACAAGAAGGAGCCCGCGCGGTTCACGTAGTCGTACTCCTTGTACTTCCACGCGCCGCTCACGGTGTAGCCCCAGACGGGCCCGGTGTGGCGGTGTGTCTGTACCGCGTAGCCGGCCTGGAAGATGTTCTCGACGATCCACAGCCCCTCGCCGCGCTTCACGTGCAGCACGCGCAGCTTGTTGCCGCCGCCGATCTCCACCCACGGCAACGCGTCGCGTCCGATGTGCTGGGCGACCTGGCTCTCGTACGGATTCATGGCGGCTCCTCGCGTACGCGCGTTGGTAGCGCACGCACGCGGCCCCCTCCGCGCACGTCGCGAAATCGCTTAAGGTGCTCGCCCCGGGAAACTTCCCGAATCGGGGTCTGACCCCGATTCGGGATTCGAGGAGACGGCATGCGCATCGAGTACGCCGGCAGCGTTCACGACGAGGAAGAGATCGAGGCGGTGGTGTCGGTGCTGCGGGGCGGGCCCTCGGCGCTGCGCATCGGCAAGCACGTGCGCGAGTTCGAACGCGTGGTGGCGGCGAGCTTCGGCAAGCGGCGCGGCGTGATGTGCAACAGCGGCTCGTCGGCGCTCTATCTCGCGATCGAGCTGCTCGGCCTCTCCGAGGGCGACGAGATCGTGACCTCGCCGCTCACGTTCTCGACGGACATCGCGCCGATGGTGCGCAGTCGGCTCGTACCGGTGTTCGTGGACGTCACGCCCGACACCTACCAGATCGACGTCGAGAAGATCGAGCGGAACCTCTCGCCGCGCACGAAGGCGATCCTCGCGCCGAACCTGACCGGCAACTGCCCGGACTGGGACGCGATCCGCGCGCTCGCGGACAAGCACGGGCTGAAGGTGATCGAGGACTCGTGCGACTGCCTCGGCGCGACCCAGAACGGCACCCCGACCGGCACGCGCGCCGACATCAGCGTCACCAGCTTCGCGCTCGCGCACATCATCACCGCCGCGGGCACGGGCGGCATGGTGTGCGTGGACGACGAGGCGCTCGCGGATCGCTGTCTCTTGTTGCGGCGCTGGGGACGGCGCAGCGAGGTCCAGCTGTTCGGCAGCCGCAAGGGCAAGGGCGACCGCTTCTTCAGCGACCTCGACGGCATGGAGTACGACAACCTCTTCATCTTCGACGAGGTGGGCTGGAACTTCGAGCCTTCGGAGCTTTCGGCGGCGTTCGGCGTGGTGCAGATGAAGAAGCTCGCCGCGAACCTCGCGCGCCGGAAGCGCAACTTCGCCGTGCTGAACGAGCGGCTCGGGCGCCACCCGGACTGCTTCGTGTTGCCGCGCACGACGCCCGGCATCGACACGGCGTGGCACATGTACGCGACGGGGATCCGCCCCGAGAGCGGGATCCGGCGCGCGCACTTCCAGCAATTCATGGAGCAGAGCGGCGTGGACACGCGCATGGTGTGGACGGGCAACGCCGCACGGCAGCCGGCCTTCAAGAAGATCGCGATGCGCATCGACCCGAACGGCCTGCCCAACGCCGACCGCGTGATGGAGTGGGGCGTGATCCTGCCCATGAACCATGCGCAGGGCGACGAGCAGATGCACTACATCGGCGATCTCGTCGATGCGTACGTGAAGGCGCACGCGGCTTGAGTGAAGCGCGCGTTCCCGCAGCGCCCGCCGCGTCTCGCGAGCCCGCGGCGTTGCTCGCCCTCGGCGTGCTGGCGCTCGGCGTCTCGCGCGTTGGCGCGCTCGAGCCGGGCACGTGGCTGCTCGAGGTGCTTCCTGCGCTGATCGCGGCGGTCGTCCTGGCCGCGACGCGCAAGCGCTTCCCGCTCACGCCGCTCGCCTACCGGCTCGTGTTCGTGCACGCGCTCGTTCTCATGCTCGGCGGCCACTACACGTACGCGAAGGTTCCCCTCGGCTTCTGGGTGCAGGACGCGCTGGGACTCGCGCGCAACCACTACGACCGGCTCGGCCACTTCACCCAGGGCTTCGTGCCAGTGATCGTGGCGCGCGAGGTGCTCGTGCGCACGGCGGGCGTGCGGAGCGCCGGCTGGCTCGCGTGGCTCGCCGTGTCCGTGGTGCTCGCCGCAAGCGCGTTCTGGGAGTTGCTCGAGTGGTGGGCCGCGCTGATCGGCGGCGCCGCCGCGGACTCGTTCCTCGGCACGCAGGGCGATCCGTGGGACACGCAATGGGACATGTTCTTGTGCCTGTGCGGCGCCGCGGCGTCGCTCGCGCTGTGGTCGCGCGCGCACGACCGCGCGCTCGCGCGCCGCGGGGGCGCCTAGAGCCGCAGCCCGGCGCGGCTCACTGCAGGTAGCCGAGCGCCCGCAGCCGCTCCTCTTCCTCGGGCGAGATCGCGATGCCCGCCCCGCGGCCGGATTGCGCCTTCACCCAGGCGTCGAGGGCGGCCTTTTGTGCGGCCGTTTCCTGCGCCGAGGTGCTCGCGAGGTCGCGCGTCTCGTTCGGATCCGCCGCGACGTCGTACAGCGCGGGCGTGCGGCCGCGATGCACGACGAGCTTGCGCGAGCCCTCGCGCAGCGCCCGCGCGATCGCGCCCGCGCCGTCGAACGACTCGGCGAAGAGCCTGCGAAGGTCGGGGATCTCGCCGAGCAGCGAGACCCCATCGGCGTTCGCGGCGGGCGGCAACCCGAGCGCTGCGAGCACCGTCGGCATCACGTCGACGAGGCTCACCGGCGTGGCGACGCGGCGTCCCTCGCGTTGGCCTGGCAGCTTCACGATCAGCGGTGCGTGCACGACGTCCTGATAAACGCCGTGACCGTGACCGAACGTCCCGTGGTCGCCGAAGCCCTCGCCGTGGTCGGCCGTCACGATCACGAGGCTGCGCTCGAGGATCCCGCGCGTGCGCAGGTCGTCGAACACGCGCTTCAGCTGGTCGTCCTCGTAGGCGAGCGCGCCGTCGTACTGCGACTCGAGGTGCGTGCGCTCCGCCGACGTGACCTCGCGGGTGCCCAGGTTGACGTCGCGATGGAGCGCGGACCAGTCCGCCGCCATGTCGAACTCCGGGTCGGCGCCGGGATAGCGCGTGCGGTACGCGCGCGGCGGCTGGATCGGGCGGTGGACGTCCATGTAGTTCAGGAAGAGCAGGAACGGCGCGCGGGCCGCATCGAGGTGCCCGATCACGCGCAGCGCCTCGTCGGAGATCTCCTCCGCGCTGCGCCAACGCCAGCTCGCCTGCTCGCGGAAGGCCGCGCGGCGCAGTTGCCCGAGCACGAACTGGCGCAGGAACACCGGCGGCACGCCCGCGAAGAGCGCGCGGCCGCAGCGCGTGTCCCAGTGTGCGAAGCCCTGGTCGAGGCCGTGGCCCTTGCCGATCCAGCCGCAGTTCGACGAGACGCCGAAACCGACGTAGCCCGCGCCGGCGAGGCGCTCGGCGAGGGTCTCGGCGTCGTCGCCGAGCACCGGCTTCGGCGTCGTCGTGCCGTGGTGCGAGACGAACTGCCCGGTGAAGAGCGAGGCGTGGGAGGTGAGCGTCATGTCGCCCGGCGTCGTCATCTGCTCGAAGACGGTCGCGCCCCGCGCGAAGTCCGCGAGCGCGGGGGTGGTGTCGCGGGCGTAGCCGTACACCGAGGTGTGGTCGGCGCGGACGGTGTCCAGCACGACGAGCACGACGGGCGGATGCTTCGCCGCACTCGCCGCTACCGGCGGAAGCGTCGGCGGGACTTCGCGGAGCAACCCGAAGCACGCGAGTCCGAGCGCGGCGCTCGCGGCGGCGCTGGCGCGCAGCGTTCCGCGCGCGCCGGACCAGGCGCGCGCGATCGCGCCGCGCGCGAGCCACGCGGCGCCGAGCCAGAGCGCCGCGAACGCGGCGCTCGCGCCGAGGCGCTGTGCGAGCGGCGCTTCCAGCAGGAGCACGCGCAGGATCCAGGCGGTCCCGACCACCAGCGGGACGGCGACCCACGGCGACGCCAGCGCCCAGCCGGTGCGCTCCGCAGCGCTGCGCGCGCTGCGCAGCGCCAGCGCGAGACCCAGCGCGAGGCCCGCCGCGAGCACCACGCCGGACTTGCCGAGGTCGCCGCGCGCGAGCATCCAGCCGAGCACCGCGAGGCCGACGCTCGCCGAAGCGAGCAGCGCGAGGCGCGGCGCGCGCGCATCGCGGATGCCGAGCGCGCGCTCGATCGCCCCGCCGAGCAGCGCGCCCGCGAGCGGATAGAACGCGAGCAGCAGCAGCGTCGGCTCGGCGCGGTGGCCGAAGACGCCGCCCCCGAGCTTCGCGCGCAGCGCGGGGAAGAAGATGGCGAGCGCCGTCTCGAGCAATCCGTACAGCAGCCAGGCCCAGGTGAATGCGCGCATGGCGGCGCACGGTAGCCGCGCACCCACCGCTCGCTCGGCCGCTTGCCGCGGCGGCGGCTGCACTACCGTGCGGCGACGCGAGGAGGCGCCTCATGCACGTCGGCACCGGCATCGTCTACCAGGCCATCGGCGCGGGACGCACCGATCGCGAGGTCTACCAGCGCGAGCTCGCGCTCGGCGATCTCGCCGAGCCGCTCGGCTTCGACTCGCTGTGGGGGGTCGAGCACCACTTCACCGACTACACGATGTGCCCCGACGTGCTCCAGCACTTGACCTACTTCGCGGGCCGCACGACGCGCATCCAGCTCGGCTCGATGGTGGTGGTGCTGCCGTGGCACGACCCGGCGCGCGTCGCCGAGCAGGTGGCGATGCTCGATCACCTCTCGAACGGGCGCTTCATCCTCGGCATCGGCCGCGGCCTCGGGCGCGTCGAGTTCGAGGGCTTCGGCGTGAACCAGGCGGACAGCCGCGAGATCTTCACCGAGAGCGCGCAGCTGCTGCTCGAGGGGCTCGAGCGCGGAGTCCTCGAGCTCTCGGGCAAGCACATCCAGCAGGCGCGCCGCGAGATCCGGCCGCGCCCCTTCAAGACGTTCCGCGGCCGCACCTACGCCGCGGCCGTTTCGCCCGAGAGCTCCGAGCTGATGGCGCGCCTCGGCGTCGGCATCCTGATCGTCCCGCAGAAGCCGTGGCCCCACGTGGTGCGCGAGCTGAAGGCCTACCGCGAGATCTACCGCGACGTGAACCGCTGCGAGCCGCCGCCGCCGCTCGTCGCCGGCTGGATGTTCATGGACGACGACGAGAGCGTTGCCAAGGAGCTCGCCCACAAATACGTCGGTCGGTACTACCAGTCGGTGATCGAGCACTACGAGCTCGCGGGCACGCACCTGCAGGGCCTGAAGGGCTACGAGATGTACGGGCAGATCCAGCAGAAGATGAGCGCGCCCGGCGGCGTCGACGCGGGCGTCGACTTCTTCACCAGCCTGCATCCGTGGGGCACGCCGAAGCAGGTGTTCGAGAAGATCATGGAGATGCGCAGCATGACGGGCTGCGAGGGCTTCACGGGCATCTTCAGCTACGGCGGGATTCCGTACGACGTGGCGGAACAGCAGATGAAGCGCTTCGCCGCCGAGATCATGCCGAAGCTGAAGGCGGTGGTGCCGCTCGCGGAGCAACAGATCGCTCGGCCGCGCGCTGCGATCGCGCCGGGGGCGCTCGCGGCGAGCGCTTAGGGCGCGGGCGTCGCGGGGGCAGCGCTCGCCGCGACCTGCGGCGCCAGCTCGACCAGGCGGAACTTCGCGCCTTCTTCGCCGAATACGAAGAGCGTGCAGTCGCCCCACGAGGCGGGAACGGTCCACGCGCTCTCCGTGTCGAACTTCGCCGAGAAGCGCGTTCCGGTGCAGCGCAGCTCGAAGCGGTCGATCTTGCCCGTTGCGTCGGAGAAGCCGAACTCCCGCCGGAGCAGGCGCGCGGACCAGATCGGCTCGCCGTTGGCTTTGTCGCAGCGGCACTCGAGCTCGGCGTCGGTCGCGAGCGCCTGATCGCCCGTCACGAGCGCGGCGAGCTGGTCGCCGGCCCGAGTCTCGGCCTCGCTGAGCTTGTCGACGTCGTCCGCGAGGTCCCGGTACGTGTCGTGCGCCGCCGCCCAGTCCCGGTGCTGCAACTCGAGCGCGAAGATCTGACGGCGGACGTTGCGCCGCACCGGCGGCTCGAGGCTCTTCGGCTGCCACAACGCCGCGCGCAAGTCGGCGAGCTGTTGCTTTGTGTCGCCGGTGTTCGCGGCGATGCGCGCACGGATCAGTGCGATGCGTGCGCTCTCGTAGTTGTTCTCCGCCGTCAGCGCGTCGACGATGGTCTTCGCTTCGGACACCTTGCCCTCGTCGATCAGCCGCGAAGCCGCCTTCCACCGAGTCGCGTAGGACCGACGAGCGCCGAGCGGGATGCCCTCCATCCCGAACGTGAGCCGTACGCTCACACGGCACGTCTCGATCGCCTGACCGTCCCGCCGAGCGGGCTCGTAGATCCAGCCGGGCAGGGCCTTCAGAGCGGCGCGTTCGAACTCCGGCGCGCCGCTCGAGCGCTCGATGACCGGCGTGTGCACCTTGCCGGTCGCGTCGATGCAGAACGAGACGACCACCCATCCTTCCTTCCAGTGGGCGGCGGCCGACATCGGATACATCGGGTTCCTCCGCTGGATCGGCTTCGGCATCGTGAGCGTTCCGAGCGTCGGCTCCTCGCCCGCGCGCCCAGCCGTTCCGAGGCACGCCAACGCGAGCCCGAGACAGAGGGCGAGAGCGATGTGGTGGGCGCGGGCAGGACTCGCCATGGAGATTCCTCCGACGCCGCGATCCTAACACCCCTCGCGCTGCGCCCGCGCGAGATCCGCAGCCAGCGTGCGCGTGCCCGCGAGCAGCGCGACCACGCCGAGCGCCATCACGCCGAGCACGCAGATCATCGCGACGCGCAGCGAATCCGCGCCGTAGGCCGGCGCGAGGGCGTCGCTGAGGGCGCCCATCGCCCACGGGCCGATCAGCATGCCGCCGCCGGTGATGAAGAGGATCATCACCGACGAGGTGACGGCGCGGACGCGCGCGGGGGCGAGGCTCTGGGCGATCGCGAACAGCACCGGCGCGTAGCCGGCGCCGACCACGCCGCTCGGCACCGAGAGCCAGATCGCGAGCTTCGCGTTGGGCACGGCGCAGATCGCGATCAGGATCGGCATCGAGAGCCCGACGGAGGCCGCCGCGACGCGCAGGCGCCAGCGCGGGTCCAGCTTCGCGAGGCGGTCGGCCAGCACGCCGGCGAGCAGGGTGCCCGCGACGCCCGCCGCGAAGTTCGCGAGGCCGTAGCTCAGGCCGAAGGTCGCGAGCGACATGTCGTGGGAGCGCTGGAACATCTGCGGCAGCCACGAGCCGAAGCCGGTGCCCGCGATCGACGCGAACATGCCGCCGAGCGCGATCGCCACGAAGGTCGGGATGCGCAGCAGGAGCCCGATGCTGGCGAGGAACTCGCGCAGCGCGGCGCCGAGCGAGGTCGCTCGCGCGGGAGCCGGCGCCGCACGGCGCGGCTCGCGCACCGTCGTCCAGAGCAGGATCGCGATGAAGACGCCCGGGATGCCCGCGACGAAGAACACCCCGCGCCAGCCGAGCGGCACGACGAGCAGGCCGCCGATCAGCGTGCCGAGCATCTGCCCGACGGGCACGCCGAGCTGGAAGACCGAGAGCGCCGTCGCGCGGCGTTCCGGCGGGAAGTACTCGGCGATCAGCGCGTGGGCCGGCGCGGCTCCCGCGGCCTCGCCGACGCCGACGCCGATGCGCGCGAGCGCCACCTGGCCGGCGCTGCGGGCGAGCCCGGTGAAGGCGGTGAAGGCGCTCCACACGAGCATCCCCGTCGCGATCAGGTTGCGGCGCGAGGTGCGGTCGGCGAGCCAGGCGACCGGCACGCCGAGGCCCGAGTAGAGCAGGGCGAAGGCGGGGCCGAGCAGGAGGCCCATGGTGAAGTCCGAGATGCCGAACTCCGCCTTGATCGGCCCCGCGAGCATCGAGAACACGAAGCGGTCGAGGTAATTGACCACGTAGCTCGACGAGAGGATCGCGAGCACGTAGCGCGCGTAGCCGCGGGAGGCCTCGGGGCCGCTCGGCGGCGGTCCGGCGATGGTGGGGCGCTGCGGCGGGCTCACGCTGCGCGGAGTAGCCCGCCGCCGGTGCAGATTCAACGCGGTCCGGTGCCCCGGGTCACAGAAGCGGGCCGCGATCGCAGCCACATTCGCTCGGGGTGCCAACTCAATCGCCGCGCCGATCCGTCGGTGCGGACTTCTCAGGGAGAGCTCATGCGGAAGGCGATCTCGATTCTCACGCTCGCACTCGCGCTCGGTGGCGCGGGCTGCGCCTCGACGTCGGATTTGACGGCGCTGCGCACGGACGTCGACGCCGCGCGCGCGGAGGCCGCCGAGGCCAAGCGCGTCGCCGAGGAAGCGAAGTCCGCGGCCGCGGCCGCTCAGCAGGAAGCCAGCGCCGCGCGCGCGGCGGCGGATGCCGCAGCCACGGAGGCGAAGACGGCGAGCGAGAAAGCGGACCGCATCTTTCAACGCTCTCTGCACAAGTAGGAGCTCCGGCGGGGCGCAGGCGCCGCCGCCTCGCGACAGCGACGCCGAGACGCGCTGCGCCGAAGCGCTCGCCGCGGGGGAGATCGTCCCCCGCGCCGAGCGCGTGCTCGTCGAGAAGGCGGCACGGCGACTCACGCTCTGGTTCGCCGGCTACCCGGTCCGCTCGTACCGCGTGGCGCTCGGTCGCGATCCGATCGGCGACAAGCGGCACGTCGGCGATGGTCGTACGCCCGAGGGCGTGTATACGATCGACGGTCGCAACGGCGGCAGCGAGTTCCATCGCGCGCTGCACGTGTCGTACCCGAATGCGGCGGACGTCCGGAACGCGCGGGAGGCAGGCACGGATCCGGGCGGCGAGATCATGATCCACGGGCTCCCCGACGACGCAGAGTGGGTCGGCGGCGAGCACACGCGCTTCGACTGGACGGAAGGCTGCATCGCCGTCACGAACGAGGAGATCGATGAGCTCTGGGAGCTGGTGGCCGACGGCACGCCGATCGAGATTCGGCCCTGATCGCTCGGCGCGGGCCGCGGGCTTCGCGCTCGCCGCCGCGCTGGCGTTCTCGTCGGGGTGCGCGGTGATCCCGCGTGGCGCGCCCGAGCGGGCCGCCGCGCCGCCTCCGCATCCGCTCGAGAACCCGCCGCCGTCCGAGGACCTCGTCGGACGCATCGCGTTCCGCGAGGCGCTCGCGGAGGACACCTTCGTCGACCTCGCTCCGGCGCTCGGCGTCGGATACCTCGAGCTGCTCGCGGCGAACCAAGGGATCGATCCGTGGGTGCCGCCAGCGGGCGCGCGCCTCGTGGTGCCGGGCGCGCACCTCGCGCCGTCCGGCCCGCGCGAGGGCATCGTCGTGAACACGGGCGACCTGCGCCTCTACTACTTCGCACCCGGCGAGCCCGCGCGCAGCTATCCGATCGGCATCGCGAAGGAGGGCTACGCGACGCCGCAGGGCACGACGAAGGTCGTGCGCAAGAAGGAGAAGCCCACCTGGTACCCGGGCCCGTCGGCGCGGCGCGACGATCCGACGCTGAAGTCCGCCGTCCCGCCCGGCCCCGACAATCGCCTCGGCGAGTACGCGCTCTACCTCGGCTGGCCCGCCTACCTGATCCACGGCACGAACGAGCCGCGCGGCGTGGGGCGCCACTCGAGCCGCGGCTGCATTCGCCTCTACCCCGATGACATCGCAGAGCTGTTCGCGCTCGCGCCGGTCGGCACGAAGGTGCGCGTCGTGCACGAGCCGGTGAAGCTCGGCTGGGTGGGCGGCGAGCTCTATCTCGAGGTGCACCCCGAGAAGGATCGCGCGCTCGCGCTCGACGAGACGGGCAAGCTCTTGCGCGAGCCCGCGCGCGACCTGCGCGCGCTCGTGACGAAGGTCGCTGGCGCGGAGGCAGCCCGCGTCGACTGGGATCGCGTCGCGCGCGCGTCGCTCGCGAGCGCGGGCATCCCCGTGCGCGTCACGCGCGCGGCCACCGAGGGCGCCGCGTCCGCGTCCGCGCCGTGACGCTTGCCGCTACCGTGCGCGCGTCTCGAGGAGGGGCGCGCATGGCGGCGACGATTCGGTTTGGGTGGCTTGGGCTCACCGCGGTCGCCTTGGGGCTCACGCTCGCGTGCACCCAGGAGACGCAGAACAAGCTCGGGCGCGCGGTGCAAAACTGGACGGGCACGAACGGCGTGCTCGAGGTCTACGCCGGCGACCATGTCGTGAAGCGCTTCCTCCAGATCGACAAGCTCTCGACGGCGCTCGGCACCGATGACGGCACGCCGCGCGAGTACCGCTTCGGCTACGGCGTGCTCGACGCGAACCTGAACGGCGTCGCCGATCCCGGCGAGCGCAAGATCTACTTCGAGGTGGGCGGCTTCTCGACCTACGTGTTCTTCGAAGACCCGAATGGCTGAAGCGACGAACGCGGGCGCGGACGACCCGTCGCCGCCGCACGAATCGCTCGGCCGCTTGTTCCTGCGCTTCCTGCGCTTCGGCGCGCTCGCGTGGGGAGGGCCGGTCGCACAGATCGGCATGATCCGGCAGGAGCTCGTCGAGGAGGAGCGCTGGATCTCGCCCGCGCGCTTCAATCGCGTGCTCGCGGTTTATCAGGTGTTGCCAGGCCCCGAGGCCCACGAGCTGTGCGTGTACTTCGGCTCGCGCGCGCGCGGTCGCATCGGCGGGCTGCTCGCGGGGCTCGGCTTCATGCTGCCCGGCTTCGTGCTGATGTTCGCGCTGACCGTGGCCTACGTGCGCTTCGACCTGCGCGCGAGCGCGCTCGCGGCCGCGTTCGCCGGCTGCCAGCCCGCGGTGGTGGCGCTGATCGTGCGCGCCGTGCACCGCATCGGCAGCCACGCGTTACACGCGCGCGCGCTGCTGGCGATCGCGGCCGCGTCCGCCGTCGCAACGCTCGCGGGCGCGTCGTTCGCCGTCGTGCTGCCGGTCGCGGGCCTCGCGTACGCCGCATTCCGCGGCGGGGCCGCCAGCGCCGCACACGGCGCCGCGTTCGTTCCGCTCGTCGCGAGCGCGGCGCCCGCGGCGAGCGCGCTCGGGCCGAGCGTCGCCGCCCTGTTCGTCACCGGGCTGCGCAGCGGCCTGCTCACGTTCGGCGGCGCCTACACCGTGATCCCGTTCCTGCGCGCCGACGCCGTCGGAGCCGCCGGCTGGATGAGCGACGCGCAGTTCCTCGACGGCCTCGCGCTCTCGGGCATCTTGCCTGCGCCGCTCGTGATCTTCGCGACCTTCGTCGGCTACCTCGGCGCGGGCGCAGCCGGCGCGCTCGCACTGACGGCGGGCGTCTTCCTGCCCGCGTTCGCGTTCACGCTGATCGGGCACGGCTGGGTCGAGCGGCTCGTCGAGCAGCGCCGCACCCACGCGTTGCTCGACGGCGTGACCGCGGGCGTCGTCGGCTTGATCGCGGTGACGGCGCTCCAGCTCGCGCGCGACACGCTCACGAGCCTGCCCGCCGCGGCGATCTTCGCGGGCGCGCTGCTCGCGGCGTTCCGCTGGAAGGCAAAGACCGCGGTGGTGTGGATCGTGGCCGGCGCGGCGGCGGCCGGCGCGGTGTGGATGCGCTGACGGGCGCATCTGAAGCGAAACCCCGGCAATAATTCGTGGGTCCCGCAGGGCGTCGCTGATAGAGTGCGCGCGCCTTTCGGGAGGGCGCATGGCGTTCCGGCTGATTCCGCGGGAAGAGAAGTTCTTCGAGGACTTCGTCGAGATGGCGGGCGAGATCAAGAAGGGCGCCGCGCTGCTCGTCGAGATGCTCGAGCCGGAGCATCCGGTGTGGGAGAAGGCGCAGGCGATCAAGGTCGTCGAGCACCGCTGCGACGAGATCTCCCACGACGTGCTCCAGCGCCTGCACCGTACCTTCGTCACGCCGATCGACCGCGAGGACATCCACGCGCTGCTGCGCGCGCTCGACGACGTGATCGACGACATCGACGCCTCCGCCGACATGTTGCGGCTCTACCGCATCGAGCACGTGCGCCCCGCAGCGCGCGAGCTCTCGCGCCACATCGTCGAAGCCTGCAACGAGATGCATCGCGGCGTCGAGGCGCTCGCGAAGCGCACGGGCGTGAGCGAGGCGGTGCGCGAGATCTCGAACATCGAGAACAAGGCCGACGGCGCCTACACGACCGGCGTCGGCACGCTCTTCGAGGAGGAGAAGGATCCCATCCAGGTGATCAAGTGGAAGGAGATCCTCGACATGCTCGAGGGCGCGACGGATCGCTGCAAGGACGTCGCGAAGGTGCTCGAAGCGATCTTCGTGAAGCACTCGTAACGGCCGGCCGTGGACACGCAGCTCCTCATCGTCGGCGCGCTCGTCGTCCTGGCGCTCGCGTTCGACTACATCAACGGCTTCCACGACGCGGCCAACTCGATCGCGACGGTCGTTTCGACGCGCGTGCTCTCGCCGGGCCAAGCCGTGGTGTGGGCCGCGTTCTGGAACTTCGCGGCGATCATCGTGTTCGGCACCGCGGTCGCGAAGACGATGGGCTCCGGGCTCGTGGACCTCGACATCGTCACCTTCGCGGTGATCGGCGCAGGGCTCACCGGAGCGATCGTGTGGGACCTGATCACGTGGTATTGGGGCCTGCCCACGAGCTCGTCCCACGCGCTGATGGGGGGTTACGCCGGGGCAGCGGTCGCGAAGACGGGCCTCGACGGCCTGATCGCGTCGGGCTGGGTCAAGCCGCTCTCGTTCATCGTGATCGCGCCGACCGTCGGCCTCAGCGTCGGCCTGCTCACGATGACGGCGCTCTACTGGATCTTCCGCAACACCACGCCGGCGCGCGTGGACCGCTGGTTCCGACGCCTGCAGCTCGTTTCGGCCGCGGCGTTCTCGCTCAACCACGGCGGCAACGACGCCCAGAAGACGATGGGCATCATCGCCGGCCTGTTGTTCGCGGGCGGCTACATCGAGACGTTCGAGATTCCCATCTGGGTGGAGGTCGCGGCCTACACGGCGATCGGGCTCGGCACCCTGATGGGCGGCTGGCGGATCATCCACACGATGGGCACCAAGATCACGAAGCTCGCGCCGGTGAGCGGCTTCGCGGCCGAGACGGGTGGCACCGTCGCGATCTTCCTCGCGACCCACCTCGGCGTGCCGATCAGCACGACGCACACCATCACCGGCGCGATCGTCGGCGTCGGCGCGACGCGACGGCTGTCGGCGGTGCGCTGGGGCATCGCCGCGCGCATCGTGTGGGCGTGGGTGATGACGATCCCCGCAGCGGCGGGCATCGCGGCGCTCGCGTATTGGGGCGCGGCGTCGCTCGGCGCGGATTAGCGACGGCGGGCGCGATGGCAGCGCCCACCCCGCGGCGCTAGGGTGCGCCGCCCTCGGGGTACCACCGCATTCTCGGTGCCCCTGCGAACACGGAGCAAACTTGGCGCGCGACGATCTGATCCAGGCGACCGGCACGGTCGAGAAGATTCTCGGCGGCGGGCGCTACCAGATCGGCCTCGACGGCGGCCAGTCCGTGACCGCTCAGCTCTCGGGTCGCATGCGCCGCTTCCGCATCCGCGTGATCCCCGGCGATCGCGTGCAGGTCGGCCTCTCGCCCTACGACCCGTCGCACGGCTTCATCACCTTCCGCCTGCGCGACGGCGAGGGTCCGCAGACCGTCACCGAGTAAGGTGGGCGTCGCCGGCGGTCGGTTCCGAAGCCGCGCGAGCGCCGAACGCCGCTCCAGGGTGGCGACGTGAGTCCGCGCGTGCAGCGCGCCGCGCGACGACGGCGCGCGACGTGAGCCCGGCGGGCGCGGGCCTCGCGAGAATCGTGCGCATCGCAGGCATGCGCGTGCGCGCGGCGAACGGGCGACTGCGCCTGGCCGGCCTCGGTTGGCTCCATCCGGGGCTGCGCGTCGACGCGAGCGCGTCGCCGGGGTTCGGCGTGGCGCGCATCCAGCTCGCGCCCGAGGCGAGGCTCACGATCGGCGCGGGAGCGGCGACCGAGTATCGCCCGGGCCTCTTGAACCTCGTGGTGTACGACGGCGCCGAGATCGAGATCGCGCCGAATGCCTGGCTCCGCACCGAGGTCGGCCCCGTGAATCTCACCGCGTTCGCCGGCGCGCGGATCGCGGTCGGGCCGGAGGTGATGCTCAACGCGTGCAGCGTGAGCGCGCAGCGCGAGGTCGTGTTCGAGCGGCGCGCCACGATGGGCCCCGGCTCGCGCGTCTACGATTTTTCCCACGACCTCGACGACGCCCGGAAGGGTGGTGCCGCTCCGGTCCGGATCGGCGCGCACACGTGGGTCGCCTCCGACGTCACCGTGCTGCCCGGCGTGACGATCGGCGCGCACTGCGTGATCGGCGCGCGCTCCGTCGTGACGCGCGACGTGCCGCCGCACACCCTCGCGTTCGGCGCGCCCGCGACGGCGCGCGGCGCGATCGGGGATCGCACGCGCGCGCTGTGAGGGGCGCCGCTCCGAATGGGCGCGGCGCGCGAGCGCGCCGCCGCGAGCCGCGGAAGAATCGGCGCCGAGGAGACGACCATGCCGCTTCGCATCGCCTACTTCGGCCAGGCCCCGTTCGGACGCGACGTGCTCGTGCGGTTGCTCGAGGCGGGCCACGAGATCGCGGGCGTGTATGCGCCCCCGACCAAGCCGGGGGGCAAGAACGACCCGCTCGCCGAGGAGGCCGAGAAGCGCGGCCTCGCGCTCTTTCGGCACGCCGCGATGCGCAAGAAGACGGGCGAGCCGATCCCTTCGCGCATCGCCGAGCACGCCGCACTGCGCGCCGACCTGAACGTGCTCGCGTTCGTGACGATGATCCTGCCGCCGGAGATCGTGGACGCGCCGCGCTTCGGGTCGCTCTGCTTCCACCCCTCGCTGCTGCCCAAGTTCCGCGGCGGCAACGCCCTGGCGTGGCAGATCATCGCGGGCGAGCGCGAGGCGGGCGTCAGCGTCTTCAAGCCGGACGCGGGCGTCGACACGGGGCCGATCGTCGTGCAGAAAGGCCCCGTGCCGATCCTCCCGCACCACACCGCGGCGAGCCTCTACTTCGACTCGCTCTACGCGCTCGGCGTCGACGCGACCGTCGAGGCGGTCGCGCGGGTGGCCGACGGCAGCGCGACCTACCGCGCGCAGGACGAGTCCCAAGCGGGCTTCCAGGGGCTCGTGGACGACGTGGTCGCGCGCATCGACTGGACGCGGGGCGCCGCCGAGATCGACCGGCTCGTACGGGGCTGCGACCCGAACCCGGGCGCCCACGCGCGGCGCGGCGACGAGGTGGTGCGCCTCTACGGCTGCACCCTCGCGGCGGGCGGCGAGGGCGGGGCGGCGCCCGGCACGGTGCTCGCGGTGGATGCGAAGGGAGCCCGGATCGCCGCAGCCGGGGGAGCGCTGCAGGTGGCGAAGCTCAAGGTCGGGGCGGGCGCAAAGACGGGCGCCGCGGAATCCGGCATCGCTGCGGGCGACCGGCTGACCTAGGGACGTTGGTTCACGAACGCCCGGGGACGTTGGTTCGCAGCCGAACCAACGTCCCCGGGGTTCTTTGAACCAACGTCCCGGGTTCGCCCTGGTTCTAGGCTTGCCCTGCGAGGCGGAGCGCCTACTTTCCGCGCCCGTTTCCTGGCCCCGCAATATGGGTAGGGGGCGAGCCGGCCGACACCCCGGCGCGACTTCAGCCCACTCAACGTAGACGCAAATCCTGGAACACATCGGGGCCCGCAGGCCGCGCACCGCGCCGAGAGTCGGCAGTCGAGGCGCACGGTCACGGGCCCATCAATCGGCAACGGCCCCTCGCGGCCCGCGCCTACGGTTCAGCCCATGGCAATGGAACTCTCGAAGGTCCGCAACATCGGCATCAGCGCGCACATCGACAGCGGGAAGACCACGCTGACCGAGCGCATCCTCTTCTACACCCAGCGGATTCACAAGATCCACGAGGTGAAGGGCAAGGACCAGGTCGGCGCCACCATGGACTTCATGGAGCTCGAGCGCGAGCGCGGCATCACGATCCAGTCCGCTGCGACGCACTGCGAGTGGGCCGGCTACCACATCAACATCATCGACACGCCCGGCCACGTCGACTTCACGATCGAGGTCGAGCGCTCGCTGCGCGTGCTCGACGGCGCGATCCTCGTGCTGTGCGGCGTCGCCGGCGTGCAGTCGCAGTCGATGACCGTGGACCGCCAGATGCGCCGCTACAAGGTTCCGCGCGTCGCGTTCATCAACAAGCTCGACCGCTCGGGCGCGAACCCGCGCCGCGTGGTCGAAGGCCTGCGCGAGAAGCTGAAGCACAACGCGGTGCTGATCCAGCTGCCGATCGGACTCGAGAACGACTTCAAGGGCATCGTCGACCTCGTCAAGATGAAGGCGTTCCGCTTCGAGGGCGACAACGGCGAGCACATCATCGAAGAAGAGATTCCCGCCGAGATGCTCGACGAGGCGAAGACCGCCCGCGAGGAGATGCTCGACGCGGTCTCGATGTACTCGGACGCGCTGACCGAGGCGATCCTCGAGGAGCGCGTGACCGAGGAGCTGATCCACGACGCGATCCGCCAGGGCACGATCTCTCTGGCGCTGACGCCCGTGTTCCTCGGCTCCGCCTACAAGAACAAGGGCGTTCAGCTGTTGCTCAACGCGGTCACGGCCTACCTGCCGTGCCCGACCGACGTCGAGAACACCGGCGTCGATCTCTCGAACGACGAAGTCCCCATCGTGATCTCGGCCGACCCCAACAAGCCGCTGATCGCGCTGGCCTTCAAGCTCGAGGACGGCCGCTACGGCCAGCTCACCTACGTGCGCGTCTATCAGGGAACGCTCGTGAAGGGCCTCACGATCACGAACATGCGGACCCAGCGCCGCCACAAGGTCGGCCGCCTGGTGCGCATGCACGCGAACGACATGGAGGACATCGAGGCGTCCTCGAGCGGCGACATCGTCGCGCTGTTCGGCATCGACTGCGCTTCGGGCGACACCTTCACCGACGGCACCGTCGACATCGCGATGAGCGCGATGCACGTCCCGGATCCGGTGATCTCGCTCTCGATCAAGCCGAAGGACAACAAGGCGCAGGCCAACCTCGGCAAGGCGCTCGGCCGCTTCGTGCGCGAGGACCCGACCTTCCGCTCCGCCGTCGACCAGGAATCCGGCGAGACGATCATCAGCGGCATGGGCGAGCTGCACCTCGAGGTGTACGTCGAGCGCATGAAGCGCGAGTACGGCGTCGAGGTGGTGACGGGCGCACCGCAGGTGGCGTACCGCGAGACGATCTCGCAGCGCGCCGCCTTCAACTACACGCACCGCAAGCAGACGGGCGGTTCGGGCCAGTACGCGAAGATCGGCGGCTACATCGAGCCGATCACGGACGGCTCCGCCGAGTTCGAGTTCGTCGACGACGTGCGCGGTGGCGCGGTGCCGATCGAGTTCATCCCCTCGGTCGAGAAGGGCTTCCGCACGATGATCCCGAAGGGCCGGCTGATCGGCTTCCCGGTGATCGGCCTGCGCGTCGTCCTCGACGACGGCGCGGCCCACTCGGTCGACTCGTCGGACAACGCCTTCCAGGCGGCGGCGCGCGGCGCGTTCCGCACCGTGTATCCGCAGGCCAAGCCGATCGTGCTCGAGCCGATCATGAAGCTCGGCGTCGAGGGCCCGGTCGAGTTCCAGGGCTCGATCATCAAGACGATCATGCAGCGCCGCGGCGTCGTGATGGGCACGACCGAGCAGGAGGGCTTCTGCCAGATCGAGGCCGAAGTGCCGCTCGCGGACATGTTCGGGTACGCGACGGACCTGCGCTCCAACACGCAGGGCAAGGCCGAGTTCACCCTCGAGTTCTCGAAGTACGCGCCCGCGCCGAACGAAGTGAAGGAAAAGCTCGTCGAGAAGTTCTCGGGCCGGTTGAAGGGCGACGACGACGAGTGATCGCGAGCGGGTCGCGCCGGAGTAGACTCGCCCTCGAACCTCACGCAGCGGGAGACGAGACGATGTATCGAAAGTTCTTGACGGCGCGGAGCCCGCTGCGTGTCCTCGAAAAGGGGCTCCACGGCGGTCTCGGCAAGGGCAACCTCGGGCTCGTGATCGCGGGCCACGGCGTGGGCAAGAGCTCGTTTCTCGTGGGCGTCGCCCTCGACGACCTGCTGCGGGGCGACCGCGTGCTCCACGTCGTGCTCAGCCAGACCGTCGCGCACACGCGCGACTACTACGACACGGTGTTCGCCGAGCTGCGGGCGACCGCGCAGCTGGCGGACGGGGCGACGGTGCAGGGCGAGATCGAGCATCTGCGCACGATCCGAGCGTTCCCCGCGGCGGACTTCACCGTCGCGAAGTTGCGCGAGGCGGTGCGTCTCGGCGAAGAGACGGGCGGCAAGCCGAGCGCGGTGATCGTCGAGGGGTGGGACGTCGCGAAGGCCGGCGCGGCGGAGCTCGAGGCGCTGAGCAAGCTCGCTTCCGAGGTCCCCGCCGAGATCTGGGTGTCCGCGTCCGCTCCGAGCGAGCGCATCGCGAGCCTGCCCGGCGACCTCGCGCCGCTGCGCGCCCACTTCTCCGTGATCCTCGCGCTCGAGCCCGAGAACGGCGCCGTCGCGCTGCGCGCGCTCAAAGATCACGAGAACCCGAATCCCGAGGCGCTGCGCGTGGCCCTCGATCCGAAGACGCTGCTGCTGAAGCGCTCCTAGGAGACGCCGCATGACGGCCGCGACGATCTACCTCGTTCTCGCGGCGCTCGGCTTCACCGTCGCGCTCGCCACCAACGTGCAGGCACGCCGGCTCGGGCCGCTGGTGGCGCCGTACTTCCTGTTCGCGTGGATCGCAGGCGAGCTCGCCCCGCACGCGATCCTCTGGCACGTGCTCGTCTCGGTCGGCTTCGTCGCAGCGGGCGTGCTCGAAGACGCCCGCGGCCTCGCGGGCCTCGCGCTCAGCTCGGCGAGCGTGCTCCTGCTCGCGCGCGCGCATCTGCGCGGAATCGGGGGTGGCCGCGAAGTGCAGGTGGCGCTCGCGCCGCTCGGGTTGGCGGCGACGGGCAGCGTCTCGCCCCTGCACGGCTTTCCGAACGCCTTCGCGTTCGCGCACCCGAAGGTCGAGAAGCTCGCGGACATCCCCTACGGCGAGTCGCTGCCCGGCGACAAGGGCAAGCGCAATCTCCTCGACGTGATCCGCCCGAAGGGCGCGCGCCCCGGCGACGCGCGGCCCGTGCTGCTCCAGATCCACGGTGGCGCGTGGATCATCGGCGACAAGCGCGAGCAGGCGCAGCCGCTCATGAGCCACATGGCCGCCGAGCACGGCTGGGTGTGCGTCGCGATCAACTACCGCCTCTCGCCCCAGGCCACGTTCCCCGACCACGTGGTCGACGTGAAGCGAGCGCTCGCCTGGATCCGCGCGCACGTCGCGGAGTACGGCGGCGACCCCGCCTTCGTGTGCGTGACCGGAGGCTCCGCCGGCGGGCACCTCACCGCGCTCACTGCACTCTCGGCGAACGATCCGCGCTTCCAGCCCGGCTTCGAGCACGTGGACACGCGCGTCGCCGCGGCCGTGCCGTTCTACGGCGTCTTCGACTTCCTCGACCGCAAGAACTTCCGCGGCTCGCAGTCGATGGTGCCGCTGCTCGCGAAGCAGGTCTTCAAGAAGACGCCCGACCAGGACCCGGAGCTGTGGGACGCGATGTCCCCGATCACGCGCGTTTCCGAGCAGGCGCCGCCGTTCCTCGTGATTCAAGGGACCCACGACACGCTGGTGTTCGTCGAGGAGGCGCGGGAGTTCGTGCGCGCGCTGCGCGAGAAGTCGAAGGCGCCGGTCGCGTATCTCGAGATGGAGGGCGCGCAGCACGCCTTCGACGTGTTCCACTCGCCCCGCAGCCGACACGCGGTGCTCGCCGCGGCGGCCTTCCTCGAGCGCGTGCGCGCGAACGGGCGCGGCTGACGCGACGCTCGCCTCAGCGCGGGATCGCCGCCAAGCCCGCCACGAAGAAGTCGAGCGCTCGCTCGCGCGACACGTCGGCCGCCAGGATCTCGCCGTCCACGCACAGCATGAACTCCGCCGGCGCGGCGTCCGTCGTCGCGGCGGTACAGATCGCCTCGAGCTCGCCGGCGGGGCTCTCGAGCAGCGTGAAGTGCGTCCCGTGGCGGATCGGCGGCCCGTCGAACAGGAGGGTGCGCACGTCCGCCTCGGTGGGGGACGCGCGGCGCGCGAGGATCGCGGCGCCCGGATGGCTGAGCTCGATGTCCGAAGCGACGAGCTCCACGAGGCTCCCTAACGCTTCTGGAACTCGCTGAGCCGCTCGCGGTACTTCGCACGCACGGCGATCGCCTCGGCCCGCGTGAAGCCGAGCTCTTCGGCGATCGCGAGGATCTCGGCGCTCTCGGCGGGCGCGACCGTGCCATCCGCCGCGGCCACCGCGAACAGGCATTCGAGCAGTTGCGCGCGCTGCACGCGCGTGGCGAGGTTCTTGAACTCTCGGGTGACGACGTAGTTCTCGGTGCCGCCGAGCAGGCGCACCTGGGAGCGCGCGATCTCGACCACGAGGTCCGCCTCGTCCGGCGCCAGGTTGGCGAGATCGGAGACGATGCGGCGCATCTCGGCAGCCTCGGCGTCCGCGACCGTGAGGTCGGCGCCCGCGCCGCGCGCGAGCACGTAGGCGAAGGCCGCGAGGTAGCGCGCGAGCTGCGGATCGAGGCGCTCCAGGCGCTCGGAGATCTGTCGGACGCTGCGGGTCTGCACGTCGGGCGCGCCGGCGGCGCCATCATTCAGTCCGAGCCAGCGCAAGAACGACACGTCATCCCCCGAGAACGGGCGCAAGCTAGGCGACGCCTCCGGCCGGGTCGAGGCGGCGCGGGAGGCCGACCGGCTGCGCCGCGAGCGGCTACGTTGCCGCCATGCTGCCGGCCACGTCCGACGCGCTGCTCCTGCTCCACAACCCGCGCTGCTCGAAGAGCCGCGAGGCGAAGGCGCTGCTCGACGCCAAGGGCGTGGCGTACGTGGAGCGCCGCTACCTCGAGGCGCCCCTGACGCGCACCGAGCTCGCCGACCTCGCGCAGCGATTAGGGCGCCCCGCGCGCGAGTGGACGCGCACGAAGGAAGCGGACTTCGCGGCGCTCGGGCTCGCGCCGGACGCGCCGGACGGCGCGCTGCTGGATGCGATCGCGCGCCAACCCGAGCTGCTCGAGCGCCCCGTACTGGTGCGCGGCGCGCGCGCGGTCGTCGGTCGCCCCCCCGAGGCGATCCTGGCGCTGCTCGCATGAGCGAGGCGCGGGCGCCCTTCGCGTTGCCGCCCGAGGACGCCGCGCTGCTCGCGCAGCTGCGCGCCGGCGACGCGGCGGCTTACGAGCGCTGGGTGCGCGGAAGCGCGCCGCGCGTGCTGCGCGTGGTGCGGCGCCTGCTGCGCAACGAGCAGGACGCCCAGGACGTGACGCAGGACGCCTTCCTCTCGGCCTTCCGTCATCTCGCGAGCTTCGACGGCAGCGCGCGGCTCTCGACCTGGCTTCACCGCATCGCCGTGAACGCCGCGCTGATGAAGCTGCGCAGCCAGCGCCGGCACCCCGAGGAATCGATCGAGGAACGCCTGCCGCGCTTCGACGCCGAAGGCGAGCACGCCCACGCACCCTCCGCGTGGGCGGCGCGCGCAGACGGCGCGCTCGCGAACGCCGAGCTGCGCAAGGCCGTGCGGGCCGCGATCGACGAGCTGCCCGATCTCCATCGCGACGTCCTGCTGCTGCGCGACATCGAAGAGCTCTCGACCGAGGAGGCCGCCGCCGCGCTCGGCATCACGGTCGCTGCGCTGAAGACCCGACTGCATCGCGCGCGCCTCGCTCTGCGCGAACGGCTCGACGACTGGATGCGCGAGCTCGGAGGAGCGTCCGAATGAAGTGCCGAGAGTTCACCGAGTTCCTGATGGCCTACCTCGACGGCGAGCTGCCCGCGGACGCCCGGAGCGCGTTCGAGTACCACCTGCACGGGTGCCAGTCCTGCGTCAACTACATGGAGAGTTATCAGGCGACCGTGGCGCTCGGCCGAGCCGCCTGTCGCGAGGACGCCGAGCTGCCCGACGACGTTCCCGAGGCCCTGGTGCGGGCGATCCTCGCGGCGCGCAAGCAGCCCTGATCGAGGCGCCGCGGACGCGATCCGTCCCGAAGTCTTCGGCGACGCCCGGCCCGCCACCTGGTCGCGTTGGCCGGTTCCGGGCCATCCCTCATCATTTCCTAATCCTTTGGCCCTAGCGGCCCCAGAGCGGCCCCCGGAAGCTCCCGCATCGCCACACCGGGGGACGAGATGGGCCGAAGGAATCGTTGGGCGGGCGGAGCGCTCGCCGGAGCGTGGGGGACGATCGGGGTCGCCGCGGTCGCGGCCGCGCAGGTCGCCGCGCCCGCACCCGCGCCGGAGGGCGGGGCCGCCGCGACCGCGCCGATCGCGGGCGGCGTCGAGGAGATCGTGGTCACGGCCACCAAGCGTGAGGTCGGGGCCCAGGAGCTGCCGGCGTCGATCTCGATCGTCGCCGAGGCCGAGCTGGCCGACACGCGTGTCCGCGACCTGTTCGGCCTCCAGGCGCTCGTCCCCGGCATGGTCTTCAACCGCGCGCCGGACGACGGGCTGGCCCTCACGTTCCGCGGCGTCGGCGCCGCGGCCCGCCCGCAGGCCTTCGATCAGTCGATCGCGCTGTTCCAGGACGGCGTGTTCCTCGCGAAGGGTCGGCTCTACGCACTCCCGTTGTTCGACGTCGAGCGCATCGAGCTGGTGAAGGGCCCCCACGCGACCGACGTGGGCAAGAACGCGAGCGTCGGCGCGATCCACGTGGTGAGCCGCACGCCGGGCGAGTCGCTCGCGGCCGAGGGCCGCGCGGACTACGACGCGGTGAACGGGGGCTACACCCTCGACGTCGCGGGCGACGTCCCGCTCGGCGAGCGCGCTGCCCTGCGCCTCGCGCTGAACCGCATGGACACGCGCGGCTGGGTCAAGAACGAGGCGACCGGCGAGCGCGTGCCGCAGGACGACAACGTCGGCATTCGCGCGACGCTCGTCGCGACTCCGCTCGAGCCGCTCGCGCTGACGCTCCGCTACCAGTACGGCGATTGGGAGCGCCTCGGGAATCCCTTCCAGCTCGTGGACGGCCCCGGCGGCGTTCCGCCAGCCTACGGCGAGATCGTTCTCGACGATCGCTCGAACGCCTTCACGTCCTACGGCAAGGGCGGCGACTCCGTGCACGCCGTGCGCTCGCACGTCGCGAGCCTCCTCGCCAGCTGGGCATTCGGCGAGTGGTCGCTCGTCTCGGAGAGCGCCTACGTCGGCTATGCGACGGACTTCGCCGACGACTTCGACACGAGCCTCTTCAGTTACGTGGACTTCCTGCGCGAAGAGGACTACGACCAGTTCACGCAGGAGCTCCGCATCGTCTCGCCGAGCGGCGAGCGCTTCGAGACGATGGCCGGCGTCTTCTTCCTGGACGGCGACTGGCACTCCGTGGAGGACCAGGTGTGGGCGACGCCCGGGTTCCCTGCGACGGCTCCCGGCACGCTGTTCAACGGCCCCTTCGTGAACGACTTCGCGCAGGACACGCGCTCCTGGTCGCTGTTCGCGAGTGGAACCTGGAGAGTGACGGATCGCCTGCGCATCGGCGGCGGCATCCGCTACACGAACGAGGCGAAGGACGTCGTCTACGGGCGCTTCAACCGTGCGCCGATCACGCCCTGGAACACGGTCAACAACCCGCCGTTCCCGAAGACGCCCCTCGCGTTCGACGACGACTTCGTCGACGGCAGCTTCAACCTCCAGGTCGACTTGACGGCCGAGACGATGCTCTACGTCGGCTACGGGACCGGCGGGAAGGCCGGCGGCTTCGTCGAGGTGAACGGCGTCGCGTCTGCGAACCCCGCGGTCGACGCCCGCATCGGTTCGGAGTTCACGCGCTCGCTGGAAGGCGGCGTGAAGGGCAGCGCACTCGGCGGCCGCATCGCCTACGACGTCGCCGGCTGGTGGATGCGCATCGAGGACTATCAGGACACGGCCTCGACCGGCGCAGGCTTCGTGACGCTGAACCTGCCCCTCGAGACGCGCGGTGCGGAGCTGCAGACGCGCATCGCGCTGACGGACGAGCTCTCCGGAACGTTCGGCCTCACCTACACCCACGCGCGCGCCAAGATCGGCGGCGTCGCGTTCCAGAACCGCCAGGCGCCGCGCTGGACCGTGAACGCCACGCTCGAGTACGCGCACCCGATCACGCCGCAGTTCACGCTGCGCCTGCGCAGCGACGTCCGCTTCCGCGACGCGATCTTCATCCTGCGCGGCGAGCAGTTCCCGGTCGAGCCGTTCACCACCGTCGGAGCGCTGGTGTCGATCGAGCGGAGCGACGGCGCCTACGGCTTCAGCGTGATCGGCCGCAACCTCGCCGATGCCGTGAACGCGGACTACTACACGACCACCACCGACCCGTACACGCCCGCGCAGGCGGCGCCGAGCCCGCTGCGCTCCGTCCTGCTGGCGGCGTGGGTGCGCTTCTAGCGGCCGGGCCTAATCGCTCGCCCGGAAGTGCCGCTTCGCGATCCAGGCGGCGATGCGCTCGCCGAGCTGCGCGCCGCGCTCGGTGGCCGTGCGGAAGTGCATGCCGCCGTGGACGCGCGCGTCGCCGATCTCGCGCACCAGAGCGGCCACGTCGGCGTAGCGGCGCGTGGTGCCGGTGACGGTGCTGTCGAAGGCGAGCGGTTCCCGCGCGCGGCCGACCGCGGCGAGCACTCCCTTCAGGCCACCCACGAGGCAGCCGTGGGCGGCCGGATACTCGGGATGGTTCGGCGTCGGGAGCACGGGCTTCCAGGCCGGGTCGGGCGCCGTCGCGTCGTTGCCGTCGTCGCCGGCCAGCGGAATCGCGCTCTCGGGGCGCCACGCGGCGTAGTGCATCTTCGCGGTGAAGCAGACGAGCGCGGCATCGGCCTCGGTGACGTAGAGCTGGGCGAGCAGGCGGGCGTTCTCGGCGGAACTGCCGGTCGCGAGCGCGGCGAAGTTGCGTGACCAGAACGTGAACGGCATCTCGGTGTGGAACCGCGCGGCGTCGAGCTGTGCGGCGCTGCGCTGCGCGCTCTCCACTCCGCCGAGCGCCTTCACCTCGGCGAAGTCGCGCGCGTAGGCGGCGCTCGCGAGGCGCGGCGGCGGCGGCGGGAGGAACGGCTTCGCGCGCGGGATCGCGAAGGGCCGCAGGCCCGGCGCGAAGGCCAGGATCGGATTCACGCCCCGGAATTCGCCGGGCCGCGTGCCCGGCGAATTCTGCACCACCGCGACCGGGCGCCCGTCGCTCGCGCGGGCGGCGAGGGCGCTGTGTGCGGTCGCCGTGCCGATCTCGATGCCTCTGCGCTTTGGGTCGCCGTCCGGAATCGCGGCCAGGGCGTCCTCGAGCGCGCGCTGCGCCGCGGCCGATCGGCTCGGGAAGAGTCCCTCCAGCACCCGCGCCGCGGCCGTCGCGATCGCCGCTTCCCGCGACGCGCTCGGGCTCGGCTCCGGGAACGCCATCGTGAAGGGCGTGAAGCCGCCGTCGATCGCGAGGACCGCGTCGTAGATCGCGACGTGCACTGCCGCGACGTCGCCCCAGAAATACGGCTGCCGCTCCGCGGGCGTGCCCGCACCGGGCGTCGGCGGCTGCGCCGCGACGGCGGCCGCGACGAGGCTCCAGTCGCGCACGGCATCCGCTGCCACCGGGCGCGCGATTGCGAGGGCGAGCAGCGCAGCGAGCGCAGCCTGCGCTGCGCTCCGAGCCGATTTTTTCACGCCGCACCCCCATTCGAGGGCGCGACTCTCGCACAGCCTGCGCGCGCGATGCAGACTTCGTGCGATGCGATCCGATCTCGCGAGCGACTATCCGAGTGAGCGCTGGGCGTGGACGGTGGTCGCCTTGCTGATGGTGGCGAACACGGTCTCGTTCGTGGACCGAATGCTGCTCACACTGCTGGTCGAGCCGATCCGCGCCGCCTTCGGCATCAGCGACCTCCAGCTCAGCGTGCTCCACGGCACGGCCTACGCGCTGTTCTTCGCGGTGCTCGGATTGCCGATCTCGCGCATCGCGGACCGCAGTGTCCGCACGCGCATCGTCGCGCTCGGCACGGCGGCCTTCAGCGCGCTGACCGTCGCGTGCGGCTTCGCGCGCAGCTTCGGCGAGATGTTCGCGGCGCGCGCGGGCGTCGGCAGCGGGGCAGCGGCGATCTCGCCCGCCGCGTACTCCCTGATCACGGACTGCTTCCCACCCGAGGATCGCGCGCGGCCGCTCAGCGCGTTCACCGCGACGGTGTTCCTGGGCTCGGGCCTCGCGATGGTCGCGGGCGCTGCGCTGGTCGCGTTCGCGCCATCGCTCGACTGGCCTGGGCTGCGCGACCTCGCGCCTTGGCGGCGCGTGTTCGTGCTCGTCGCCTTGCCGGGCTTCGCCGTGGCCCTCGCCGTCGCGGCGCTGCGCGAGCCGGTGCGCCGCGAACGTCTCGAGGGCGCGCCGAGCGAAGTGCCGATCCGCGAGGTCGCCCGCTACGTGTGGGAGCGCCGCGCCGCCTACTCCGCGCTGATCGGAGGCGACGCGCTGCGCAGCATGCTGCACAACGGCGTGCTCGCCTGGCTCCCGACGTTCTTCGTTCGCACCTACGGCGTCTCGCCCGCTCACGCGGGGGTGCGCGTCGGCGCGTCGCTCGCGGTGTTCGGATCGCTCGGCGCGTGGGTCGGCGGCGTCGCGAGCCGGCGGCTGCGGGCGCGCGGCTGCGTCGACGCCGACGTGCGGGTGGCGATCGCGGGGGCCGGGGCGCGCATCGTCGGCGTCGTCGCGCCGCTGATGCCGAACGCCGAGCTCGCGCTCGCGGCCTGGGCGGCGTTCCTGTTCGCGTCGGGCACGGCGACCGGGGTCGCCGTGTCGGCCATCCAGTCGATCACGCCGAATCAGATGCGCGCGCAGGTCGGCGCGCTGTTCCTGTTCGTGATCAACCTGGCGGGCATCGGCTTCGGCGCCTCGCTGGTCGCCGCGTTCACCGACCTCGCGTTCGCGGACGACGCGGCGCTGCGCTGGTCGCTCGCGCTCGCGGCGGCCGTGACGACTCCGCTCGGGGTCGCTTGGCTCGCGCGCGGCATCGCGCCGTATCGCGCCGAGATCGCGGCGCTGCGCTTCTGAGCGCGGCGGTCAGCGTGCCGCGGGCGGGCGCAGCGCGGACAGCGGCGCCGCCGCGATGCCCCAGGTGAGGATCGGGCGCGCGGTCGGATGCACCGCGATCGTCTCGCCGCGCGGAACGCCGTGCGTCCACACGGTGCGGCGCAGCTCGCGGCGCCGGTCGTTCGCCGAGTACAGCTCGTCGCGCCCGTCGCCGTCGAGGTCCGCGAGCAGCGCGGCGTGCTCGAAGCCGCCGGAGTCGCGATCCACCGAGGTGAGCGCCCAAGGCCTCCGCGCGTCGGTGCCGGGCCGCGCGAGCCACAGGCCGCTCGCGTTCGCCGCGAGCACCATCTCCTTGCGCCCGTCCCCGTCGACGTCGCCGGCCGTCAGGAAGCGGCACATCGCGTCGGGCAGCGAGACGACGAGGGCGCCCGCTTCCGGCGCGGTGTCCGCATCCCAGCGCCGCACCTCGACGCGTCCGCCCGGCGCCGGCTCGACGGCCGCGTACAGCTCGTCGCGTCCGTCGCCGTCCACGTCCTCGACGAGGATCTCCTTGGCGTGGCGATCGCCGAGGGCCGCCACGACGCGCCGACCCTCGCCCGTCGCCGGCACGTAGCGCACGACCGCTCCCGCCTGCACGCCATCGCTGCCCGGGCGTCGGTTCGGCGCGCTCGGCGTCGCATACACCTCGAGGGTGCCGTCGCCGTCGAGATCGCCGAGCTCGATCTCGTGAACCCACGTGTCCGGCGCGCGGTCGAGCTCGACGACCCGCGGCTTCCGCGCGACGTCGCGAAGCACGGCGACGACGCCCTGGTCGTGGGTCGCGACGACGAGCGCGGGCTCGCCGTCGCCGTAGACGTCGCCGATCTCGCCGTCGCGGAAGCGATCGAAGCGGCCGCCGAAGCGGGCGCGCCAGAGTGTGCCGGCGGGCGCGAAGCCCTGGGCGGTCGGTCGCCAGGCCTTCACCGCGGCCTGCATCCCGCCGAGGGTCAGCACGAGCGGCGCCTCGCGACCGCGCGCGAGGAACAACGCCTGGTGGAAGACGTTGCTCTCCGGGTCGTGCAGGCGCCGCGCGACCCATGCGCCGCGCTCGAACGTGAGGGCCGTCAGGTTCGAGCGCGGCTGCGAAGGGGTCACCGTTCCGTCCAGCTCGGAGATCGCGAGCAACAGGCCGAACGGAAACGTCGCGCCGTCGGGAGGCGCCGCGGCGGCGCCCGAGGCGAGCGCGAGCAGGAGGCCGCACGCGGCGGCGTGCGGCCTCCGCGGCATCAGGGGATCGCGGCCTCGCAGGCGCGCGGCGTGGTGCGCGTCTTCGCGCAGTCGCCCGGCCCCTTCACGTAGGGCTCGTCGTTCCGGAAGTCCGCACGCTTGCAGGTGCCGAGGCTCTGGAGCGAGCAGAACTGCGGCACGCTGCAGCCGTCGCCGTCGATGAGCGCGCCGGCAGGCGTGCCGGAGCAGCGGTCGCTGCGGTCCGGCTCGCCGTCGCCGTCCGCGTCGTCCACGACGGCGAGTCCGAGGCAGGTGCGCGGAGCCGGGTATTGGGGAAGCACGCCGTAGAGCTCGGCGCCTCGGCAACTCGCGCCGCCGCCCTGTGCGATGAGTCGGCAGTCCCCGGGTTTCTTGCGTTGGGGCTCGTCGTTGCGGAAGTCTCCTCGGCCACAGTACCCCGCTGCCGGTGCGAGCGCCCCGCAGTACTCCGCGACGGTCCGCCCATTCTGGTCGACGCCCATGCCGAAGGCCGGGTCGCGACCCCACTGAGACGCGTCGCGCGCGTCGATCTCGCCGTCCGCGTCCGTGTCGAGCAGCAGCCGGTCGCCGGGGCACGCCGGCGGGCCGGAGTTCGGAATCGCCGCGATCGTGAAGTGCAGCGTCCAGCGCGTCAGGTCGTCTCCCAAGAACGCGAGGTCGAGGGTGCCGGCGAAATCGGTCTGCGACGCAAAGGGCGAGATCGCGAGTTGCGCCGACTGGGCCACCGGGTTCGCCGTGTTGGGCACCGCCAGCGGCCACGGGCCCGCCGCGCCGCCCGCGAGCTGCACGGCCCCGTATGCGTAGCGTTCCAAGGTTTCCGCCCAGGCGGGCATCGCGATCCCGTTCACCGTGTAGGCCTCGAGATTCAAGGCGGCGCTCATGAGCTCGCCGTTCGCGTCGAGGTCCAGGGTGGCTCCGGCGCTCGAGGGCGCCGCGGGTGCGAGGGTGGCCGGGACGGCAGGGTCGCACGTGAGGTACTCGCCGTAATAACCGTCCCACTCCCAGCGGCACGCCTCGGTGCTCGCGCTGGCGAGGGTGAAGGTGACCTCGACCGCCTGCGCGGCAGTCGCGATGGTGGTCGCGGCGACTCCCGCCGCGAGAAGTCGTTCGATTCTCCGCATCGTTCTCTCCTTCGGTCGGCGCGGATGCGCCCTCTGGACAACGTGGCGCGCGCCGCGCCCGGGCGAGGTGAATTCAGGGTGAACCGCGGCCGCGCCCTCCGTCAAGCGAACAGTCCGCCCGGGTCGAGGTCGCGCTTCAGGGCGAGCAGCCGCTCGCGCACGGGGTCGGGGAAGGACGCGCGCGGGAACGGGTCGTCGCCGCATGCGTAGCCGACGGGTACGGCCGGCTCGTCGCCTAGCTCGGCCGCGTGCACCCAGGTGCTCGCGTCGGCGTGCTCGGCGGGGGTCGCGCCGGCGCCGACGACGTTGAGCTGCAACGCGTGGTCGCGTACGACGCGAGCCGCGTCGTCGTCAGGGCCTCGCGCAGCGGCGCCGCCGAGCGCGATCAGCTCGATGCGCGACGCGCGCGTCGGCAGATCTCCTGCGCGCGCGGCGATCCAGGCGAGGGTTGCGTCGTCGAGCGCGCGCAGCAGCCGCGACCGCCAGGCGACGTGGGTGCCGGTCGGCGCCGGCTCGGCCCCGAGGTCGCCCGCCGGGCCGGCCGCGTGCCTTTCGAAGCGCTCGGCGTCGAACGGGATCGCATTGCGCAGCGTCTCGAGCGCCGCCTCGCCGCGCGTCGGCTCTCCGCACCAGCACAGCTCGAGCGCGAGCGCGGGGCGATCGCGCAGGCTCTCGGGCAGGCCGGCGAGCGCGGGCGGGTAGCGGAGCGTTGCACGCGCCCCCAGCTCGTCGGGCGCGCGTGCGACGAGCGCGCGCCACGCGCGCAGTGCGGGCGCCGCGCGCTCGCCGCGCACCCAGATCGCGGCCGCGAGCAGCGGCGGGGCGGGCTGCAGCGCGATCGCGGTGCGCGTCACGACGCCGAGGGAGCCGCCGCCTCCCCGCAGCGCCCAGAACAGGCGGGGGTTCTCGCCGGCGCTGACGTTGAGCAGCCGCCCATCCGCGAACACGACCTGCGCGCTGCGCAGCGCGTCGGCGCCCAGGCCGAAGCGGCGCGCGAGCCATCCGCTTCCACCGGCGAGCACGTGGCCGGTCACGCTCGTCGCCGAGCAGAACGCGCCCGGAACGATCAGGCCGAGTGGGGAGGCCGCGGCCGCCACGTCGCGGTACGTGGCGCCGCCGGCGGCCCAGGCGACGCGCGAGGCGGCGTCGACGACGACGCTGCGCAGCTGCGAGAGATCGATCCCGAGCGCGCCGTCGCGCAGCGCGCGGCCGGCGAAGTGCTGGCCGCCGCCGCGCACGGTCACGCGTAGGCCCGTCCTCGCGGCAAAGCGCACGGCCTCGATGGCGTCGTTGGCGTGCGCGCAGGTCACGATCGCGGCCGGCTCGCGCTCGATCGCCGCGTTCGCGAGCCGCCGCGCGGCCGCGTAGCCGGCCTGCCCGGGGCGCAGCAGCGCGCCGCGCAGGCGCGCTTCGAGGCGCTCCCATCCGTGCCGCGGGTCCATCGCGCTCGCCTCCACTCTGGGCGTGAGCGGGAAGCTTCGGAGCCGACGGCGCCGACGCGAGAGGGCTGCCGCACTCCTCACATTTTCCTCATGGGCGATGCCGGCCGGCCCGCGGGCGGAGCTCGGCGAGCTCACGCGCGTGCCCCGGGAGCTCGAGCGCACGATCCGCCGCCCGCCGGATCGCACTCCGCGGTCCCCGCGCGCGCGTGGCCCAGGGGCGGCGGAATCCTCATGGTGTCCTCAGCGATCCCTCACGACGCAGGCCGGAGCTCCCCAATAGGTTGCTTGAGGCGACCTGGATGGCGAGCGAGGCGATCGAGCGCGGGGTGTTCCGATTCGACGGCTTCGAGGTGCGGAGTGCCGAGGAGTCGCTGCTGCGCGGCGGACGTCCCATCTCGCTCCAGCGCCTGCCGTTTGCGCTGTTGGTGCTCCTGCTCGAGGCGCGCGGAGAGGTCGTGACGCGCGAGCGGATCCGCGCGCGGCTGTGGCCCGACGGAACGCACGTCGACTTCGAGCACGGCGTGAACACCGCCGTGAAGAAGCTGCGCCGGGCGCTCGGCGACTCGCCGCGCGAGCCGCGCTACGTCGAGACGCTGCCGAGGCGCGGGATCCGGTTCGTCGCGCCGGCGGCACCGGTCCGCGACGACGGCGCCGCGCTCGCGCGGGCGCTCGAGCGCCTCGCGCGCGTGCCCGGCTTTGCGCTCGCGGCGCGCGGCCTGGCCAAGCGCGCGAAGGCGGGCTTCCCGCTCGGCGCGGACGAGCGGGCCTGCCTGCGCGATGCCCTCGCCGCACTGCTCGACGCGAGCGCCCGGCCGGCGGCGGGCTCGCGGCTCCGGGCTCCGCGCGCCGCTTGAATCCGGGCGGGCGCTTTCGCCGCACGGGCGGCCCGCGCACAATGCGTCCATGAGCGCGGGGCAAGCGGCCGGCGGGGCCGTCTACGAATTCGGCGAGTTCCGCTTCGAGGCGGGCGATTCCCGGTTGTTGCGGCGCGGCGAGCCCCTGCACCTGGAGCCGAAGGCGCTGCGCGTCCTCGCGGTGCTGATCGAGCGCGCGGGCAGCCTGGTGGAGCGCGACACGCTGCTCGACCTCGTATGGAACGACGTCGTCGTCACGCCCGGCACGCTGACGCGCCTGATCGCCGAGCTGCGTCGGGGGCTCGGGGACGACCCGGCGGAGCCGCGCTTCATCGCCACCGTGCACACGCGCGGTTATCGCTGGGTCGCGGCGCTTCGCCGGACGGCGCCCACGCCCGGGCGATCCAACCTGCCCGAGCGCTCGCTGCGCTTGATTGGCCGAGATGCCGACCTCGCGCGGGTCGCGGAGCTGCACGCGACGCGTCGTCTCGTGACCATCGCCGGCCCGGGTGGCGCCGGGAAGACGCAGCTCGCGCTGGAATTCGGGCGGCGTCTCGCGGCGAGCGGTCCGCGCGCCTGCGTGTGGGTCGACCTGTCGAGCGCGGGCGAGGCCGGCTCGATCGCGCGCCTCGCGGCCCAGGAGCTGCGCGTCAACGAGCGCGAAGACCTGTCGCTCGACGTCGCGATCGCGAACGCGCTCGGGGAGCGGGAGCTCACGCTGCTGCTCGACAACTGCGAGGCGATGGTGCTGCCGGTGGCGACGCTCGCGCGGGTCCTGCTCGCGCGCTGCCCGAACGTTTCCCTCGTGTGCACGAGCCAGGCGACCCTCGACGTGCCCGAGGAGACGATCCACTGGCTCGCGCCGCTCGCGCTGCCCGACGCGCGCTGGCGCGAGGCGGCGGAGCCCACGCAAGCGTTGCTCGCCGCCGAGGCCGTCCAGCTGCTCGTCGAGCGCGCGCGTGCCGTCGTGCCGTCGTTCGCGCTGACGGCGGCCAACGCCGAGGCGATCGCCGGAATCTGTGCGCGCGTGGACGGATTGCCGCTGGCCATCGAGCTCGCCGCGGCGCGCCTCTCGGCGCTGACGCCGCACCAGTTGCTGCGCGCACTCGACGACGGCTTCGCGGTGCTCTCGCGCAGCAGCGAGGCGGTGGGTGCGCGCTTCCGCTCGCTGCGGGGCGCGATCGAGTGGAGCTTCGGCCTGCTCGACCGCGCCGAGCGCGAGACGCTGGCCCTGCTCGGCGTGTTCTCGGGCTCGTTCTCGCTCGAGGCCGCGCACGCAGTGGCGGGCGACGCCGGTGCACCCGTCGCGACCCTCGATCGCGTGCAGAGCCTCGTCCAGAAGTCGCTGCTCGCCGTCGAACGCGGGGGCGAGGAGGTGCGTTACCGCCTGCTCGACAGCGTGAAGGCGTTCGCACGCGAACGCCTCGAAGCCTCGGGCCTCGCCCGCGACGCGTACGGAAGGCACGCGGCGTTCTTCGCGTCCGTGGCACACGCGGCGGATGCGGAGTTGCTGCAGGCCGATCAGGCCGTGTGGATCGATCGCCTTTGGCTCGAGTGGGCGAATCTCGCTGCTGCGGTCGACTGGGCGCGCGCCAACGGCGCGGATCCGTCTCTGCGCGCGCGCCTGATGAGCGGCGCACGCTTCTACTTCAAGAACCGCTCGAGCTACGTCGAGGCGCTCGACTGGTTCCGGGACGCGAACGAGCTGTGCGAGGCGCTTCCGCCGCTCGAGGTCGCGCGCATCCAGAACGGGCTCGCCACCACGCAGCTCTACATGCTGCGCGCCGAGCCCGGCCTTCGCTCGGCCGAGGCGGCGTTTCGGGCCGCGAGCGAGGCGCGCGACGACTGGGAGATCGCGCACGCGTGCGCGGTGCTCGCCTGGTGGGCCGCCATCCACGGCGACGCCGCGCGCGAGCGCGTGTGGTCCGGCCGGGCGCGGGAGGCGGCGGACCGCGCGGGCGACCCGTGGGTGAAGGGGTACGCGCGCTACGGAGCGATGTTCTCCGCCTTCGCCGCAGAGGACTGGTCCGGGGCGCTCGCGGTGACGGAAGAGATCGCAGCTTTCGCCGAGCGCAGCGGCGATCGGAACGAGCAGCGTTTCGTCGCGATCTATCAGGGACTCGCCGCCCATCACCGGGGCGACGTGAAGGCGCTCCTGCGCGCGCTCGACCGAGTCGCGGGCCTGACCTTCGTCCCGCGCGGTCACGCCGGAGGCGCCGAGATCGCGGGGTACCACGCGATGGCGATGGGCGACGCCGAGCTCGCGGCGCGCCTCCTCGCGTCCGCCGAGCGCGTCCGCGAGCAGTCGATCGCGCCGCTCTTCCCGCCGTGGCACGCGCCGAACGCGGCCGCGCGCGAGCGCGCGCGGGCCGCCTTGGGGGCGGCCCGCTTCGAAGCGGCTTGGGAGGCTGGCCGGCGGCTCCCGGTCGAGGTGGCGTTCGCCGAGGGGCACGAGCGCGTCGCGCGCGACGCGGCGCGCTGAGCCGTCGCGCGCGGGCGAGCCCGCGCGCGGCGGGGGGGGCTCAGCGGAAGCGAGGGAAGTTGCGCGACATCGTCCACGCGGAGGTGCGGCGGCCGAGCTCGGCGCCGTCCACCGTGGCGGTGCGGAAGTGCATCCCGCCGTAGATCCGCGCGAGCTGCAGATCGCGCACCATGGCGTCGAGGGTGGCGAAGTTGCGGGTGGTGTTCGTGACCTTGCTGTCGAAGGTGACCGCGACGCGCGTCGTTCCGTAGATCTGGCGCAGCGTCTCCGCGAGCGCGCCGCCGACACAGGCGTGCGCCGCGGGGTACTCGGGATGGTTCGGCGTGGGAACGACCGGCGTCCAGGTCGCGTCCGCCGCCGTGTCCGGATCGCCGTCCGTGTCCGCCAGCGGGATCGCGCTCTGCGGGCGCCACGCGTCGTAGACGTACTTCGACTCGAAGCATCCGATCGAGGCGTCGGCGTGGGTGACCCACACCGCCGCGAGCAAGCGGGCGTTCTCGAGCACCGTGCCGCGCGCAAGCCGCGCGAGATTGCGGGCCCAGAAGGCGCCCGGCGGCTCGGTGTGGAAGCGCGCCATCTCGAGCTGCGCGGCGTTGCGCTCGTTGCTCACGCTGCCGCCGAGGCGGCGCGTCTCTTCGAGGTCGAGCCGGTAGCTCGCGCTTTCGAGCGCCGGCGGGCCCTCCGCGCGGAACTGGCTCGCGCGCGTCAGCGAGAAGGGCCGCACGAACGGGAGGAACGTGTTGACGGGATTCACGCCGCGGAAGTCTCCGGGGGCCGTTCCGGGCGTGTAGGTGACGGCCGTCGAGCGGCCGTCGTTCGCGCGCATGGCGACGACGGCGGCGGCGATCTCCGCACCCACCGCGAGGCCGCGGGCCTTGGCGTCACCGGCCGGAATCGGGTTCACGGTGGCGTCGTAGAGCCCCTGATAGGTGGCCACGCGGTTCGGGAAGAGTGCCGAGAGCACGCCGTAGGCGGCAGCGCTCACGGCGGCGTCGAGCGAGGCGCCCTCCGGGTTCGTGAAGGGCGCCGCGGCGAACGGGGCGTGGGTCGGCACGATCGCGACGACGGTGTCGTAGATGGCGACATGAAGCGTGGCGAGGTCGACGCTGTAGATCGGTCGGCGCTCCTCGGGCGTGCCGACGCCGGGCGTGCCGGGCTGGTTGACGGTTGCGCCGCCGACGTTCGCCCAGTCGGTGACGATGTCGGCGAGAGTGGCGGTGGGGAGAGCGACCGAGAGCAGGGCGGCGACCGCCCAGCGGCGGCCGTGGCGAAGCGTGATGGCAAGCATGAGAGCTCCTGGTAGTGGGGCCGGAGATCCGGCCCCATCCAGACTGCACCTGCCTGCGCGCGCGCGCGGTGAACCGCGGGTGAACCCTTTACACCGCGCGTTTCAGCCGCACGATCGCGCCGAGCATCCGCTTCGCGAACGGCGTGAGACGCGTGCGCGTGAACGCGCCGGCGACCGCCTTCAGGGCCTCGCCCTGGGTCGGGTACGGGTAGATCACCCGCGTGAACGCGCCGAGCCCGATGCCCTGGGTGATCGCGAGCGTGTACTGCGTGATCAGATCGCCCGCGTGCGCCGCCACGATCGTCGCCCCGACGATGCGGTCGGTGCCCTTGCGCACGTGCACCTTCACGAAACCGTGCTCGTCGCCGTCGGTGACGGCGCGATTCGAGCGCGTGATCGGAACCTGATACGTGTCGATCTCGACGCCCTGCGCGCGGGCGTCGCGCTCGTAGAGCCCCACGTGCGCGACTTCCGGCGACGTGTAGGTGCACCACGGCATCGTCAGCTTCGACAGCCGCTGCTTGCCGAGCGGTCCGAAGGAGAACAGCGCGTTCTGCACGACGATCTTCGCCGCCGCATCGGCCGCGTGGGTGAACTTCCAGGCCATGCAGACGTCGCCCGCGGCATAGATGCGCGGATTCGTCGTGCGCAGAAAGTCGTCCACGCGCACACCCAGCTTTTCGTCGTAGGCGACGCCCACGGACTCGAGGCCCAGGCCGGTCACGTTGGGCGCGCGGCCCGCGCCGACGAGGATCTCGTCGCACACGAGCGCGCGCGCCTGGCCGCTCTTCTCGAGCACGTGCACGACCTTCTCCGCGCCGCGCCGCTCGACGCGCTGGAGCTTCACGTCGAAGCAGAGCGCGACGCCGTCGCGTCCGAGCGCGTCCTGCACGATCGCCGCGGCATCCGGGTCTTCGCGCGAGAGGATCTGCGGGCCCATCTCGAGCAGCGTGACCTCGCTGCCGAGGCGCCGGAAGGACTGCGCGAGCTCGCAGCCGATCGGGCCGCCGCCGATCACCGCCAGGCGGCGCGGGCGTTCGGTCAGCGTGAAGACCGTCTCGTTGTCGAGGTAACCCGCCTCGGCGAGGCCCGGGATCGGCGGCGCCACGGCGCGGGCTCCGCTCGCGATCACGGCGCGCCGGAAACGCAGCGTCTGCTCGCCGACGCGCACCGCGTCGTTCGCCACGAAACGTGCGTCGCCGAAGTGCACCGCGACACCGAACTCTTCCGTGTAGCGCCGTGCCGAGTCCTCGTGGCCGATGCGCGCGCGAATCTCGCGCAGCCGCTCCATCGCGCGCGCGAAGTCGGGCGGCGCGGCGAGAGCGCCGCCGAGCCCGAGCTTTGCGGCCTCGCGGGAATCGTGCGCCCAGTGCGCCGCCCGGATCAGCGCCTTCGACGGGACGCAGCCGACGTTGAGGCAATCGCCGCCCATCAGGTGGCGCTCGACCAGCGCCACGCGCGCGCCGAGGCTCGACGCGATCAGCGCGGTGATCAGGCCGGCGGTGCCGGCGCCGATCACGACCAGGTCGTAGGGGGCGGAGGTCGCCGGGTTCTTCCAGTCCGCCGGGTGGACGTGAGCGACCAGGCGCTGATTGTGGACGTCGTTCGGGGCGATCTCGAAGGACACGCTCAGGACTCCTTGCCCGCGAGGTCGTCGCCGCTCGCGTCGGCGAGGGCGCGGCGGGCGATGCGCGTGACGTAAAACGTGACGACGACGGTCGCGGCGAAGCCGACGACCGTGAGCGCCGTCTTCCCGGTGGCGGCGCCACCCGTCGCCGCGGCGGAGGCGACGTCGCTCGCAAGACTGCCCACGTAGACGTAGAGCAGCGTGCCCGGCAGCATTCCGAAGGCGCCCAGCACATAGTCGACGAGGCGGACGCCCGTGAGGCCGAGCGCGTAGTTGCCGAACGAGAACGGAAACACGGGCGAGAGCCGTAACAGGAACACGATCTTGCGGCCCTGTTGACCGATCGCGCGATCGATCGCGGCGAACTGCGCGCTGCCGGCGATCCGCGCAGAGACGAAGTCCCGCGCGACGTAGCGAGCGATCAGGAAGGCGAGGGTGGAGCCGAGCAGGGCGGCCACGAAGACGATCGCCGAGCCCTTCACGACTCCGAAGACGCCTCCGCCCGCGAGCGTGAGTGCGGCCCCGGGCACGAAGGCGACCACGCCGACCGCGTAGGCGGCGATGAAAGCGATCGGGCCGATCGCACCGAGGCCGTCGATCCACGCGCGGAACTCGTCGATGCGCCCGCCTGCGCTCCGGCCGATCGCGATCAGTGCGGCGAGCGCCAGGACCGCAAGCGCGAGCTTGCCCCAGGGCACCCCTGTTCTGGGCAGGTTCACGGCGGGCGAAGACGGCTCGTTCACGGGTTCCTCCTCATTGCACGCGCCTCGGATGCGCTCGCGGCACGTGCGGTCACGCGAGCGCGCCGCCGCAGCTCGAGCCCGCGCCGGCCGTGCAGCCGAAGCAGTGCGCGTCGGTGGCGATCGCGAGGCCCGCGAGCGCGCCCGCGTCGTCCACCTCGAACAGCGTGCGCGGGCCGCGCAGGGAAAGCCCGAGCGCCTGGTTGAAGTCGCAGTCGTACAGCGCGCCATCCCAGGCGACCGAGAGCGTCGTGCGGCACATCAGGCCCGCGGCGGTGGCCGGGTTGAAGTGGTTCACGAGCAGCGCCAGGTAGGCCTCGTGCTCGCCGCGGCGCGCGAGCTCGCGAGCGAAGCGGCGGATCGGCATGTTCGCGATCGCGAGCAGGCGATCGAACGCGATGCCGAGCGCAGCGAGCTCGCGCCGATAGTCCGCTTCGAGCTGCGCCTGCGACGGCGGCAGGAACGCGCCGAGCGGGTTGTAGACGAGCGCCAGCGCGAGGCCGCTGCCGGGGCGCGCGTAGCCGAGCGCGTTCAGGCGGCGCAGCGCGTCGAGGCTGCGCTCGTAGACGCGCTTGCCGCGCTGCGCGTCCACGTTGCTCGCGGTGTAGCAGGGGAGGGATGCGATCACCTCGACTCCCTCGGCGGCGAGGAATTCCGCGGTGTCCTCCTGGCCGGGCTCGAACAGCACGGTGAGGTTGCAGCGGTCGATCACGCGGCGGCCGAGCGCGCGCGCGCCGCGCACGAGGGCGCGGAAGTGGGGATTCAGCTCGGGCGCGCCGCCGGTGAGATCGAGCGTCGCGAGCCGCGGATTGCGCGCGAGCACGTGCAGCACCTGCTCCGCGAGGGCCGCGCCGAGGGCCTCGCTGCGCTTCGGCCCGGCCTCGACGTGGCAGTGATGACAGGCGAGATCGCAGCGCAGGCCGACGTTCACCTGCAGCGTCTCGGGGGCGGAGCGCGCGAGGCGCGGCAGTCCGTGGGCGGCGAGGGCGGCGTCGAACGTCGTCGGGGCGGCGGACATGCGTGGCTCCAAACGCTGACAGCGCGCCGCAAGTTACGCTCGCATGGCGCCAATGGGGGAAGAGATGGCAGCGCCGATCGCATGGATCACCGGAGCCTCGGCGGGGATCGGACGCGAGCTCGCCCTCGCGCTTGCCGCGCGGGGCCACGATCTCGTGCTCGTCGCGCGCCGTCGAGACCGGCTGGAGGCGCTCGCGCGGGAGCTCGGGGCGAAATTCGGGATCCGCGCCGAGGCCTGCGTCGCCGACCTGCTCGATCCCGCACACCTCGAGGCCGTCGCCACACGGATCGCGCAGGCGCCGCCCGACCTGCTGGTGAACAACGCCGGCTTCGGCACCGCGGGCGCGCTGGCGCGGCTCGATCCCGCGCGCGAGCTCGACCAGGTGCGCATCCTCGTGCTCGCGGTCGTGCGGCTCACCCGCGCCGCGCTGCCCGGGATGCTCGCGCGGCGGCGGGGCGGCATCGTGAACGTCTCCTCGCTCGCGGGCGAGGCGCCCGGGCCGTACAACGCCACCTACGCCGCGAGCAAGGCGTTCGTCACCAGCTTCACCGAAGCGCTGCACGAAGAGCTGCGGGGCAGCGGCGTGCGGGTGATGGCGCTGCTGCCCGGCTTCACCGCGACCGAGTTCCAGGCCGTCGCGGGCGTGTCGCTGGACACGATTCCGCCCGCGGCGCGGCTCAGCGCCGAGTTCGTCGCCGCGGAAGCGCTGCGCGACTTCGATCGCGGCGCCCTGCGCTCGATCCCCGGTGCGGCCTACAAGGCCGCCGCGTTCGCGGAGGGCGTGCTTCCGCGCGCGCTCATTCGGCGCGTCGTGGGGGAGGTCTGGCGACGCGCGCAGCCGGAGAGCTGAGCGCGAGCGACTGCCGCGGGTCGCCCCCGCTGGGCCGCCGTCCGAGGGGAGGGGTCTGACCCCGCGTTCCTGCATTTCCGACGCTTCCGGACGGATGCGGGGCGGCTAGAGTACTGAACTGAAATTCATGTCAGTTCCCGCTCTCGCCACGACCGCCCCCGACTCTGCCCCGCTCGCGCGGGGTCCTGTGCGCACCCGCGCACGCCTCGTCGCGGCCGGCACCGAGCTGTTCGCGGAGCGCGGCCTGCACGGGGTCACCAGCGCGACCATCGCTCGCCACGCGGGCGTCGCGACCGGCACGTTCTATCTGCACTTCGCGGACAAGCTGGCGCTCTTCCGCGCGATCGTGTTCGAGGCGCTCGGCGAGCTGCGCCAGCGGCAAGAGGCCGCCGCGGCGCGCTGCGCCGGCGACGCGGATGCCGCACTGCGCGCGCGCGTCGAGGTGTTCCTCGACTTCGCCGAAGAGAAGCGCGCGCTGATGCGCGTGCTGTTCGCGCGCAGCGCCGAGGCCGCGGGCATCGCGGAGGAGATCGCGGGCTTCATCGCGCCGGCCATCGAGCGCCGCTATCTGGCGCTGCAGGCCGAAGGGCGCATGCGCACCGCGATCCACGCGGGCGTCGCCGCCCAGGCGCGCGCCGCCGCGCTCGTGCGCGTCGCCGCGTGGTGGACGGAGGATCCGTCCCGCGCTGCGCGCGCGGACGTCGCCGCCACCCTGCTCGAGCTCGATCCGGGCGCGCTCGCGCCCCGCGTCGGCCCCTGACGATTCAGCGCCCTACCGAGGAGCCTTCCCTTGTCGCACATCACCCACGACCCCGCCTACAACACCGTCGAACGCGACGACTTCCTCTCGATGATCGAGCCGGCGCGCTACGGCACGCGCTGCGACGCGTTCGACGAGATCATCTCCGCGACGCGCGACCATCACTGGGACCCGACCGATCCGGTCTACATCGACTTCGACGCCGAGCCGTTCGACACGAAGACGCAGCTCATCATGCCGCGCGAGTTCACGGTGGAGCTCAACTGCGCGGTGAAGGACAAGCTCGACGAGGGCCAGCAGATCCGCCTCGCGAACGAGTCCACGCGCTTCTCGATCTCGTCGATCCTGCACGGCGAGCAGGGTGCGCTCTCGCTCTCCGCGAGCCTCGCGCACATCCTGCGCGACCCCGGTGCGCAGGAGTACGCGACCAATCAGGCGCGCGAGGAGGCGCGCCACGTCGCCGGGTTTTCGCGCTACGTGGCGAAGCGCTGGGGCACGCCGATCGCGTGCGGCTCGACGCTCGCGAGTCTCATGAACGAGCTCGTGCTGGCGCCCGAGGTCTACAAGAAGCTCGTCGGCATGCAGATGCTGATCGAAGGGCTCGCGATGGGCGCGTTCGCGACGTTCCATTCGACGACGAACGACGCGACGCTACGGCGCCTGATCCAGCTCACCATGAGCGACGAGGCCTTCCATCACAAGTTCGGGAAGATCTGGGCCGACCGCACGATCTCGAAGCTGAGCGAGGAAGAGCACGTCGTCGTCGAGGACTGGGCGGCGAAGTGCTTCCAGACCCTGCTGTTCAACCTGATCAACTCCGAGCAGAAGCAGGCGATCTACCCGCAATTCGGGCTCGACTGGCAGTGGGTGCGGAGTGCGGTGCTCGAGGCGTTCACCGACAAGGATCGCCGCCAGGCGATGACGCAGAGCACGAACATCTTCCGCGTGCTGATCAAGACGCTGCTCAAGGCCGGCATCATCACCGAGCGCACGCGCGCGGTGTACGCCGGCTGGGTGGACATGAACGAGCTGCACCGCGAGAGCGACGAGGTGGTCGGGCACGACCTCGCGATGCGGACCGTCGACGAGCTGCGCGACATCAACGCGCAGCACGGGAAAGTGATCAGCCGCGCGCTCAAGGAGCGCCGCGCGAGCGCTTAGGGCGCGTCCGTCAGGGGCGCCGCTCCGACCAGCGCGCCGCGCTGGCGCGGAACACGAGCAGGCGCGTTCGCGTCCGCAGCGTCGCCAGGTCGCCGCTCGCGGTGAGCTGGAGCGGTGCGTCGTCGAGCGCGAGCGGCGCCTCGAAGAAGCCCCCGCGCAGGGGCGACAACCCGAGTACGCGGCGCTCGGTGGCGAGGGCTGCGACGTGATTCGCGACCGCCGTCGCCACCACGCGCTCGCGCGGGCCGAGGCTCGCCTCCAGCCAGTTGCCGCTGCCGCCGTCGAAGCCGAGGGCGCGGCGCGTCGTCGCCACCAGCGCGACGCGGTCGCCGAGCAGGGGGCCGGCCAGGACGCGCTCGCCCGCGAGGAAGCGCACCTCGTGAAGGCCGCCGGTGCGCGCGGTGACCGCGATCAGGCGGCGCTCCGTGAGCGCGACGCCGACCTCGCCGTCGACCCACGTCTCGAGCACGCGCTCGCCGACGCCGAGCGGCGCGCGATGGTCCCCGCCGCCGGCGGCGTCGAGCGCGAGGATCTCGCGCTCGAGCACGTGCCACTGCACGCGGTCGTCGATCGGTCCCACGCCCGCGTCGGCGGCGGCGCTCGACGCCAGGGCACAGGTCAACAGCAGGCCCCCCAGGGCGCCGCGCGCGGCGCGTCGCGTGGACGATCCCAGGCGGCCGCCATGCCGGTGCATCGTCGCATCCTTTCCGCGGCCGTCTCGCCGGGGCCGCTGTGGGAGAACCCGCCGCTCCGGAAGACGGCCCGCACGCGCTCGCGATTCGAACGAGCCGGGGGCGAGGCTACTGCGTGCCCTCCGCGCGTCGCGGCCAGCAGCGCATGGGAGGGGCATGGGCACCGGCGCCGCAGGCCCCGCGGCGCCGGCTCGACTAGGCCGCCGCGGCGCTCTCGCCGTCCTTCAGCGCCGTCGCGATCTCGGCGATCACGCCCTTGGCGTCGCCGAACACCATCACGGTGTTCTCGGCGTAGAAGAGCGCGTTGTCGATGCCTGCGAAGCCGGGGTTCTTCGAGCGCTTGATCGCGATCACGACGCGCGCCTTGTCGGCGTCGATGATCGGCATGCCGAAGATCGGGGAGCTCTTGTCGGTGCGGGCCGCCGGATTCACGACGTCGTTGGCGCCGACCACCACGCACACGTCGCACTGCGGCATGTCGGGATTGATCTCGTCCATCTCGAGCAGCGCGGAGTACGGGATGTCGGCCTCGGCGAGCAGCACGTTCATGTGCCCGGGCATGCGGCCCGCGACCGGGTGGATCGCGAACTTCACGTCGATGCCGCGCTTGGCCAGCGAGTCGTACACCTCGCGCACGCGGTGCTGCGCCTGCGCGACGGCCATGCCGTAGCCCGGCACGATCACGACGCGCTGCGCGTTGGCGAGGTAGTCCGCGGCGTCGTGAGCGCTCGCGCTCTTCATCACGCGCTCCTCGATCGCGCCCGTCGCGGCCTGCACCTGGCCGAACGCGCCGAACAGCACGTTCGTGAACGAGCGGTTCATGGCGTTGCACATGATCACGCTGAGGATGAAGCCCGAGGCGCCATCGAGCGCGCCGGCGATGATCAGCAGCTGGTTCTCGAGCACGAAGCCCATCGCCACCGCCGCGAGGCCGGCGTAGGAGTTCAGCAGCGAGATCACGGTGGGCATGTCGGCGCCGCCGATCGGGATGATCAGCAGCACGCCGAAGGTGAGCGACAGCCCGATCACGACGGGGAACAGGAAGGAGCGCGTCGGATCGAGGATCAGGGCCACGCCCGCCACGATCGCGATGCCGAGCAGCAGGAAGTTGACCGCGTTCTGGCCGCGGTACGTGATCGGCCGCGTCGGAATCACTTCCTGCAGCTTGCCGGCCGCCATCAGCGACCCCGTGAAGGTGAGGAAGCCGAGCAGCACCTCGACCACGATCGCGCCCATGCGGAACGAGGTCAGCTCGCCGTCCTGCAGCCAGATCAGGTATTTCGCGGTGCCGACGAGCCCGGCCGCGAGGCCGCCGAAGGCGTGGGAGATGGCGGTGCGCTGAGGCACGGCCGTGAGCGGAACGCGCGAGAGCGGCACGCCGATCGCGATGCCGACCACCGACGCGACGAGAATCCAGAGGTAGTGCTCGACGTGCGGGTTGAGCAGCGTGCCGAAGATGGCGAGCGACATGCCCACGACGCCCGCGAGCACGCCGCGCCGCGCCGTGACGGGGCGGTTCAGCCAGCGCAGCGAAAAGATGAAGAGCGTCGCGGCCGCCAGGTAGCTGAGATGGGTGACGATCTCGCTCACGACTTCGGCCCCTTCTCCTTGAACATCTTCAGCATGCGGTCCGTGATCAGGAAGCCGCTCACGATGTTCGTCATCGAGGCCGCCACCGCGATCGCGCCGAGCACCGTGGTGAGCGTGTCCTTCTGCTCGCCCGCGATCAGGATCGAGCCGACCACCGCGATCGCCGAGATCGCGTTGGTGAGCGACATCAGCGGCGTGTGCAGCAGGCGCGACACGTTCTGGATCACGGCGAAGCCGACGAAGGTCGCCAGCATCAGCGCGAACAGCATCGAGAACACGAGATCTTGATCCACGGAGCCTCCGAGCGGGCCGACGGAGAGGAGCGGTCGTCCCGGGCGCGCCTCAGTTACCAGCGTCGGACGGGGGCTGCAAGGCGACGCGGGGCGCTTCGCTCCGTTGAAACGCCGCGCCCGCGCTGGCAAAGTCGCCCTCCCGGCCGGCTCCGCGGGAGCGCGGCCCCGCCCGATGCGCGGGACCGGGCGGCCGGAACGTGCCCCAACCCAGGGAGATCCCCGTGACCCAGATCAGCTTTGCCGGCCGCGTCGCGGTCATCACCGGTGCCGGGGGCGGTCTCGGCCGCACCTACGCCCTCGAGATTGCCCGCCGCGGCGGCCGCGTCGTCGTCAACGACCTCGGCGGCAAGCCCGACGGCTCGGGCGCCAGCGCGAGCATGGCCGACCAGGTCGTCCAGGAGATCCGCGCGGCGGGCGGCGAGGCGGTCGCGAACTACGACTCCGTCTCCACGCCGAAGGGCGGCGCCGCGATCGTGCAGACCGCGCTCGACCACTTCGGGCGCGTGGACATCGTGATCAACAACGCCGGCATCCTGCGCGACAAGACGTTCCTGAAGCTCTCGCCCGAAGAGCTCGAGATCGTCCTCGACGTGCACCTGAAGGGCGCGTTCTACGTGACGCAGCCCGCCTTCGCGGTGATGAAGCAGAACGGCTACGGCCGCATCGTGCTGACCGCCTCCGCCGCGGGCGTGCTCGGCAACTTCGGCCAGACCAACTATGCCGCCGCCAAGATGGGCCTCGTGGGCCTGTCGAACGTGCTCGCGATCGAGGGCGCGAAGAACAACATCAAGAGCAACGTGATCACGCCGATCGCGAACACGCGCCTCACCCAGGACCTCCTCGGCCCGATCGCGGAGAAGCTGGCCCCCGAGTTCGTGACGCCGCTCGTGCTCTACCTCGTGTCCGAGGGCTGCGAGCTCACCCACGAGATCTTCACCGTCGGCGGGGGCCGCTACGCGCGCTTCTTCGTCGGCATGAACGAGGGCTGGGTGAAGAAGGGCGGCGCGCCCGCGAGCGTCGAGGAGATCGCCGCGCACATCGGCGAGATCCGCGACACCACGCAGTACACGATCCCGAGCGGCGTCGGCGACGAGCTGCGCGTGACCGCGAGGCTGTTCAAGTCGTAGGGAGTTCGTCCGCGCCGAACGCAGCGAGGTCCGCGGCGCACGCGCAGAAGCGCGGAGGAGCGGATCGCCCGCACCCGTTACCCGTCACCCGTCGAATGGAGATCCCATGCCCATCAATCCGCAAGAAGCCCTCGCCGCGAAGTTCCCGGCCGCGGAGACGAGCTACGAGGTCGACGACGTCATCCTGTACCACCTCGGCATCGGCGCCGGCGTTCCGCAGACCGACGCGAACGAGCTCGAGTACACGTACGAGAAGAACCTGAAGGTGCTGCCGAGCTTCGGCGTGATCCCGACCTTCGGCGCGATGGGCGGCTCGCTGTTCAACACGCCCGGGCTGAAGTTCAACCCGGCGATGCTGCTGCACGGCGAGCAGGACATCGAGATCCACCGCCCGTTGCCGACGAGCGCGAAGCTCGTGAGCGAGTCGCGCATCGCGGGGCTCTACGACAAGGGCAAGGCGGCGCTGGTCGTGTTCGAAGTGAAGACCAGCGAGAAGGGCGGGGCGCCGCTCTTCACCAACCGCTTTTCGCTGTTCCTGCGCGGCGAGGGGGGCTTCGGCGGCGACGCCGGACCGAAGGTCGGCAACGAGGCGCCCCAGCGCGCGGCCGACCTCACGGTCGAGTCGAAGACGCTTCCCCAACAAGCGCTGCTCTATCGCCTCTCGGGCGACAAGAACCCGCTCCACGCCGACCCCGCCTTCGCGAAGATGGGCGGCTTCGACGTGCCGATCCTGCATGGCCTTTGCTCGTTCGGCATCGTCTGCAAGGCCGTCGTGGACGAGGCCCTCGGCGGAGACGTGACGCGGGTGGCGCGCTACCAGGCGCGCTTCGCCGGCGTGTTCTTCCCCGGCGAGACGATGGTCACGTCGGTGTGGAAGGAGCCCGGCAAGCTGCTGGTCGCGTCGACCAGCCGGGAGCGCGGCGCGCCGGTGATCAGCAACGCGGCGATCACGCTGCGAAGCTGAGGGCGCTCAGGGCGCAGGCGCGCCCGCCTCGCGGTCGAGCGCGCGCTGCACGGCGCGGTGGAACGCGTGCCGCTCGTCCCACTCGCCGTTGGTCTCCCCCTCGGCCGAGCGCCAGCTCGCGTTCGAGGCGATCACGAGGCGGCGCTTCGGGTCGATGAAGATGCCCTGGCCGAAGATGCCGTCCGCCTGGAACGAGCCGTCGTCGAACGTCCACCACTGGAAGCCGTAGCCCGCGCCCGGGGCCCCGATGTCGGCCTGCCGGCGCGTCGCGCGCTCGAGCCAGCCCGCGGGCAGGACGCGGACGCCGCGAACGACGCCACCGTCCAGGACGAACTGGCCGAAGCGCGCGAAGTCGCGCGTCGCCGCCTGGAGGCAGCACCCGCTCATCTCCTGGCCCGTGCTCGCGAGCAGCCAGGACGCGTCCCGTTCCATGCCGTACGGGCGCCAGATCTTCTCCGACAAGAGGTCGGCGAGCGGCCGCCCCGTCGCGCGGGCGAGCAGGACGCCGATGAGGTTCGTCTCGCCCGTCGAGTAGTTCCAGACGGTGCCCGGCGGATGGGCGCGCGGGAGCGTGCGCAGGTAGCTCACGGTCGCGTCCATTCCGGGCTCGGGGACGTGGGCGTCGTAGCGCGCGACGTCGGAGCGCGGGTCCTCGTAGTCTTCGTTCCAGGCGACTCCCGACGTCATCGTGAGCAGCTGCGCGAGGGTGACGCCGTCGTAGGCGGAGCCCGCGAGCTCGGGCAGATGGCGCGTGACGGGATCGTCCACGCCGTCGATCGCGCCGTCCGCGATCGCCGCGCCCACGAGCGTCGACGTGACGGACTTCGCCACGGAGAAGCTCGTCCAGCGGCCGGTCGGGCCGAAGCCGAGGCCGTAGCGCTCGAGCCGCGTCTGGCCGTCGTGCACGACGATCAGCGCGGCCGAGCGCTGGTGGGCGAGGAACGCCTCGAGGTCGACGTCGAGGGCGAGCGGCGGGCCGACGGGCATGGGGCGCACGTCCGGGCCGGCCCGCACGAGGTGGGACGCCGCGAGCACCGGCACGCGGTCGAGCATGCGGAAGCCGGCGTCGCGCTGCGCGAGGCTCCAGAACAGCACGTCCCGCCCGAGCGGCGGGTGGGCGAGCACGGCGCGCCAGTCCGGCCCGATTGCGAGCCATCCGCCCGCGAGCGCGGCGAGCCCGAGCGCGATCCCCACGGCCTTGCGCTGCATCGCGTCCTCCGGTTCGTTCGCGGCGTCCGCACGGGACGGTGACTTCGCGCGCATCGCTGCGCTACCGCCCGGCATCTCTCGAACGCATCGGCTCGCCCGGCCGATCGGATGGCGAGCACGAACCGTGACGAAACCCGCGACGCAGACTGCGGCCCCGCTGCCGCTCGACGACCTCCTCACCCTCGCGCCCGCGGAGGACGCACCGGGCACGTTCGTCGGCCCCGGCCGCGACTACGGCGTGCTGCGCATCTACGGCGGGCACCTGCTCGGTCAGGCGCTCGCGGCGGCCTTCGCGACCGTGGACGAGACGAAGCTCGCGCACGCCTTCAGCGCCCAGTTCCTGAAGACCGGCGCACCCGGCGCCCCGATCCGCTACGCGGTCGAGTCCCTGCGCGAGAGCCGCGCCTTCGCGACCCGCCTCGTGCGCGCGACCCAGGGCGACGGCGTGCTGCTCGCGATGACCGCTTCGTTCAAGACCACCGAGCCCGGCGCCGAGCACCAGCCGCCGGCGCCCGCGGTCCCGACCGCGGAGGACGTGCAGCGCACGCGCCGCGCGCGGGGCGAGGAGGCGTTCCCGTTTCCGTTCATCGCGGGGCTCGCCGCCGACCTCGAGGTGGTGGACGGCTGGAACCCGCGCAGCGAAGCGCTCGGCCCGCCGCGCATCCAGGCATGGCTGCGCGCCCCCGCGGCATCGCCGCGCAGCGCGCGCATGCACCAATGCGCGTTCGCGTTCCTCTCCGACAGCACGCTGATGTTCAACGCGCTGCGCCCCTACGGCCGCGCGGGGCAGACCCACCGCGCGACGAGCCTCGACCACCACGTGTGGTTCCATCGCGCGCTCGACTCGAGCGCCTGGCTGCTGCTCGATCAGGAGAGCAGCGCCGCCTCCGACGCGCGCGGGCTCAATCACGCGCGCGCGTTCGATGCGCGCGGCGCGCTCGTCGCGAGCGTCGCCCAGGAGTCGCTGCTGCGCGCATTGTGAGCTGCGCGCTCAGCGCCGCAGCTTCGTGACCGGAAACGGCGGCAACGCCATCGGCCGAGCCGCGAGGGCGAGCAGCGCAAATTCGTTGTCGTCGCCCGCGATGCGGTTCACGCGCACCACGTGGCACGTGCCACAGCGGTGGACGAGCGCCCACTCTTCGCGGTCGCGCACCCAGACCGCGATCGGCTCCATGCCGCCGCGACACGCCGAGCGGCGATCGCCCGGGCGCTCGTCGACGTGCACGCTCCACAAACAAAGCGGGCAGTGATTGCGGTGCTCGGTGCCGAAGGCGCCGCGCGGAATCTCCGCTCGGCAATGCTGGCAGCGAAACGTGTCGGAGGAGGTCTCGTGGCGCGGGCGCTCCGCGGGCTGCGGGTCGTCCGGATCGCGCCGGAAGCTGCGGGACATGATGCGCTCGAACGCGCCGCGCGGGCGGCGCCAGGAAGGGTCTCTCACGGCCGCGCGAGCGCCGCGCACGCCGAAGCGGCGCGCGGCGGGAATCGCAGCGGGGCCAAAGGAGCTAGCGGTGAGAGACCCTGGCAGACATCGGCAACCTCGAGCGGAACGAGCGCACGGTACCGGCGCGAAGCCGAGAGGCAAGCGCTCGCCGTCCGAGCCCGTGCGGCCGTGTCCGAACCCGTCACACCCGCGAGCTAGCGTGACCCCGTGGCGTCCGATCCCGACACCTCCCTGCCGTTCTCGCCCGCGGCGCGCGCGTGGTTCGCGGAGGCGTTCGCGGCGCCGACCCCCGTGCAGCGCGAGGGCTGGGCGCGCATCGCGGCCGGCGCGCACGCGCTCCTGCTCGCGCCGACCGGCAGCGGCAAAACCCTGGCGGCGTTCTTCTACGCGATCGATCAGCTGGGCAGCGCCGGCGTTCCTGAGGCGCAGCGAGCGAGCGCGGCCCCCCGCGCCCGCGGGCGGATCCGGGCGCCTCAGGCGGCGGGCAGCGACCCGGCGCCGAGCGGCGAGGCGCAACCGACCGGCGTGCGCCTGCTGTACGTCTCGCCGCTGAAGGCGCTGGTCGCGGACATCGAGCGCAACCTGCGCGCGCCGCTGGTCGGCGTCGCGCGGGCGGCCGAGCGGCTCGGCAGCGCGTTCGCCGCGCCGCGCGTCGCGCTGCG
>CAZCTH010000020.1:0-54006 GCA_964501435.1 uncultured Spirochaetales bacterium | reverse complement strand
GGGGACGTCTCGTGCGCGGCGCGGCGGGGGCGGCGGGGCCGCTCCGGGTGATGGCTCGCTTTCGGCCCCTTTTGGGGGGGGCGTACCGCTGTGTGGAGGAGAGGCGCGCACGCGGCGGCGGTTGCGTTGCCGGATGCACGGGGCCGAGCTGCGCTTGACTCACCCGGAGCGGCCCCGCCGCCCCCGCCGCGCCGAGGGCGCGGCGTGCGCTGCGCGTGCGCGGAGGGTGTTGCTCGTCCATCTGGTTGGGTGGGGCGTGGCGCGCCTCGGGCGCCTTCGAGGCGCCCGAGGCGCGTGCGTGCGTTTGGGTGTGTCCGGAGGGGCGAGTGGATGCGGGCGTGGTCGTGGGAGGAGCCAGCGCGCTTCGCGCGGCTGGCGGAAGGGGAGAGGAAAGCGGAGGAGAGCGGCATGGTGGGCCCGCGCGGCGCGTCGAGTCGCGGCGCGCGCGAGCGGCGGGACCTAATCGATTGCGGGGGGCGGCTCGAGCTGGGCGGTGAGGGCGGCGAAGAAGGCTTCGGCGGGGCCGGGGTTGGCGACGGGGAGGCCGGCGTAGTCGGCGGTGACGGCGGCGGTGACGGTGTCGGCGCGCGGGGACGACACGGTGACGGTCAGGCGGAGCGGGTGGGTGTCGAGGCGCGAGGCGACGATGGTGCCGGTCGTGGCGTCGGCGGATTCGAGGGCGAAGCCGAGGTCCTGCAGGGCGGCGATCGCGAGGCGGGTCGTGCGCAGGAGGTCGTCGCTCGCGAAGTCGCGCGTCGCGGGGGCGGCGGCGGGAGCGGGCTTCTGGAGCAGCGCGTCGAAGGGGGAGGCGGCTCGCGCGGGAAGCGGCAGGGCGGCGGACGCGAGGGCGAGCGCGAGGGCGGCGAGGGCCGGTGCGCGTCGGCAGCGGCGCGCGCTCACGGTGCGCTCGCTTCGGGCAGGTCGAGGGTCGCCGCCACCTCGTCGAAGAAGCCGTCGTATTCCCCCACCGTGCGGACCGCTTCGCGCGCGGTCTCGCGGCCGCGCGCGTTCCACGCGAGGCGCTGGAAGGTCACGCGCAGCTGCGTCTCGAGCCCGAACTCGCCGGCCGGCAGCGCGACGACGGAGGCGCGCAGCCGCGTGCGATGGCCGGCGGCCTCGTCGTCCTTGTAGGCGACGATCACGCCGAGGTCGTGGTCCTGGTCCTCGGCGGAGAAGCCGTGCTTCTGCAGCACCGCGATGCACGCCGCGAGCACCGCGCCGCCATCTTCGACGGCGTAGACGCGCGTCTGCATCTCGCGCTCGGCGTGCGGAATCGGCGCGAGCGCGAGAGCCTCGGGCGGCGGCGCGCTCGCGACGCAGCCGAGGGCGGCGCACAGCGAGAGCGAGAGGATCGAGCGCGAGACGGGCAAGGCGGCTCCGGCGAGAGCGCGCAACGGTAACGCCCGAAATGCGAAGCGGGGGCGCGCTCGCGCGTCGCCCCCGCCCGGTTGCCCACGCAGGGCCTCGGCTAGTGGGCGGCGGCGACGCCTCCGCCCTTCAGTGCGCCCATCGCGGCCAGCATGTCGTTGAACTTGCTGCGCGGGATGCGCTCGGCGAAGCCCGCGCGGTTCAGGCGGTGGAAGTACTCCTGGACCTGCTTCAGCTGGAGCCCGCCGACGATCTCGAGGCCCTTCTGGATGTTCTCGCGCTTCGTACCCTTGCCCGCGAGCACGATCATCGCCTCGAACAACGCCGAGTCGAACTGCGCCAGCGAGAAGGCCTCGGCCTCGTCGAGCGCGGCGTGGATCTGCTCCTTCCGCTCCGGCGTGTGATCGATGATCCACTTGAGGTGCTGCATGCCGTACGACACGTGGCGCGCCTCGTCCTGCATCACCAGCTGGAACATGCGCTTGTCGGTCGGCGTCGGCGAGATGAACTCGCTGAAGCGGAACATCGTGAGCACGTTGCCCTCGGCGAGCAGGTGCATGAAGGCGCTCGCCTCGCTGTAGGTATCTCCGTCGAGGATCGCCTTCAGCGAGTGCTCGGCCTGGGGCAGCGCCTCGAGCAAGCCGACGCCGCCCGCGAGGGCGCGCTTGCGGAACACTTCCGCGTGGCGCGCCTCGTCGATCGCCTGCGAGGCGATGAAGTGCTTCACCTCGTGGAACTGGTTGTTCATGCGCCAGCACCACTTGGCCGGGAGGTCGGTCGCGATCATCTCGACCTCGGTGAAGAACGTGCAGAGCTGGGCGAAGGCGATCTCGAGCTCCATCGGGCGCTCTTCGTGGTCGAGGTTCGCCCACGGGATGTCGGTCGTGGCGTTCCACTGCCGCGACATCGCCTCCTCGTAGAACGACGAGACCTTGTAGGCCCATACGTCGCTCTTGCGGTTCAGCTCGGGTGCGAGGTCCGCCTGGGCCGCGACGTCGTAAGCCGCGCCGCGCGGCGCGGAGCCGCGCGGACCGCGCGGGATCTCCGGCAGCGCGTCCTCGCCGTAGCTGCCGACGTTGCAGTCGAGGTACGTGAAGCCGCGGCGCGGGTTCTCCGCGTTCGCCTTCACCGACTCGGTGCCCGTCTTCATCCAGTCGAGCTCGAGGTCGCCCTTGCGGATGTCCTTCAGCCGGAGCATCAGGTCGTCGTTCGCGGTCCAGTCGGTCGATCCGTAATAAGACATGCGCGTCTCCCGGTTCGTGTCGCTAGGCGAGGAAGGAGAGGAACTTGGTGAGCGGGCTGCGCTCCGCGCGCTCGCCCAGGCCCGCGGCGCGGCAGCGCTCGAAGTACTCGCGCACGCTGCGCTCGTAGAGTGCGCGCACCGGCGCGAAGCCGCCGGACAGCACGACCAGCGGCTCGAGGTGGGCGCGCGCGCCGAGCCAGCCGACGACGCCGTTCTCGACGAGGTCGAGGTGGCCGTTCAGCGCGTGCGCCTCGTTCGGCCGCGCGGAGATCACGCTGCGCACGTGGTCGATGCCGTAGGCGACGAAGCGCCCGGAGTCCTGCGCGAGGCGCGTGCCGAGAAAGCCGTCCGCGCCGTTCTTGGCAGCCCACTCGAGATGCGCGCCGAGCGTCATCACGAAGGAATAGAGCAGCAGGTTCATCGAGGCGGAAGCGCACGGGTAGGTGCCCGAGTCGGAGACCATCTTCAGCAGCTCGCCGAGCTCGAGAGAGTCCACGCCGAGCCCGCCGTCGCCGTAGAGCGCGCGCTTGCGCCAGGCCTCGGCCGTGCGCGCAGCGTCGATCATCTGCACGCACATGAGGTACTTCACCTCGTGGAATTCCTGGTTCATCTGGAATTCCCAGCGCGCGGGGATGTCGCCCGTGACGAGGCCGATCGAGATCAGCTCGGTCGCGATCTGCCGCCAGGCCGCGGCTTCTCGCGCGTCGTAGCCGTGCTCGCGCAGGAGCTCCCAGGGCACGGCGTGGGACGGCGCCCAGTGCCGCGCCTTGCCTTCCTCGAAGAGCGCGGCCGCGTTGTTCGCCCACACCTCGGACTTGCGGTTCAGCTTGTAGCCGAGCGAGGGCAGGCCCTTCGGAAGGTACGCGCCGCGCGGCGCCATCGAGAAGTTGTGCCGCACGATCTCGGGGCTGCGGTCGGGCGAGTAGACGCCCTGGTTGATGTCGTCCAGCGTGAGGCCGCGGCTCGGCTGCGACGGGCGCGCGACGATCGCGTCGTCGCGGCCGCGCATCCACGACAGGTCGAGCTCACCGCCGAGCACCTTCATCAGCTTCTGGACGATGGCGGGGTCGGTCGCGAAGTCCTTGGGCGCGATGTAGGCCACGGGTGTTCTCCCTAATTCTTCAGGTCCACGTCGACGTGGCGGGTCTGGTCGAAGAACTCCTGGATCGTCGCCATGAAGCGATAGAACTTGTCGTGTCCCTCGGCGTCCTCGTACTCGACCGCCATGCGGTCGCCCATGTGCGAGAGCGTGTTGAGCGTGTGCTCCGCGTCGGCGCCGCCGTACGCGAGGACCGAGCGCAGCATGCTCTTCCACAGCTCGGGCTTCGCGACCAGCACGAAGTCGAGCCCCTTGGCATCGCTGCGCTTCTCGACCTTCGTGCACTCGTAGACCTCGAAGTGCACGCCGTAGAGCTCGTCGCCGACGCGCACACCGAAGGCGGTGTCGCAGGTGCCGAGCTTCTCGAAACGCGCGGCGTCTTCCGCCGTGCGCTTGCGAAGGGCCTCGAAGAACGCGAGGGACGGAAACGGGACGGACACGGCGGTGCCTCCTCGAATCGGGTTCGCGAAGCGGTGTGCGGAGCATGACGCAACTCGCGTGCCGAATGCTCGGAGGTGCCGCGCTGCGCCCGCGGCTCGAGCTGGGGCCCGCGGCCGCGCGCGACTGGGGCGGCGCGTCCGCCCGCGCGGTCACTCGCCCCAGCGGGTCCCGACGCGGATGCCGTAGGTGCGCGGCGCGTAGCTCGAGATGCCGACGGGATTGCCGGCCGTGAACTCGGGCCCGGAGATCGCGCGCCCGTAGATCGATTCGTCCTCGAGGTTCTGGACGAACGCCTCGACGCGCCAGGCCTGCGACGCGTCGGACCACACGAGGCGCAGGTCGGTGCGGTGGTAGGCGTCGATCCCGTCGGGGAAACGGTTGAAGGGGCGGCGGTACGTCTTCGCGGACCAGCCGATCTCGGCGACCGCCGTCAGGAACCCGTACGCGCCGAGCGGAACGGTCTGGCGCACGAACGCCGAGGCCTGCCACGCGGGCGAGTCCTCGAGCCGGTTGCCGGCGAGGTTCACGAGGCCGTTGCTGCCGTCGAGCGGCGGCGCGGTCGCGTCGCGCACGCAGCCGGGGTCGTCGGCGGGCGTCGCCTGCAGCACGTCGTCCGCGCAGAACGCATCGAAGGTGGCGCCCAGGTGGCTCGCGGTGAGCGCGATCTCGGTGGCGGGGCTCGGGCGCCAGCGCAGCTCCGCCTCGAGACCCCAGATCGTCGCCGCCGCGGCGTTGCGCGTGAGCACCTGCCCCTGGATCAGCTGAGGCACCTGCAGGTCGGAGTAGTCGTAGTGGAAGGCGGTAAGCGCGGTTTCGAGCGCGCCATCGCGCCAGGCACCCTTCCAGCCGATCTCCGCCGCGTCGATCCGCTCGGGAGCGACGTGGTTCACCGTCCCGTCCTGCGCGACCAGCTCGGTGAGGCCCGCCTTGTAGCCGTGGGCCCACTTCGCGTAGAGCGTGTGCGCGTCGCTCGCGAGCCAGCGCACGCCGGCCTCGCCCGTGGTCTCGGTGAACTTCTTGCGCGACGCGAGCGTGCGGTGCTCGCGCACGCAGAACGGCGGCGTGCAGCCGGCCGGCGTGTCGAAGTTGGTCTGGTCCCGGTCGTAGTGATCCACGTTGAAGCGCACGCCGCCGAACAGCTCGAGCGTCAGCTCGGGCGTCCGCCCGCCGAGCTCGAGCGGGCGCAGCGTCCATTGTCCGAACGGCGCGTAGCCTTGCTCCACGCGCTGCTCGCGCGAGCGGATCTCGCCGAAAGGCGTGAGCGTCGATTGCTGCCGGCCGAACTTCGCGTCGAACGCGAACACGCCGAGGATCCAGTCGAGCGCGCCGTCGCCGTCCGACGCGAGGCGAACTTCGCCCGTCCACGTCTCGCGGTCATTCGCCTGCAGGTCGTCGAGCACAGGCAGCTCGCTGCCGTCCACGTCGACGAGCTGCACGAGGGCCTCGCTCTCCCAGCCGAGCAGCGCGCTCAGCGTCACCGGGCCGACGCCCGGCAGCTCCGGCAGCGCGTGCTCGATCTGCACGTCGCCGCCGAAGACTTCGGCCTTCGGGTGGCCGCGCTCGAGGATGCGGCTGCGCACGCGCTTGCCGCTCGCCGGGATCGGCCGTGCGACCACGCCCTGCAGGCTCGGGTCGAGGTTGAAGATCGTGCTCACGATCGATTGCACCGACGCAGTCAGCACGGGCAGCGGACAGGGGCCGAACGGGCCGCACGCCTGGATCCGCGCGAGCGCGCGCAGCTGCTGTGCCTCGGGCGTCGTCGGCGTCAACACGGCGTTCGTGACGTCGCCGAGGAAGAGCTGCATGCCCTGGTACGGATCGGCGCGCACGATCCCGAACGGCTGGGTGGTGAGCTGGCCGATCGGGAAGGCGTCGAGCAGCGGCTTGCCGTAGACCGGAAAGCCGTGGCGCTTCGTGTAGTGGCCATGGGCGACGAGCGTGGTGCGCTCGCTCGCCTCGGCCCGCAGCGTGCCGCGGCCCGCGTAGACGCTGAGGCTGCCGTCGCCGCGGTCGCTTTCGAGGTTGCGGAGGCCGGTGTCGGACACACTGCGCTGGAGCACGAAGCGCCCGGTGAGTCGCTCGTCCCCCTCGCCGAGGAAGGGAACGTTCACGAAGCCGCGCGCGTCGACCGCGTGGAGGTTGCCGCCGGTCAGCTCGCCCTTCGCGCTCCACGTCGCGGTGGGCTCGGCCCAGCGCACGTTCAGTGCGCCCGCCGTCGCGTTGCGCCCGTACACGGTGCCGGCCGGGCCGCGGGCGAGCTCGATTGCGGCGAGATCGTAGAGCGCGGTCTGGAGCGCGGTGTTGTCGATCTTGAAGACGCCGTTCACGTGGAGCGCGACCGGCGACTGCGACGTGAACGATTGCGAGATGCCGCGGATCGAGAGCGCGTCGTTCGCGCCGCCCTTGCTCGTCACGTTGGGGACGAGCCTCGCGAAGTCCTCGAACGACTGGAGGTTCGCGGCCTCGACGGTCTCCGCGTCGAAGGCGCTGACCGCCGCGGGGATCTCGTGCAGCGCCTCCGCGCGCTTCGAGATCGTGACGACGATCTCCTCGACCTCGCCGCGCTCCGGCTCCTCCGCCGGCTCCGCGAGCGCGCTGCCGGCGAGCGCCAGCGACAACGCGATGCCGTGCGCCGCGGCGTGACGCCGCGCGCCCACCGAAGTCCTCCGCCGAGAGCTCGCGGCCCGCATTCGGGGCACACACTATCGCGGCCCGGCCGCGCGGGGTGCGCCCGGCGACCGCGTTGCGTCAGACGAGCGGGCCCGTCGCTTCGTCTTCGCTCGCGGGCCCGCGGCCGAAGCTCGCGGCGCGGGGCGCCCAGTCTTCCGCGAACTTCACGAGCTGCGGCCCGCCGAGCGGCTTCGCGATCAGGAAGCCCTGCGCCTCGTCGCACGCGGCCTCGATCAAGAGCGGCACCTGGCCCGGCCGGTCGACGCCCTCCGCGACGACGCGCATGCCGAGATCGTGCCCGACGTGCACCACGCCGCGCACGACGCGCATCGCGTCGGGGTTCTCGTCGATGTCCTTCACGATCGAGCGGTCGATCTTGATCACGTGCACGGGGAAGCGCACCAGCGCGCTCAGCGACGAGTAGCCGGAGCCGAAGTCGTCGAGGGCGAGCTTCACGCCGACGGCCGCGAGCTCGCGCAGCGGCTCGAGCAGGTTCTCGTTCTCGTACATCAGCGACTCCGTGACCTCGAGTTCGAGCTGCTCGGGCCGCAGGTTCGCCGCGATCAGCGAGCGGAACACGACGCGCGCGAAATCGCCCGAGAGCAGCTGCGAACGCGAGACGTTCACGGAGATCCGTCCGCCGGCCCATTGGCCCGCGAACGCCGCGGCACTGGACAACACCCACGTGCCGATCGCGTCGATCAGGCCGTCGCGCTCGGCGATGCCGATGAAATCCTTGGGCGGAATGTCGCCGAGGCGCGGGTGCCGCCAGCGCACGAGCGCCTCCGCGCCCGAGATGCGCCCGTCGGCGAGCTCGACGCGCGGCTGATAGAGCAGCGACAGCTCGCCGCGCTCCGCGACGTGGGGAAGGTCCGCCAGGATGGTGGCGGCGCGGTCCTCGCGCGCGTTGCGCGTGCCATCGGGGAAGCGGTAGCGGCTGCGCGACTTCGCCGCGGCGAGACCCGCGCGCTGCACGCTCTCGATCAGCTCCGCCACGCTCGCGCCGTCGCGCGGCGCGACGGCGATGCCGATGCGCGGCTCGAGGCCCGTCGGCGTCTCCGCGCCGGGCAGGTCGATCGGCCGCGAGAGCGCCTCGGCGAGGCGCTTCGCGCACGAGGCCGCGTCTTCCATCTTCTCGATGCCGGTGAGCACGATCGCGAACTGCTCGCCGCCGAGACGCGCCACGCTGTGCTGCGTGCTCTCGATTCGGCTGAGCGCGTCGCTCGCGCGAAGCGAGAGCAGCAGCTGGCTCGCGACCGAGCGCAGCACTTCGTCGGCGGCGCCGTCGCCGTGCGACTCGCGAATCGTGCGCACGCCATCCACGTCGAGCCAGAGCACCGCCACGCGACTCTCGGCCGTGCCGTAGCGCTGCAGCGCGCGCTCGAGGCGGGACTCGAAGATCGCGCGGCCGGGCAAGCCGGTGACGGCGTCGTAGAGCGCGGCACGCTGGATGCGGTCTTCGGCGACGCGCTGCGGGGTCACGTCCTGCGCCAGCAGGCAGAGCGGCAGCTCGCTCGCGCTCGCCGCCGAGGAGCGCAGGGCGTGATGGCGCACCCAGCGCAGCGCGTCGGGCGCTCGATGCTCGAACGCGGCGACGGTCTCGCCGCTCGCGAGCGCGGCCAGCGCGCCGTCGACCTTCGCGCGCTCGTCGGGATGCACGAGCGCGTCCAGCAACTCGGCCAGCGACGCCGGTGCGGCGCCCAGGCCCAACACTTCGAGCGCCTCGCGCGTCAGCGCGATCTCGTTCGTGGCGGGGTCGCATTCCCAGACGCCGAGGCCCGCCTCGCGGTGCGCGCGCGCGAACGCGCGCAGCTGATCGTCGAGCGCCACGTTCGTGCGTTCGAGCTCGCGTGCGCCCGTCAGCCAGCGCGCGACGAAGCGCAGGCGCTGCTCGAAGCGCTCGAGCTGGATCGGTTTCGCCATGAAGTCGATCGCGTCGTCGGCGAGCGCGAGCTCCGGCGCGACGCTCGCGCCCGGCTCCGAGAGGACCAAGATGGGGAAGCGCACGCTGCCGGAGATCCCGCGCAGCGCGCGCACGAGCTCCGCGCCGGCGCCGCCGCCGAGCGCGCTCTCCACCACGGCGAAGCTGGGCAGGCTGCGCCGCGCTTCGGCGAGCGCAGCGTCCGCCGTGCCGACGTCGGTCGTCGCGAAGCCGACGCGGGCCATCGCGGCGCGCAGCTGGTGGCGCAGCAGCGGATCGCGCATCGCGAGCAGTGCCTCGAGCCCGCTCATTCGGCCTTCTCCTCGCCGAGCTCGACGTCGTCGAGGGAGAGGCCCGGAAGCAGGTGGGCGGTCACGCGGTTGCGGCCCGCGCGCTTCGAGGCGTAGAGCGCGTCGTCGGCCGCCTTCAGCACCACGTTCACGTCGTCGCCGTCGCTCGGCCAGGCGGCGACGCCGCCGCTGATCGTGAGGCGTCCGCCGGGTTGGCTCTCGCTCAGCGGGAGCGGCGCGCTCGCCACGAGCTCGCGCAGGCGGTCCGCCGCCGCGAGCGCCTGCGCCTTCGGCACGCCATCCATGACGAGCAGGAACTCTTCGCCGCCGTAGCGCCCGAGGCCTTCGCCGTCGCGGCTGTGCTCGCGGATCAGCGCGCCGAGGCCGCGCAGCAGGTCGTCGCCCGCGAGGTGGCCGTTCGTGTCGTTGTATTTCTTGAAGTGATCGACGTCGAAGAGGAACACGGACACCACGCCGGCCCGGCCCGGGGCGACCCGATCGCGCAGGTGCTCGAGGATCGCGCGCTTGTTCAGGAGGCCCGTGAGGCCGTCGGTCTTCGCGAGGTGTTGCTCGCGCTCGATCAGCCGCACGTTCGTCTCGGCGGCGGCGGCCATCAGCGAGATCGTGCGCGCGAGCTCCGCGACCGCGGCCACTTCGCGGGAGGCCGGGCCGATCAGGATCACGCCGATGGTCTGTTCGCTGGCGAGGATCGGCGTGCACACCGAGAAGCCGCGAACGAGCGCGGGGAGCCCACGCCCACCTTCTCGCGCCGCGCGTTCCTCGGCGAGGCCGTCGGGTGTGAGCGCGATTTGCCGCTGCGCCGCGAGCCCGACGACGCCCTCGCCGACCTCGACGCGCTGGCCCAGCTTGATCTCGACCTCGCCGCGGACGGCGGTCGCGACGTAGCCGCCGCGGCGCAGGGAGAAGAAGGCGCAATAAGCCGGCGAGAGCATCTCCTCCGCGAGGTCGAGAGCGGCGTCCGGGATCGCCCGCACACTCGTCGCGGAAAAGAGACGCTGGGCGATCTCCGGGATCTGCAGCAGCGATTTGCGCAACGAGAGCACGGCTTCTTCCGCCGCACCCAGCCGCGCCGCCGACTCTTGGGACGGGTCGAGCTCGCCTTGCCGCGCGCGCTCGAGCGCGCCCCCCCGCATTCGCCGCGCGGCGAGCCAAGCGCCGCCCGCCGCGGACACGGCGAGAGCAGCGACCTGCAGCACGATGGCGGCGGCGTCGATCAAGGACAGATCCACCCAAAAGGGGTTTGCGGGACGCATCGGGTGAATGTGGGAGTGGCTTGAAGTGAAATGGCCCGTTCCAAGCCGCGCATTCCCAGGGCCCCGTGCCGAGACGGCGCCGACCTTCTACGGTGCCGTCAGCCGGAGGAGCCCGTATGGATTTCACGTTGATCGAGGAGGGCCGCGCCCTCGAGCTGGCGGTCGAGATCGCGGGCGGCCGCGTGCTGGCCTCCGCGGAGTCGGTGCGCGGCGCACTCGGCTACGAGCTGAAGCCCGAGGGCCTGTGCCACGGGGCGACCTGCTTCCCGGTGCGCGAGCGCGAGGCGCTCGTGCGCGGCGGCGCACTCGACGTCGCGGAGCTCGCCCGGGTGACCGGCCGGCCCCTCGCGCTCGACCCGCAGGAGCGCGCGGGCGCGATCGGGGTCGCGTTGGACGACCGGCTCGCCGCGCTGCGCGGCCTCGCGGCCCCCGATTTCACGCTGCCGGACTTCGCGGGGCGCGAGCACTCGCTCTCGGGGTACCGCGGCAAGAAGGTCCTGCTGATCGCCTACTCGAGCTGGTGAGGCTGCCGCGAGGACCTGCCCGTGTGGCAGGCGCTGTACGAAGAGCTGGGCGCGCTCGGCTTCGTCCCGATCACCGTCGCTCTCGACCGCAACGCCGACGAGCCGCGGCCGTTCGTCGAGAAGGCGAAGCCGACGCATCCGAGCCTGCTCGACACGGAACACCGCGTCGCGGAGCTGTTCCACATCGTGAACGTCCCGACCCTGATCTGGATCGACGAGCGCGGCGTGATCGTGCGCCCGCAGGACAACCAGTTCGGTACGGACACCTTCACGCAGTTCCACGGCAAGGCGTCGGGCCCGTACCTCGACCTCGTCCGCGCCTGGGTGCGGGAAGGCAAGGGCGCGCTCTCGCCGGACGAAGTGCGCAAGTACCAGCAGCTCCCGAGCGCGGACTCCCAGCTCGCGCGCGCCGAGCGCGCGCTCGCCTGGCACCTGCACCAATCCGGGCGCGCCGAGGCCGCCGAGCGCCACTTCGTGCGCGCCGGCGAGCTCGCGCCGAAGGACTGGACGATCCGCCGCGGCTCGATGCCGATCCGCGGCATGAACCCGTTCGGCCCGGAGTTCTTCGAGCTCGCGAAGCAAGGCGGCGCCGAGTTCCCGATGGACGAAGTCACCCAAACCCGCGTCGCCCCGCGCGCGAAGCTGTGACCCCGACGCGTTCGGCACAGGCCGGGGACGTTGGTTCACGAGCGCCGGCCGCGTCGCGGGCGAACGCGCTGCGTCGCGCGCTGGCCGGCGCGCTCCTTTGTGCTCTCGCGGCGCTCGCGCTGCCCGCGCAGGCCGAGGAGACGCCCGATCAGGCGGCGATGCGCACGCTCGACGCCTACATGGCGGCGTTCAACGCGCGCGACGTCGAGGCGTGGATCGCCACGCTGAACTTCCCGCACGTGCGCATCGCGAGCGGGCAGGTCGCGGTCTTCGCCGACGCCGCCGCCTATCGCGACAACTTCGAGTTCAAGCGCTTCGTGGAGCAGACCGGCTGGAGCCGCAGCGAGTGGACCGAGCGCCGCGTCGTGCAGTCGGGCCCCGACAAGGTGCACCTCGCGGTCGCCTTCACGCGCTACCGCGAGGATGGCAGCGTGCTCGCCCGCTACGAGTCGCTCTACGTGGTGACGCGCGTGAACGGGCGCTGGGGCGTGCAGGCGCGATCCAGCTACGCGCCCTGAGCCGCCCGGTCGGCCGCTGCGCGCGCGCCGACGTGGCGCCGCTCCCCCGCAAGCGCACCTGCTTGCGCTCGCGCGTTCCAAGCGAAATCGTGCTCCCACCAGGATGGGCTCGATGTCGAGGTGGCGAACGACGCACTAGGGGGTGAGCGATGCGGCGACGCGCGCGAATCGGGTGGCTCCTTGCGAGCGCTCTTCTCGTCGCTACGAGCATCGCGCCTCCCGCAGGGGCGCAGTACGACGGCGGCCCCGAGGCCTCCGCGCTGCGCGTGCTCGACGCGTACATCGCCGCCTATAACGCGCGCGACGAGTCGGCCTTCGTGGCGACGCTGCACTTCCCGCACGTGCGCATCGCGGGCGACGAAGTGCGCGTGTTCCGCGGCATCGTCGAGTACATGCACGAGCTGCAGCTCACGCGCGGTGGCTGGGACTACAGCACGTGGACGGACCGGCGCATCGTGCAGAGCAGCGCGGCCAAGGTGCACGTCGCGGCGCGCTTCACGCGCTATCGCGCCGGAGGCATTCCCGTCGGCAGCTACGACTCGCTCTACGTGATCGTGCTGCGCAACGGGCGCTGGGGGATTCTGGCGCGCTCGAGCTACGCGCCCTAGCGGGGGGCGTTCTTTGCGCCCGCCTCGCGCGCGGCGTACACCTACCCCCCGCGCGCCGTCGCAGGAGGGCTCCGATGTTCGCCTTCAACCCGCTCGACCCGGCGCTGCGCCGCGATCCCTACGCCCTGTACGCGCGCGGTCGCGAGGAGGCGCCCGCGTTCCTGCACGCCGGTCTCCCGCTGCGCGTGATCTCGCTCTTCCGCTACGAGGACGTGCAGGCGACACTGCGCGACGACGCGCGCTTCTCGAATGCGCCGAACGAGGCCCTGCGCGTCGCGACGCCCGCCGCCGTCGGCGCGATCCCGCCCTCGATGCTCGTGACCGACGGCGAGGAGCACACGCGCCTGCGCAGCCTCGTGAACAAGGCGTTCACGCCGCGCATCGTCTCGCGGCTCGAGGGCCGCATGCACGCGCTCGCCGAAGAGCTCGTGGACGCGTCGGTGGCGCAGGGCGAGGCGGATCTCGTGCAGACCCTCACGTACCCGCTGCCGGTGACCGTGATCGCCGAGATCATCGGCATTCCCGCCGAGCACCGCGCGCAGTTCAAGGCGTGGTCGGACCGCGCCGTCGCGAGCCTCGGTGTCGCGTTCCTCGGCGGCTTCGACGAGGCGCGAGTGCGCGAGCAGGTCGCGCTGCGCGAGGAGATGAAGGCCTACCTGATCCCCCTCGCGGAGGAGCGCAAGCGCGCCCCGCGCGAGGACCTGATGACCGGCCTCGTGCAGGCCGAGCACGAGGGCTCGCGGCTCAGCCACGACGAGATGCTGCAGATGCTGATCCTGCTGCTCGTCGCGGGCAACGAGACCACGACGACGTTGATCCAGAACCTCGTGCTCGAGCTGCTCGCGCATCCCGACTGGATGGCCCGCGTGCGCGCCGATCGCGCGCTCGTGCCCGGGGTGATCGAGGAGACGCTGCGCCATTCGTCGCCGGTTCAGTTCGCACCGCGCCGCGCGATCGTGCCCGGAACGCTGCACGGGGTCGAGATCCAGCCCAACGATTTCGTGCTCTGCTGGATCGGCTCCGCGAACCGCGACGCCAAGGTGTTCGACGATCCCGAGCGCTTCGACCCGCTGCGCGAGAAGAGCCCGCACATCGCCTTCGGCTACGGCCCGCACTACTGCCTCGGCGCGAACCTCGCGCGCCTCGAGGCGCGCGTCGCGCTCGAGGCGCTGCTCGCGCGGACGTCGCACATCGAGGCGGCGTGGAGCGGAGACCTGCCGATCCATCCGAGCCCGGTGTTCCGCGGCGTCACGCAGTTGCCGGTGAAGCTCGTCGCGGCGCGCTGAGCGCGGCGCGGCCTGGCCCGGGAGGCCCTGCTCGGGAGGGGAGGCCTCAGCCGCCGAAGCGCTGGATGCGCGCGTGGCGCGTCATCGCAGAGCCCGCGGGCCCGAGCGCCATCTGCGCGCGCAGGTGGCGCTTGTGGAAGAGCGCGAGCAGCGCGGCGTCGTGCCGGCTCGAGTCGGCGTGTGCCAGCACGAAGCGCTCGAGCTCGGCCTCGCCCTCGAGCCACGAGGCGGGGCGGCGCCCGAGCAGTGCGTGCAGGTCGTCGAGGTCGGCGCGCGAGAGCGCGTCGCCGATCTCGTCGAGGCGCGCGGCGTGGCGCGCCATCCGAAACAGCGTGCGACCCTGATAACGCGCTACCTCGTCACCGAGCTGCAGCCCGCCGAGGTTGCGCACGAGGTGATCGAGCACGACCGTCGCGCGCGACTCGCGCGGAGCAGGCATCTCGACGCTCGGCAACTCGGCACCGAGGATCTCCGCGAGCGCTTCGGTCGCGAACAGGTTCGTCTCGCAGCACCACTGCAGGTTCGTCATCAGGTCGGAAGTCGGTGGAGGGCGCCGCGTGGCAGGGCCGACCGAGAGCGCGTTCGTGAGGCAGAAGAAGAAGTGGTGGCGCTGGAGCGCCTCGCGGTCGACCGGCCGGCCCGACAGCTCCGCGTAGCGCGCGTACAGCGCCTCCATGTCGCCGTAGCCGATCACGGTGTCGCGCTGACGCCACGCGGCGAGGTCCATCATCGGGTCGCCGACGTGCCCGATCTCGACGTCGAGCACCGCGACGACGCGCCCGTGCTCGTGGTGGAACTGGCCCGAGTCCCAGACGATCGCCGCCTCGCGGCCGCGGGAGCGCGGGGGGTTGCGCCGCAGCCACCCGAGCGCGAACTCGACGAACGGGTCGGGCGTGGACTTCATCGCGCGCCAGTTTCGCTCGTAGCGCGCCATTCCCAACGTGCCGGACGCCTCGGGCGTCTCGGCGCGCGCGATCCCGGCCGCGGCGAATGGGCCGACCGGAAGCGCGTGGATGCGCGCGAGGATCCGCAGATACTCGTCCACGACCGCCGCGCGCTCGGCGTCGCTCGCCCCCTTGAAGTCGCTCCGGCCCGGTACGCGATCCATCACGTAGGCGCGTGGCTCGTCGATCCAGCCCCACACCTTCGGCACGGGGATGCCTTGCGCGTGCAGCGTACGCTGCAGGCGCATCTCGTGGTCGAGCGGGAAGACGAGGCTCATGTCCGTGCGGTCGCCGCGCACGCACAGCGCGAGGCGTTCGCCGCCGCGCTCGAGCGTGGCCCACCACACCGGGCGCCAGCGCGGTTGCCGCGCGAGCTCCACCACCGTGCCGCCGACGTTGGCCTCCAACCACGCGACGATCTTCGCCTCGTCGCCGCTCCTCGCTTCCACTCGCATGGCGCTCCGTCCGCTCGCGCCGCTGCATGGCGCTGCGCGGCGTCTTTATCACCGCTCCCGCGTTGACGCCGCGAGGCCGACGGCGCAGCGTCGGCGCGGAGGAGTCGCCATGAAGCTCGGCGTCGCGTTGCGTTCGATGGGCCCGCAGTCCTCGCGCGAGACGTTCCTCGCCTGCGCGCGCGCCGCCGAGGACGCGGGCTTCGACGACGTGTGGGTGCAGGACCACCTCGCGATCCCGCCGGACGACGCCGAGGGCAGCGGCGGCCGCTATCTCGATCCGCTCGGCGCGCTCGCGTTCCTCGCCGGCGCGACCACGCGCATCGGCCTCGGCACCGGCGTGATCAATCTGCCGTACCGCGCGCCGCTGCCCACGGCGAAGGCGATCGCGACGCTGCAGGAGCTCTCTGCGGGGCGCCTGTTGTTGGGGGTCGGTGTGGGCTGGATGGCGCCCGAGTTTCGCGCGCTCGGCGTGCCGCGCTCCGAGCGCGGGCGTCGCACCGACGAGGCGCTGCGGTTCTTCGCGGACTGCTTCGCGAACGACGTCGTGGAGGCGAACGGCCAGCCGTTCATTTTCCTGCCGCGGCCGGCGCGGCCGCCGATCTACGTGGGTGGCGACGCGAAGCACGCCCTCGCGCGCGCCGCGCGCTGGGGCGATGGCTGGATGCCGATGGCGCGCGACGCCGCGTCGCTGCGCGCGCCGATCGCCGAGCTGCGCGAACGCTTCGCCGCCGCGGGCCGCGGCGCGCCCGCGGTGGTCGTGCTCGCGGGCTTCTCGCGCAAGGACCCCGCCGCCGCGACCGCGCAGGCGCACGCGTTCGCCGAGGCGGGCGCGACGCACCTCGTGTTCGCCGAGCGATACGCGGACGAAGCACAATTCCGCGCCGCCCTCGATTTCGCCGCCCGCCACCTCTCACCTCGGGGACGTTCCTTGACTAACTGAACTTTCTCGCCCGCGCGCCACGCAGCGCGCGGTGCTCGCCGGTTGGTTCAGTTAGTCAAGGAACGTCCCCGCGTCAGCCGAGGCGGCGCAGGGGGTCGCGGCCGTCCCAGTTGCGCGCGGCTTCGCGCACCATCGCGTAGAAGGGCGCGAGCTTCTCGCGCTCGTACAGCTCGGTCATGTGCCCGAGCTCGCGGCTCGTGTCCACCATCGCGAAGCCCGTGCCGTTCGCGGTCGCGGCCTCGAGCGCGATCTCCGCGCGCTGCGCGCGCTGCTCCGCGAGCGCGGCGGCGAGGTCGTCCACGAAGCACGCGACGTGGTGCACGCCGCGCGCGTGCGGCGCGAACAGGTCGCGCAGCGCGGAGGGTGCGTCGTTGTGCTGCGTGATCAGCTCGACCATCAGGTCGCCCGCCTGCCCGTAGGCGGAGCTGTGGTCGAACGCGGTGGGCGTGCCGCGGTAGAGGCAGTGCGCGAGGGGGATGTGCTCGATCAAGAAGAACGGGCCCCAGCCGCGGCTCGCCGCGAGCTCGCGGGCCGCCGCCGCGGGATCGGGCACGTGATAGGCGATCTGGACCGGGTGCAGCGCGCGCATCGGGGCTCCTCCGCGCACGATCATGCTGCGTCCGCCAGCGCACAGCGAGGCGCAGGCGGCCGCGGCCCGACGCGATAGCGTCGCGCGATCCCACGCGAGGCCCCATGTTCGAGCACCTCCTCTCCCCCACGCGCATCGGCAGCGTCGCCCTGCGCAACCGGATCGCGATGGCGCCGATGGGCGTCGAGCTGGTCGAGGCCGACGGCGCCGTGCGCGAGCCGACCATCGCCTACTACGAGGCGCGCGCCCGCGGCGGCGCCGGGCTGCTGATCACGGAGAACACGTCCTGCGCGTATCCGCGCGGCGCGAACAGCGCCCACGAGATCGGCGTCTCCAACGACGGATTCCTGCCTGGGCTCTCGCGGCTCACCGAGGCCGTGCATCGCCACGGCGCGAAGATCGCGATCCAGCTTGCCTTCCACGGCAAGGTCGCTCGGCTCGACGTGAGCCAGGGGCGTCCGATGGTCGTCCCGAGCGAGCCGCGCTTCCACATGGACCTCGCCGGTCTCGGCGAGCTCACCCAGCAAGAGCTCGGCTGGATGATGAGCGCGAACACGGGCACGGGCGGCAAGTATCGGGCCGCGACGAAAGCCGACATCGCCCAGATCACCGAGGACTTCGCAGACGCCTGCCTGCGCGCAAAGCGCGCGGGCTTCGACGCCGTCGAGCTGCACGGCTCCCACGGCTACATCTTCTCCACGTTCCTTTCGCCCGGCTGGAACTTCCGCGACGACGAGTACGGCGGCCCGATCGAGAATCGCGCGCGGCTCTTGTGCGAGGTGATCCGCGCCTGCAAGCAGCGCGCGGGCGCCGACTTCACGGTCTGGGCGCGCATCGACGCGCACGAGTACGGCCCGCCCGGCGGCATCACGCTGCCGGACGCCGTGCGCACGGCGCAGCTGATCGAGGCCGCGGGCGGCGACGCCGTGCACGTCAGCGCCTACGCCGCGAGCAACCTCGGCACGCACTTTCTCGACGCGCCGCTGCCGCATGCCGAGAACGCCTACGTCGACTTCGCGAGCGCGGTGAAGGCCGCCGTGAAGATCCCGGTGATCGCGGTCGGGCGCATCGAGCCCGAGACGGCGGATCGCTTGATCCGCGACGGCAAGGCGGATGCCGTCTCGTTCGGCCGCAAGCTGCTCGCGGACCCCGAGCTGCCCAACAAGTTGGCGGCGGGGCAGCGCGCGGCCGTGCGCCCGTGCGTCTACTGCTACACGTGCGTCGCGCAGGCATTCTTCGACAAGCCCGTGCGCTGCGCGGTGAACCCCGAGGCGGGCAAGGAGGCCGAGCGCGGCGCGCTCGCGCGCACGCCCGCGGCCAGCCCGAAGCGCGTGCTCGTCGTGGGGGGCGGGCCGGCGGGCATGGAGGCGGCGCGCGTCGCGTCGCTGCGCGGTCACGACGTGACGCTCGTCGAGAAGAGCGACGCGCTAGGCGGCACGCTGCGCTTCGCCGCGCTGCCGTACGAGCCGAACGAGCGGCTGCTCCGCTACTACGACGAGACGCTGCGCGCGAGCCGCGTGCGGCTGCGGCTCGGCACCGAGGCGACGCCCGCGCTCGTGCGCGAGCTCGCGCCCCACGTGGTGATCGCCGCCGTCGGCGCGCGCCGCGAGCGTCCCCCCGTCCCCGGCGCCGATCGCGACCACGTGTTCGACGGCGACGACCTGCGCGCGCTGCTCACCGGCGAGGACGCGCGCGAGGCGAGCGGCAAGCTCTCGCTGGTTGGGCGGCTCGCGGTGCGCGCCGGGCGCCTCACCGGCATCAGCGGCGATCCCGCGAAGCTGCGCGAGGCGTCGCGCGCCTACATGCCGGTGGGCAAGCGCGTCGCGATCGTGGGCGGCGGGCTCGTCGGCGCCGAGCTCGCGGAGTTCCTGTGCGAGCGCGGCCGGGAAGTCGTCGTGCTCGAAGAGAGCGCGACGCTCGCCGCGGAGATGGCCCACCCGCGGCGCTGGCGCGCGCTCGCCGAGCTACGCGCCCACGGCGTGCGGCTCCACGCCCGCGCGCGGGTGCTCGAGATCGGCGAGAAGACGCTGCGCGTCGAGATCGCCGCGGCCAAGGCGGGCGACGCTCCGAAGCGCGACGAGGTGGCCGCCGATACCGTGATCCTCGCGGCCGGGCTCGCGCCCAATCCGGAGCCGGCCCGCGCACTGCGCACGGCCGGCGTGCCCGTGATCGAGATCGGCGACGCGCTCGGGGTGGGATACATCGAGGGCGCCGTGCACGGCGGCTTCAGGGCCGGCTGCGAGGTCTGAGCGAGCGCTACGCCAGCGCGCGCTCGAACAGCGCGAGCATCCGGCCCCACGCCCGCTCGGCCTGCGCGGCGTCGTACACGGGCGAGTCGGGCGGGCACCAGCCGTGCGCCGCGGGGTAGACCTCTACCTCGGCGGCGAGGCCCGCGCTCGCGAACGCCTCGCGCAGTGCGTCCTTGGCTGCGGGCTCCCGCGCGTCGTCGTTCTCCGCGATCGCGAACAGGTACTGCGCCCGCATCGTGCCGACGAGGCGGTGCGGGCTGTCCGGCGCGTCCGTCACGAGCCCTCCGCCGTGGAAAGACGCGCCGGCGCCGACGCGCGCCGGCAGCGCCGCCGCGGTCCGCATCGTCAGCGGGCCGCCCATGCAATAGCCGGCCGTTCCGAGCTTGCGCTTCGCGTCCACCGCGGGCTGCGCGTCGAGCCACGCGACGAATGCCTTTGCGTCGGTCGCGGCCGTGTCCGCGGTGAGGGAGCGCGCGAGCGGGAGCACGAGGTTGCGCGTGGCTTCGTCCGCGAAGCTGGCGCCGGCGGGAACGACCGGCGCGCGCTTCTGGCGATAGAACGGGTTCACCACCAGCACCGCGTAGCCGGCCTCCGCGAGCCTTCGACCCATCTGCCGGAACGCGGGGCGCAGCCCGAGGATGTCGGGCCACACCAGCACGGCGGGATGCGCGCCGCTCGAGGGGTGGACGAAGGTCGCGTCGGCGACACCGTCCGGTGTCGGGATGTCGACCTCGCGCTCGCGTACCTCGAGCGCGTTGGCCGCGCGCGGAAACAGCAGCGCGAGCCCCGCGCTCGCGCCGAGGGCGCCGAGCTGGCGGCGGGTGAGGGCCGCGCGCGCGAGGTAGATCGCGAGGTCGTCGGCGAAGTGGTCGCGGTCGCACATGGGGTCTCCTCGGTCTCGGGGTCGCGGGCCGGCTCAGCCGATGCGCTCCGCCAGCCACGCGCGGATCCGCTCGTTCGCGGCCCTCGCCATCGCGAGCGGGAAGGCGTTGAAGGCGTGCACGCACTCCGGATAGATCGCGAGCGCGCTCGCGTTGCCGGCGGCGCGCCAGCGCGCGTGCATGAACAGCGAGTCGTCGTACAGGTAATCCGCGGTGCCGACGGTGAAGAGCGCGGGCGGGAGCCCGGACAGATCGGCGTAGAGCGGCGACACGTCGGGCTGCTTGCGGTCCTCGCCGCGCAGCATCGGCAGGTAAAGATCGCGGAAGCTCTGCACGCCACCGCGACGCTGCGACGGGGTGCCCGACACGTCGTAGACGCCGTACACGAGGTTGGCGGCGCAGAAACGCGCTGCACTCTGGTGGCGATCGCGCAGGCGCACGAGCGTGGTCGCCGCGAGGTTCGCGCCCGCCGAGCCGCCGCCGATCGCGAGCCGGCTCGTGCCGAATTCGCGCTGCGCGCTCGCGAGCAACCACAACGCGCCCGCTTCGCAGTCGTCCGGCCCGGCCGGGTAGGGATGCTCCGGCGCGAGGCGATAGTCGACGCTCACCACCGCACACTTCGCGCGCCGCGCGATCGCCGCGTTGTCGCGATCGTCCATCTCCGGCGCGCCCATGAAGAAGCCGCCGCCGTGCACGTCGTAGTAGACCGCACGCACCTCGCCGCTCGGCACGAACGTGCGCAGCCGGACCGGCCCTCGCGGACCCGGAATCTCGCGGGTCTCGAAGCCGGGGATGCCCGCATTCGCGAGCGCGCCGCCCATCACGCGCGTGAGGTCGCGCGCGCGCGCGATCGCCGCCGGCGTCCAGACGACGCTCGGATCCTCGCGCTCGAGCTTCGCGTTGAAGGCGCGCACCTCGGCGACGTGCGCGTCCAGCGCCGGATCCCAGAGCGGCTCGGGCAGAAGCGGCTCGCTCACGCGGCCTCCGGGCTCGCGCGCCGCCACAGCGCGAGCACGGCGGCCAGCGAGCCGAGCTCGAGGCCGAGGGCCATCACGGTGTACGCGCTGAACGCGTCGCCCGCGGCGGCGGCGCCGAGGCGGGCGAGCCCGAGCCCGGCACAGGCGGTGCCGAGCGTCGCGAGCGCGGTGGGCGCGAGGGCGGGGCGCACGGCGCCGGCGAGCGCGAGCAAGCCGATGGCGGCCTGCAATCCGCCATACATGGCGCGCAGCTCGGCCCTTCCGGTGGCGCTCGTCGCGACGACGTTCGCGGCCTCGCTCAGCGCGGCGGGATCGATCAGCAGTGCGACCGCGTAGGGCGTCCAGAGCAGCGCGGTGAGCGCGAGAAAGATGCGAACGGCGGGCATCGGCCGGCTCCTTCGCGCGCCAGTATGCACCGCGAACGCGGCCGAGCGCTGGCGCCGCGGCGTCCCGCAAGAGAAGATGCGCGCATGCGGAGCCCGCTCTTCGTCGCCCTCGCCACGCTCGGCCTCGCCAGCGCGGCCGCCGCCGACGCGCCCGTCGAGTTCCTGCGCGACGTGTGGCCGGTGTTCGCGCGCGACTGCGTCGCCTGCCACAGCGTGAAGCAGCGCTACGCGAACCTGCAGCTCGACTCCCCCGCGCGCATCCTGCAAGGGGGCGACATCGGCCCCGCGGTGGTGCCCGGCAAGCCCGAGCAGTCCGAGCTGATGCGCCGCATCCGCTTGCCCGCGGAGTCGCCGGATCGCATGCCGCGCGAGCGCAAGCCGATCACGCCGGCGGAGCTCGCGCGCATCGAGCGCTGGATCGCCGAGGGCGCGAAGTTCGGCACGTGGGTCGGCATGGGCGCGGCGGCGCGCGCGACGCCGCAATGAGCGCGCGCGACGCGGGAAGCGTGACGCGCCGCGCGCTGATCGGCGGCGCGGCGGCGGCGGTGGCCTCGTCGGCCCTCGCAACGCCGGCGCAGGAGGCGAGCATGGCGGGCGCGAGCGAAGTCGAGTGCGGCGGCGCGGAACCGATCCTGCTCGCGAAGCCGATCGCCCTCGCAGACCTGCCGACGCCCGCGCTGCTCGTCGACGCGGAAGCGCTCGAGCGCAATCTCGCGAAGATGGCCGCCCACGCGAGGGCCAAGAAGATCGGGCTGCGTCCGCACGTGAAGACGCACAAGTGCCCGATCCTCGCGAAGAAGCAGATCGCGCTCGGCGCGATCGGCGTATGTGCGGCGAAGCTGAGCGAGGCCGAGGTGATGGTCGATGCGGGCATCGACCGCGTGCTCGTCACGTCGCCGCTCGCGAGCGCGGACAAGTTCGCGCGCGCCGCGGCGCTCGCGAAGCGCGCACCGGGCCTGCAGCTCGTGGTGGACGCCGTCGGCGCCGTGCGCGCGCTCGAGGCCGCAGCGGCGCCCGCCGGAATCACGCTCGGCGTGCTGATCGACCTCGATACGGGCACGCGCCGCACCGGCATCCAGCCCGGCGAGCCGGCGCTCGCTCTCGCGCGCGAGATCGCGGCGGCGAAGCATCTGCGCTTCGACGGCCTGCAGGCCTACGCCGGTCACGTGATGCACGTCGTCGGCCGCGCCGAGCGCAAGCAGAAGTCGCTCGAGTCGCTCGCCGCGGCGCTCGAGACGAAGGCGCTCTTCGAGAAGAGCGGCATCCCCGTGAAGACGCTCACCGGCGGCGGCACGGGCACGTTCGACATCGACTGCGACGTGCCCGGCATGACCGACCTGCAGGTCGGCTCCTACCTGTTCATGGACGTGCAGTACCGCATGATCGGCGACGCCGACGGAGAAGTGTTCGACGCCTTCGAGCCCTCGCTGACGGTGCTCGCGACGGCGATCAGCCAGCCGGTGCCGCAGCTCATCACGATCGACGCCGGCTTCAAGGCCTTCGCCCACGAGCCGGACGCGAAGCCGCAGTTCAAGGACCGCGCCGGCCTTGCGTACTTCTACGGCGGGGACGAGCACGGCATCTGCGCCTACACCGGCGCGGCGCGCGAGCTCGCACTCGGCGACAAGGCCGAGCTGATCGTCTCGCACTGCGACCCGACGGTGAACCTCTACGACGCGTACCACGTGGTGCGGAACGGCATGGTGCGCGAGCTGTGGCCGATCGCGGCGCGGGGGAAGTCCCAGTGATCGGGCGACGCGAGTTGTTACGGAGTGCGGCGGGCGCGGCCGTCGCGGCGGCGGCGAGCGGCGGGCTGGTGCGGAGCGCCTTTGCGGCGGCCGGCGCGCCGCCGGAGTGGACCAACTGGTCGGGCTCGGTGCGCTTCACGCCGACCGAGAAGGCGGCGCCCGCGAGCGTGGCCGAGGTGCAGGCTGCGGTGAAACGCGCGACGGCGGCCGGCCGCACGGTGCGCGCGATCGGCAGCGGACACAGCTTCGTGCCGCTGTGCGAGACGAACGGGCTGCAGCTCGTGACGAGCCGGCTGCGCGGCGTCGAATCGGTGGACGCGAAGAAGCGCGAGGCGTGGATCCTCGGCGGCAGCAAGCTCTATCAGATCGGCGAGCCGCTGCGGAAGGCGGGCCTCGCGCTCTCGACGATGCCCGACATCGACCGCCAGGCCCTCGCGGGCTCGGTCGCGACGGGCACGCACGGCACCGGCAAGACGATCGGCAGCCTCTCGTCCTACGTGACCGGCCTGCGACTCGTGCTCGCGAGCGGCGACGCGCTCGAGTGCAGCGCGGAGAAGTCGCCGGAGATCTTTCGCGCGGCGCAGGTGTCGCTCGGCGCGCTCGGCGTGATCACCCACGTGAAGCTCGCCCTCGAGCCTGCGTTTCGGCTGCGCGAGCGCAACTGGACGGCGGGGTTCGAGGCGTGCATGGCGCAGCTCGACGCCCACGTCGCATCGAACCGGCACTTCGAGTTCTTCTGGTTCCCGGATCCCAATGCCTTCGTGCGCGGAAACCTGCCGAAGGACCTGTGCGGGATGAAGGCGCTGAATCCGACCACGGAGCCGCGCGACTTCGAGCGCTGGGACGACGCCGCGCAGACGCGCGGCGAGCGCGTCGGCTGGAGCGACACGATCTACGCGTCGCCCCGCGACACGGCGTTCAACGAGATCGAGTTCGCGATCCCGGCCGAGCGCGGCCCGGACTGCGTGCGCGAGCTGCGCCAGCTGATGCTGACGAAGCACAAGGACGCCCTCTGGCCGCTCGAGTATCGCACCGTGAAGCCCGACGAGGCCTTCCTGTCGCCCGACCACGGAAGGCCGACGGTCACGATCTCCGCACACCAGGCGGCGGAGCGCTCGTACCGCGCCTACTTCGCGGACGTCGAGGCCGTGTTCCGCAACCACCGGGGTCGCCCGCACTGGGGAAAGCTGCACACGCTGAGCGCGAAGGAGCTCGCGCCGCTCTACCCGCGCTGGGCCGAGTTCCAGAAGATCCGCACCGAGCTCGATCCGAAGGGCACGTTCCTGAACGGCTTCCTGCGGAGAGTTCTCGGCGCTTAGGGGGAATCATGTCGACTCCGGTCCGCACGCTCGGCCGCGCGGGGCTCGCAGCGCTCGCTCTCACGCTCGCCGCATTCGCGGCCTCCGCCCAGGAGGCGCCGCCCGCGGCCGCGGAGCCCGAGCCGCTCGGCGCGATCGAAGAGATCGTGATCACCACGCAGAAGCGCGCGCAGAATCTGCAGGACGTGCCGATCTCCGTCACCGCGATCACCGGCGACGAGATCGCGAAGCTCGGCATCGCGGAGAGCGTCGACATCGCGTCGCAGACTCCGGGCCTGAAGATCGGCTTCCCGTCCGGCGAGACGAACACGCCCGCGATCTTCCTGCGCGGCGTCGGCCTCAACGACTACAACGCGAACTCGAACGGATCCGTCGGCTGGTACATGGACGAGGTCTACATCAGCCAGGTGACCGCGCAGAACTTCCAGCTCTTCGACCTCGAGCGCGTCGAGGTCGCGCGTGGCCCGCAGGGCACGCTCTACGGCCGCAACACGACCGGCGGCCTGGTGAGCTTCATCTCGAAGAAGCCGAGCCACGAAGGGCGCGAGGGCTACGTCAACGCGAGCTACGGCAAGTGGAACACCGTGAAGCTCGAGGGCGCGTTCGGCGCGCCCATTACGGACACGCTCGCCGCGCGCGTCTCGCTCGCCTACAACCGCGCCGACGGATACATCGAGAACGACTTCCCGGGCGGCGGCGACCAGAACGACGCCAAGAACTGGGCCGGCCGCTTCGCGCTGTCGTGGCAGCCGAACGACACGACGGACGTGCTGTTCAACGTGCACGGCGCGCAGAATCGCTCGCTCGCGGCGCAGTACGAGCACCAGGGCACGAACGACCCGCTCACCAGCACCCCGTGCAGCGTCGCGCAGATCCGCAGCGACGTGTGCGTCGACGCGCTCGGCTATCGCGACGGCCGGAACAACGAGCGCGGCGAGTACAACAAGGAAGGCGACCTCGACGTCGACACCTTCGGCACGTTCCTGCGCGTCGAGACGGAGCTCGGCGAGCTGACGCTCACCTCGCTCACCGCCTACGAGTGGGTGGACAAGCTGTTCGAGGAAGACACCGACGCGAGCCCGAACCGGCTGATCGAGATCGACTACGTGAACGACGGCTGGGAGTTCACCCAGGAGCTCCGGCTCGGCGCAGACGGCGACCAATCCCACTGGCAGGTCGGCCTCTACTACCTGAAGGAACGCGTGCGCGCGGACAACTTCCTCGACCTGTTCCGCGAGCTGCGGCCGATCATCGAGTCGATCGACCCCTTCGCGTTTCCGGGCGGCTTCGATCCCGGCGGCGCCGCCCTCGGCGCGCCCGCGTTCTTCAGCAAGACGCACTACGTGCAAGACGTGCAGTCGGCGGCCACGTTCGGCCAGCTCGACTGGGACTTCACCGACAAGCTGCGCGGCACGATCGGAGGGCGCTTCACCTGGGAGGAGCGGGAGTTCGCCGAGGACGTGCAGTTCCAGGAGCCGACCTTCGCGGTACCGCTGTTCTCGATCCGCGACCGCGTCGACTTCAAGGAGTGGTCGGCCAAGGTCGGCCTCGACTACAAGCCGGTCGAGGACCTGCTGCTGTTCGCCAGCGTGTCGCGCGGCTTCAAGAGCGGCGGCTTCTCGGGCGCGTTCGCCTTCGACCCGGCGGAGCTGCCGTCGTTCGACCCCGAGACGGTCTGGGCCTACGAGGCCGGCGCGAAGTGGGAGCTGTTCGACCGCCGCGTCCGCCTGAACGGCAGCGTCTTCTACTACGACTATCAGGACTTGCAGGTCTTCACGACGGTGAACGTCGCGCCGAGCGTGATCGTCACGATTCTCGACAACGCGGGCACGGCGAAGATCTACGGCAGCGACATCGAGCTCGAACTCGCCCCGCTGGACGGCCTCAGCATCGCGTTCGGCGCGGAGCTCCTGCACACGGAGCTCGTCGAGTACGAGAACGACGACCCGGCGCTGGTGCAGGCGTACGAGGGCAACGAGCTCGTGTTCGCTCCCGGCGTGAGCCTGAACGGGCGCATGCGCTACGAGCGCGCGCTGGGCGCCGGCCTCGCCTCGATCCAGACCGACTTCAACTACCAGGACCGCGTCTACTTCGAGACGGGCAACGACCGCGCGCTGTCGCAGGGCGCCTATGGCGTGTGGAACGCGCGCGCCTCCTACGCGTTCGGTGCGGAGCGCTACGAGGTGGCGGTGTTCGCACGCAACCTGCTCGACAAGGACTACCTGACCTCGGCTTTCAAGCTGTCGGGGCTCGGATTCAACGAGCAGATGTGGGGCCACCCGCGCACGTTTGGCGCGGAGGTCACCGCGAGGTTCTGAGGACGCCTCGCGCTGCGACGTGCGTCAAGACCGCGCGTCCACTCTCGCGCTGCCATTGACCGTCTCGAGGCGCACGGCGGCCCCGCCGCCGTTCAGGCTTGCGTCGAGCGCGGTGCGCGACTTCTTTCGGAACGCGAAGCCGGCGCCTTCCGCCGCGACCGAGCCGTTCTGCACCTCGGCGGCGATCGTGGCTCGGCTCGCGGCCGGCAACACGAGTGCGACGCGGCCGTTCACGCTCTCGAGCGTGACCCTGCCGCGCGGATCGAGCGGCGACGCGAGGGCGACGTGGACGGCGCCGTTCACCGACTCCGCCTCGACCGCGGCCGTCGCGAGCGCCTCGCCGCGCACGCTGCCGTTCACCGTGGCCGCGTGCACCGCCGCGTCGAGCCCCGTCACCGACACCGCGCCGTTCTCGGTGCGGAGGTCCACCGCGACGCCCTTCGGCACCCGCACGCTGAAGCGCACCCCGGCGTCGCCGTCGAGCCGCGCTGGCCGCTTCACGACGACGCGGACGCCCTGCGCGCTCACCTCCTCCACCATCTCGATCTCGTCGAGCAGCTCGCGCGCGCCAGCGGCGGTGGCGGCCTTCGCGGTGCGCTCGGCGACGATCTCCACGGCCGCGCCCGTCGCGGGCTCCGCGTCGATGGCGCCGTCGACGTTCACGATCTCGAGCCGGCCGCCCGGCGCGAGCGGGTAGGTGCGCCGCCACTCGTCCGCGGCGCGCTCGCGCGGTCCGGCGAAGCACGCGCTCGCGGCGAGCACGAGCGGAATCATCACGAGCAGACGGACGAAGCGTGACATGGCGGGTCCTCCCGCGCGGCTACGGCGCACGCTGCACGGCGGTTCGCCGGTTTGCGGGAAATCCGGCGAAGCGCAGGGGGCGTTCCGTTCGGGCCCGCACCATACTGCCGGCCCCGCATCGGAGCCGCGATGACCGAAGCCGAGCTGCGCGCGCTGCAGGATCGTCAGGCGATCGAAGAGCTGATGCACCGTTACGCGTGGATGGTCGATCGCCGCGAGTGGCGGCTGATGGACGAGGTGTTCGCACCCGGCGCGACGATCGACTACACGAGCACCGGCGGCATCGCGGGCGAATATCGGCCGACGCTGGCCTGGCTCGACCGCGCGCTGGCGCAGTGGCCGCTGAATCTGCACTTCCTGACCAACCTCCAGCTCACGTTGGATGGCGACCGCGCCAGCTCGCGCATCCTGTTCCACGCACCGATGGGTCGCGAACGGCCCGACGGCACGCAGGAAGTGATCACGAACGCCGGCTGGTACGACGACGAGCTGGTGCGCACGCCGCAGGGCTGGCGCATCGCGGCGCGGGTCTGCAAGCAGATCGTGCAGATCGGCAGCCTTCCGCCGGGCTACGCGATCCCCACGTGAGCGCCGCCGCGCCGGCTCGAGCGGTCTCGTTCGCGACGCGCTTCGCCTATGGCTTCGGCGCGATCGCCTTCGGCGTGAAGGACAACGGCTTCAAGTACCTGCTCCTCTTCTACTACGACCAGGTGCTCGGCTTGCCCGTGCTGATGACGGGCGCGGCGATCATGATCGCGTTCGTGGTCGACTCGGTGTGGGATCCGACCGTCGGCTACTTCTCGGATCACCTGCGCACGCGCTGGGGCCGCCGCCATCCGCTGATGTACGCCGCCGCGCTGCCCGTCGCGGGCTCGTACTTCCTGCTCTGGAATCCGCCGGCGGGCCTCGGGGACTGGGGCTTGTTCGCGTGGCTGGTCGGCGTCTCGATCGGCGTGCGGGCGATGATCACGCTCTACGAGACGCCGTCGACCGCGCTCGTCGCCGAGCTGACGGACGACTACGACGAGCGAACGAGGCTGCTGTCGCTCCGGTACTTCTTCGGCTGGTGGGGAGGCCTCACCGTCGCGGTGCTCGCGTATCAGGTCCTGCTGCCCGCCGGCGGCGGACAGCTCGCCGCGCCGGGCTACCGCAGCTACGGCGTCGTCGGCTCGCTCATCATGCTCGGCGCGATCCTCGCGTCGTCGCTCGGCACGCACCGCGAGATCCCGCGCCTGCGCCAGCCGCCCGCCCACGCCGCCGCCGGCCTGCGCGGCGCGGCGCGCGAGGTGCGCGAGTCGCTCGCCAGCCCGTCGCTGATCGCGTTGCTGGTCGGCGCGATCTTCTACTCGATGGCCGCGGGCCTCTCCGCAGCGCTCTCGATCTACTTGATGACGTACTTCTGGGAGCTCTCGTCGGCGCAGATCGGTTTGTTGAACCTGCCGTACTACCTGTCCGCGGCTGCGGCGCTGTTCGTCGCCCCGCAGCTCTCGAAGCGCTTCGGGAAGAAGCGCGCCGCGATCGGCGCCTCGATCGCGATGATCGCGCTCGCACCGCTCACCATCGTGCTGCGCTTCGCGGGGCTCTTTCCCGAGAACGGCACGGCGGCCCTCTTCTACACTCTGATGGCGATCTACACGCTCGAGGTGATGGTCGCGATCTGCTCGGCCGCGCTCGTCTCGGCGATGGTCGCGGACGTGGTGGAAGAGAACGAGCTCGCGACGGGCCGGCGCAGCGAGGGCGTCTTCTTCGCGGCGCGGAGCTTCATCGACAAGTCCGTCTCCGGTCTCGGCATCCTGCTCTCGGCCGTGCTGATCGCGTGGATCGGGCGCCCCGGCGAGGGCGACCCGGCCCACCGGGCGCAGATGATCCAGCAGCTCGGCGCCGGCTACGCGGCCGGGGCCGTCGTGCTCTACTCGATCGCGATCGCGTGCTACGCGCGCTACCGCATCAGTCGCGCCGGGCACGCGGCGAACCTGCAACGGCTCGCCGACCGCAGCGCGGCCGCGAGCGGCGCGAATCCCCAATGACTCCGAAGGAGATCCCTTGAAGCAGCTATCCGGGCGCGTGGCGGTCGTCACTGGGGGCGCGAGCGGCATCGGCCGCGGCATGGCCGAGGCGTTCGCCGACCAGGGCATGAAGCTCGCGATCGCCGACGTCGAGGAAGGCGCGCTCGCCGCCACGGTCGCCGAGCTGAAGGCGGGCGGCGCCGAGGTGATCGGCGTGCGCTGCGACGTGACCAGCCCGCAGTCGGTCGCCGATCTCGCGGAGCGCTCGCTCGCGCAGTACGGGGCGGTCCACGTCGTGTGCAACAACGCGGGCGTCGCGGGCGCAGCGAACATGGGCGCGCTCTGGGAGCTTCCGCTCGCGGACTGGGAGTGGGTGCTCGGCGTGAACACCTGGGGCGTGATCCACGGCATGCGCGCCTTCATGCCGATCCTCGCGCAGCAGCCGGAGGCGCACGTGGTGAACACCGCGTCGCTGGCCGGCACGATGGTGAGCGGCGGCATCTACGGCGTGTCGAAGCACGCCTGCGTCGCGATCTCCGAGGCGCTGTACCGCGAGTGCCAGCTGCGCGCGCCGCACGTCGGCGTGTCCGTGCTGTGCCCGGGCTGGGTGAACACGCGCATCCTCGAGTCCGAGCGCAACCGCCCGGAGGCGCCGCGCCAGGCCGTCGCGGCGACGCCGTCCAGCGAGTTCGGCAATGCGCGCGAGGTGATCGCCGGACTACTGAAGGCCGGCCTGCCGCCGCGCAAAGTGGGCGACATCGTCGTCGACGGCATCCTCTCGAACCGCTTCTACCTGTTCACGCACCCGCACTGGAACTACATGATGAAGGCGCGCTTCGACGCGATCCTGGGCGGCGCGCCGCCGCCCGTCGTGACGCCGCCTCCGGGCGAGAGCTGGGCAGCCGGCGGCTGATGCGTCGCCGCACGGCCTGCAGCGAGCCCAGCGCATGCGCTACGGCCTCGGCCTCTCGCGCGCGGGCAGCCGGCGGCTACTCGACGATGCGCCAGGGCTCACGGCCGGTCTTGCGGCGGTAGAGGGCGAGCAGCGAGAGCGAGATGAGCGAGCCGGTGTTGGCGAGGCTCATGTCCTTCTGGGCGTCCCACTCGTCGCCTTGGGTGCCGAGGTAGGCGACGCCGAGCTCCGGGGAGACGATGCGCGCGGTCCAGCCTTCGACGATCTCGTAGCCGCCCGAGAGCGCGAGCACGGCGAGCCACGGCACCGCGATCGACCAGCCGCGGCGCAGGTGGAGCACGCGCCGGCCAATCTCGAACATGGGGAAGACGAGCACGGCGCCGAAGCTGAAGTGCACGATCCGGTCGTAGTGGTTGCGATCGGAGCCGAGCGCCTCCTTCAGCCAGTCGCCGAACGCGGATTCGGCGTACGTGTAGTGCGCGCCGTACGTGTGCAGGCTCAAGAAGAGGGCGATCAGCAGGTAGGAGAGGTTCGAGAACACGAAGCGGCGGTGCGTCACCACCAGCGTCGCGATGAAGACGAACGCGAGCAGCATCTCGAGCCACCAGTCGCGCGGATACTTCGGGTCGATCGCACTCCACACGAAGATGCCCGCGTAGATCGCCACGAGCGCCTTCAGCGTGCGGTTCTCGCGGAACGGGTGGCCGATGCGCGGGTCGTGGGCGTGCGCGCTCATCGTGCGAGGATGGCGGGGCTACCGGCGTCGCGCCGCCTTCTTCTTCGCCGCGGGCTTCGGCTTCTTCTTCGCGGCCGGCTTCGCCTTGGCCTTCGCGGGCGCGGCCTTCGGACGCAGCTGCGCGGTCGCGCGAATCTCGACGAGTGCACCCGGGAAGGCGAGCTCGCTCACGCCGATCGCCGTCCACGCGGAGAACGGCGCCGGCATCACCGCGTCCTTCGCCTGCATGAACGTCGCGAGGTGCTCGCGCAGCCCGACGTGGAACGTCGTGATCTCGAGGACGTCGCCGAACCCGAGTCCCGCTTCGGCGAGCACCGCGCGCACGCCCTCGAACGCGGCGGCGAACTGCGCGGCGGGCTCCGCGACGATGCGCCCGTCGGGGCCGACACCGAGCTGACCCGAGCAGAGCAGCAGGTCGTTCGATCGGGCGGCCGCGGCAAAGTGGAAGTTGTCGTAGAGCCCCTGCATCGAGGCCGGGTTGACGACGGCGGACTGCTTCACGGCGATCTCCTTCGCGTTGCGCGCACTCTACTCCGCGGGCGCGCGGCCGCGGGGACGATCGCGCGGCGTGGGCGCACGGCGCGGCTCCGGTGGGTCGCGCTCCCGGAGAGGTGTCGCCCGGCGTCCGACCGCGTTCGGAATGCGAGAATCAGGGGTCAGACCCCGGTGCTGCGGGGTACGATCGCGCCATGGCGACGCCTGCGATCCCCCACTTCGGCACCACGCTGCACGAGAGTCCGCCGCCCGCCGGCGTCGCGCAGCAGGACGTTCCGCTCACCGGCTCCCTTGCCGCGACGGATCGCTTCCTGCGGATCGCCGGCTTCGAGCTGCTCGTGCGGAATCTCTACCGCGGCGTGGGGCGCCAATACATCTACCGCCGCGGCCGACCGAGCGACGTCGACTATGTCGAGAAGGACTGCTTCACGTCCTACGCCGCGCTCGCGCCGCCGGCGAGCGACGCGCCGCGAGTCGGCGAGACGATCTTCCGCCTGACTCACCGGGATCCGCGCGCGCTCTGGCGCGCCTGGCGCGCCGAGGGCCTCGCGACGGCGCTGCTCGGCGCGGACGCGGAGGCCGCGTTCCTGGCGGGCGCGGCGCCGCGCCTGCTGCTGCGCGGCCCGGACGCGCAGCGCTACGAGCTCGCGGCCACTGCCGCGGAGCGCGCCGAGAACTTCGCGGTGTTCGTGTGGACGGATCCTGCGCGCCTCGCCGAGACGATCGACGCCTACGCGAAGCAGTTCGCGCTCGCACCGCCGCCCGCGCCCGAGTCGTTCCACGGCCTCGCGACGCTGCACCGTCTGGTGCGCCGCGATCCCCCCGTGACGATCGGTTTGCTCGCCCCGCTGCCCGGCGCTGCGCTCGCGCCGCGCTGGCGCGACGACATCTTCCAGGAGGCCGGCTACTCGCACTTCCGCCTCGGCTCTCCCGACAAGGCGGCGGTCGTCCGCAACAACCGCGAGTCGTATCCGCCGACCGGCGACGTCTCCTACGTGATGTTCCACGAGTCGTACCTCGAGCTCGTGCAGACCTGACGGCCGCGCGGACCCGAGGCGGCGTGCAGAGAGCAACCAGCGAACGGAGCTCGTGAGAAATGGATCTCCTCGACGTCATGCGCACGACCTTCGCCGCGCGCGAGTTCAGCGATGCGCCGGTGTCCGACGCCGCGCTGCGTCGCATCCTCGACGACGCGCGCTTCGCGCCGAGCGGCGGCAATCGCCAGGGCTGGCGCGTGATCGCGGTGCGCGCGCCCGAGACGAAGCGCGCCCTCGCGGAGCTCGCGATCCCGACGATGCAGCGATACATCGCCCAGGTGGGTGCGGGCGAGAGCCCGTGGAACACCGTGAACCCCACCAAGCTCACGCCCGCGCAGATCGCCGCGACGCCCGCGCCGCAGGCGTTGCTGAACGCGCTCGCGAATGCGCCGGTGCTGCTCGTGGTGTGCGTGGATCTCGCGGTGGTGGCGTCGTTCGACGCGCAGCTGCCGCGCGTCGGCGTGATCAGCGGCGCTTCGGTCTACCCGTTCGTGTGGAACGTCCTGCTCGCCGCGAACGCCGCGGGGTTGGGCGGCACGCTGACCACCTTCTGCACCGGCGCGGAGCCGGAAGTGCAAAGGCTGCTCGGGATCCCGCCGCAGTTCGCGGTCGCGGCGGTGCTGCCGATCGGCGTGCCGGTGAAACGCCTGACCCAGCTGAAGCGCAAGCCGGTCGCCGCGTTCGCGACCTCCGAGCGCTTCGACGGCGCGCCGCTCGCGCCGGCCCTCGACGCGGAAGCCCAGGCGGCGCTCGCGAACGACCGCGTCGTCGACGTCACGACGCGCGGCCGCTCGAGCGGTCAGCCGCGCCGCACCGAGATCTGGTTCTGGCGCGTCGGCGGGCGCCTCTACCTGACGGGCGCGCCGGGCCGCGACCGCCAGTGGTACAAGAACCTGCTCGCGCACCCCCACTTCACGCTGCACCTCAAGCAGACGCTGCAGCGCGACCTCGCAGCCTTCGCGCGGCCGGTGACCGGGCCCGGCGAGCGGCGCCGCGTTCTCGAGCGGATTCTCGCCGCGATCGACGGCAGCGCGCCCGACGCCTGGGTGCCGAGCGTCCCCGAGGCGGGGCGCGCGGGCATGCGCGCCAACCTCGCGCGCATCGCGGCAAATCGCGCGAGCGAGCTGCCGCGCTGGGAGGCCGAGAGCCCGCTGGTGGAGATCCGTCTGTAGCTGCGCGCCCGTTGCCGGTCGCGCGGTTTGTCGCTCGGCCGGTGCTACGGCCGTGCCTTTTGCGCCACACAGGGGTTGAAGGTTCCACACGCGGAGGTGCCCGATGCTCAATTCGGCCGACGTCGCTCACCTGCTCCGACGCGCCGGCTACGGGGCCGTCGAAGCCGACGTGCAGTTCCTCGCGGCGGAGCACGACACGCTGGCGAGCCTCGTGGACGCGCTGCTGAACGATCCCCGGCTCGCTGCGCCTCCCGTGTATGCGACGCCGCCGCCCCCGTCGTCGCCGCCGAACTGCAACAGCGTCGAGCCCTTCTTCGAGACGCAGGCGCTCGGGCGCTGGGTGCTCGACCGCATGGCGGACGCGCGCTTCGTGCTCTCGCGGGTGTCGCTGCGCGGCATCAAGAAGAAGAAGAAGCGCAAGAAGGCCCAGCGCGAACGCGACGCCCAGATCGCGGCGAGCGCACACGTCCCGCACCCGCTGCGCGAGAAGATGACGCTCTTCTGGCACGGGCTGTTGGTCTCGTCGCTCGACAAGGACCTCGTGTACTGCCACCACGAGACGCTGCGCGAGCAGAACCTGCTCTTCCGCGACAAGGGCCTCGGCGACTTCGGCGTTTTGCTGGCGTCGACCAGCGTCGATCCCGCGATGCTCTACTACCTCGACAACTGGGTGAGCACGAAGGACAACCCGAACGAGAACTACGGCCGCGAGCTGCTCGAGCTGTTCAGCCTCGGCGTCGGCAACTACACCCACGCCGAGGTCGTCGCCGCGGCCCGCGCCGGCACCGGCTACACGATCGACCCACGCACGGGCGTGGACCACTTCTTCTACGCCCCGGCTCACGACTACGGCGACAAGACGTTCTTCGGGCAGAACGGCAACTGGGACCTCGTCGGCGACGCGGGCGGCACGAGCCCGCGCGACCTCGTCGAGCACCTCGTCACGGCGAGCGGGCAGGGCGCGGTCGCGGCGCGCACGCTCGCGAAGCTGCTCTGGCAGCAGTTCGCGTACTTCACGCCCAGCGACACCCACGTCGCCGACGTCGCGAACGCGGCGATCGCGAGCGGTCGCGTGAACGTGAAGGCCGCGCTGCGCGCGCTCTTCACGCACCCCGAGTTCTACGGCAGCTCGGCGCGGGCGGGGAAGCTCAAGAACCCCGTGGACTTCGTGGTGGGGTTGTTGCGGACGCTCGGCCTGAAGGCGCCCTACGACGCCGCGCAGCGCCTCGATGCGGTGCAGTTCCTGATGAGCGACATGGGGCTCCAGCTCTTCCATCAGCCGAACGTGTTCGGCTGGTGGCGGCGGCCCGAGACGCGCTGGATCTCGGTGCCGGCCTTCCAGGCGAAACAGATCGCCGCGGGCTACCTCGCGGTGGTCGCGGCGCAGAACGCGTCGCATCCCCTGTATGGATGGGCGCGCGGCACGCCGGACGCGGTCATGGACGCGCTCTTCAGCGCGCTCGGCGCTCCGCAGTCCGCCGGCTCGCAGCTGCGCACGCGCGGCGCTCAGCTCGTGAGCGACCTGCGGGCCGCCGGCGCGGACGAGGCCACGCTCGCGGTGCGCGCGTTCCAGTACGCCGCGATGACGCCGCCGGCTCAGCTGGCTTGAGGTGAGAACGATGCTCCTGAACCGCGATCTCTCCCGCCGCCGCTTCCTCCAGGCCCTCGGCGCGAGCGGCGCCGTCGGCGCCGCCGCGAGCCTCCTGCCCGAGCAGCTGCTCGCGCTCGCGCGGCCGCTGCCGAGCGGCGAGCCGATCCTCGTCTCCATCTTCCTGGGCGGCGGATTCGACGCCGCCCACCTGCTCGTACCGATCGGCGCGAACGACTACGGGCACTACGCCGATCAGCGCGGTGCGCTCGCGGTCGACCCCGCGCGCGTGCTCCCCCTCACTGCGGACGCCGGCGTCCACGACGTGATGCCGCGTCTGCACGCGCGCGCGGTCGCCGGCGACGTCGCGTTCTTGCGCGGCGTCGACCTGCTCGGCTCCGTGGGCTTCGACCCGCTCAGTCACTTCGACAAGACCGACTTCGTGATGTCGGGGCGCAGCAATCCCGGCGGCCCGTCGGGCGTGTGGGCGCGCTGGGGCGACACGCAGCCGGACAACCCGCTGCTGCTGTCCACCGTCGCCTTCGGCCTGCCGCGCATGTTCTCGGGCGGCGCGAAGCCGCAGTCGACGAGCCTGCCCGCCGCCCTCGATTTCGCGCTCGGCGCCGGCAGCGCTCGCGACGAGCAGCTACTCGCCGCCGCGCTCGGCGACATCGCGGGCTTTTATGCTCCGTCCTCGGGCGCGCTCGACGCGCGCCTCGCTCACGGCGGCAAGTTCGCGATCGAGGTCGCGACCGACCTGTCGAGCGTCTACCCGCCCGCGCAGAACGGCGAGAGTGCGCTCACCCGGAACCTGCGCGTGATCGCGTCGCTGGTGAACGCGAACGTCACCGGCACGCGGGTCTACGCGACGCTGCAAGGCGGCTACGACACGCACGAGAACCAGCGGTACGACCTCGAGCAGAAGCTGCTGCCCGATCTCGACGCGTCGCTCGAGACGTTCTTCGCGTCGCTCGACGACCCGTCGCCCGTCGTCGTGATGATCTGGACCGAGTTCGGGCGCCGCGCGGCCGCGAACGTCTCTGGGACGGATCACGGCGCGGCGAACGACGTGATCGTGATCGGCGATCGCGTCCTCGGCGGCGTCTACGGCGCGCAGCCGTCCTTCGCGCCGTCTCAGCTCGATGCGAACGGCAATCTGCGCGGCGCCATCGCGTTCGAGTCGGTGTACGCCGAGTTGATCGACCGCCATCTCGGCGGTGACTCGCGGACGGTGCTTGGCGGGGCCTTCTCGCACGTCCAGTTCCTGCGCTGATTCCCGCCCTGCCGAGTGGGCGCGCGCGCGCCCTAGCCCAAAGTGCGCGCTCACCCGAAATGCGAGTCCGCAAAACTGCGAGTCACGCCCAACGATTTCTTGTTTTCGAGAAATCGCGGGCGTAGGGTGCGCGCCACGATCGCGGGCGCGCGCGAATTGCGTTCGCTCCAACAACTCGGAGGAGGCGCGGATGTCTTCGCGTGCGCAGCGCTGGTTCGGAGTCGCAATTGCCGGCCTGTTGGTCGCCACCACGGCCCAGGCCGAGGTCTACATCGTGCGGCTCGCCGATCCGCCGGTGGTGGACTATCGCGGCGGCATCTCCGGCCTCGCGCCGACCAAGCCGAGTGCGGGTGCGAAGATCGATCCGCTGCGGGCCGAAGTCGCCGCGTACGCCGGGTATCTGCGCACGAAGCAGAACGCGACCCTCGCGGGCGCCGGCGGCGGGGCCCGCCTCTACAACTACACCTACGCCTTCAACGGATTCGCGGCGGATCTCAGCGACGCCGCGGCGCAGAAGTTACGCGGCATGCCCGGCGTGCTCTCGGTCGTGAAGGACGAGAAGCGCCAGCTCGACACGGCGACGACGCCGGACTTCCTCGGTCTGAGGCAAGGGCTCTGGAAGCAACTCGGCGGCGTCGAGGGCGCAGGCGAGGGCATCGTCGTCGGCATCGTCGACTCGGGCATCTGGCCGGAGAACGCGAGCTTCACGGATCGGGACTCGCGCGGGCGGCGCGTCTACAACCAGTTGCCGGACTCGTCGTTCCACGGCCGCTGCCAGCCGGGCGAGCAGTGGACCGCGAAGAACTGCAACCGCAAGATCGTCGGCGCGCGTTACTACAACGCAGGCTTCGGCGGCCCCGAAGGCGTTCGGCAGCAACTTCCGTACGAGATCCTCTCGCCGCGCGACGTCGACGGCCACGGCAGCCACACGGCGAGCACGTCGGCGGGCAACTCCGGCGTGAGGGCGACGGCGCCGAACGGCGACGTGATCGGCGTGATCAGCGGCATGGCGCCGCGCGCGCGCATCGCCGTGTACAAGACGTGCTGGGGCATTGCGCCGGAAGGTGGCTGCTTCAGCTCCGACAACGTCGCCGCGATCGACCAGGCCGTCGCCGACGGCGTGGACGTGATCAACTTCTCGATCTCGGGCACGCGCACGAACTTCCTCGACCCGGTCGAGGTGGCCTTCCTGTTCGCCGCGGATGCCGGCGTGTTCGTCGCGGCTTCGGCCGGCAACAACGGCCCGGGCGCGACGACGGTCGCGCACCCGTCGCCCTGGCTGACCTCGGTCGCCGCGGGCAGCCACGACCGTGTGTATCTCGCCGATGCGATCACCGGCGACGGCGCTTCGTATCAGGGCGCTTCGCTGGGCGTGGGGGCGGCCTCTGCGCCGCTCGTAGCTTCCACCGCGGCGGGCCTCGCCGGCGAGGACCCGACGGAGGTGCGGCTGTGCTTCCTCGGCACGCTCGATCCGGCGGTCGTCACGGGCAAGATCGTGCTGTGCGATCGCGGCGTGAACGCGCGGACCGAGAAGGCCGACGCGGTGAAGCTGGCCGGTGGCGTGGGCATGATCCTCGCCAACACGGCGCCGAACTCGCTGAATGCCGACCTCCACGCGGTCCCGACGGTGCACGTGGACGAAGTCGCGGGCGCAGCGATCAAGGCGTACATCGCGAGCGCGGGGTCGGGGGCCACCGCGTCGCTCACGCCGGGCGTCGGCGCGACCGGAGCGCCCGCACCCTTCGTGGCGGCATTCTCCTCGCGCGGCCCGCTGCTCGCTTCGACCGACGTGCTGAAGCCCGACCTGATGGCCCCGGGCGTCGACGTGCTGGCGGCGTACTCGCCGTTCAACTTCGGGACGTTCGACTTCCTGTCGGGCACTTCGATGGCGAGCCCGCACGTCGCCGGAATCGGCGCGCTGCTGAAGCAGCGGCATCCGACCTGGTCGCCGATGGCCATCAAGTCGGCCCTGATGACGACGGCCTCTCGCACGCTCAACGTGGGCGGCGCGATCCCCGGCGGCGCGTTCGACTACGGCGCGGGCCAGGTCGTTCCCACCGCGGCGGCCGATCCGGGCCTCGTCTACGACTCGGGCTTCCTCGACTGGTTCGGGTTCCTGTGCGGCACCGGCCAGCTCGCGAGCGCCAACTGCCCTGCGCTCGAGATCGACCCGAGCGATCTCAACCAGGCCTCGATCACGGTCGGCGAGCTCGCGGGCTCGCAGACGGTGACGCGCACCGTGACGAACGTCGGCGGCGCTTCGACCTACACCGTCAGCGTGAACGCGCCGCCGGGGGTCGACGTGCAGGTGACGCCCCCGACGCTGACGCTCGCAGCCGGCGCGGTTGCCAGCTACGCGGTGACGTTCACGACGAACGCGAGCGCGACGCAGAACGCGTACACCACGGGCTCGCTCACCTGGAGCGACGGCGCGCACACGGTCTACAGCCCGGTGACCGTTCGCCCGGTGCCGCTCGCGGCAGCGGCCGAGGTCTCGTCCGCCGGCGGCGCGACGTCGATTCCGGTGACCTTCGGATTCAGCGGCGCGTTCGGCACCACGACGCGCGGCCTGGTTCCGGCGGCGACCACGGCCGGCAACGTGGTGGACGACCCGGCGAACGACATCAACACCGCGTTGACGACCGGCGTGGGCGTCACGGTGCACGCGATCGACGTACCGGCCGGAACCACCTACGCGCGCTTCTCGCTGTTCGACGCGTACACCGACGGCAACGACGACCTCGACATGTACGTGTTCAACTCGGCCGGCGCCCAGGTGGGCGGCAGCGGCACGGGCACTTCCAACGAGGAGACCAACCTCGTGAACCCGCCCGCGGACACCTACTTCGTGGTCGTCCACGGCTGGCAGACCGACGGCCCCGACGCGAACTACACGCTGTTCGCGTGGACGCTCGACGGAGCGGACGCCGGCAACGTAACCGTGGTCGCGCCGGCGGCTGCGACGGTGGGCGCGACCGCCAACGTGGACCTGTCGTTCAGCGGCCTCGCCGCAGGCACCAAGTACCTCGGCGCGGTCGACTACAACGACGGCACGGCAATCGTGGGCTCCACGATCGTGCGGGTCGATCCCTGATCTGACGGCGCGCCGGGCGATCCGTCGCCCGGCGCGCCCGGCTCTCTTCGCGAACGGGTGCCTCTTCGCGAAGCGGCGGCGCGTGCTCCTTCACCGGGGCACGCGCCGTTTCGCATTCCAGGGGCGAGAACCGAGCGTTTGAACACGCGCAAATCTTCGCGCGGCGAGATAACGTGCGCGGCCTTCCGAAGGAGAACGCATGGCCGATCTCGAAACGTTCCGCGTGGAAGCGCGCGCCTGGCTCGAAGCGAATTGCCCCCCGGAGATGCGCCAGCCGCTGAAGCAAGGCGACTCGCTGGTGTGGGGCGGGCGGCGCGAGAAGTTCAAGGCGCCGGGCTCGAAGCTGTGGCTCGAGCGGATGGTCGCGAAGGGCTGGACGGTTCCGACCTGGCCGAAGGAGTACGGCGGCGCGGGCCTCTCGAAGGCGGAGGCGCGCGTCCTGCAGCAGGAGATGCGCGCGCTCGGCTGCCGGCCGGCGCTCACCTCGTTCGGCATCACCATGCTCGCGCCGGTCGTGCTCGAGTACGGCACCGACGAGCAGAAGAAGAAGTTCCTGCCCCCGATCGCGCGCGGCGAGATTCGCTGGTGCCAGGGGTACTCCGAGCCGGGCTCGGGCTCCGACCTCGCGAGCCTCCAGTGCGCCGCGGTGCGCGACGGCGAGGATTACGTCGTGACGGGCCAGAAGATCTGGACCAGCGACGCCCACCTCAGCGACTGGATCTTCTGCCTCGTGCGCACGAACAAGAACGGCCCGAAGCACGACGGCATCAGCTTCCTGCTGATCGACATGGATCAGCCCGGCGTGAAGGCCACCCCGATCATCCTGATCAGCGGCTCGTCGGACTTCTGCCAGACGTGGTTCGACGGCGTGCGCGTGCCCGTCTCGCACCGCATCGGCCAGGAGAACGCGGGCTGGACGATCGCGAAGCGGCTGCTGCAGCACGAGCGCGAGATGCTCTCGGAAGGCGGCGGCAGCTATCAGGCGCGCAAGAAGCGCACGCTGGCCGAGTGGGCGCGCGAGCGCCTCGGCGCCGGAGAGGGCCCGCTGCCCGATTCCGACATCCGCGAGCGCATCGTGAAGGTCGAGATGGACCAGCTCGCGTATTCGGCTTCGCTTCGGCGCAGCACCGAGGCCGCGAAGGCGGGCCGCGGCCCGGGCCCCGAGACGTCCATGTTCAAGATGGTCGTGTCCGAGCTGAGCAAGCGCCGCGCCGACGTGCGCGTGCGCCTCGCCGGCGTGCAGGGCCTCGGCTGGGAGGGCGAAGGCTTCGACGAGAGCGATCTCGAGGCGACGCGCATCTGGCTCGCCTCGAAGGCGGAGTCGATTGCCGGCGGAACCAGCGAGATCCAGCGCAACATCATCGCGAAGCGGGTCTTGGGGTTGCCCGGGGATTGAGGGGTGCGGGGCGCTGTGGCGTTCGGCGTACCGAGGTTCGCCTTTCGGAGACGACCGGGCTGAGAGGATGCGCGTCAGCCATCGAGGCAGAGGGTCGTAATTTCTCGAACGAACATTGAGGGACTGAGATGTCGTCGCCTTTGATTCTTTCGGAAGACCAGGAGCTGATTCGCGACACGGCGCGGGAGCTCGTGCAGGCGAAGAGTCCCGTGAAGGAGATGCGGCGGCTGCGCGACGCGCGCGACGCCGACGGGTTCTCGCGCGCGCTCTGGAAGGAGGCCGTGGAGCTCGGCTGGGCCGGCATCCCGTTCGCCGAGGAGCTGGGCGGCGCGGGCCTCGGCTACGCGGAGCTCGGCATCGTGCTCGAAGAGCTCGGCCGCACGCTTGCGCCGACGCCGATCCTCAGCACGGTCGTGCTGGCCGGCAGCGCGATCCAGCTCGCGGGCAGCGCGGCGCAGAAGGAGAAGCTGCTGCGCGGCATCTGCGACGGCTCGCGCATCCTCGCGCTCGCCCACCAGGAGACGCCGCGCTTCTCGCCCTACCGCACGGCGACGCGCGCGGAGAAGACCGCGAACGGTTTCCGCATCACGGGCACGAAGCTCTTCGTGCTCGACGGCCACGTCGCGGACACCCTGGTGGTCGTCGCGCGCACGGCCGGTGGCGAGAACGACCGCGACGGCCTCGGGCTCTTCCTCGTGCCGGCGGCGGCGAAGGGCGTCGCGATCGCGCGCACCACGCTGATCGACGGCCGGAACGCGGCGCAGATCGCGTTCTCGGGCGTCGAAGTCGGCGCCGACGCGGTGCTCGGCGCAGCGGGCGGAGCGGCCGACGTGCTCGACGCGGTCTTCGACCGCGGTGCGGCGGCGCTCGCGTCGGAGATGATGGGCGGCATCCAGGAGGCGTTCGATCGCACGCTCGCGTACCTGAAGGCGCGCGATCAGTTCGGCGTGAAGATCGGCAGCTTCCAGGCCCTGAAGCACCGCGCGGCCGACTGGTTCTGCGAGGTCGAGCTGACGCGCGCAATCGTGCTCGAGGCCCTGCGCGCGATCGACGCCGGCGACAAGAGCGCCGCGCGCCTGGTGAGCGCCGCAAAGGCGCGCGCCTCCGACACGTTCCTGCTGTCGGGCGAAGAGGGCGTGCAGATGCACGGCGGCATCGGCATGACCGACGAAGAGGACATCGGCCTCTTCCTCAAGCGCGCGCGCACCGCCGAGCAGACCCTCGGCGACGCCGGCTACCACCGCGACCGCTTCGCGAAGCTCGGCGGATACTGAGGGGGGCGCTCGTTGGCGAAGCCCCGGGGACGTTGGTTCACGAGCGGCGGGATGTGGCGGAATCGTCCAACGCTCCCGCGCTCGTGAACCAACGTCCCCGGTCGATCGCGAACCAACGTCCCCGGCGGGTGACGCGGCGGGCGCTGATGCGGGCGGCGGCGGGCGCGGCGGCGCTCGCGGCGCTGCCCGTCGGGAGCCACGCGATGGGGAAGACCTCGGCAGCTTGGGACACGATCGTGGTCGGCGCCGGCGTGTTCGGGGCATGGACGGCGTGGCATCTGCAGCAGCGCGGCCAACGCGTGCTGCTCGTCGACGCGACCGGCCCGGCGCACGCGCGCGCGTCGAGCGGCGGCGAGTCGCGCATGACGCGCGGCAGCTACGGCCCCGACGAGATCTACACGCGCATGGCGCACGCGTCGCTCGCGCCGTGGAAGCGGCTCTCGGAGCGCGCGGGCCTGCCCGTGTTCCACGACGTCGGCGTGCTGTTCTTTTTCGGACAGCGCGAGAAGTACGTGGACGACACGCTTGCCGTGCACGCGAAGCTCGGGCTCCCGACACAGGTGCTGGAGCGCTCCGCGCTGCGGCAGCGCTGGCCGCAGGCGCGCTGGGACGACGTCGCGCTCGGCCTCTTCGAGCCGGAGTTCGGCGCGCTGATGGCGCGCCGCGCGGTGCAGACCCTCGTGCAGGAGCTCTTGCGCGGCGGCGGCGAGCTTCGGATCGGCGCGGCGACGGCGCCCGTCGTTAGCGGCGCGACGCTCGCCGGCGTCGAGCTCGAGACGGGCGAGCGCCTCGCCGCGGAGCGCATCGTGTTCGCCTGCGGCCCGTGGCTGCCGAAGCTGTTCCCAGCCGAGCTCGGCGGCCGCATCTTCCCCACGCGCCAGGAAGTCTTCTTCTTCGGGGCGGCCGCGGGCGACGATCGCTTCGCCGCGCCGCACTTCCCGGGCTGGGCCGACTTCAACGCGGGCGACATTTATTACGGCTTCCCGGATCTCGAGGCGCGTGGCTTCAAGATCGCCCACGACCAGCATGGCCCGCCGATCGATCCCGACCGCGGCGACCGCATCGCCAGCGCCGAAGGCCTCGCCGACGTGCGCGGCTATCTCGCGCGTCGCTTCCCCGCGCTCGCGGAGGCGCCGCTCGTCGAGTCGCGCGTGTGCCAGTACGAGAACAGCGCGAGCGGCGACTTCTTGATCGACCGCCACCCGACGCTCCAGAACGTCTGGCTGGTCGGCGCCGGCTCGGGCCACGGCTTCAAGCACGGGCCCGAGGTCGGGCGCATGGCGGCGGAGCTCGTGCTCGAAGGCGCGGCCGCGAAGGAGCCGCGCTTCTCGCTCGCCACGAAGGCGAAGCAACAACGACGGAGCGTGCACTGATGCCGGTTCTCAGCGCGAGCGAGCGCGACGACTTCCTGCGCGAGCGCGGCCTGCTCATGCGCTTCGCCACGGTGAAGCCCGACGGCGCGCCTTACGCCACCGCGATCTGGTATGCGTACGAAGAGGGCGCGCTCTGGTTCACGCCGCGCAAGGAGTCGGTGTGGCGCCAACACTTGTTACGGGACCCGCGCATCGCGATCGTGATCGACGAGCAGGCGCTGCCGTACCGCAAGGTGGTGATCGAGGGCCGCGCGCAGCTCGCCTTCGACCTCGGCCGCGACGCGGAGTGGCGCGACCGCTACCGCCGCATCGCGGAGCGCTACATCCCGCCGGACGGCGCGCAGCACTACATCGCCGAGACGCTCGACCAGACCCGCGCGCTGTTCACGCTGCCCCTCGCGAGCGCGACCGTGCGCACCTGGCGCATGCCGGTCGGGGACGAGCCGTACGAGGGCATCTGGGCGCAGCGCTACTACGCCGACGGCACGAAGCTGCGAAAGTAGGGCGAGGCGGCCCGCCCCGAAGTTTGGTGCCCGTGCGGCGGACCCGCCCGTCGCACTCCCGATGGCGGGTTCCGCTACGCCTGCTTGCTGCGCGCCCCCACGGCGCTCGCCGCGACCATGCCGGTGTCGATCCATTCCCGCGCCGCGGCGCGGAGCCCCCCATCCTTGGCGAGGGCGCGGATCAGCACGGCGGCGTCGCGCTCGTCGGCCGCGAAGCGGATGCGCAGGGCGTCGAGCTCGATCGCGCAGTCCGAGACGCCCTCCGCGCCGAGCACGGCCTCGAAGGCGCGGCCGAGCTGCTGCTTGTCTGCGAGCTCGAGGGTGTGAACGAGCATGGTGGGCTCCTCGCTGGGGTCGAGTGCGGGGCCATTTTCGGCGGAACGGAGTTTCCTGTCGGTGCCGTTCGTCACGCGCCGCCGGCAATCGCGATAGCATCGGGCCATCACCGAGGAGAGCCGCGATGGCAATGAACGTGCAAGCGATCCCGAACGTCAGCGACCGCATCAACCAGATCCGCCACCTGACGGCGGAGATCATCAACAAGGAAATCCTGCCCCACGAGAACGAGCTGTGGGTGGCGCGGAGCTCCAGTGCGCCCGAGGCCGCGAAGAAGCGCGGGCAAGAGCTGCGCGAGGGCATCAAGAACAAGGTGAAGCAGGCGGGGCTGTGGGCGCCGCACCTGCCCGAGCAATATGGCGGCTGCGGCCTCGGCTTCCTCGAGCACGCCTACATGAACGAGGTGCTGGCGTACTGCGTCGGCGCCGCGGCGCTGTTCGGCGTGGTCGCCCCGAACTCGGGCAACCAGAAGATCCTCGCGCAGTACGGCACGAAGGAGCAGATCGAGAAATGGCTCATCCCCCTCACCGAGGGACGGATGGAGTCGGGCTTCTCGATGACCGAGCCCAACCAGCCGGGCTCAGACCCGCGCTCGCTGAAGACGACGGCGCGCCGCGAAGGCAACGAGTGGGTGATCAACGGCCACAAGTGGTTCACGTCGAACGGCAAGCGCGCGGACTTCTTCATCGTCATGTGCCGCACCGAGGACCCGACCGGTCCGGCGGACCGCAACGGCAAGATGACGCAGATCATCGTTCCGAAGGCGACGCCCGGCGTGAACGTGATCCGCAGCGTGCCGGTGTGGGGCCACGACGGCGACCACTGCGAGATCATCTACGAAAACGTGCGCGTCCCCGTCGAGAACCAGCTCGGCAAGACGGGCTCGGGCCACGCCGCCGCGCAGGACCGGCTCGGCGCCGGCCGCGTCTACCACTGCATGAACTCGATCGGCCAGATGTGGCGCGCGTTCGACCTGATGGTGCAGCGCGCGGCGACGCGCGAGGTGCACGGCGGCAAGCTCGCGACGAAGCAGTTCATCCAGGGCTTCATCGCGGACTCGTACATCGACCTCCAGGCGGCGCGGCTCATGACCATCCACTGCGCCGAGCGCATGGACGTCGGCCTCGACGCGCGCACGGACATCTCGGCGATCAAGATCTTCGTGCCCGAGGCCTACACGCGGGTCGTGGACCGCGCGATCCAGGTGTGGGGCGCTGCCGGCGTCTCGGGCGACCTGCCGCTCGCGGGCATGTATCAAGGCGCGCGGACACTGCGCATCGCGGACGGCCCCGACGAAGTGCACAAGATCCTGATCGCGAAGAACGTGATGAAGCGGTACGCGGATGGGGAAGGATGGGACTTCGGGAACTGAGCCCACCCGAGGAGCAGCGAGGCGGCGCGGGGTTCGGCGGGGTGGTCGCGCCTCCGGCCCTTGGCGCTGGGGTGTGCGGGCGCGGTGGGGGCGAATGCGGGCGCTCGGGCGTGCTCGCGCGCTCGGGCCGCGCGACGCCACGCGGTGGCGTGCGGGCGTGTTGCTTCGGACCGGGCCTTCGCTGCGACGCCCGCCCGCCGGCCCCCGCGCCGGCGGTGTCCGGTGGAACCTCGGTTCGCGAGTCCGGCTCTCTTTTTGGAGGGTTGAAAAGCGCGCATCGAGGCGGCGCGGGGTTCGGCGGGGTGGTCGCGCCGCCGGCCCTTGGTGCTGGGGTATGCGGGCGCGGTGCTTCGCGAGCTGGCTCCGCGAGCTAGCTCCATGAGCTAACTGGGCGGCGTGGCCTTGCGCGCGCGCTCGGCGGCGCGCGGCTGCACCTTTCGCCACAGCGCGTCGGCTTCGCCGCCGAGATCGACGCCGAGGATGCCCGTCAGAAGCGCGCGGTAGTCGCGCGCATCCGTCACCTCGCGCGTCATCATCTCGCCATTCGCGAGATCGAGGTAGGTCGCGTCGCGCAGCGCGCGATAGCCGTTCGCGGTGCGCAGGCTCGCGAACGCGTACTGCACGAAGGGCGAGAAGTCCTGCGTCTGGAGGGCGCTGCACATCTCCTGATACCAGGCGAGATCGCGCGGCTCCTCGGTGAAGTCGAAGCTGCGCGCGAGGCCGTGCGCGTGGTTGTGGAAGCGCCACCAGCCGTCGGGCAGGCGCTCGAGGCGGAATTCGAGGGGGCCCTCGTGCCAGCGCCGCGCCTCGAGCGGGAAGGGCTCGAGCGGGCCGTCCATCAGGCCGACGTCCACGACCCAGCGCCGCTCGAGGTCCACGAGGCCGACCAAGTGGTTGCCGATCGCGCGCTCGCCGAGCTGGTCGCGCGCGACGGCGCCGGCGACGCGCGTCACCGCGAAGCCGAGGTCGCGCAACACGCGCGTCAGCAGGCCGTTCATCTCGTAACACCAGCCGCCGCGGCGCCTGCGCACGAGCGCCTCGACGAACGCGTCCTCGGCGAGCGCCTTGCCGCGCCCGAGCTGGATCTCGAGCGTGTCGTACGGGATCGCCATCACGTGCGCGCGGTGCAGCGCGGTCAGCGTCGCGAGGTCGCGCGCCACCGGGCCAGCGTGGCCGATGCGCGCGAGGTAGGCGTCGAGCACGGGCGCCGTCACAGCGAGGCGTAGGTCGCTTCGAGCAATGCCAGGGAGCGCGGGTCGCCCATCAGGTTCGGGTACATCTGGTTCATCGCGTAGCCGATGCCGAGCTTCGCGTCCGGGTCGGCGGCGCCGAAGGAGCCGCCCCAGCCCGCGTGGGCGAAGGTGCGCTCGTTGGGCCCGTAGATGCCGAGACCGTTCAGCATCCAGCCTGCGGCCCACCCCACCGGCACCTGAAGCACGAGGTCGGTGCTCTGCACGCGCTCGCGCGTCGCCTCGGCGAGCGTCTCGCGCGAGAGGTAGCGCCGGCCGTCCTGCTCGCCGCCGCGCGCCAGCATCCCGTAGATGCGCGCGAGCCCCGCAGCGTTCGTGTGCCCGTTCGCGGCGGGGATCTCCGCGGCGCGCCACCAGCGCTGATTCGGGACCTCGGGGTCGAGCGGCGGGTTCGCGAGCGCGGCGCGCGCCGCCGGATGCTCGGGCGGCGGCACGTTCGGGCCCTCGGGCGGCGCGATGATGTCGGCGGCGCGCGCGTCCTCGCGCTCGGGCAGGCCGATCCACGCGTCGGCGCCGAGCGGCCCCGCGATCTCGTCCCGGAAGAACGCGCCCAGCGTCTTGCCCGTCGCGCGCCGCACGAGCTCCCCCGTGAGGTAGCCGTGGGTGATGGCGTGGTAGCCGCTTCGCCCCGGCGCGAAGAACGGCTCCTGCGCGGCGAGCAGGCGCGCGAGCTTCGCGTGGTCCGCGTAGTCGGTGATCGCGATGGTCTCGCGCAAGCCCGACAGGCCGCCCTGGTGGCTCACGAGCTGCCCGATGGTCAGGGACTGCTTGCCGGCGGCAGCGAACTCGGGCCAGACGCTCGCGACGGTCTGCTCGTAGGAGAGCTTGCCGCGCTCGACGAGCAGCGCGATGCAGGTCGAGGCGAGGCCCTTCGTGGTGGAGTAGACGTTCACGAGCGTGTCGCGCGTCCACGGCCTCGTGCGCGCGCGGTCGCGGAAGCCCGCCCACAGGTCGACGGCGACCGCGCCATCCCGCACGACCGCGTAGGAAGCGCCTACCTCGCGGCTCGCCGCAAAGTTGGCCGCGAACGCCTCGCGCACGCGCTCGAACCCCGGCGCGACGAACCCCTCGATCTTTACGTCCGACACCGCGACTCCTTCGCCCCCGTGAATGCGCAGTGTAGGCTGGCCGCCGTCGAGGAGGACAGCCGAATGCATCGTCGCGCTCTCGCCCTGGCCCTCGCGCTCGCGTTTCTCGCGGCAGGCCTCGCCCACGCGGCGCCCGAGGAGGTGCCCGCGACGCCCACCGCCGCGGACCTCGCCGCACTCGAGAAGGCGCGCGACAAGCGCCCGAACCGCGTGTACCTGCGCGACGAGCTGGGCCTCGGGTACTACCGGTACGCGCGGGCGGCCTTCGACCGCGGTGAGTTCTCGGTGTACGAGGACTACCTCGCGCGGGCGACGAAGGAGTGGCTCGAGAGCCTGAAGCTCGAGCCCGAGTCCGCGGGCCCGCACATCTACATGGGCATCGTCTCGGCTTATCAGGGGCGCATCGACGACGCGCTGGACAGCTTCCAGAACGCGCGCGCGCTCGCGCCGGGCGACGGCGTCTCCTACACGAACCTCGCGGAGACGATGATCTACGCCGGCCGCGACGCGCGCGAGGTCGAGACGTGGCTCTCGCGCGGCGAGCGCATGGGCGCGAGCCCGGCGATCGTCGAGCTGAACTACTGCCTGCTGCGCTGGCGCGACGGCGACGTCGAAGCGGCGTCGAAGAAGTTTCAGCGCGCGCTGCGCTTCGACCGCAACGTCGTTCGCCAGTGGAACGAGGCGCCCGTGTCGAAGCCCATCCTCAGCTTCGAGGACCTCGCCGGGTACTGCTGCGGAAGCCCCGCCTGCGGGCCGTATCTCGCGGACGCCTGCAAGACCGCGAAGCAGGACGTCGCCGAGCGCGTCGCGCCCGAGGAGACGAAGCTGCGCGAGCTGCGCATCGAGATGGAGCGCCGGCGCGAGCTCGAGCGCATCTATCGGCAGCGCCGTGATCTCGACATCCGCGTGCAGGAGCCGGAGGCGGAGAAACCCGCTGCGGGCGAGGCGCCTGGCGCCGCTGCGCCGGGGGCGAAGCCGCCGGCGCCCGAGGGCAGCGCGCCCTAGTCGGCCGCCTTGGGCGCCGCGGGCTGGCGGCGCAGGTGGTCGGGTACGTCGCGCTTGATGCGCGTCAGCATCTGCAGTTGCGCGCGTAGGATGTCGGGCGTCCAGCCGTACATGCTGTCGTCGACCTTCGCGCCCGCGGGCTTCTTGCACATCGCGGCGCGGCGCCCCCACAGCAGCAGGTGGGGCTTCTGCTCTTCGCGCGTGATGCGCAGCTCGTTCGTCACGGCGACCGACTCGTCGGTGTGCTCGCCGCAGATCACGATCACCGCGTCGGCAGCCGCGATGCGCTCGCGCAGCTTGTCGCTCTGCGCGTCGGTATCCGCGGGCTCCGACGAAGCGGCGACGGCGAACAGCGAAGAGCCTCGCGCCTCGGCGATCAGGCGATCGCGGAGGTCGCCGTCGTGCGTGCGGTCGTAGCTCACGAAGACGCGCGAGACGTCGCTTCGCACGCGTTCAGCCCCGCGTCGGGTCGGAGAACGGCGCGGGCGCCGCTCCGTACGCAGCGAGATCGTTCTCGCTCGCGACGTCGCTCGCGCGATCGTCCTTCTTGTCGCGCTTCAGGTCGCGCTTCTGCGCGGCCTTCTCCTGCTTCTTCTGCTCGCGGAGGCGCTTCTGCACGGACATGCGCGTCGAGTGGGCCATGGGTTGCTCCGAGGGAGAGGAAACGCGGGCCGGCGAGCGCCGGCCCGCGAGAGGGCCGGCTTACCGGCGGCTGCGGAAGCCGCCGCCACCGCCGCCACCACCGCCGTAGCCACCACCACCGCCACCGCCGCCGAAGCCGCGGCCGCCGCCACCGCCACCGCCACCTTCGCGGCGGTCCTGGGCCTCGTTCACGCGCAGGGCGCGGCCGCCCAGCTGCGTGCCGTCGAGGGCCTTGATCGCGTCCGCCGCGGCGGACGCGTCCGCCATCTCGACGAACGCGAAGCCGCGCGGGCGGCCGGTTTCGCGGTCCGTGATGACCGCGACCGACTCGACCGCGCCGTGGCGCGCGAACAGCGCGCGGAGCTCGTCCTCGTTCGACGTGAACGGGAGGTTGCCGACATAGATCTTCTTCATGCTGAGTCCTTGCTGCGCGCACACGTTCGACGGTGCGCGCACTTCGCTCCGGTCGCGCAGCCAGACAATCCGGCCGCAGGGTTTCCGTCGCTCGTATCCCGCGGTGAGAGCCGAAGCTCTGACTCGTCGGGCGAGAGGGAATACGACGGAGAACAGGTCGGGCGGTTGCCAGGGCCAGCAGGCCGGCGGACGCCTCTCGCGGCGGCCAAGGTAGCAGGCTTCTGAGTTCTGGCCCCCGAGGCGCTCCGGGACGCTTGGCGACGTCTCCGTTCACGAGATGGAGCGGCGGCTGGCATGGGCGTTGCTGTCTTCCCTGGACAGGCGCGCCTTCCGGGGAGAGTTGACCCGAGGCGCGGAGGCATGGAGGCACCGATGCGGCGACTGCGCGCACTCGACGCGGCCTTTCTCTACGCGGAGACCGCCGCGGCGCCGATGCATGCCGCTGCGCTCCAGATCTTCGACCCTGCCGCGAGCGGCGAGGACTTCTTCCAGGGGTTTCGCACGCACCTGCGCGAGCGCGTGCGCGTCCTGCCGCACCTCCACGAGCACTTGCACGACACGCCGCTCGGGCTCGATCACCCGGTGTGGGTCGCCGACACGAACGTCGACGTCTCGCGGCACCTGCACCTGGATCGCCTGCCGCCCCCGGGTTCGCTGACGCAGCTGACGCGCCTCGCGGAGGATCTCTACCCGCCGCTCCTCGATCGGTCGCGCCCGCTCTGGGAGTACACGGTGATCGAGGGCCTCGAGCGCGGCCGCGTGGCGGTGTTCGGCAAGGCGCACCACGCGTGCCTCGACGGCATGGGCGCGCAGGCCACGTTCGAGACGATGTTCAGCCGCACGCCCGAGCTTGCGCCGCCGCCACGCGCCTCCGAGCGGCACGAGCACGAGCCCGGCGCGCTCGCCTTGCTGCGCGACGCGTTCGCGCACCTGCGCGAGCAGCCGGCGCGGTCGTTGCGCGCGTTGCCCGATCTCGCGAAGGCGGCGTGGACGCTCTCGGGCCGCGCCTGGGAGCGGCGCGGGGGCCCGAGCACGCCGGAGACGCGCTTCAACGTGGAGGTGAGCGAGCGACGCCGCTTCGAGGTCGCGAGCCTCTCGCTCGCGCGGGTGCGGGCGATCGCCCGCGCCGAGCGCGCGAGCGTGAACGACGTCGTGCTGGCGCTTTGCGGCGGCGCGCTGCGGGCGTATCTCGCGGAGCGGCGCGAGCTTCCCGCCGAACCGCTCGTCGCGTTCGCGCCGGTGTCGCTGCGGCCCCAGGGCGACGCGAGCGCGAACAATCAGGTGTTCGGGATGCTGTCGTCGCTCGCCACCGACGTCGCCGATCCGCTCGCGCGCCTGCGCGCGGTGCACGCGTCGTCGCGCGACGCCAAGGCCCTGGTCGAGCAGCTGAAGGCGATCGCACCCGACGACATCGCGATCCCCGGCGCCGCGGCGCTGATCCCCGCGCTCGTGCAGCTCGCGATGACGCTGCACCTGCCGGAGCGCGCGCCGTTCGCCAACGTGACGATCTCCAACGTCCCCGGCATTCCGCACCCGATGTACATGCGCGGCGCGCGCATGGTCGCCGAGTACCCCATGTCGATCGTGACGAACGGCATCGCGCTCAACATCACCGTGATGGGCATCGAGGACGCGCTCGACTTCGGGCTCGTCGCCTGCGCGCGCGCCGTGCCCGATCTCGACGTGCTGCGCGACGCGCTGCTCGAGTCGTTCCGAGAGCTCGAGAAGGCCGCGGTCCCGCACGAGCCCGTTCCCGAAACCGCCGCGAGGAGCGCATGACCGAGTCCCACCCCGTGTCTCTCGACGCCTACGATCCGCTCGATCCGCGCGTGATCGCGGACCCATTTCCGTACTACGCGCTGCTGCAGCGCGAAGCGCCCGTCCACCGCGTCGAGAAGCACGGATTCTTCGTGCTCACGCGCTACGAGGACGTGAGCGCGGCGCTGCTCGATCCGGAGACGTTCTCGAGCACGTGGGGCCCCGGCCCGATGAAGGTGCTGTCGCCGGTGCGGATGATCCTGCACCTCGATCCGCCGCAGCACGGGCCGCTGCGCGCGATCATCGCCAAGGCCTTCACGCCGAACGCGATGCGCAAGCTCGAGCCGCGCATCACCGAGCTGGCGGACGCGCTCGTCGAACGCGTGCTCGGCGCGGGCGAGCTCGATCTCGTGCGCGAGCTCGCGGTGCCGCTCCCGGTCGGGGTGATCGCCGAGTTGCTCGGCGTGTCACGCGAGGATTTGCCGCTCTTCAAGAAGTGGTCGGACGACATCGTCGCGGAGATCGGCGCACGCGTGAACGCGAGCGAGTCGCGGCGCGCGTTCGACGCCTATTGGACGGCGGTCATCCGCGAGCGCCGCGCGCGGCCGGGCGACGACATGGTGAGCCGGCTGTGCGAGCCCAGCGCGAGCGGCGAGCGGCTCAGCGACCCCGAGGTGCTCGCCTTCACGCGCGCGCTGCTCGTCGCGGGCAACGAGACCACGACGGCGCTGATCTCGAACCTCGCGCTCGCGCTCGGCCAGCGACCCGCGTGCTGGCGTCGGCTGCGCGAGGAGCCGCGGCTCGTCGAGGGCGCGGTCGAGGAGTCGCTGCGCTTCGACTCGCCGAACCAGGGCTTGTTCCGGCACACGACCCGCGACGTCGCGATCCGCGGCGTCGCAATCCCGGCGGGCACCAAGGTGCTCGCCTCGTTCGGCGCGGCGAACCGCGACCCCGAGCAGTTCGAGCGCCCGGGGGAGTTCGACCCGACGCGCGAGCCCAATCGCCACATCGCCTTCGGCGTCGGCGTGCATCACTGCCTCGGCGCGTCGCTCGGGCGGCTCGAAGCCCGCATCGTGCTGGGCGCGCTCGCGCGCCGAGCGCGCGAGCTGCGGCTGCGCGAGGCCGAGGTGCCGTGGGTGCCGATCTTCTTCGTGCGCGCGCCCGAGCGGCTGCGGATGGAGGTGGTCGCGGCGTAGGCGCTCCCGCGTTCGAGATCGCGCGCACACTCGCGCGAGAGCAGCGCGAGACGCGGCGCAGTACCGTGCGCGATCCATGGCCGACACGATCTGGATGCTTCGCGGCGACGGTCCCGCCGAGCGCGCGCTCGGGGACTGCTTGACTGCCCGCGCGGAGATCGTGCCCGGCGACGCCGCGAGCGCCGAGCGTTGGCGCGACGCCGCGGTGCGCGGCGGCGAGCGGTTCGCGCGCGTCGTCGTCGCGCCCTGGCAGTCCGCGGCGCCGCGCGGCACCGCGCTGCTCGCCGTGGAGCCCGACGCCTGGCTCGCGCGCGCCGAGGATCCCATCGCGCGCTGGGCCTTCGCGCTCGGTGTCGCGGCCGCACGCTGCGCAGACGGCGGCGCGATCGTCGCGGTGGTGGAGCGCCCCGCGCCGCTCGACTGCGCGGGCTTCGCGCCCGAGTCCGCAGTCGCGGACGCCGCGTGCGCGCTGGTGCGCTCCTTGGCGCGCTCCGAGGGCGGGCGCGGCGTGCGCGTGAACGCCGTCGCGACGAGCGTGCGGCTCGCGCCCGCGCGGCCGGTCGCCCCGGCGCCTGCGCTCGCGAGCTT
>CAZCTH010000019.1:0-55399 GCA_964501435.1 uncultured Spirochaetales bacterium | reverse complement strand
GCCGCTGCCGCGCGACAGCTTCCGCGCGCTCTACGCGAAGCGGAAGCGCTCGTGAGCGCCGCCAGCCGCAGCGCGATCCTCGCGGCCCTGCGCGCCGCCGCCGGCGCGATGCCGCGCGAGCGCAGCGTCGAACGCCCGCGCTATGCCGGGCCCGCGCTGGACGCGAGCGTCGAGACGTTCGCCGCGAACCTCGCCGCCGCGGGCGGGCAGCTCGTGCGCTGCGACGCGCGCGCGCTCGACGCGGCCGTCTCCGCGCTGCCGGAGTTCGCCAACGCCGCCCACGTCTGGTCGTCCGTCGCCGAGGTCGCGCCGCGCGGCGTCGCACGCGACGTCCCGACGCCCCACGACCTCGCCGTGCTCGACTTCGCGGTGCTGCGCGGCACGCTCGCCGTCGCGGAGAACGGCGCCGTCTGGCACGCCCCGAGCTCGCCGCTCGAGCGCGCTGCGGCGCTCCTCGCGGAGGCGCTCGTGCTGGTGGTGCCTGAGAAGTCGCTGGTGGGCTCCCTCCACGACGCCTACGCCGCCCTCGACCCCGGCGCTCACGCCTTCGGCTGGTTCATCGCGGGCCCGTCGAAGACGGCGGACATCGAGCAGGCGCTCGTGCTCGGCGCCCACGGGGCCTGCGCGGCGACGGTGGTGCTCACGCACTAGAAAGGCGCTGCGGCGGCGTGCCGGAGGCTGGGCGACACTCGGCAGTCCCTACCTAGGAGCCGCCATGTCCGACGCCAGCCTCGTCATCCGCAACGCCCGCATCGTGGACGGCACCGGCGCGCCCGCCTTCGTGGGCGACGTCGCGATCGCCGGCGACCGCATCGCCTCGGTCGGCCGCTTCACGGGCCGCGCCGCGCAGGAGATCGACGCGCACGGCCTCGCGCTCGCGCCGGGCTTCATCGACATCCACACCCACTTCGACCCGCAGCTCTGCTGGGACGGCTTCGCGACGCCGTCGGTCGAGCACGGCATCACCACCGTCGTGATCGGCAACTGCTCGCTGTCGCTCGCGCCGGTGCGACCGGGCGCGCAGGGCAAGCTGGTGTCGATGTTCTCGGTGATCGAGGACATCAAGAAGCCGACCTTCGACGCCGCGGTTCCCTTCAGCTGGGAGAGCTTCCCCGAGTACCTCGGCCACATCGCGCCGAAGCTCGGGCTGAACGTGGGCGCGCTGATCGGACACTCGGCGCTGCGCCTCTACGTGATGGGCGCGGCGAGCCAGGAGCGCGTCGCCACCGACGCGGAGCTGGCGGAGATGTGCCGGCTGGTCGAAGAGGCGATGGCGGCCGGCGCGCTCGGCATCTCGTCGTCATACGTGGACATCGACGAGAACACGAAGCCGGTACCGAGCCGTTACGCCGACCTGCGCGAGAAGATCGCGCTCTGCCAGGCGATGATGAAGTCGGGCCGCGGCGTGTTCCAGGTGGTGCCGTACTTCCCCGACCCGGCCCAGCAGCTCGCGAACATCCGCGAGCTCGGCGAGATCAGCCGCGCATCCGGCGCGCTGTGCTCGCTGCAGCCGATCCTCTCGAGCCCGGCCTCACCGCTCGCCGCGGAGTCGATCGCCGCGCTGGAGCAGGAGCGCGCGAGCGGCGCCCGCGTGTACGGCCAGGTGATGCCGCGCTGCTTCGACCTCAACATGCGCCTCGGCGAGACGAGCATGCTGCTGTTCGCGCTGCCTGGCTGGAAGGCGATCATGGACCGCCCGAAGGCGGAGCGCGCGGCGCTCTTCACCGAGCGCCGCGCGGCGCTGGTCGCCGAGATGAAGGGCGCGATCGGCATGAGCAGCGCGCTGCCGTTCCTGCGCGTCGGCCACGTGCGCGCGGCGCAGAACCAGGGCTACCGCGGGCGCATCCTCGCCGAGATCGCACAGACCGAGAAGAAGGAGCTCGGCGACGTGATCCTCGACATTGCGCTCGCCGACGATCTCGACACCGAGTTCCAGCTGAAGGACGCGCTCAACGCCGACAAGCCCTCGGTCGCGAAGCTGCTCGACCACCCGCTGCTGCACTTCGGCGCCAGCGACGCCGGTGCGCACATCACGCAGTTCTGCGGCACCGGCGACACGACGCATCTGCTCGAGCACTACGTGCGCAACACCAAGCAGATGACGCTCGAGCGCGCCGTGCACCGCATGACGGGCGAGCTCGCGCAGGACTGGGGCTTCCACGACCGCGGCACGATTGCGGTCGGCAAGGCGGCCGACCTCGTGCTGTTCGATCCGGCGACGGTGGCGTGCGCGACCGAGGAGTTCGTGAACGACTTCCCCGGCGAAGCGAATCGTTACGTGCGGCGCGGCGCCGGCTACCGCGCCGTGATCGTGAACGGCGAGGTCGTGCTGCGCGACGGGAAGTACACCGAGGCGCGGCCCGGGCGCGTGGTGTGAGCGCGGGGCGCGCTCACGCCTTCGGCTTGGGAGCGCGCTCCTTCTTCGCGGGCGGATCCGTCGGCTCGAAGCTGCGGAACGCACAGCGGTGGCCGTCCACGTAGATCGCACTGAAGCGGTCGAGCGAGCCGCCGGGTTCCGTCATGAACGCCACGTTCTCCGCGCTGCGTAGACCGAGGCAGCGTCCGTAGAACGTCGCGCGGAACCAGCGGTGGCCGGAAGCCTCGATCAAGAGCGCTTCGTCGCCGATGGGGCGGAAGTTGCGGATCGCGCCGAGGTCCGCGAACGGGATCGAAACGGGCTTCTGAGCTTCTTCGGCCCCGGTGACGTTCGCGACGGTCGCGACGGTCGCGAGCCCGAAGACGAGGACGGCGTTCGATGCGAGACGAGGGAGGAGGGACCGCACGGTGTCTCCTTTCGTGAGGGACGCCTTTGAGAACACGCCCGCGCCCACCCGGTTTCGAGGGGCCGCAACGAAGGCGAAGGCGGGGCAGCCTCACCCGCTGCGGCGCGCGCGTCCGCGGCGCAGGGCCGCGGCGAAGAGCCGCAGCGCAGAACTGCGGCGCGGAACTGCGGCGCAGACGCAGAGAACGGGCGGCTCGCCCTACTCTTCGGACAGGCGCCGCGCGGGCGAGCGGCCGGGAGGGCGCGATGATCAAGCCGCATCGATTCGAGCACCGCGACGAGGCGCTGATCCCGCGCGAGCGTTTCGTGCTGCGGATGCTCTCGTTCGCGGGCGGATCGCTCGTGTTGATCGCGCTCTCGCTCGCGGCCGGCGCCTCGGGTTATCACTGGATCGCGAAGCTGGCGTGGGTCGACGCGATCGAGAACGCGGCGATGATCCTCACCGGGATGGGCCCGGTCGACCGCATGGAGACGGACGCCGCGAAGCTGTTCTCCGCCGCCTACGCGCTGTTCAGCGGGATCGCGTTCCTGACGATCGTCGCGGTGCTCTTCGCGCCCGCGGTGCATCGCTTCCTGCACGCGCTCCATCTCGAGACCGAGGCGGAGGACGCGCGTCAGAAAGGGAAGCGCTGACCCGGCGCTCTCAGAGGCCTGCGGCTCGAAGCTCCTGGTCCGCGCGCCGCGCGAGCTTCGGGGCGCGCGCGCCGATCGCGATCATGCGCGAGTCCTTGCTCTCGCCGCGCAGGAAGCGCGTGTAGAGCTGCTGCACCACGACCGCGGTCTTCCAGTAGGCGAAGGCGATCCACCAAGGCAGCGCGGAGAGATCGGCGCCGGTGCGCTCGGCGTAGCGGGCCGCGATCTCGGCGCGCGGCGGCAGCCCGAGGTCGAGCATGCCCGGATGGCTCGAGAGCTCGGCGAAGGTCGGGTCGCCGGCGTCGGGCCAGTACTGGAGCAGCGTGCCGGCGTCGATCAGCGGATCGCCGAGCGTGGTCATGTCCCAGTCGAACAGCGACTTGCAGCGATCGGGGTCGGCGGGGTCGAACTGGCAGTTGTCGGGCTTGAGGTCGTTGTGCACGAAGCTCGTGCGCTGTGCGGCAGGCACGCGCGCGGCGAGCCGATCGGCGACCGCGTCCATCCGCCCGTCGTCGTCCGCCGGCCGCACGAGATCCCAGCGCTTGCGCCAGCCCGCGACCTGACGCGCCGCGAAGCCGTCGGGCTTGCCGAGGTCCGCGAGCCCGCACTGCGCCGGGTCGAGCGCGTGCAGCTCCGCCATCGCGTCGGCGATGGCGAAGCCGAGGCGGCGTCCGACGTTCGCGTGGTGGCGCATCGACTCCGGGATCGACGTGCGCACGACCACGCCGCTGCGCCGTTCCATCACGAAGAAGTCGGCGCCGCAAACCGCCTTGTCTTCGCAGAACGCGACCGCGCGCGGCGCGAGGCGCGTGTGGCGCCAGAGCCGCGAGAGCACCTTGTACTCGCGGCGCATGTCGTGGGCGCCCGGCGCGATCGCGCCGAAGGGCGGGCGGCGCAGCACCAGCTCGCGCTCGGCGTAGCGCAACAAGTACGTGAGGTTCGCGGCGCCGTTCGGGAACTGCAGCACCTCGGGCCCCGCGCCGAGCGAGACGTCGCCCGGGACGTTCGCGCGGAGCCAGGCATCGACGCGCGGCCAGTCGAGCTGCTCGCCCGCGCGAACGGGCGCGACCTCGGTCTCGCTGGTGCGCGGCTCCGCCATGCCGTCCTCCCCTCCCGCCGCGAACCCGCCTGGGGTCTGACCCCATTCGGGTTCGACGCTACGAAAGCGTGCGGTTGCGTCGCGCGGCGTTCGGACGCCGCGGCTACTCCGCCATGTCCCCTTCCATCTCCTCGAGCAGGTCCGCGAACTGGGCGCGGGCGGCGTCGCGGAGCTTCGGGATGTGGCGCGTGGGGAACAGGTCGCCGGCGTTCGAGAAGCCCGAGAGCACCTCCCGCGCGAGGGTCACTTTGTGCACCTCGGTCGGGCCGTCGGCGAGGCCCATGTGGAACGACTCGACGAGGTACTTCGAGAACGGCATCTCGTTCGACGCACCGAGCGAGCCGTGCAGCTGGAGCGCGCGCGCCGACACGTCGTGCAGCACGCGCGGCATCATCGCCTTCACTGCGGCGATGTCCTTGCGCACCTTCTGATAGTCCTTGTAGCGATCGATCTTCCACGCGGTCTGGAGCACGAGCAGGCGGAACGTCTCGAGGTCGGTCCACGAGTCCGCGATCTTCTCCTGCGTCATCTGCTTCTTCGCGAGCAGCTCGCCCTGCGTGGTCCGCGAAATCGCGCGCTCGCACATCATCTGGAACGCGCGCCGCGCGAGGCCGATGGTGCGCATCGCGTGGTGGATGCGTCCGCCGCCGAGGCGCGTCTGCGCCACCACGAACGCGCCGCCGCGCGGCCCGAGCATGCTCGACTTCGGGACGCGCACGTTCTCGTAACGGATGTACGCGTGCGCGCCGTGGTCGGGCGGCTCGTAGCCGAGCCCGACGTTGCGCAGGATGTTGATGCCGGGCGTGTCCGACGGCACGAGGAACATCGACATCTTCTGGTACGGCGGCGCATCGGGATCCGTCACCGCCATCACGATCAGGAACGAGGCCCAGCGCGCGTTCGACGAGAACCACTTCTCGCCGTTGATCACCCAGGAGTCGCCGTCCTCGACGGCGCGCGTCGCGAACACCTTCGGGTCCGCGCCGCCCTGCGGCTCCGTCATGGAGAAGCACGACACGATCTCGTTGCGCAGCAGCGGCTCGAGGAACTGCTTCTTCTGCGCCGCCGTGCCGTAGTGCGCGAGGATCTCGCTGTTGCCGGAGTCGGGCGCCTGGCAGCCGAAGATGATCGGCGCGCAGCGCGCGCGGCCGAGGATCTCGTTCATCAGCGCGAGCTTCACCTGCCCGTAGCCGGGCCCGCCGAGATCCGGCCCGAGGTGGCAGCCCCAGAGGCCGCGCTCCTGGACTTCCTTCTGGAGCGGCTTGATGATCTTGTTACGGAGCGGATCCTTCGTGTCGTACGGCGACGCCACCACGAAGTCGAGCGGCTCGATCCGCTTCTTCACGAATTCGTCGATCCAATCGAGCTCTTTCTGGTACTCGGGGTCGGTCTCGAAGCTCCACATGGCGCGCGCTCCTTGAATGGGGCGCCCATGATATGCCGGAGCCGCTCAACGCCGCTCGTAGATCCCCACGAACGCGTCCGCCCAGGTCGCGCCGCCGTCGCGCGACTGCTGCCAGTGCTGCCTCACCGCGCCGCCGCCCAGCGGGGTCCAGGTGATGCGCTCGAGCACGTCGCCCTTCGGATCGCGCGTGACGCCGCGCATCACCATCGCGTCGCCTTCGCGGGCCCCCTCGAGCAGCAGCACGCTGCCACCGGTGTCCATCCAGGTCTGCCGCCAGCGCTGCGTGGCGGCGTCCCAGGCGTTCAGGCTGGTTCCCCGCACGCCGCCCGTGCCCTCCCACTGCTCGAGGAGCGCGCAGCCGCCGAGGATCGCGGTGATCGTGTTGTGGCCGGCGAGCTTTCCGGCCGGCGTCTCGACGCGCCAGGCGCCGAGCCAGAAGTCGAACGCGCGGAACTCGGGGCCCGAACAGGCGGGAGGCGCCGGCGCCGGCACGGGCGTCGCCGGCGCCGCGGGCGCGCCGGACTCGGCTACGGCGGCGCCCGCCAACGCGAGCGTCGCCGCAAGCGCGCCCGCGAGGCGGGCGGCGCGCACCTACTTGGCCTGCGCCGCCGAACGCATGCGGTGGAACTCTTCCCACCCGAGGTACGACTGGATGCCGTCGTCGTTGTAGAACAGCACGGGGCCGTCGCAGATGAACAGGTACTCCGTGTCCTCGAGCGCAGTGGTGGCGCCGTGCAGCACGCCGTTCGGCTCGTAGTCGTAGTCGCCCGCGTTCAGGATGCCGTCGCGCACCTGGAGCTTGCCCTTCAGGATGAACGTGTGCGCCGCGGAGAGGTGCTTGTGCGGTGCGGCCACGTAGCCCTTGTTCCAGCGGAACAGCACGGCCCAGCGGCCCGTCTCCTCGCCGGTGTAGAGCACCTTCACCCACGCCATGTCCTTCTCCATCTCGATCCACGGATCGGTGGCGCGCACGATGAGGTCGGCGAGCTGGTCGTTCACCGGCGTGACGTCTTGCATGAGGCCCATGACGAGTTCTCCCTGATTGGTTGGATCGTGCGAACGCTCAGAGCTTGCGAATCGGGTCGGTCTTTCCGTCCCAGCGCGCGTGCTCCTCGTTCCACGAGGCGAAGATCTTGCGCAGCGGCGCGTTGTCCTCGTACAGCTCGACGAACGCGCCGAGCCAGGAGCGCGCGTCCACGTAACAAACACGTGCGGCCGAGACGAGCTCGGTCACCACCTCGCAACCCGCGGCCGCGAAGCGCTCACGCTCGGCGTCGAAGTCGGGCACGAGCAGCGCGAAGTGGTGGAAGCCTTCCTTCCCGCGCGGGAACAGCTCGCGGTACACCGAAGGCGTGTCGCAGTGCTGCTGGATCAGCTGCACGTGCACGTCGCCGACCGAGCCGAACGCGTAGCTGAGGTCCGGCCTCGAGGGCGCGCCGCGGTAGGTGTGCGAGCCCTCGTGGTGGAGGCTCACGTAGAAAGGGCCCGCGCCGGTCATCTCCGTCCACTTCGCGCAGGCCGCCTCGACGTCGTTCACGACGTAGGCCCACTGCAGGATCGGGTAGCGGATCAGGGCGGGGTGCATGGCGACCTCGGAGCGGGCATTGAAGCACGTTCCGGGGCTGTGGTAACTCGTGTTTCATGCCTGCCTATTTCATCGCCCAATACGTCGTGAAGAACCCCGCCCTCTATCGCGAGTACCAGCAGGGAGCCGGCGCCACCGTCGGCGCCCACGGTGGCAAGCTCGTGAGCTTCGACGTGAAGTCGGAGACGATCGAGGGCAAGCCGCCCGGCCCGCAGACGGTGATCATCGAGTTCGAGTCGGTCGAGAAGGCCAAGGCCTGGTACAACTCGCCCGGGTACCAGGCGGTGGTCGGGAAGCGGCTGCAGGCGACCGACGGGTTCGCGGTGATCTCGCAGACGATGAACGTCGGGTAAGCGGACTCGTTCGCGAGCAGCAGCGCGCAGGCGGCGGGGCGCCGCTTCCGCGCGATGGCTCGCGCGTCTTTCTGGGTGTAGCGCGGCTCGGCGTTCCAGAGCCCTGCGATTCCGGGGACTTGCCTGCTGCGCTCTACTCGCGCTCCAGCGGCGCCCCGCCGCCTGCGCGCTGCGGTGGCGATTCGGCGGTCTGGGCGAGGCGTGACTTGGGGGGTGAATCCGGCTCGCCTTCGAGGCGCGCCGGATTCACTTTCTGGGCCCCGTGCGCCGATTACCTGAATAGTAGGTAATATGACCTAGATTCCAGGTAATCGAGGGCGCCATGCTCGAGGGGCTGTTCGGGAATGCGACGGCGGAGAAGGTGCTGCTCTACCTGGAGCGGTACAGCGAGGGGTACGCGCTCGGGATTGCGAAGACCTTCGACGATACGCCCGTGAATCTCGTGCAGCGCCAGCTGCTTCGGCTCGAAGCCGGAGGCGTGCTCGCGAGCCGGCTCCAGGGGCGAACGCGTGTCTTCACGTGGAGCCCGCGCTTCGCGTTCCGCGCCGAGCTGAGCGCGCTGCTGCGGAAGGCGTTGGACGCACTGCCTGAAGCCGAACGGCGCAGATACTTCGAGGCGCGCACGCGGCCGCGCCGCAGCCGAAAGCCCGTGTGAACGAGATCCATCCGAAGCTGCCGCTCGCCGACCTTGCCGGCCTCGTGTGCGCGACGCTCGACCGCCATGGCGTCCACACGGTCTTGTCCGGCGGAAGCGTCGTCTCGATCCTCTCCGAGAATCGGTTTCAGTCCTACGACCTCGACTTCATCCGAACGGGCATCATCGGTCGCGTCGACACGGCCATGAGCGAGCTCGGCTTCCGCAAGGACGGCCGGCACTGGGTCCACGAGCGCAGCCCGTACCTGGTCGAGTTTCCGCCAGGCCCCGTCCAGATCGGCAACGCCACGATCGCCGTCTTCGCGGAACGGAAGACGCGCCTCGGTCTCTTGCGAATGCTCACGCCAACGGACTGCGTGATGGACCGCCTCGCGTGGTTCTATCACGCGAACGATCCGCAGGGCCTCGCACAAGCGATCGAAGTGTCCCTGCGGCATCGCGTGAGCCTCGCGCGGATCGAACGCTGGTCCGAGGGCGAGCGAGCCAGCGAGAAGTTCCGCGAGTTCAAGCGCAAGCGCGTTGCCGCGAGGCGCGCCGCGCGCGGCTGAGGCCGGCTACTTCGGCCAGCGCGCCGTCACCACGCGCTCGCGGATGCGCCAACCGTTCGCGGTGCGCACGAGCACGTCGCGGTAGTCGCCGCCGAACATGCGACCGCCCTCGCCGGGCACGACGTACTTGCTCCAGGCGCGCGTCTCACCGCCTTCCTCGTACACGTACAGGTTCGTGCTGTGGTGTGCCGGCGGGTGCGCCGCGCGCTCGAAGAACGCGATCACGGCGGCGAGGCCCTCGTGGCGCCCGGCCTGGTAGGCGAGCACGTCGAACGCGCCGTCGTCGGAGAAGATCTCGCCGAGGCGCGCGAACTCCCGCCCGTCGACGAGGTGGCCGTAGCGCGCCATCAACTGCTGGATCGCGACGATGTCGTGGGTGTCGAGCACGGGGGCTCCTACGGCGCGGCGTCGTTCTGGGCACCGGGCAAGAGCGGCTCGCCGCGCGCCACCACGACGGCGGCGGCGAGGTCGCCGGTGACGTTCACGGTGGTGCGGCACATGTCGAGGAAGCGGTCGACGCCGAACACGATGCCGATCGCGTCGGCGGGAATGCCGATCAGGCCGAGGATCATCACGATCACCGGCAGCGAGCCCGCGGGCACGCCGGCGGTGCCGATGCCGCCGAGGATGCAGATGAACACGACCATGACTTGTTGGGCGAGCGAGAGCGGAACCTCGTAGATCTGCGCGAGGAAGAGCACCGTGACGCCCTCGAAGAGCGCCGTGCCGTTCTGGTTCGCGGTGGAGCCGAGCGTCAGCACGAAGCGGCTCACGTGCGAGGGCAGGCGCAGCTCGGCGTCGGCCGCGGCGAGCGCTACGGGCAGCGTCGCCGCGCTCGACGCCGTCGAGAAGGCGGTGATCATCGGCACGCGCACGGCGCGAAAGAAGCGCGCGGGGCTCATGCCGCCGAGCAGCCACACCGAGAGCGAGTAGACGCCGAACTGGTGCAGCGCGAGCGCGAACACCACGATCGCGACGTAGCGCCAGAGCTGGAGCGCCTCGGCGCCGATGCGCGCGGCGATCGCGAACACGAGGCACGCGACGCCGAACGGCGCGAGGCGCAGCACGAGGCCCATCAAGCTCATCACGACGTCGTAGAGGCCGCGCAGCGAGCCCTCGAACTGGCGCGCCGCACTGGTGCGCGTGATCGCGATGCCGGCGCCGATGAAGAGCGCGAACACCATCAGCGCGAGCATGTCGCCGTCGACCATCGACTTCATCACGTTGCGCGGAACGAGGTTCACCAGGAACTCGATGCCCGAGGCCTGCTGCGCCGGCTGGATGCCCGTGTCGCGCACGAGCGCCTTCAGGTTCTGCAGGCCCGCGCCGGGCTGCAGCGCGTTCACGAGGCCGACGCCGATCCCCACCGCGATGCTCGAGACCGCGAGGGTGTACGCGAAGGTCCGCGCCGCGACGCGCCCGAGGGCCCGCACGTCGCCGAACTCGGAGACCGCGATCGCGAGCGAGCTCGCGATCAGCGGGATCATGAGCATGAAGAAGAGGCCGAGGAAGATCTTGCCCGCCGGCTCGAGCACGTTCGCCAGCAGGCTCTGAAGCCATGCGGCGTCCCCCGCGAGCGAATGGGCGAGCAAGCCGAGCGCGAGGCCGGCACCGAGGCCGACGAACATGCGCAGCGGCGCGTCCTGATGCATCGAGCCTCCCCGGGGTGCGCGCAGTCTATGGCAGGCGAGGTATCGTGCCGCGCCTCAGGAGGAGAGCGTCATGGAGATTCGCAGCGAGCGCGTTTCGATCCCGGTCGGCGGCGGCACGATGGGCGGGTACCTCGTGCGGCCCGCGGACGCGACGCCGCGGGCCGGCGTGATCGTCTACATGGAGATCTTCGGCGTGAACGCGCACATCCGCGACGTCGCCGAGCGGGTGGCGCGCGAGGGCTACGTGGCGCTGGCGCCCGACTTCTTCCACCGCACGCACCCGGGGATCGAGCTCGGCTACGACGAAGCGGGCATGGGCACCGGCATGAAGGGCTTGATGGCCCTCGACGCGGACCAGATGATCGCCGACGCCCAGGCCGCCCTCGCCTTCCTGCGCAAGCAGCCGAACGTGACCGGCAAGGTCGGCGCGATGGGCTTCTGCATCGGCGGGCACATGACCTACCTCACCGCCTGCGAGACCGACGTCGCCGCGGCGGCGTCCTTTTACGGCGGCGGCATCGCGGCGCCGAAGGGCCCCGGCGGCAAGGCCTCGACGATCAGCCGCACGCCGAAGATCAAGGGCAAGCTCCTGTGCCTGATGGGCGGCAAGGACGCGATGATCCCGATGGAACAGGTCGACGCCGTACGCGCCGCTCTGAAGGCCGCCGGGACGCGCCACGAGGTGCACGTCTACGACGCCGACCACGGCTTCTTCTGTGACGCCCGCGGCACGTACCACAAGCCGTCCGCCGACGACGCCTGGGCGAAGGTGAAGGCGCTGTTCGCGGCCGAGCTGCGCTAGCGCGGGCCGGACTTACCGAATTGGGGTCAGACCCCGATTCGGTACCCCGGGGGTGCGCCCGCTTGGCCATGCCCACTTGTGCGGTTTCGCTGGCCCCCGCGGCGCTCCGTCGCTATTTCGCTGCGCTTCCAAGCCCTCGCCGCCCGCACCGGAGCCGCCCGCCATGCTCGACGCCCGTAGCCTCGAGAGTCGTCGTGACGAGATCGCCGCGAGCATCCGCCGTCGCGGCGTCCGGGCCGACCTCGACGGCGCGATCGCGCTGCACGCTCAGGTGGCGACCAAGCAGCACGAGCTGAACGAGACGAATCGCCGGCGCAACGAGCACCAGGAGCGCGGCAAGCGCAAGCTCGAGCCCGCCGAGCGCGAGGCCCACGGCGCCGAGGGCCGCGCGCTGAAGGAGGCGGTGTCGCGCGTCGAGGCGGAGGTGGACGCGCTCCGGGCGAAGCTCGACGCGAAGCTGCGCGACCTGCCCAACTTTCTGCACGCCGACGTGCCCGACGGCGGCGAGGACGACGCGAAGGAGCTGCGCCGGTTCGGCGCCCCCGCGCGGCTCGATTTCGCACCGAAGGACCACCTGGCGCTCGCGGCGGCCCTCGGGCTCGTGGATTTCGACGGCGGCGCGAAGGTGGCGGGGCAGAAGTTCTACTTCCTGAAGAACGAGGCCGTGCTGCTCGAGCTCGCGCTGCAGCGCTACGCGCTCGACCTTCTGCTCGCCGAGGGCTTCACGCCCTACGTGACGCCGGACCTCGCGCGCGCCGAGATCCTCGAGGGCATCGGCTTCAACCCGCGCGGCGAAGAGACGCAGATCTACTCGGTGGCGGGCACCGATCTGTGCCTCGTCGGCACCGCCGAGATCACGCTCGGCGGCCTCTACGCGGACACGATCCTCGAAGAGGAGCAGCTGCCCGTGCTGATGGCGGGCATCTCGCACTGCTTCCGCACCGAGGCCGGCGCGGCGGGCCGCGAGAGCAAGGGCCTCTACCGCGTGCACCAGTTCACGAAGGTGGAGATGTTCGCGATCACGCGACCGGAGGAGTCGGACGCGATGCACGCGCGGCTGCTCGCGATCGAGGAGCGCATCTATCAGGGCCTCGAGCTGCCGTACCGCGTGGTGGACATCGCCGCGGGCGATCTCGGCGCCCCCGCGTACCGCAAGTTCGACGTCGAAGCCTGGATGCCGGGCCGCGGCGAGGCGGGCGGATACGGCGAGATCTCGAGCACGTCGAACTGCACCGACTACCAGGCGCGGCGGCTGCGCGTGCGCTTCCGGCGCAAGGCCACCAAGAAGAACGAGTTCGCGCACATGCTGAACGGCACGGCCGTCTCGAATGCGCGCCTGATCCTCGCGCTGCTCGAGAATCACCAGCGCGCCGACGGGAAGATCGCGATCCCGAAGGCGCTCCAGCCCTACGTGGGGCGCGAGGTGATCGGGCGCTAGCGCCCGCACTCGGCTCGTCCCCGGGTGTGCGAAGCTCCCCGGCGATGCGGATCGTGATGGGCATCCTCGCCGCGCTGATCTTCGGGCTCGGCTCGGGCTACGTCGTCGTCGCGCGCGGCCTGTCCGCGGGCAACGTCGAGGTCGGACCGTGGCGCACGAGCCTCGCCACCGGCAGCCCGAAGGCCGACCCGTACACCCGCGCGCGCGTCGCGGTCGGCGGGCTGCTCGCGCTCGCGCCGAGCGAGACGATCTACTTCACCGCCACCCGCGACGACGCCGGCGACCCGCTGCGGGCGGAGTGCGATTACGCGCTCGCCGGAGGCGAGCTGCCGGCGCGCTGGTGGAGCATCACCGCCTACGGCGCCGATCACTACCTGATCCCGAACGCGGCGGGCCGCTACTCGATCGGGCAGACGACGGCGGTGCGCGAGGCGGGCGGCCGCTGGCGCGCGCGCGTCTCCGCGTCGGCGAGCGACGGCAACTGGATCCCCACCGGCGACGCCGGCGCGCGCGGCGCGTTCTCGCTCACGCTGCGCCTCTACAACCCCGAGCCCGCCGTCGCGCGCGACCCCGCGAGCGCCGCGCTGCCGAGCCTCGCACGCGAGGCGTGCCGATGAGGCGCTGGATCCTCGGCGTGCTCGTGGGCACCGGGCTGTCGCACGTCGCCGCCGTCACGCTCGCCCCCTACGCGATCATGCACTCCGCGATGGGCCGCCTGAAGGCCGCGGCCACGAACGAGTTCGCCCACGGGCCGCTCGCGACCGCGGCGTCCCGAACGATCGTGCGGCCGAGCCCCGATCTCGCGTACTCGACGCTCGTGTTCGACGTCTCGCAGCGCGCGCTCGAGGTGAGCGTTCCGCTCACGCCGCCGTATACGTCGCTCTCCGGCTTCGCATCCAACACCGACAACTTCTTCGCGATCAACGATCGCACGGCCGGCGCGAGCGAGATCGCGATCGTGCTCGTCGGCCCGAGCACGCCGCGCTCGGACTTCGCGGGCGTGCGCGTCGTCGAGTCTCCGAGCGACCGCGGCATCCTGCTCGTACGCCGCGTCGTCGCGAGCCCGGACGCGTTTGCGGAGCTGGATGCCGTGCGCCGCCGCGCCACCGCGAAGCCGCGCTGAGCGGAAGACCGCGATGTCGCGTGACAACCTCATCCTCGGCACCGCGGGACACATCGATCACGGCGCAAGCCGCGCAGCGGCGCGCAGCGAGGCCGAAGGCCGAGCGGAGTCGAACAGGGGCCTCCGTGTCGCGTGACAACCTCATCCTCGGCACGGCGGGGCACATCGATCACGGCGCAAGCCGCGCAGCGGCGCGCAGCGAGGCCGAAGGCCGAGCGGAGTCGAACAGGGGCCTCCGTGTCGCGTGACAACCTGATCCTCGGCACCGCCGGGCACATTGATCACGGCAAGACCACGCTCGTGCGCGCGCTCACCGGCGTGGAGACGGATCGGCTGCCGGAGGAGAAGGCGCGCGGGATCACGATCGAGCTGGGCTTCGCGCCGCTCGAGCTGGCGCCGGGGCTGCGCGTCGGCGTGATCGACGTGCCGGGGCACGAAGGGCTCGTGCGCACGATGGTGTCGGGCGCGACCGGCATCGACTTCGTGCTGCTCGTCGTGGCCGCGGACGAGGGGGCGATGCCGCAGACGCTCGAGCACCTCGCGATCGTGGATCTGCTCGCCATCGAAAGCGGCGTCGTGGCGCTCACGAAGTGCGACGTCGCGGAGCCGGACGTCGCGGATCTCGCGGAGGCGGAGGTGCGCGAGCGGATCGCGGGCACGTCGCTCGCGCGGGCCGAGGTGCTGCGCGTCTCGGCGACGACCGGCGCTGGCATCCCGGAGCTGCGCGCGGCGCTCGCGCGCGCTGCGGAAGCGGCCGCCGCGCGCACGCCACGCTCCGGGCCCGCGCGGCTCTGGATCGATCGCTGCTTCGAGTCGCGCGGCTTCGGCTCGGTGGTGACGGGCACGCTGATCGGCAGTCCGCTCGCGGTGGGCGACGGCGTCGAGCTCTTCCCCGGCGGCGCGCGGGCGCGCGTGCGCGGCCTGCAGAGCTTCGGGGCGAGCCACGAGCGCGTCGCGCCGGGAACACGCTGCGCCGTGAACCTGCAGGGCGTCGGGCTCGAGGGGCTCGCGCGCGGGATGCTGCTGTCGGCGCCGTCGGCGCTCGCGCCCTCCGCCACGTTCGACGCGTCGCTGCACTGGCTGCCGAGCGCGCCCGCGGGCGGGCCGCGGCCCGTCGCGTGCGAGCTGCTCGTCGGCACCGCGGCGCTGCGCGCGCACGTCGCGCCAATCGGCGGCGACTTCTTCGAGCCGGGCGCGCGCGGGTTCGCGCGGCTCCACCTCGACGACGGCGCGCTCGCGCTGTTGCCCGGCGACCGCTTCGTCGTGCGCGGCTTCTCCTCGGGCGCGACGCTCGGCGGCGGCGCGATCCTCGACGTCGCCCCGCCGCGGCGTCGACGCAGCGACCCACAGGTGGCCGCGGGGCTCGCGCTGCTCGCGACCGGCGGCGCGGGCGCGGGCATCGCGCTTCGCGTCGCGCGCGCGGGCTTCGCCGGGACGACGCGCGATGCCCTCGCGCGCGAGACGGGCCTTCCCCGGGATGCGCTCGCCGCGGCGATCGAGAGCGCGCTCGCGGAGGGCGCCTTCGTCGCGCTCGCCGACGACGCCTTCGTCGCGCGCGAGCGGCTCGCGCAGGCCGAACGAGGGCTCGCGGAAGCGCTCGCGACGTTCCACGCCGCGAATCCGATCAAGCCGGGCATGCCGCGGGGCGCGCTGCGCGGGGCGCTGCCGGAGAACGCCTCGCTGGCGCTGTTCGAGGCAGCGCTCGCCGCGCTGGCCGCACGAGGCGCGGTCGCGCTCGAGGCCGAGCTCGTTCGCGCCGCCTCGTTCGCGCCGACCCTGAGCGCGCGGGAGGAGGCGATCGCGGCGCGGCTGCGCGAAAGCGCTCGCGCGGCGGGTCTCGAGCCGAGGACGCTGCGCGAATGGGAGACGGAGCTCGCGGCGCCCGAGGCCACGCTGCGCGAGGTGCTCGCGCACCTCGAGCGGTCGGGTGCGCTCGTGCGGGCGCCGGGCGAGCTGTGGTTCGACGCGCAGGCCGTCGCGACGCTGCGCGCGAAGCTCGTCGCCCATCTCGAGGCTCACGGCGAGATCGGCACCGCCGCCTACAAGGACCTGATCGGCACGACCCGAAAGTTCGCGGTGCCGCTGATGGAGCTGTTCGACACGGAGCACCTGACGGTGCGGCGCGGCGAAGTGCGGGTGCTGAAGCGCCGGCCTCGGTGAGTGGGCCCCGGGCGCGCTACGGCGTCAGCGCCGCGATCGACTCGCGCGTCCAGTCGAAGGCGCGCAGGAACGAGAGCAGATCCTCGGGGCCGTTGTTGGGCAGGATGCCGAGAACGACGACGGCGACGGCGCAGACCGCGAGCGCGGCCCACTCGCCGGTCGAGAGCCGCAGCCGGCTCGCCGCTTCGCCCGGCTCGCTCATGTACATGAGGCGCGGCAGGCGCAGGTAGTAGAAGACCGACACGACGCTCGCGAGCGCGGCGATCACCACCAGCGCGACCATGCGCGGCGAGGCGTCGGACTGGATCGCGGCCATGAACACGCCGTACTTGGCGATGAAGCCCGCGGTGCCGGGGATGCCGGCGAGCCCGACCATGAACAGCGTCATGAGAGCGGCGAGCGCCGGACGGCGCTTCGCGAGACCTGCGAACTCTTCGAAGCGGTCCGCGTCGTGACCGCGGTGCGTCAGTGCGATGATCACGCCGAAGGCGCCGAGGTTCAGGAACACGTAGGCGAGTAGGTAGAAGAGCACGGCCTGATGGCCCGCTGCGGTGCCTGCGACGAGGCCGAGCAGCAGGTAGCCGGCGTGGGCCACGCTCGAGTACGCGAGCATGCGCTTCACGTTGTCCTGGATCAGCGCCATCAGGTTGCCGACGACCATGGTGGCGGCGGCGAGCACCCAGAGCACGTCCGTCAGCGGGCCCGCGAGCGGCGCGAAGGTCGCCTCCGCGAGGCGCACCAGCGCGACGAACGCGGCGGCCTTCACCGTCACCGACATGAACGCGGTGACCGAGGCCGGCGCGCCCTCGTAGACGTCCGGCGTCCACTGGTGGAACGGCACTGCCGAGATCTTGAAGGTGAAGCCGACGATCAGCAGCGCGAGGCCGATCACCGCGATCGGATCGGAGCCGTCGAGCTGCGCGCCGATGCCGGCGTAGCTCGTCTCGCCCGTCGCGCCGTAGAGCAGCGCCATGCCGTACAACAGCAGTGCGCTCGCGAACGAGCCGGCGAGGAAGTACTTGAGCGCCGACTCGTTGCTGCGCAGCTTGCGGCGGTCGAAGCCGGCGAGGACGTAGATCGGGATGCTCATCAGCTCGATGCCGAGGAAGGCGGTGACGAGGTCGACCGAGCCCACCAGCAACACCATGCCGCTCGTCGCGAGCAGGAGCAGCGCGTAGTACTCGCCGTGCTGGACGCCGACTTCCTTCAAGTAGTAAGTCGAGAGCAGCACCGCGAGCAGCGCTCCGAGGCACACCACCGCGATGCCGAAGGCGGCGAGGCGGTCGAGCTGGAACATCGGATGATCGGGGCTGAACTCGCGGACGACGCCCGCGCCGAACGACGCCGCGGCGCTCCAGATCACGACGCCGAGCACCGCCACCGACGCCAGCGACAACACCGAGCTCTTGCGATAGCGCTCCGCCTCGCTCGTGCGGGCGCCGAGGAACAGGTCGAGCGCGAGCACGAGGAACGCGCCGCCGGCGATCAGGATCAGCGGGAGCGCCGCGCCGAGGTCGAGCGTGGGTGCGGGAATCATCGCGCCGCCTCCGTGACGCTCGCCTGGAGCGTGATCGGCAGCGGCTCCGCGTCGGCGGCCGCCGCCGGCGCGCGCTTCGCCTGCATCACGCGCAGCAATTCGCCGATCGGCGCGTTGAGGCGCGTCAGCAGCGGCTGCGGGTACACGCCGATCCACACGATCGGCACGATCATGGCGGCCATCACGAGCTTCTCGCGCAGATCGAGGTCGATGAGGCCGCGGTTCTCGGGAACCTCCACCGGGCCGAACACGACGCGGCGGTACATCCACAGCATGTAGACGGCGGCGAGCACCACGCCGAACGTCGCGGCGGCGCCGACCCACGGCGCGGCGCGGAAGGTGCCGAGCAGGATCAGGTACTCGCCGACGAAGCCGTTCAGCGCGGGCAGGCCGATGCTCGACATCGTCACGATGCCGAACAGCGCGGCGTACACGGGCATCGGCTTCGCGATCCCGCCGAAGGCGCTGATCTCGCGCGTGTGGCGGCGCTCGTAGATCATGCCGACGAGCAGGAAGAGCGCGCCGGTCGATAGGCCGTGATTGATCATCTGCAGCACGGCGCCCTTCAGGCCTTCGTCGTTCAGCGCGAACGTCCCGATCATCACGAAGCCGAGGTGTGCGATCGACGAGTAGGCGACGAGCTTCTTGATGTCCTTCTGCACCATCGCGACGAGCGCGCCGTACAGGATGCCCGCGAGGCCGAGGCCGAAGATGAACGGCGCGAACTGGATCGCCGCGTCGGGGAAGAGCGGCAGCGCGAAGCGCACGAAGCCGTAGGTACCCATCTTCAGCAACACGCCGGCGAGGATCACGGAGCCGGCGGTGGGCGCCTCGACGTGCGCGTCGGGCAGCCAGGTGTGGAACGGGAACACGGGGACCTTGATGCCGAAGGCGAGCGCGAAGGCCGCGAACAGCCACGGCTGCGTGCGCCACCAGACGTCGCCGCCCGGGAGGATGTTCGTGTCGAGCAGGCCGGGCAGCGCGCCGCCCGGCGGCGCGACGAGGTCGAGGGTGAACGTGCCCGTCTGCTCGAAGTGCAGGCGGTAGACGACGAGCATCGACACGAGCATCAGCAGCGAGCCGACCATCGTGAACAGGAAGAACTTGATGGCGGCGTAGACGCGCCGCGGGCCGCCCCAGATGCCGATGATGAAGTACATCGGGATCAGCATCAGCTCCCAGAACAGGTAGAACTGGAAGAGGTTGAGGGCGGCGAAGGTCGCGATCATGCCCGTCTCGAGCGCGAGCATGAAGAACACGTAGGACTTCACGCTGTGCTTGATGTCGTTCCACGACGCGACGAGCACGAGCGGCTGGAGGAAGGTCGTCAGCAGGATCAGCAGCAGGCTGATGCCGTCGATGCCGACGTAGTAGTTGACGCCCCAGCCCGCGAGCCACGGCACGTGCTCGACGAACTGGTATTCGGCGATCGTCAGGTCGTAGCCGGTCCAGAGCTGCAGCGAGAGCGCGAAGGTGACGAGGCTGACGGCGAGGCCACCGGCCTTCCAGAGCGGCGCCGCGATCTCGCTGCCGGCGCGCTTCGCAGCCTGGTCGAGCGCGAGCAGCACGAGGCCGGCGGCGATCGGCAGGAAGGAGACGACGGTGAGCAGGTTGCCCTCGAACATCACGCCACCTGCTGCACGAGGTAGTACACGAGGCCCACGGTCCCGAGCGCCATCCAGCCGAGGTAGCTCTGCGCGAAGCCCGACTGCGCGTACTTCAGGAGGCCGTTCGTGAGGCCGCGCAGCGTGGCAGCCGTGCCGTTGACGGCGACGCCGTCGATCAGGCCGGCGTCGACGAAACGGTAGAGGACCTTCTCCGAGAACCACACGAGGGGACGCACGATGACGGCGTCGTAGAGCTCGTCGATCCAGTACTTGCCCACGACGAGGCGGTGCACGGGGCCGAGCGCGGTGCGGATCGCGACGGGCACGCCGGGCGCGAGCACGTACATCCAGTACGCGAGCGCGGCGCCGAACGCGGCGACCGCGACGGAGTAGACCGCGAGCATGCGCTCCTCGGAGTGCGAGATCTCGTGGTGCGCGTTCGCCAACACCGGGCCGACGAAGTTCGCGAAGCTGTTGCTGTCCTCGGGCGCGATGTTGAGGACGCCGAGCAGCGGGTTGAGCGCCGCCGCGGGCCCGAGGAAGCCGCCGAAGATCGAAGCGAGCGCGAGGATCACGAGCGGCGCGATCACGACGGCACCGGGCTCGTGCACGTGGGAGCGCACCTCGGCAGAGGCCCGGCTCTCGCCGAAGAACGTCCGGAAGTGCAGGCGGAACATGTAGAAGGCCGTGATCCCCGCCGTGCCGAGCATGATCGCGTAGAGCGCCGCGTGCCCGGGGACGTGGGAGAGTCGGGCGGCGAGCAGGATCTCGTCCTTCGAGAAGAAGCCCGAGAAGAACGGCGTGCCGGCGATCGCGAGGACGCCGACGAGGAACACCTTGTGCGTCCACGGGAGCAGCTTGCGCAGCCCGCCCATCTTGTCCGTGTCCTGCTCGTGGTGCATCGCGAGGATCACGGCGCCGGCGCCGAGGAAGAGCAGCGCCTTGAAGAAGGCGTGGGTCACGACGTGGAACATTGCGGCGCCGAACGCGCCGCAGCCCGCGGCGACGAACATGAAGCCGAGCTGCGACACCGTGGAGTACGCGAGCACCTTCTTGATGTCGGTCTGGGCGACCGCGATGGTGGCCGCGAACAGCGCCGTGACGGCGCCCGTCCAGGCGATGAACGCCGACGCGCCCTCGGCCTCGGCGTAGACGAAGCTCATGCGCGAGACCATGTAGACGCCCGCGGTCACCATCGTCGCGGCGTGGATCAGCGCGGAGACGGGCGTCGGGCCGGCCATCGCGTCGGGCAGCCAGACGTAGAGGGGCAGCTGCGCGGACTTGCCCGCGGCGCCGACGAAGAAGCACAGGCCGATCAGCGTCGCGAGCTTCCACTCGGGGAAGCCCGGCAGGAACGAGAGCCAGTGCGGGAGCGCGACCGTCTGCTCGGCGATCGCCGGGAACGCGGCGCGAATGTCGCGGAAGGCGATCGCGGCGTGGCCGGCGTCGGTCAGCGACCAGAACAGCAGGAACAGGCCGAGCAGGAAGCCGAAGTCGCCGATCCGGTTCACGATGAACGCCTTGCTGCCGCAGTAGGCGTTCCACTTGTCCGCGTACCAGAAGCCGATCAGCAGATAGGAGCAGACGCCGACGCCTTCCCAGCCGAGGAACATCAGCAGCAGGTTGTCGCCGAGCACCAGCATCAGCATCGAGAACGTGAACAGGTTCAAGTAACAGAAGAAGCGCGCGAAGCCCTTGTCCTCGCGGTGGTCGTCGTCCATGTACCCGATCGAGTAGACGTGGATCAGCGAGCCGACCCCCGTGACGACGAGGATCATCACGGCGGAGAGCGGGTCGAGCAGGAACGCGGCGTCGGCGCTGAAGTTCGCGGTGCCGATCCACGTGAACATCGTGTCGGTCATGACGCGCGCGTCGGGCGGGAGCTGCGTGAGGTCGTTCACCAGCACGAGCGAGAGCGCGAACGCGGCGACCACCGAGCCGCACGAGAGCGCGATGGTGAGCAGGCGGCTCAGCGGCTTGCGCAGGAACGCGAGCAGCACGCCGTGCACGACCGCGCCGATCAGCGGCAGCAGGGGCACCCAGCGGATCAGGTCATTGGGCGTCGCGTCTACCATTTGAGCAAGCTCGCGTCCTCGACGTTCACGGACTCTCGGTTGCGGAACAGCGAGATGACGATGCCGAGGCCGACGGCGACCTCGGCGGCGGCCACCACGATCACCATCAGCACGAAGAGCTGGCCGGCGTGGTCGCCCCACTGCCGCGAGAACGCGACGAGCGCGAGGTTCACCGCGTTCAGCATCAGCTCGATCGACATCAGGACCGCGATCAGGTTGCGCCGCGTGAGCGCGCCGATCACGCCGAGCAGGAACAGGATTCCGGAGAGCGCGATGCTGTGCGTGATGGGGATCATCATCAGTCGATCTTCCGCTTGGCGAGGATCACCGCGCCGATCATCGCGCCGAGGAGCAGCAGCGACGTGACTTGGAACGCGAGCACCCAGTCGGTGAACAGCTCCGTGCCGACCGCGCGGTAGCCGCCGAACCCTTCCGCGATCTCGGCGGCGGGCCCGAACGCGCCGGGCAGCAGCCCGAGGAAGCCCCAGCCGAGCGCGAGCGCCGCGAGCGCCGCGACGATCGGCTTGGCCTTGCCCGAGGTGCCGAAGGCGTCGTGGCGCAGGTTCAGCAGCATGACCACGAACAGGAACAGCACGAGGATCGCGCCGGCGTAGACCATGATCTGGAGCGCGCCGACGAAGTAGGCGTCGAGCTGCACGTAGATCGCGCCGAGGGAGACCATGGTCGCGACCAGCGAGAGCGCGCCGGCCACCGTGTTGCGCGTGTTCAGCAGCATGCCGAGCGCGCCGGCGATCGCGACGAACGCGAAGAAGTAGAAGAGCGCCATCGTCATGCGCTGCGCTCCAGGAGCAGGATCAAGCCGCCGGTCAGGAACGCGTTCGCGATCGAGATCGGCAGGATCATCTTCCAGCACAGGTCCATCACCTGGTCGTACCGGAAGCGCGGCAGCGTCCAGCGCAGCGCCATCTGGAGCCAGATCATGAACACCACCTTCAGCAGGAAGGTGAGCACGTGCAGCACGATGCAGACGATCGTCGCGAAGCTCACGCCGAGCAGCGGCGTGAGGCCGCCGATGATCATCTCCTGCGAGACGTACGGGATCGCGTAGCCGCCGAGGAACAGCGTGGTCACGATCATGCCGATCACCGGCACCTCGAGGAACTCGGCCGTGTAGAACAGGCCGAAGCGCATCCCCGAATATTCCATGTGGTAGCCGGCGACCAGCTCGCTCTCGCCCTCGGGCGCGTCGAAGGGCGGGCGCTTGTTCTCGGCCATGATGCAGCACAGGAACAGGATGAAGCCGATCGGCTGGAGGACGATGCCCCAGTTCGGCAGCGGCACGAAGCCGAAGAGCCAGAGCGTCGCGTCCTGCGCCGCCGCGATGTCGGTGAGCTTCAGCGAGTTGAAGACCATGAAGAGGCCGACGAGCGAGAGGCCCATCGTCACTTCGTACGAAATCATCTGCGCCGACGCGCGCATCGAGCCGAGCAGGCCCCAGTTCGAGTTGCTCGCCCAGCCGGCCATCACCGCGCCGTAGGTCGCGATCGAGCCGACCGCGAACACGTAGAGCATGCCCCAGTCGATGTCGGCGACGACGAGGTTCAGCACCCAGCCGTCCATCTGGTAGATGCCGCCGTACGGGATCACCGCGAGCGTGATGATCGCGGGCACGAGCGCGATGATCGGCGCGAGCTGGTGGATCCAGCGGTTCGCGCCGGCGGGGACGACGTCTTCCTTCGTGAGCAGCTTCACGACGTCGGCCGCGGGATGCAGCAGGCCGAGCACCGTCAGGCCGAGCACGTCGGCGCGGTTCGCGCCGACGCGGTCCTGCATCACGGCGCTCTGCTTGCGCTCGACCCAAGTGATCAGGGGCAGGAACGCCGCCATGATGACGAGCACGATGAACAGCAGCTTGACGACGACTTGCAGCTCCACTCAGCGCGCTCCCGCGCCGCCGAGCGGCCGCCCTTCGTCGCCGACCGAGTCCACGTCGCAGCCGGCGAATGCGGGCACCGCCTGACCCAGCGCCTTCGAGACCTCGCGCGCGTCCCACGCAACGCCGGGTGCGAAGCCCGCGAGCCCGAGGGCCTGCCCGAGGCGCAGCAGCACATCGCCCTCGCTCCACGCGTCGAACGCCGGCTCGACGGCGGGCGCGATGCGCTGCACGCGGCCCGCGTGGTTGGTGAGCGTGCCGCGCTTCTCGGCCGCGACGCGCGCCGGAAACACGACGTGCGCGGCGCGTTCGAGCGGCGAGTGGTGCGTGTCGAGCAGGATCACGAGGTCGAGCTTCGCGAGCGCGGCTTCGCCGCCGAGCTGCGCCAGCGCGTCGTGGCCGAGCACGATGAGCGCGCGCACCGCGCCCGCCTTGATGCGGTCGGCGACGATCTGCGCGTCCTTGAAGCCGAGCGCACGCGCGCCCGCCGCGTTCGCGGCCTTCTCGCTCTTGATCAACAACTCGTCCGCGCGGCCCGTGGGCACCGCGACGCCCATCGTCTCCGTGCCGAGCGCCTCGCAGAAGCGGCGCAGCACGAACAGGTCCTCGTTGGTCGCGTGGGCGGAGGCGAGCGCCGCCACCACGCCCGCGCCGCCGGTCGTCGCCGCGCGCAGCTTCGCCGCCGCCGCCGCGATCGCGTCGCCGAGCTTCGCGCTCGCGAGGCCGCCCGCCGCGCTGCGCACCGTGGCCTCGCGGATGCGATCGGCGGCGCCGATCTGCTTGTACGAGAGGCGACCCTCGTCGCACATCCAGGTCTGGTTCACGGCGTCGTTGCGCCGCGGCACGTAGCGGTAGACCTGATTGTTCGCGACGCCGAGGTGCACGTTGCAGCCCTGCGCACAGCCGGTGCAGACGCCCGGCTTGTCGTCGAGGAACCACACGCGGATCTTGAAGCGGAAGTCCTTCGTGGTGAGCGCGCCGACGGGGCAGATGTCGGCGACGTTCATCGAGTAGTCGTTGTCGAGCGGCGCACCGGGGAACGTCTCGATCGTCGAGCGGTCGCCGCGGTTCGTCACCGTGAGCTCGCTCGTCTTCGAGATCTCGCGCGTGAAGCGCACGCAGCGCCGGCACAGGATGCAGCGCTCCTGGTCGAACGTGATCGTCGGGCCGAGGTCGACGCGCTTCTTGAGCGCGCGGCGCGGCTCCTTCGTGCGGGCGTGCGTGACGCCGTACTCGTAGGCGTAGTCCTGCAGCTTGCACTCGCCCGCCTGATCGCAGATCGGGCAGTCGAGCGGATGGTTGACGAGCAGCAGCTCCATCACGCCTTCGCGCGCCTTCTTCACGCGCTCGTTGGCGGTGGTGATCTCCATGCCCTCGGCGACCGGCGTGTTGCACGCGATCTGGAGCTTCGGCTGGCCCTTGATCTCGACCTGGCAGAGCCGGCACGAGCCGTCGACGGAGAGCTTCGGGTGCCAGCAGTAGTGCGGCACGTCGACGCCGTTCATCAAGAGCCCGAGGTCGTCGAGCGCCTGCAGGATGGTGCGCCCGTCCTGCACTTCGTACTTCACGCCGTCGATGATTACGTTCGCCATCTACAGCTCGAAGCTCGCGGGGAAGGGGCACTTCTGCTCGCGCACGTGCGCCTCGAAGTCGTCGCGGAAGTGGCGGAGCAGCGCCTGCACGGGCCACGCGGCGGCGTCGGAGAACGCGCAGATCGTCGCGCCCTCCATCTTGCCGGCGACGTCGAGCAGGATGTCGATGTCCTCGCGCGAGCCCGCGCCGCGCTCGATGCGGTTGATGATCTTGTTCATCCAGCCCGTGCCCTCGCGGCATTGCGTGCACTGGCCGCACGACTCGTCGCGGAAGAAGTACGAGATCACGCAGGCGACGCGCACCATGCAGGTGGTCTCGTCCATCACCATGATGCCGCCGGTGCCGAGCATCGACTTCCGCTCGCGCAGGAACTCGTTCGCCATCGGCACGTCGAGCTGGCCCGCGGGCAGGATCGGCATCGACATGCCGCCCGGGATCACGCCCTTCACCTTGTTGCCGCCGAGCACGCCGCCGGCGTGCTCGAAGATGATCTCGTCGAGCTTCGTGCCGAGCGGAAGCTCGTAGAGGCCGGGGCGCACCACGTGGCCCGACACGCCGAAGATCGTGGTGCCCGGGCTCTTCTCGGTGCCGAGCGAGCGGAACCAGTCCTTGCCCTTCGTGAGGATGTGCGGGACGTGGCTGAACGTCTCGACGTTGTTCACCGTGGTCGGCATGCCGAAGGCGCCGTACTGCGCGGGGAACGGCGGCTTCTTGCGCGGCTGGCCCTTCTTGCCCTCGAGCGACTCGAGCAGGCCGGTCTCCTCGCCGCAGATGTAGGCGCCGGCGCCGCGCACGAGCACGACGTCGTGGGACATCGCCTTGCCCATCACCTTGGCGCCGAGGTAGCCGCGCGAGTAGGCCTCGTCGATCGCGCGCTGCAACTGCTTCGCGGCGAAGGCGTACTCGCCGCGGATGTAGATGAAGGTCTTCTCCGCGCCGGTCGCCCAGGCCGCGATCAGGATGCCTTCGAGCAACTGGTGCGGGCCGCGCTCCATGAGCAGGCGGTCCTTGAACGAGCCCGGTTCCGATTCGTCCGCGTTGCAAACCAGGTACTTCGGCTTGTCCGTGCCCTTGGGCATGAACGTCCACTTGAGACCCGTCGCGAAGCCCGCGCCGCCGCGGCCCTGCAGGCCTGCGTCCTTCACGAGCGTGGCGACTTCGTCGGGCGCCATGCGCGTGATCGCCTGCCGCGCCGCCTCGTAGCCGCCGCGCGCCACGTAGCCGTCCACGTGGCCGAACGCGTCGTCCGCGAAGTGCTGCGTCAAGTAGTTGGTGACGTAGGGCGCCTTGAGTCCCATGGCCTTACTCGAGGGCGTCGATCAGGCGCTTGGCCTGCTCGACGTCCAGGTTCTCGTGATAAGTCTCGCCGACGCGCAGCATCGGCGCGTACGCGCAAGCGCCGAGGCACTCCTCGTGGCCGAGCGTGACGCGACCGTCCGGCGTCGTCTCGCCGGCGCGCACGCCGAGGTGCGATTCGATCGCGCGCAGCATGCCGCGCGCGCCGCGCAGCGAGCACGGCAGGTTCGTGCACACGTACACGTGGTGCCGGCCCTGCGGGCGGTCGTAGAACATGTTGTAGAACGAGACGACTTCCATCACTTCGATGGGCTGGATCTCGAACAGCGCGGCGAGCGTCTTGGCGAGCGCGGGCGAGATCCAGCCGTGCTCTTCCTGCGCGATGTGCAGCGCCGCGAGCAGCGCGCCGCGCTTCTTCGGAAACTTCGCCATCTCGCGCTCGATGCGCGCGCGCGACTCGGCGGAGAGGTCCTTCGGGTCTGCGGAAGCGCTCTTCACCACTCGAGCGCCCCCTTGCGCCACTCGTATATCAGGCCGAGCACGAGCGGCACCGTGAAGACGCTCATCGCGACGAAGCCGTACAGACCGAGGTCGCGGAACAGGGCGCCCCAGGGATAGAAGAACACGGCCTCGAGATCGAAGAGCACGAACAGCATCGCGACGAGGTAGAACTTCACCGAGAAGCGCTGCTTCGGAGAGACGATCTGCTTCTCGCCGCACTCGAAAGGGTCGAGCTTCTCCGGGAAATCGCGCTTCGGGCCGAGCAACTTCGGCGCCGAGACCATCGCTGCCGCGACGACCACCGCCAGCGCGAGGATCAACAGAACGCCGGCGAATTCCGCGAGCAAGCGCCTCTCCTCCGTCCCGCACCGCTCGTCACGCGTGAAAACTGGAGTTAACTGCGCGTCGCGGCTCGAAAAAGCGGGCGCATGCTAGCGCCATGCGACCTCGCTTCAACGATTTTTTGCGCGGTTCGCGGACGGATTCGCGTTGATATCGTGCGCGGCATGCGGACCCGAGTCGCCGTCCTCGGTGCAGGCAGCTTCGGCACCTGCCTCGCACTGCTCGCCGCTCGCTCGCACGACGTCGTGCTGTGGGCGCGCGACGCGGGCATGGCGGTGCAGATGGAGCGCGAGCGCCGCAACCCGAAATACCTGAGCGAGTTCGCGCTCCCGGACGGTCTGCGCGTGACGGATCGACTCGAGGAGGCGCTCCCCGGCGCGACGATCGTGATCTGCGCGATCCCGAGCCACGGCGTACGCGACGTGATGCGCCGCGCGGGGCCGCTGCTCGCCGCGGAGGCACTGGTCGTCTCCACGGTGAAGGGCATCGAGGTCGAGACCTCCCTGCTGATGCACGAGGTGCTCGCCGCCGTGCTGCCCGAACGCCTGCAAGGCCGCGTCGTCGCGCTCTCGGGGCCGTCCTTCGCCCGCGACGTCGCAGCGGGGAAGCCCACCGCCGTCACGCTCGCCTGCGCGACCGAAGGCCACGCGATCGCGGTGCAGACCGCGCTCTCTTCGCCCCTCTTCCGCTGCTACACGCACAAGGATCTCGTGGGCGTCGAGGTCGGCGGCGCGCTCAAGAACGTGGTCGCCATCGCGGTGGGGATGAGCGACGGTCTCGGCACCGGGCTCTCGGCGCGCTCCGCGCTGATGACGCGCGGCCTCCACGAGATCGCGCGGCTCGGGATCAAGCTCGGCGCCGACCCGCTGACGTTCCTCGGTCTCTCGGGGATGGGCGACCTGATCCTGACCTGCACCGGCGACCTCTCCCGCAACCGCACGGTCGGCCTCGAGCTCGCGCGCGGGCGGAGCCTGCAGGAGATCGTGCGCGGCATGAACGAGGTCGCCGAGGGCGTGCGGACGACCTACGCCGCCTGCGGGCTTGCGGCCAAGCTCGGGATGGAGATGCCGATCGCGACCGGCGTGCGGGCGGTGCTCGAGGGACAGATGACACCGGAGCAGGTCGGCCTGCGACTCATGTCCCGGCGGCTCAAGCGCGAACAGGACTAGCCGGATCGCGGTCTCTGAGCGAAAATGAAAATCGTTTTCAGAGGCGCAGCGTGCCCACCTTAGAGACGGCTTTCGAGACGACCCTCGACCTGCTCCCCGTGGGTGAGTCCGGGGCCGTGATTTCGGTGGATGCGGCCGCCGCGTTGGCGGAGCGCCTCGAGGACCTCGGCTTCGTCCCCGGCACGGAGGTGACGGTCCGGCGCCGCGCCCCGCTCGGCGACCCGCGGGTGTACGAGCTGCGCGGGAGCCAGCTGTGCCTGCGCGGCACCGAGGCGCGCGCGATCCGGGTGAAGCGTGGCTAGCGCGACGCCCGCTCTCGGCCGGGTCGTTCGGCTCGGGCTGGTCGGCAGCCCGAACTCGGGGAAGACCACGCTCTTCAACGCGCTCACCGGCCTGCGCGCGCGCGTGGGCAACTACCCCGGCGTGACGGTCGAACGGCGCGAGGGCGACGCGAAGGTGGATGGCCACCGCCTGCGCGTGATCGATCTCCCCGGCACCTACAGCCTCTCTCCCCTCAGCCCCGACGAGGCGGTCGTCTCGCGCGTCGTGCGCGGCGAAGTCGCCGACGTCCCGGCGCCCGACGGGCTCGTCATCACGCTCGATGCGTGCACGATCGAGCGCTCGCTCTCGCTCGTGGCCCAGGCGCTCGCGCTCGGCCTGCCGGCCTGCGTCGTAGTCACGATGATCGACGAGCTGCGCGCGCGCGGCGGCGAGCTGAACCTCGCGCGGCTCGGCACTGCGCTCGGCGTCCCCGTGGTAGGAGTCGTTGGCCACCGCGGACTTGGACTTGGCGAACTGCGTCGCCTACTGCCGCACCCGGAGTCGTGGAGCCGTCCCCCCGTGCCGCCGCCCCAGGGCCGCGAGGACCGCCGCGCCTGGGTCGCCTCGATCCTGGACGCGTCGCTCGTCCGCCGCGCGGGCCGCAGCGCGACCACCGAGGCGATCGACCGCGTCGTGCTCCACCCCGTGCTCGGCAGCCTGCTGTTCGTCGCGGTGATGGTGCTCTTCTTCCAGCTCATCTTCGCGTGGGCCACCCCGGCGATGGACGCGATCGACGGCATCGTCGGCGGCGCCGCCGAGGCCGCGCGCGGCGCGCTGCCGGCCGGCCTCTTCGCGGACTTCGTGGCCGATGGCGTGATCGCGGGCGTCGGCTCCGTGATCGTGTTCCTCCCCCAGATCCTGCTGCTCTTCACCCTGCTCTACTTCCTCGAGGACGTCGGCTACATGGCGCGCGCCGCCTTCGTGGTGGACCGGCTGATGGGCCGCATCGGCCTCGAAGGCCGCGCGTTCGTCGCGCTGCTCTCGTCCTACGCCTGCGCGGTGCCCGGCATCATGGCGACGCGCACGATCCCGTCCGCGACGCAGCGGCTCGTCACGATGCTCGTCGCTCCGCTCATGACCTGCTCCGCGCGCCTGCCGGTGTACGCGCTGCTGATCGGCGCCTTCGTGCCGGCGAAGCAGGTGCTGGGGCCGCTCGGTCTCCAAGGCCTCGCGCTGCTCGGCCTCTACGCGCTCGGCGCGCTCGCGGCGTTCGGCGCCGCCGCGATCCTCGGCCGCACGCTCGTGAAGGCCGACGCGATGCCGTTCTACCTCGAGCTGCCGCCGTATCGCATGCCGCCCGCGAAGCTCGTGCTCTCGCAGGTGTGGGGCGCCGCGAGCCGCTTCCTGCGCCGCGCCGGCACGATCATCCTCGGCGTCTCGATCCTGCTGTGGGCCCTGCTCACGTTCCCGCGCGTCCCGGCGCCGGCGCACCTCGACGAGGCCGAGGCCTCCGCCTACGCGCTCGAGCACAGCGCGGCGGGACGGGTCGGGCATGCGCTCGAGCCCGCGATCGCGCCGCTCGGCTTCGACTGGAAGATCGGCATCGGCCTGGTCGCGAGCCTGGCTGCGCGCGAGGTGATCGTCTCGACGCTCGCGCAGATCTACGCGGCCTCCGGCGACGACGAGACGTCCCTGCGCGAAGCCCTCGCGAACGATCGCGACGCGGCGACCGGCGCGCCCATCTACACGCCGGCGACGGTGGCCGCGCTGCTCGTGTTCTTCGTGTTCGCGCTGCAGTGCACGTCCACGATCGCGACGCTCGCGCGCGAGACGAACTCGTGGCGCTGGCCCGCGTTCGCGTTCTTCTACTTGCTGGCGCTCGCGTACGGCGCGAGCTTCGCGGCCCACCGCATCGTCGGAGCGCTCAGTGCGTAGGGCCGTCGCGCGATTCTCACTCCTCTGCCTGCTCGCCTGCGCCGCGCTCGGCTGCGGCGCGCGCTATGCGCGGGTGCCGCTCGTCGAGAAGCCGGACCTCACCGTGGTGTTGCGCAGCGAGTCGAAGGGCGGCGCGCCCGTCGCGCGCGGCTTCTCGCACCCTGCGACGCTGAGCGCCGAGCGCGCGGCGAGCATCCTCGCGCGCGTCGACGTGCGCGAGAGCGCGGGCGACGCAGACGAGCGGCGGCCCGCGATCCCGGCCGAGCTCGCGGACGAGCTCGGCGCCGCGCTCGCGGATGCGCTCGGGCGCGCCGATGCGAACCAGGAAGTCGCGGTCCGCGCCGAGCGCCGCGAGCGCAAGCTCGGCGTGTTCACGCGCCGGTTCGCGACCAGCTTCGTGGCCTTCGTGGACGACCGGAGCCGCCTGCAGATCCACTGGGTCGAGGCGGACCGCGAGCTGCCGCCCGGCGATGACACGCCGGTCGCCGAGCCGATCCCGGGGCGCAGTCCCCACGCGTTCAAGACGCTGCCCGGTCCGCACATCGAGGCGATCGCGCAGCGCGCGGTGGCGGTGGACTGGCGCGCTCCACTGTTCGAGGCGCCGGTGGCGCGGGGGGCGTCGGGGCGCCGGCGGACGATCCTGCTCGACTCCGGCCAGTCCGCCGCACAGAAGTTGCCGCCCGACGCCTCCGTTCTCCCGGCCGACCCCGAACGCCTGCGCGCGCTGGCCGACCTCGAATCCGCCCGCCGCAACGGCACGATCTCCGAGGCGGAATACCAACGGCAACGCGCCGAGCTTTTGCGCACTCCGGAGCGCTGAAAGCGCGTTACTTCACGATTCCGCCGGCCGACACACAGGGCTGATCTGGGCTCGGCCCTGCGCGGAATCGGGAGAACGCATGCGCCTCGTGTTGCTACTGGGAGAGCTGCTCGTCATCGGAGTCGCGTGGCTGCTCGCGGGCCGATGGATCGGCGAGCCGTGGCGCGGCCGCGTGCAGAACACCCTGAAGGCGTGGCTCACGGTCCGCATCTTCTGGTTGCTGTTCGCGCACGAAGTGAAGGACACGGACGGCACGCTCGTCCCGACTGGGACGCTGATCCTGCGCGCGCTGAAGGACATCGACCTCGGCACGTTCGCACTCTTCTGCGCCGCGGCGGCGGGCATCAAGTTCGTGGGCATTCTGGCGTCGATGCAGCGCTGGATCCTGATGCTGCGCGGCCAAGGCATCGCGCTGCCGTTCCGCCACGTGTTCGGTTCGTTCCTGATCGGCCGCTTCATCGGCACGTTCCTGCCGAGCACGCTCGGGCTCGACGGCTACACGCTCTACGACGCCGCGCGTTTCAGCGGCCGCACCGTCGAGGTCACGGCGGCGAAGTTCCTCGAGAAGATCATCGGGCCGATCGGCATCTTCCTCTCGTTCCTCGTCGCGCTGCCGTTCGGCATGAACCTGCTCTACGAGCACACGGAGATCTTCCCGACCCGCGCGGCCGCGAACACCGCCGCCACCGCGGGCGCGCTCGTGTGTCTCGCGATCGTCGGCGCGCTGCTCGCGGTGCTGTGGTTCCCGGGCGTCGTGCAGGCGGTGATCGAGCGCCTCCCGCTGCCCGGCAAGGCGCGCCTCAACACCGTCGTCGCGCGCGTGTCGACCGCGGCGGGTGCCTATCGCAACCACAAGTTGCTGCTGGTTCAGGCGCTCGCACTCTCGTTCGTCGTCCACTTCACGACGGCCGCGATGTATTACTTCACGGCGCTCGCGATCGGCGCGACGGGCGCGCAGTTCTGGCCCGTCGTCCTCGGCTCGACGGTGCAGATCCTCGCCACCGTGCTCTCGCCGATCACGATCGCGGGCGAAGGCATCCGCGAGCTGGCACAGCTGCTCGTGCTCCAGCACATGATCGGGCCGGCGGCGGCCGTCGCGTCCGCAGCGCTCGGCTTCTGGGCCGCCGAAGGGCTCACGCTGTTCGGCGGCGTCTACTGGTGGCTGCGCGGACCGAGCTACACGCCTTCGTACTGCCGCGTGAACGGCGTGCAGGTCGACTACGCCGAGGCCGCGCGCGCGTCGGCCTCGCTCGAGACTCCGACGGAGCGCGCGAACCGCGACGCCGCGGCGGCCGCAGCTCCGCCTCCGCCGCCGTTCTCGGTGCGCGCGAGCGTGGGCGCCGCGTTCGGGCTCGGCGCGGGCGTGTTCGCCGGCCTCGTGCTCGCGCTCGGCGAGGCGCTCGCGATCGCACAGCAGGGCTTCGGCACCGAGGCGCAGGTCCTTTGGTATGGCCCGCTCGCGTACGCGGCGTTCTTCGGAGCGCTGTGCGCGCTCGGCGGCGTCGTGCTCGCGGTGTTCCCGATGGAGGAGGCGGAGTCGCGCGGCTGGACGGCCTCGCTCGCGCTGCTCGCCACGCTCGTGCCCGTGGGGCTCGCGATCACGCTGTTCCGCCTGCGCCGCGACGTGTACCTCGAGCAGATGCCGCCGCTGCCGGTGCTCGCGGCCGTGCTCGGCGCGTTCGGCGTGCTCGCGCTGGCGCTGTTCTTCGCCGGCCCGCGCCTCTTCCGCGGCGCGGCAGGCAAGCTCTTCTCGCCGCCGATTGCGCTCGCGCTGCTGATCCTCGCGGCGGGCGGCGGCTGGGTCGCCGCGGGCCGACTCGCCCGGCCGGCCCAGCCCAACTCCCCGCCCGCGGCGTCCGGCGCCCTGGCCACACGCCCGAACGTGATCCTCGTGATGGTCGACACGCTGCGCGCGGACCACTTGAGTTGTTATGGCGGGAGCTACACGCCGACGCCGAACCTGTGCCGCATCGCGGCGGACGGCGGCACGATCTACAACGGCTTCTCGCACGCCTCCTGGACGAAGCCGTCGACCGCGACGCTGCTCACGTCGCTGCTGCCGAGCAGCCATCAGGCGATGGCGAAGCCGGCGGCGCTGCCGCCGGAGATCGACACCGTCGCGGAGGCGTTCCAGCGCACCGGCTACGCGACGGGCGCCTTCGTCTCGAACACCAACCTCACCGAGGCGTTCGGCTTCGCGCAGGGCTTCGACGAGTACCACTACCTCGGCCCGGACTACCTGTTCGGCGCGGTCGAGTCGTCGTCGAAGCTCGTGCTCTACCAGATCTTCCGCCGCGTCTACTTCATGTTCGTCCCCGGCCTGCGCTTCGGCGACTTCTATCAGGACTCGCAGGTCGTGAACCGGCACGCGTTCGACTGGCTCGACCGCCACGCGAGCTCGCGGTTCTTCCTGTTCCTCCACTACATGGATCCCCACGATCCGTACTTCGAGCACCCGTACAACGGCGTCGGCATCGCGCGCGCGGCGTCGCAGGACCCGCCGCCCGAGATGGCGAAGCGCATGCACGAGCTCTACGTGGGCGAGATCGCGTACCTCGACGGCAACTTCGGCAAGCTGATCGAGAAGCTCGAAGCGCTGGGCCTCTACGACGACACGGTGATCGCGCTGGTCGCGGACCACGGCGAAGAATTTCACGAGCACGGCGGCTTCTGGCACGGCATGACGCTCTACGACGAGCAGATCCACGTGCCGCTGCTCGTGAAGTGGCGCAAGGGCGCGCCCGCGGCGCCGGCCGATGCGCGCGGCGAGCCGGCCCGCATCATCGACGTCGGGCCGACGCTGCTCGCACGGGCGGGCGCAGCGATTCCGCCGGCGATGCAGGGCATCGACCTCGCGACGGTGCCGGCCGTGCGCGCGCCGAGCGATCAGCTCGTGTTCTCGGAAGAGAATCACGAGGGCAACGTCCTGCGCGCCGTGCGCACGAAGACCTGGAAGTGGATCGAGGCCAACGAAGGCAACCCGCGTGGGCTCACGCCGCGCGAGCTCTTCCGCGTCGAGACGGACCCGGGCGAGACCGAGAACGTCGCCGCGAGCGAGCCCGGTACGGCCGCGGAGCTGGCGCGACAGGCCGAGGCGCTTCAGGCGGCGGCGGCAGCGCACAAGGTCGGCGAGGCGAAGGCGGCGACGATCTCGAAGGAAGAGTGCGAGCAGCTGAAGCAGCTCGGGTACGTGCAGGACTGCGCCGGAGTCGAGTAGGCCCGGGCATACCGGGCGCCGGTCTCGGGGGCGGCCGGGGGCCGCGCCCGGCGATGGCTCGGCTTCGGCCCCTCTTGGGGGGCGTATCGGGGCCGCGGGGAGAAGCGCGCCACGTGGGGGCGCAGCGCTGCGCGGGGCTCGGGGCCGGCCTGCGCTCGACTCGCCGGGCGCGGCCCCCGGCCGCCCCCGAGCCCTCCTCGGCGTGCGCCATGCCTGCCTGCGCCCCATGCGCGGATTGGGAGCGTGCTGGCTTCGAGCGTGACTCGGGGTGGGGTGGGGAGCGCGGATCGCTTCGCTCCCGCGCTGGCGGCGTCGGGCGGAAGATCGCGGCGCGAGCCCGGGGAGTTCTTGGCGCGCGGGATGGGGGGTGGATAACTTGCGGAACTTTCTCGGGAATTGGGCGAAGCATGAGTGACGTGAAGCGGACTCCGGGGGAATCGACGCGGGCGGTGCACGGCGGCGAGCGCGTCGGCAAAGAGAGCACGGCGCTGACGACGCCGATCCACCAGACGTCGACGTTCTGGTTCCGCGATTCGGCCGAGGTGCGGGAGTACGCGGAGGGGCGACTCGAGCGCGACGAGTACGGGCGGTACTCGAATCCGACGTGGCGCGCGGTCGAGCGGAAGATCTGCGAGCTCGAGGGCGCGGAAGCCGCGGTGCTGTTCGCGTCCGGCATGTGCGCGGCGACGACCACGTTCCTCGCGCTCTTGCCGCGCAAGGGGCACATCGTCGTGACGAGCGACTGTTATCGCCGCACGCGCCAGTTCATCCGCCAGTACCTCTCGAAGCTCGAGGTCGAGGCGACGGTGATCGAGCCGGCGAACACGATCGCGCTGAAGGACGCGCTGCGGGACGACACGGTGTTCTTCTTCACCGAGTCGCCGACGAACCCGTACCTGCGCGTGATCGACGTGCCCGAAGCGGTGCGCATCGCGCACGAACGCGGCGTGAAGGTGATCATCGACTCGACGTTCGCGTCGCCGGTGAACCATGCGCCGCTCGGCGACGGTGCGGACCTCGTGATCCACAGCGCGACCAAGTACCTCGGCGGCCACAACGACCTGATCGCCGGCGTCGCCGCCGGCAGCGCCGAGCAGATCAAGCCGATCCGCGACGCGGTGGGCGTGCTCGGCGGCATCCTCGACCCGGGCGCGAGTTACCACCTGCTGCGCGGCATGAAGACGCTCGCGCTGCGGGTCGCGCGCCACAACGAGAACGGCATGGCCGTCGCGCGCTTCCTCGAGTCCCATCCGAAGGTGAAGCGCGTCTGGTACCCGGGCCTTCCGTCCCACCCCGACTACGCGGTCGCGACGCGGCTGATGAAAGGCTTCGCCGGCGTCGTCACCTTCGAGATCGCGGGCGACCTCGACGCCGCGATCCGCTTCACCGACGCCTGCCGGCTGCCGTACATCGCGCCGAGCCTCGGCGGCGTCGAATCGCTGGTCGAGATGCCCGTGCTGATGTCGTACTGGGATCAGCCGAAGGAAGAGCGCTTGCGCTGGGGCATCACCGACACGCTGGTGCGGCTCGCCTGCGGCATCGAGGACACCGACGACCTGATCGCGGACCTCGAGCAGGCGCTCGCGAAGGTTTGACGGGCGGCGCTGCGCGCTAGAGCAACTCGCCCTGCGCCGGATGCTTCCCGTGCTCGAGCGCGAGCAGTCGCTTCTTCAGCCCGACGCCGCCGCCGAAGCCGCCGAGCTTCCCGCCCGACGCCACCACGCGATGGCAGGGCACGACGAGCGGCAGCGGATTCGAGCCCGCGGCCGCGCCGACGGCGCGCGCGGCGCCCGGCTCGCCGATCGCCGCCGCGATCTCGCCGTAGCTCCGCACCTCGCCGTACGGGATCTCGAGCAGCGCGGCGTAGACGCGGATCTGAAAGCCGGTGGCGCGCAGGTCGAGCTCGACGCGGAATTCCTCGCGCTTGCCGGCGAGGTAGTCCTGGATCTGGGCGATCGCGAGGCGATTCGGCGCATAGCCCTTGGCGATGCGCGCATCGGGCGCGAAACGGCGCACCCAGCCCGCGATGCCTCGCCCACTGGCGCGCGGCAGCTCGATGAAGCAAAGACCGCGCTCGGACGATGCGCAGGCCATCGCACCGAACGGCGTGTCGAACTCGGCGGTGTGCACCACTTCCATCGCGCGCTCAAAATACCACGCGCATCGGAGGAATCTTGGCTCGTTTGCTCGTAACCGGCGGCGCGGGATACATCGGCAGCCACGCGCTGCGCGCGCTGCTGCGCGCCGGCCACGAGGCCGTGGTCGTGGACGACCTGCGCGCGGGCCGCGCGGACTTCGCGCAGGGGGCCCCGCTCGTCGTCGCAGACATCGGCGACCGCGCGGCGCTGGCCGCGCTGTTCCGCGCGCACGGGCCGATCGACGGCGTGCTGCACTTCGCGGCCTCGCTGTCGGTCGCCGAGTCGGTCGCGAAGCCCATGCTCTACTACCGCAACAACGTCGTGGGCACGGCGAACCTGCTCGCGGAGTGCCTCGCCCACGGGGTGCGCGCGCTGGTGCTCTCCTCGACGGCGGCGACCTACGGGCACCCGGAGCGGCAGCCGATCGCGGAGTCGACGCCGCAGCAGCCGATCAACCCGTACGGCGCGAGCAAGCTGATGATCGAGCGCATGCTCGCCGACGTCGAGCACGCCCACGGGCTGCGCTGGACGGCGCTGCGCTACTTCAACGCCTGCGGCGCCGATCCCGACGGCGGCATCGGCGAGTGCCACGATCCGGAGATCCACCTGATCCCCGTCGCGCTCGAGGCCGCCGCCGGCCTGCGGCCGAAGCTCTCGCTCTACGGCACCGACTACCCGACGCCCGACGGCACCTGCGTGCGCGACTTCATCCACGTGACGGACCTCGGCGACGCCCACGTGCGCGCGATCGAGGCGCTGCTCTCGGGCGGGCCGGGGGGCGGCTACAACCTCGGCACGGGCATCGGTCGCAGCAATCGCGAAGTGATCGACGGCGTCGGCCGGGCGATCGGGCGGCCCGTCCCCTACGAGGAGGCGCCCCGCCGCCCCGGCGACCCGCCGATCCTCGTCGCGGACGCCTCGCGCTTCATGCGCGACTTCGGCTGGCAGCCGCGCCACTCGGACCTCGACACGATCGTGCGCACGGCGTGGGCATGGCTGCGGACGTGGAAGAAGCTCGCGTGAGCGCCCCCTGACGTCAGGGACAGCGGCCGGGCGGGTTCTCGGGGAGCGAACGTCCGGTTCGTTCCAGCAGGCCGGCGGCGAAGTCCGCGCGGCGCCACTTCGTCGGGAAGTTGCAGGATCGCCACGGACCGTCGACGACGAAGCCCTTGCCCAGGTCGGCCGGATCGCGCGCGCGGAGATTCGGCGCGGGATTGATCGTGCAGGGGAGCGGGGCTCCTCGGCACTGCTTCGCCGGGACATGGAGCACGAGGCCGGAGTCCGTCTGGAACGGAGCGGTGGGCTCCGGCACGATGGACAAGCTGGGAAAGTCAGCCTTCGGCCGCTCGACGTTGGCGCGCGCGATCTCGCGGAGCGGGTTGCGCCCCGCGCGCAAGGCGCTCGCGACGGGGAGCACGAGGAGCGGCGCGAGAGCGACCGACAAGAGGGCCACGCGCAACCCGCGCCGCGGCTCGCCCGCACTCGCGAGTGCGCGGGAGAGATCGCTGCCGGCGGCGGCAGCCAGCAGCCAGGCGAAGCCGATCACGTAGCGGAGTGCCGGGGCCGCCGTGAACCACACGACGAACGCCGGTGCAGCCACGACCGCAAAAAACGCGAGATCCGTCTCGTAGAAGGGCCGGCGCCGCGCGCGACGCAACGCGAGCCACGCGAACGCCGCGGTCAATGCGATCGGGACCACGAGGTCGAGCGGATTCCAGAGCACCGTTTCGATCCAACGCGAGCCGATCTCGAAGCTGCCGTCTCGCTCGGTGTAACCGGTGAAGGCGAGCTCGGTCTCCGCGTGCTCCTCGGGCACGCGCCACTCGACGGGCAGCGGCAGTGCGGTCGACGGAAAGCCGAGGTAGCCCGTGAGGACGGCGCCTCGGGCTCCCCACGCGGTGGCGAAGACGACCGCGCACAGCGCCGCGGGCGCGAGCAGGCGTGCAGCCGCGGCGAACGTTCGGCCGCGCCAGATTGCAAGGCCGACCGCCAGCGCCAGCGCCGCCGCAAACACCACGCTGCTCGACTTCGCTGCGACCGCGCTCGCCAGCATCAGCGCCAGCGCGGCGAGCCGGCGGCGGATCGTGCGGGCGTCGTCGCTCCCGCGCTCCGCGAGCACATCGCGCGCTTCGAGCCCCGCCGCGATCACGAGACACGTGGCCGGGACTGCCGCATCGAACGTGCGAGCGTCCGTGAGGGCCAGCCGCAGCAATGGCGCGAGCAGCACGAGCTCGAAAGCCGCCGCAGGTTGCGACCGCCAGCGGGAGGCGCCGGCGATCGCCTGCCAGCTCGCCGCGAGCAGCAGCACACCATTCGCGACGTGCGCCGAACGCGCGGACCACGGCCCGACGTCGAGGGCTGCGGCGTAGAGAAAGCTCGCGTTGTTGAAGCCCAGCGGGCCGTAGAGATTCGCGAGCCCCGGCACGACCGCGTGGCCTCGCGCCCAAAGCACCGCTTGTTGGTGGAAGGTCGCACCGTCCCAGCTGTCGTTGGCACCGATGCCCTGGTTCGCGATCCAAACCGCGCAGATCGCAGCCGCCGCGAGCCAGGCCCGGCTCTCCCTCCACGCCGCGGCGAGCAAGCTCGAGAGGACGCTACGCGCCCGCCACGCGCCGACGGCGCCCGGCGCGGCTAGCGCGGCACTGGTCGCGAGGCCAATCGGTGCGAAGAAGTTCCAGCCGATGCAGAGCAGCAGTGCGATTGCGAAGCCCACCCAGAAGGCGGAGCCGAGCGCGGCGCCGTCGCGCGCGCGAGCCGAGAGGGCCTCGAATGCCAGCAATCCGATCCCGAGCAACAGTGTCGCCACGGCGATCTGGGTGGTCAGAATCGCCGCGACGGCGACGACCCAGGCGGCGAGATCGCTCACGACTGCGCAGCGACCGACGGCAACCGCTCGCAGAACGGGCGCGAGGCGAAGCGATCGGCAATCGCGCGGAACGTGGCGGAGATCAGCGCCAGCTTCTTCTCGAGCGCGACGCCCATCCCGGGATGGCTTGCCAAACGCGGATCGACCCCGTCCTCGGCCGCGCCGAGCGCATCCACTGCATGGATCGGATAGGAGAGCGCGTGGCCCGCGCGGCAGAAGCCGTCGAGCGCACGCGCAAAGCGCACGTCGCCCAGGCCGTAGCGGAGCGTGTGGTAGACGGGGATCCGGAGCCTACGCGTCACGCTGAGTGGGAACTCGTAGAGCCCGTTCGCCAGCGCGTGCGGGTTGCGCCGTGCGAACCACCAGCGGGCCCCGAGCGCGGTGCGGCGCTTGCCGCCGCTCCGGGCGAAGATCAGCGCCGCAGCTGCGCCCAACAGCGGGGACGGGAACACCGACGCGTCGTAGCGGTAACCCGCGACGCGCAACGCTTCGGCGAGGCCCAACGGCCCGTGCCAGCCCGGCGACCGGAAGCCCACGACCGGGGCGCCGGCGGCCTGTTCGAGCCGATCCTTCGAGTCGCGCAACTCTCGCGCGACCTCCAGTTGGGGCAGGAGTCGCCACGCCTCCGGATGGCTGACGGTGTGGCTCGCGACTTCGTGCCCCGCTGCCACGATCTCGCGCAGTTGCTGCGCGCGCGCTGCCGAGTCTCGCGCCACCCAGAAGAACGTCGCGCGGATGGAGTGCTCGGCGAGACGCTCGAGAATGCGCGGAATTGCGCGCTCGTAGACGAGCAAGTCCGGCGGCGCGTCCGGCACTCCGTAGCCGGCCAAATGCGCGTCGAGCGGATCGACGTCGATGCTCACCGTCCCCGGCGGGCGCGTCTCGTGGATTTCGTGCGACACGTCGATTGAGTAGCCGGCCACTGAGATACGGTGACTCAGGTCACTCGAGCGGGCGAACGGGTGCCTCTGCCGCCGCCGAAATCGTGGAAGGAGCGGCGTTGGATCTGGCGATTCTGGGCGGGGGCATTTCGGGCCTGGCGAGCGCACGGCGACTCGCCCAGCGTGGCCATCGCATCACGATCTACGAAGCGGACGAGCGGCTGGGCGGCCTCGGCGGGACGTTCAGCCACGACGGCATCGAGCTCGAGAAATTCTACCACTGCATGCTGCCGGCCGACGGCGCCCTGCTCGCCCACGTTGCGGAGCTCGGGCTGTCGGACCAGCTCTCGTGGTCCCCGACCGGCATGGGCTTTCGCGTCGGCGAGACGACTTACCCGCTCAACACGCCCGTCGACTTGTTGCGGTTCGCGCCGCTCGGCTGGGTCGACCGCATCCGCCTCGGCCTGCTCGCGGTGTACGCGCGCCTCGCCGGCACGCGCGGCGAGCTCGACGACGTCACGGCCGCGGACTTCGTGCGCAAGATCGTGGGGCCCCGCGCCTTCGACTTGATCTGGAAGCCGCTGCTCGCCGCGAAGATCGGCGACCACTACCCCGCGCTGCCCGCGCTCTGGCTGACGACGCGCATGCACCGCGAGAAGAACGTCTCGCGCGAAGAGAAGGGCTGCCTGCTCGGCGGCTACCGCTCGCTGATCGAGGCGTTCGCGGCGAATCTGGTCGCCGGGGGCGCGACGCTCCACACGAAGTGCGAGATCGCGCGCCTCGCGCTCGAGGGCGACGGCGTGCGCGTGCACTTCGCGGACGGACGCAGCGCGCAGCACGACGCGGTGCTCTCCGCGCTGCCGCTGCCGGCCTTTCAGCGCATCGCGGCGGACTGCGGGCTGCCCCGCGAGGTCGCCGAGCTGTCGCTCGACTATCAGGGCGTGGTGAGCGGCGTGTTCCTCACCGATCGGCCGCTCACGCCTTATTACTGGGCGCCGTGGGTCGACTGCGGCACCACCTCGCAGGGCCTGATCGCGATGTCGCGCGTGGTTCCCACCGAGCGCACGCGCGGCCTACACGTCCACTATCTGGTGAACTACACGCATCGCACGAGCCCGCTCTATGGCCTGTCGGATGCCGAGATGCTCGCGCGCTACGAAGCGGACCTGGTGCGCGTCCATCCGGAGGCGCGCGGCGCGATCGTCGGTCGCCACGTGTTCCGCGCGCCGTTCGTCGAGCCGATGTGGACGACCGGCTACGCGAAGCGAAAGCCGCGGCACGTCGTGGTGCCGCAGCGCCTCCATCTGGTGAGCACCGCTCAGCTCTACCCGCGCGTGAATTCGTGGAACGCATGCTGCGAAATGGTGGACGAGATGGTCAGCGAGGTCGCCGCCGACCTCTCGGGAGCACGGCCGTGATCCGCGTGATGCTGTGCGCGTACAACGAGGAGAAGGACGTTCATCGCCTCCTGCTCCGGATCGCCGGCACCCTGAAGAGCCATGGCCAGCCGTGGTCCGTGCTGCTGGTCGACGACGGCAGCAAGGACGCGACCGTGGCGGAGGCGCGGCGCGCCGAGCACGAGCTCGCCGGCGCGTTGCGGCTCGAGGTCGTGAGCCACGCGCAGAACGCGGGCCTCGGCGCCGCGATCCGCACCGGCTTCGCCTGGCTGCGCGACCACGCGGGCGAGGACGACGTGGTGGTCACCTTCGACGCCGACAACACCCACCCGCCCGAGCAGATCCCGCAGCTGCTCGCGGCGCTCGACGGTGGCTACGAGCTCGCGATCGCGTCTCGCTACCAGCCCGGTGCGACGATCGCGGGCGTTCCGGCGTATCGCGCCGCGCTCTCCGACGTCGCGGGGGCGATCCTGCGCACCGTCCTGCCGATCGCGGGTGTGCGCGAGTACACCTGCTGCTACCGCGCCTACCGAATGAGCTTGTTGCGGCGGGCGTTCGCCGCGTATGGCGACGGCTTCATCGCCGAGGGCGGGTTCGCCGCGGTGTCGGACATCCTGCTGCGCCTGCGCCCACTCGGGGTGCGCGCGACCGAGATTCCGATCCAGCTCGACTACGCGAGCCGCGTCGGCGCGAGCAAGATGCGCGCGATCCCGACCGCGCTGCGGACGCTGCGCTTCGCGCTGCGGCGACGCCTCGAGCAGAGCTTCGTGAAGGTGCCGGCGTGACCGTCGCGCTCGTGATCGGCGTGCGGCCCGAGGTCGTGAAGATGGCCCCCGTGATCCGCGCCTGCCGCGCGCTCGGGGTCCCGAGCTTCGTGCTGCACACGGGGCAGCACTACGACTGGTCGCTCGACGGCCTCTTCTTCCAGCAGCTCGAGCTCGAGCCCCCGGACGTGCGCCTCGACGTGCGGGGCGGCGCGCGCGAGGAACAACTCGCGCGCACCAGCGACGCCGTCCGCGACGTGCTGCGCGCGCAGCGCGCGACAGCGATCGTCGTGCAGGGCGACACGAACTCGACGCTCGGCGCCGCGCTCGGCGGGCGCGCCGCGGGCATCCCCGTCGTGCACGTCGAAGCGGGCCTGCGCTGCGGCGACCTGCGCATGGCCGAAGAGCGCAACCGGCGCGAGTGCGACGCGTTCGCCGCGCTGCTGTGCGCGCCGACGGAACTGTCGCGCGCGAACCTGCTCGCGGAGAACGTGCCTGGCCGCATCGCGGTCACGGGCAACACGGTCGTGGACGAGCTGCACCGGCAGCTGGCGCGGCTGCCGGCGGCGGACCTGTCGCCGTTCGGCGTCGAGCCCGGGCGCTACCTGCTCGCGACGGTGCACCGCCGCGAGACGGTCGAGGACGACGAGGCCCTGCGAGAAGTGATCCGCGGCCTCGAGCTCGCGGCGGAGCACGCCGGGCTTCCCGTCGTGGCGCCGCTGCACCCGCGCACACAGCAGCGCCTGCGCGAGCTCGGCTTCGCGCTCGAAGGGCGCGTGCGGTCGATCCCGCCGGCGGGCTACGTGGAGTTCCTCCAGCTGCACCGCAACGCCGCGCTCGTGCTCACCGACTCTGGCGGCGTGCAGGAGGAGGCCTGCGTGCTCGGCGTGCCGTGCGTGATCCTGCGCGAGACGACGGAGCGGCCCGAGGCGGTGCACGTCGGGGCCGCGCGCATCGCCGGCGTGCGCAGCGCGGACATCCTCGCGGCGACGCGCGAGCTGCTCGGCAGCACGCAGCGCTGGCAGAACCCCTTCGGCGACGGCAAGGCCGGCGAGCGCATCGCGCGCTTGGTCGGCGAGCTGCGCGGCGCGGGCGCTTAGGACGCTCGGCCCGCGGCCGTGCGTCACTCCTCGTCCGCGGCCTCGCGCAGACCGAGCCGCTTCATCATCTTCTGGAGCGACTGGCGCGGAATACCGAGCCGCTCTGCCGCGCGCGTCACGTTGCCTGCGCTCCGCAGCGCGTCCTGGATCATCGCGGCCTTCAGCGCCTCGACCGCGCGGTTCATGTCGGGGTCGGCGGGCAGCGCGACGCCCTTCGCCGCCTGCGCGGGGGTCGGGCCGCGCACGTGCTCGCTCAGCATGTCGTCCGTGACGGTCTTCTCGTCGCCCGCGAGCGCGACGGCGCGCTGGATCTCGTTCTCGAGCTCGCGCACGTTGCCGTTCCACTGGTGCGCGCACAGCCGATCCATCGCCGCGTTGGTGAAGCCCGAGAGCGAGCGCTTCATCTTCGCGTTCGCGCGATCGAGGAAGAAGTGCGCGAGCGCCGGCACGTCCTCGCGCCTCTCGCGCAGCGCGGGGATGCGGATCTCGACCACGCGCAGCCGGTAGAGCAGGTCCTCGCGGAAGCGCCCCTGCTCGACGAGCTTGCGCAGGTCGCGGTTGGTGGCGGCGACGATGCGCACGTCCACGCGCTTCGTCTCCGAGGAGCCGAGCGGGCGGATCTCGCCGTCCTGGAGCACCCGTAACAAGCGCACCTGCATGCCCGGCTCGGTCTCGCCGATCTCGTCGAGAAAGATCGTGCCGCCGTCGGCGAGCTCGAACAGGCCCTTCTTGTCGGCGTGGGCACCCGTGAACGCGCCGCGCTTGTGCCCGAACAGCTCGCTCTCGAGCAGCGTGTCCGGGAGCGCGCCGCAGTTCTGCGCGACGAAGCGGCGCTCCTTGCGCGAGCCGGCGTAGTGGATCGCGCGCGCCACGAGGTCCTTGCCCGTGCCCGTCTCGCCCGTGATCAGCACCGTCGCGTCGGTCTGCGCGACCTTCTCCATCACGTCGAACACGCGCTGCATTGTCGCGCTCGCGCCGATGATCTGGTCGAACGCGTGCGCGCGCTGCGCCTGGCGGCGCAGGTACAGGTTCTCGGCGCGCAGCTTCTCGTTCGCGATCGCGAGCGCGCTCGCGAGCTGCGCGTTCTCCGCCGTCAGCCGGTACGCCTCGAGCGCGGTCTTCACGTCGAGCCGCAGCTGGTCGGGCTCCCACGGCTTCTGGATGTAGCGGTAGATCTTGCCGTCGTTGATGGCGCGCACGATCGCGTTCACGTCGGCGTAGCCCGTCAGCAGGATGCGCACGGCCCGCGGCTGGATCGCGACCGCGCGCTCGAGGAACTCGGCGCCGCTCACGCCCGGCATCACCTGGTCGGCGATCACGAGCGAGACTTCCTCGCGCTCGAGCACCTCGAGACCGTCGCGCGCGTTGCGCGCCGTGAGCACGCGATAGTCGTCGCCGAGCGTGAGCTCGATCGACTCGAGGATCGCGGGCTCGTCGTCCACGACCAGAATCGTGTACGGGTGCGCGCCGGGATCCTGGCGAGCGCCTGCGATGACGTGGTGGGTGTCGCTCATGGCGCGCGGCGGCAGGCTAGGCGGTGGCGAGGCGGGGGGCTACTCGCGACGCGGACTGCGACGAGTCCGGAACGAAAAGAAGGGGTCGGCGCCCGTACGGCGCCGACCCCTTCGATGCATTGCGAAGCTCGCGCTAGCGCGTGCGGCGCCGGCCCGTCGACTTCTTCGCGGCCTTGCGGCGCGTGCCCTTGCCGCGGCGAACCATCTTCGCGCGCGACACGTCGCCGTCCTTGTCGATGAAGTAGAGGTAGCCCTCTTCCTTCTGGACGCCGACCTTGGCGACGACCTGGGTCGTGCCCTTCTTTGCCTTCCCGCCGCCTTCGGCACGGCGGACCCGGCTCACGTTCCCTCGGCGATCGAGGTAGTAGAGCCAGTCCTTCTCACGCTTGATGCCAGCTTTCGCAACTTTTGCTGCGGCCATGAGGCCTCCTTCATGGGTTCAGGACGAACGCACGCGGGCCTTCACGGGGACGCCCGCGCACTCGGAGGAAGCCGCACGTGGCCGGGGATGGGGCCGCGTCCGACGGTGCGCATGATTCCGCCCGTCGGTGTACGTGTCAACAGATTTTTCGCGGGGTTACCGACGGAGCTGCTAGCAGGTTCCGTCGGAGCCCACTCCCCGCCCAAGCCCGCCCCTCCGGGAATCCCGAATTGGGGTCAGACCCCGATTCGGGAAGTTCCCTCAGCGCCGGGCCGCGACCTTCGCCTCGACGGCCTCGAGGACGCGCTCCTCGTAGCGGGCGCCGTCGAGGGCGTTCATCTCCTGGATGCCCGTCGGGCTGGTGACGTTGACCTCGGTGAGCTTGCCGCCGATCACGTCGATGCCCACGAAGAACAGGCCGTCGCGCTGGAGCCAGGGGCGCAGCTTGTCGACGATGCGCTGGTCCTGCTCGTCGAGCGCCGTCTTCGTCGCCTTGCCCCCCACGTGGAGGTTCGAGCGGGCCTCGTTCTCGGCCGGCACCCGCAGCACCGCGCCGAGCGGCTCGCCGTCCACCAGCAGGATGCGCTTGTCGCCGCGGCGCACCGCCGGCAGGTACTGCTGCGCGATCGCCCAGCGCGTCCCGAACTGCGTGCTCTGCTCGAGGATCGAGAACAGGTTCCGGTCGCCGTTGGTGACGTGGAAGATGCCCTCGCCGCCCTTGCCGTGCAGCGGCTTCACGATCATCTCGCCGCCCATCTCGGCGAGAAAGTCCACGAACTGCGGGATCTCGCGCGCGATCAGCGTCGTCGGCATCACGTCCGCGAAGTGCATCGCGTAGAGCTTCTCGTTCGCGGCGAGGATGCCTTCGGGGCGATTCAGCACCAGGGCGCGGCGGCACAGCGCGAGGATCTGCGTCGCGGTGACGTACGGGACGTCCACCGGCGGATCCTTGCGCTGGAACACCACGTCGAACTCTTCGTCGAGGCCGGCGCGGCGCGCGGGCCCGAGCGTTGCGTGGTTGCCGACCTCGCGGCGCAGCTCCACGGGCTGCACCTTGGCGGTGACGCGGTGGTCGCGGACGCCGAGGTCCGCCGGATCCGCGTAGTAGATCGCGTGGCCGCGCCGCTGTGCCTCGAGCATCAGGGCGAAGGTCGTGTCGCCGTGGATGTTGATGGACGGCACCGGGTCCATCACGAATGCCAGTGAGAGCTTCTTCGCGGCGGCCACTCGCTGATCTCCCTCGAGGCGCTCGGTTCCGGGGTGGGAGTTGTACCGCAGGACGGCGCATGCCGTGCGCAGGCGCTCACGAGGCGCTCAGGATCGCGCCGGAATGTGTCGCTCGTACGTCCGCCGGCGCGGGGGTCGGCTACGGTGCCGCGGGGCTCGGGGGTGGGGGGCATGGCAGCGAGGAAGACGCTCGTGCGCGTCGGGATCGCGCTCGGCGTGCTGGGCGCGCTCGCGGGTCTCGGCGTCGCGGGGCTGTGGATGTGGGTCACCAGCGACCTGCCCGACCTGCGCACGCTCGACGACTACCGCCCGGCACTCACCAGCCGCGTCTACGACCGCCACGGTGCGCTGATCGGCGAATTCTACGAAGAGCGTCGGCAGCTGACGCCCATGAACGAGATCCCGAAGCTCGTCGTGAACGCGTTCCTCGCGGCCGAGGACGACACCTTCTACGAGCACGGCGGCGTCGACTTCGTGTCGATGCTGCGGGCCGCGTGGGTGACGCTCACGACCGACGAGACCCAGGGCGCGAGCACGATCACGCAGCAGCTCGCGAAGAACCTGCTGCTCTCGTCCGAGCGCACCTACACGCGCAAGGCGAAGGAGGCCGTGCTCGCGCGCGACATCGAGCAGCGCTTCACGAAGGACGAGATCCTCTGGCGCTATCTGAACCACATCTACTTCGGCAGCGGCGCTTACGGCGTCGCCGAGGCCGCGCGCACCTATTATGACAAGGCGCTCGCGGACCTGACGCCGAGCGAGGCCGCGCTGATCGCCGGCCTGCCGAAGGCGCCGGGCAAGTTCTCGCCCTATCTCGACCCCGAGCGCGCCGAAGAGCGCCGCCGCTACGTGCTCGGCCGGATGCGCGACGTCGGCTTCATCGATGCCGCGGTTTATCAAGCCAATCTCGACGCGCCGCCCGTCCTGAAGTCGCCCGATCCGGCGGCGCACGAAGCGGCCGCCTACGTCACCGAGGAGGTCCGCCGGCGGCTCGTCGCAGAGCTGGGCAACGACTTCGTGCTGCGCGGCGGCCTGCGCATCGACACCACGATCGACCTCGCGCTGCAGGAAGCGGCCGTGCGCTCCCTGCGCAGCGGGGTCGAGGCGCTCGACCATCGCCGCGGCTACCGCGGCCCGCTGCGGCGCGTGAAGCCCGCGGAGATCGAGGCCGAGCTGCCGAAGCTCGCCGAGGCGAACGAGCTCGCGGCGGGCGAGCCCCTCGACGCGAAGCTGTTCGCGAAGCCGCGCACCGGCGTAGTGCTGGCGGTGAACGACGCGAAGCAGCGCGCGCGCGTCGCGTTCGGAGCGGGCGTCGAGGCGGACGTCTCGCTCGCCTCCTCGAAGTGGGCGCACCCAAAGAAGGGCGGCGCCCACGGCGGCTCGATCGGCCGGATCTCGCAGGCCCTCGCCGTCGGCGACGTCGCGCAATTCACGATCGCGGCGCCGGCGGCGGACGCGCAGCCCGGCGCGCTCTCCGCGGCGCTCTACCAGACGCCCGACGTGCAGGGCGCACTGCTCTCGTTCGACGTGAAGACGGGCGACCTGCTCGCCCTGGTCGGCGGGTACGACTTCGAGAACAGCGAGTTCAACCGCGCCACCCAGGCGAAGCGCCAGGCGGGCAGCGCGTTCAAGCCGATCGTCTACGCCGCGGCGCTCGCGCACGGCTTCACCCCAGCGACCGTCGTCTACGACCGGCCGGCGGTCTACGACGACGGCAGCGGCGCGCTCTGGCGGCCCGAGAACTACGGCCGCGAGTTCCTCGGTCGGCTCACGCTCACCGAGGCGCTCGCGCGCTCCATCAACAACGCGGCGGTCTACATCCTTTCGGACGTCGGCATCCAGCCCACCCTCGACCTCGCGCGCGCGCTCGGCGTGAAGTCGCAGCTCGACACCGGCCTCTCGCTCGCGCTCGGCACCAGCTCGGTGACGCTGCTCGAGATCACGCGCGCCTACGGCGTGTTCGCCTCGGGCGGGAAGCTCGTCGAGCCGCGCCTGATCGCGCGCGTGCGCGACCGCGAGGGCAAGGTCGTGGTCGAGAACGTGCCGCTCGACGGGCCGATCGCGAGGCCGGAGGCCGAGAAGAAGGCGGAGGAAGCCGCGGCCGCGAAGGCGGCGCTCGAGGCGAAGGACGCGCAGGCGCTCGTCGTGAAGGAGAGCGAAGAGGAGGCCGGGGACGACGCCGAGGGCGAGGCACCCGCAGAAGACGCGGAGTCGCCAGGCCTCGACGCGGAGGCCCCCCTCGGCCCCGTGGAAGAGATCGTCGAGAAGCGCCCGTTCCCGAAGCTCGAGACGCCGCGCGGCTACGCGATCGCCCCCGCCCACGCCTTCGTCGTGGCGCAGACCCTGCGTGCGCCGGTCGAGCACCCGAACGGAACTGCGGGGCAGGCGCGCAGCCTGGGCCCGAACCTCTCCGGCAAGACCGGCACCACCAACGACCAGACCGACGCCTGGTTCGTGGGCTTCTCGCCCGAGGTCGTGACCGGCGTGTGGGTCGGCATCGATCAGCGCGACGTGCTCGGCCCGAAGGAAACCGGCGGCAAGGCCGCGCTGCCGATCTGGATGGCCTACATGAAGGCCGCGCTCGCCGGGCGCGAGCCCTCGGAGAGCGAGCCGCCCGACGGCGTCACCTTCGTCCGCGTGGACACGAAGACGGGCAAGCTCGCGGGCGCCCCCAACAAGTACGTGATGACCCAGGCCTTCCTCACCGGCACCGAGCCCGTCGAGCGCGACGACGCGCCCGGCGCGGCCGCGACCGAAGAGGCCGCGGATCGGCGGCGGCAGCTGGATTTCTGAGCGAGCGCGCGGGAGAGCCCGCGCGCGCTCACCCCTCCGCCCCGAGCCACTCGCCCGTCTCTCGCCCGAGCGCGGCGAGGCCGTCCATGAAGAAGTGGTCCACGCCCGGAAGCACGCGCAGCGAGACGTTCGGCGCCGCCGCGAGCGCGTCGCGCAGGGCGGGGAGCGGCACGAAGTCGTCGCGGTCGCCGACGACGATCAGCGTGCGCGCCTTCAGCGCGGCGATGCGCGCGGGCGCGATCAGCGCGGGCGGCGGCGCGACGAGCACGAGGCGGCGCACGCGCGGTGCGCGCTCCGCGGCGCGCACCGCAGCAGCGCTGCCGAACGAGTAGCCGCAGGCGAGCAGCGCGCCCGACGCGCCGTCGGCCGCGTGGGCGAGCGCGGCGGCGTAGTCCGCGTCGGCGATCGCGGCGTCGCCGCTCGGCTCGCCGGCGCTCGCGCCCACGCCGCGCCAGTTGAAGCGCAGCGTCGCGATGCCCGCGCGGTGGCAGGCGAAGGCGACCTCCGCGACGACGGGCGACTCCATGCTGCCGCCGTACAGCGGATGCGGCGGCGCGATCACCGCGGCGCGGTCGTCGCCCGGCGCGCCGGCGAGGAAGATGCCCTCGAGCGATTCCCCACTCTCGCCGAGCGCGACGGTCACCATCTTCTCTTGCAGCTTCACAGGGCCTCCGGGTGGCGCGCGCGAGGCTACCGTGCCCGCATGCCGAACGAGAGCACCGAGGCCCGCCGCGCGCGCGCGGGCCGCATCGCAAAGCGGCTGGCGGCCGCCTACCCCGACGCGCGCTGCGCGCTCGACCACCGCAACGCCTTCGAGCTGCTGATCGCGACGATCCTGTCCGCGCAGTGCACCGACGCGAAGGTGAACGAGGTGACGGCGGTGCTGTTCCCGAAGTATCCAACCGCGCGGGCGCTCGCCGCGGCGGATCCCGCCGACGTCGAGGCGATCGTGCGGCCGACGGGCTTCTACCGGCAGAAGGCGAAGTCGATCCAAGCCGCCGCGCAGGGCCTCGTGGACGACTTCGGCGGCGAGGTGCCGCGCGCCCTCGAGCAGCTCGTGACGCTGCGCGGGGTCGCGCGCAAGACGGCGAACGTGGTGCGCGGCGTCGCGTTCGGCGAGCCGGGCCTCGCGATCGACACGCACATGCAGCGCGTGAATCGGCGCCTCGGTCTCGTGCGCAGCGAAGACCCCGAGGGCATCGAGGCGGAGCTCGCGGCGCTGCTGCCGCCGCGCGAGTGGACGGCCTACACGCTGCGCACGATCCACCACGGCCGCGTGTGCTGCGACGCGAAGAAGCCGCGCTGCGACGCGTGCCCGCTCGCGGCCGAGTGCCCGAGCGCGGGCGCGCTCGGGCACTCGGCCGCGAAGCCGCGCGCCGCCGCGCGCGCCAAGGCGGCGCGATGAGCGCGCGCGTCGTGCACCGCGGACGCTCGATCACCGTGCAGGTCGAGCAGGTCGCGCTGCCGAACGGCCGCACGGTCGAGCTCGACATGGTGCGCCACCCCGGGGCTTCGGCGGTGGTGCCCTTCGAGGACGCGCACACGGTGCTGCTGATCCGGCAGTTCCGGCATGCGGCGGGCGGAACGATCTGGGAGATCCCCGCCGGCAAGCTCGACGGCGACTCGCCGGAGGTGTGCGCACACAAGGAGCTCGCGGAGGAAGCGGGACGCCGCGCGGGCCGGCTCGTGCGGCTCTCGTCGATCCTCACCACGCCCGGCTTCACGGACGAAGTGATCCACCTCTTCGCCGCCTTCGACCTGACGCGCGTTCCCCAACAACTCGAGCACGACGAGGTGATCGAAGTGGTGCCGACGCCGCTCGCCCGCGCGCTCGAGATGGTGTGGTCGGGCGAGCTGAACGACGCGAAGAGCGCGCTCGCGCTGGTGCTCGCCGCGCGGCACGTCGGCGCGCTGCGGTGAGCGCGGCGCCGCTCGCGGCCGCCTTCACCTGGCATCAGCTCCCGTTCGAGGAGCTGGCCGCGCTCGTGCAACACGCCGAGTCGCTCGGCTACGCGGCGGCGTACGTAGACGGCGACGTCTCGCAGCTCGCCACGATCGGCGAGCGCGACGTGCTCGACGGCTGGACCGTGACCACCGCGCTCGCGCAGCGCACGACGCGCATCCAGCTCGCCTCGATCCGCCTCGTGCACTACTGGAACGCCGCGCGGCTCGCGCAGTCGTTCGCCAGCTTCGAGCGCATCGCGCCGGGACGGCAGCGCGCATTCCTCGCGATCGGCGCGCATCCGGCGGATCGCGCGTTCGGGCTGCCGTATCCGCCCGTCGCCGATCGCATCGCGTGGCTCGGCGAGACGCTCGCCGCGCTGCGCGCGCTGTGGCGCGGCGCGCCCGTGGTGCAGCGCGGTCGCTTCGTCTCGCTCGAAGGCGCGCGCGTGCGCCCGGCGCTCGCGACGCCGCCGCCGATCGAGCTGGCGGCGGCGGGGCCGCGCATGCTCGCGCTGGTCGCGGAGCACGCGGACGCCTGGAACGTGAACGTGCCCCCCCTCGCCGAGCGCGTCGCCGCGGCCGACGCCGCCTTCGCACAGGCGTGCGCGACGCGCGGCCGGCCGGCGAGCGAGATTGCCCGGGTGCTCCAGATCTTCGCGCGCCCCGCCCTCGCCGCGGACGACCCGGCGCTGCTTGGGGCCTTCCGCCGCTTCCACCCCTGGTTCGCGGAGGTCGCCGACGCCGACGTGCCGCGCGCCGTGCTGTGCGGCGGCAGAGCGGCAGCGCGCGCCCAACTCGGCCGCATGCGCGGCGAGTTCCGGCTCGACCTGCCGGTCGTCGACGTCACTGGCCTGCCCGCCGCCGAGGCCGCCGCCGCCCTCGAAACGCTGGCTCCGGGTGGGCCCTGAGCGCAGTTCGTCGTTGACCGGCGCGAAGCGGCCCCGTTAGGCTCGCTCCGTTGCGCGGCGCAGCGCCCCCCGCGCAAACTCATCCCCGCGAATCCCGAACGACCGCTGAGGTCGCGCCAACGTTCGGCGAAGCTCGCGAGACACCGGAGCCCTTGTGTACGGACGTGGCGGCGCACAGATGCGATTCGGGCCGGCCTACACGCCCGACGTCATCAAGTGGCTGATCGGCGCAAACGTCGCGATCTACCTGGTGCAGGCCTACGGCCCGCTGGGCTTCACGAGCGCTTTCGCGATGAGCGCCGCCTTCTGGCAGGGCGAGATGTGGCGCGCCGCGACCTACATGTGGCTGCACGGCGGCGGCATGCACCTGCTCTTCAACATGCTCGGCCTGTGGATGTTCGGTGCCGAGGTCGCCGGGGTGTGGGGAACGCGGCGCTTCCTCCAGTACTACCTGGCGACCGGCGTGGGCGCGGGCGTGGTGATCGCGCTCTTCCAGGGCGCCATCCAGCTCGCGACAGGCTCGTTCGGCCCGCCCACGGTCGGCGCGTCGGGCGCGCTCTACGGCGTGCTGCTCGCCAGCTCGCTGCTCTGGCCCGACCGCACGGTGCTGCTCTTGTTCCCGCCGGTTCCGCTGCGCGCGATCTACATGATCCCGGTGTTCTTGTTGATGGACCTGATCTTCCTCTCGCGTCAGGTGAGCGTGATCGGACACCTCGGCGGCGCGCTCGTCGGCCTCGCGCTGCTCGCGGGCAGCGGCGACGCGGGCATCACGATCTCACAGATCCAGTACAAGTTCCGGCGCTGGCGCATGCGCAAGAAGCTCCGCGCGCTCGACGCCGAAGATGCGCGCCGGAGGCGCATGAACTGATGGACGCCGGCGACTTCACGCTCACGCCCGCGCTCGACGCGCACATCGCGGAGGCCGCGCGGCGGCTGCGCGGTGCGCGCGGGGCAATCGCGCTGACCGGTGCGGGGCTCTCGGTCGAGAGCGGCATCCCGCCCTTCCGCGGCCCGGGCGGACTGTGGACGAAGTACGGCGAGCCGCCGCTCGACGGCCACCAGCGCTTCCTGCGCGACCCGGCGAAGGCGTGGCGCGACCGGCTGAATCCGAAGGAACCCTGGGCCGTCGGCTTGATGGAGACGCTCGCGGCGGCCAAGCCCAACGCGGGCCATCGCGCGCTCGCGGCGCTCGAAGAACTGGGGCTGCTCGACGTGGTGATCACCCAGAACATCGACGACCTGCACGGGCAGGCGGGCCAGCGCGGGCTGCTCGAGATCCACGGCAACCACTACTGGCTGCGCTGCATGGAGTGCCACCAGCGCTTTCACCCGAAGGCGATCGCCATCGACCCCGAGAACCTCCCGCCCCACTGCCCCGAATGCGGCGGCATCGTGAAGGCCGACACCGTGAGCTTCGGCGAGCCCATCCCGCCGCGCGTCTTGCGCGCGTGCATCGCCGCCGCGGAGCAGGCCGACTGCATCCTCGTGATCGGCACCTCCGCGACGGTCTACCCCGCCGCCGAGCTCCCGTTCGACGTGCTGCGCCGCGGCGGCTGCGCGATCGAGGTGAACCCGTACCCGAGCGAATTCACGCCCCACGCGACGATCTCGCTGCAAGGGCCCGCGGGCGCCGTGCTGTCGCGCCTCGTCGCACACGCCCAGGGGACGGCATCGTGAGCCGCTGGAGCGACCTGCGCGACGACGCGGACGACGACGCGAGCGCAGCGCCGCGCGGCGGCCTCGGCGGATTCCTGCGCTCGCTGCTCGAGGGCATTCCATGGCGCGAGCGCGCCGAGCTCGACGAGACGTTGATGCTGCCCGCGCCGAAGGCCGGACTGACCATCGAGAACGAGAACGGCCGCACCCAGGTGATCGGCGAGGACCGCGGCGACGTCGCGCTGCGCATCGTGCGCGCGGCGCGCGGCGAGTCGTCCGCGGACGCCGCCAAGCGCGCCGACGCGATCAAGGTGCGCACGCGCGAGACGAACGGCGAGCTGTTCGTCGAGGTCGACGTGCCCGGACGCTTCCTGCTGCGCGGCAAGGCCGACCTCCAGGTGCGCGTGCCGCGCGGCACGCGTGTCACGGTGAGCTCGGCGAACGGGCTCGTGTGCCTCTCGGGACTGCGCGCCGCCGTCCGCGCGCATTCGAGCAACGGCCCGATCCGCGTGACCGACGTGATCGGCGACGTCGAGGTGCACACCTCAAACGCGCGCGTCCACGCCGAATGCACGTGGGGGCGCCTCGTGGCGCGTTCCTCGAACGGCAAGATCGATCTGTCGGAGCACAACGGCTCGGTCGACGCTGCGACCTCGAACGGCACGATCTGTTGCCGCGTGGACAGCGTGGACGCCGCGGGCGTCGTGCTCGCGACGAGCAATGGGCGCATCACGCTCGAGCTGCCCGCGCAGTGCGACGGCGACGTCGACATCCGCGTCGACAACGGCACGATCCGGACGCAGCGCGAGATGCCGTGCGCGCCGCGCGAGAAGGAAGGCCGGCTCAAGTGCACGCTCGGGCGCGGCGGCGCGCCGATCAAGCTGCGCGCGAGCAACGGCAGCGTCTCGCTGCGCTGAGCGCCGCCGCACCGCACGCGAGCGCCGCTCCGCGGGCTTCGCTCAGCGCTCGCCGACGCCGCGCTTGAACTCGCCGCCGCCGTGCACGAAGAGCACGCCCGACGGGCGGATCTCCTTCACGACGACCCCGTCGACCGCGTCGCCTTCGCGCAGCTCGCGCGCTTCGCCCTGGGCGCCCACCTGCACCCACGCGCTCCGCTTCTCCGGCGTCGGGTGCCACTGCGTGCGCTCGACCCACACGGCCGGGCGCTCCGCGGCAAGCTCGGCCTGCGGCTCGGCGCGGCGCGCGGGCGCTTCACTCGGGGCCGGGCCGGGCGTCGGGGCCGCGTCGGGCGTCGGGGTCGGCTCGCGCGCCGGCGTCGCACGCAGGGCTGCCGTCGGCAGCGCTGCG
>CAZCTH010000018.1:0-56076 GCA_964501435.1 uncultured Spirochaetales bacterium | reverse complement strand
ACCCGGTCGCGAGATGGATGATTAGGGAGACTTTGTCAGCAGCCTGTTAGGCCTCGCAGTGCCGGCCCGCGCCTCAAGGCGAACTCTTCTTCGTCGTGAAGTCCAACAACTGCGAGGAGGCGACCAAGGCAGCTCGAACAACGAGCTCCTCGGGAATCGCTTCGAACGTGCGTGACTCTAGCTCTAGCGTTCGACACTCTGATTCGCCGCAGACAGAACAGCACCGGCTCCTTCCCACGCTCGCGCCAAGCCATTCCTCCATCGGTCTACCCGCGATCCAAATTCGGTTGGACTCGGCAGGGTTCGCCCTGAATGATCTCTCATCGATCTCTCTAATCTCGAGGGTGGGTTCAATTCCCAAGGGACGGAGCGCCTCCTTGAGTCTCCCGACGGCCCGTTGCATCTCCTGATGCGTAGCGGCGCAGCGATCACACGTCTCCCCGTCTGGGCTCACGAGCCTCTGCCAGACGATCGGTAACGACTTCATGACAGTGATTCCGTTCGTTGGCAGCTCATCGCCTGCGAGTGCCGTCGCATCCCGATCTCACGCCTTCAGCATCCGCAGGCCGTTGGCAATGACCACGAACTCGCTGATTTCGTGCCCCAGCACTGCGATGGGGAGCGAGAAGGCCCCGCTCACGGCGCCGAGGACGAGACCGCCGATGACCAACGCAGACAGCGCGAGGTTCTGCCGCACGATCCGGTCGTTCCTACGGGCGAGCTCGAGGGCGTAGACGAGCTTCTCCAAGTTGTCGGCCATCAGGGCGACGTCCGCCGTCTCGAGGGCAACGTCGGTTCCAGCGGCCCCCATAGCGACTCCGACGGTCGCTGCAGCGAGCGCCGGCGCATCGTTGACGCCATCGCCCACCATCAACACGTGACTGTCGCCGCGCGCGAGCTCGCGGACGAAGGCCACCTTCTCCTCGGGCTTGAGCGGTGCATGCACCTCATCGATGCCCGCCTCCGCCGCGATGGCGGCGGCCGTGCGCTGGTTGTCACCGCTGAGCATGACCACCCTGGCGATGCCCAGCGCCTTGAGGCCCTGCACGGCACGCTTCGCCTCTGGCCGAAGGTTGTCGCGCAACGCGAGGACACCCCACAGCCGGTCTCTCTGGCCGACCGCCACGAGCGTCTTTCCCTCTTTTTCGAGTGCATCGGTGGCATCGCGCCATGCGGTCAGCTCGATTCCGAGCTCATGCTCGAAGAACGCTGGGCTACCGACGTACATCTCCTCGCCGTCGACTCGAGCCGAGGCCCCGGAACCCACAAGGGCCTGGAAGTCGCTCGTCGACCGGGGCGGAATGTTTCGCTTCGCCGCGGCACGCACGATCGCTTGCGCCAGGGGGTGCTCACTCCACCGCTCGATGCCGGCGGCGACCGCGAGGAGATCGCTCTCGGAGCGGATCCTCACCGGCGGCTCCGCCGCGCTCAACACGTCCGTGACCTCCGGCTCGCCGCGCGTGAGGGTGCCCGTCTTGTCGAGAGCAACCACGCGAATGCGGGCCAGCTCTTCGATATGAACACCTCCCTTGATGAGCACGCCGCGTCGCGCCGCCGTGCCGAGCGAGGCCACGAGTGTGATCGGGATCGAGATGACGAGCGCACACGGCGCGGCCGCCACGATGAACACGGTGGCGCGGGTGATCCACTCGGCCCATGCGGCTCCCAGAAGCAGCGGCGGCATAGCCGCCATGAGCACGCCGGCGGCGAGCACGGCCGGGCTGTAGCGGCGACCGAAGCGCTCGATGAAGCGGTGACTCCGGCCCTTGCGCTCCTGAGCCTCCTCGACCATCCGGATGATGCGCGAGATCGTGTTCTCCGCGAAGGGCTTCGTCGCTCTCACTTCGAGCGCGCCCTGGCCGTTGATCGTCCCGGCAAACACGGTGTGCTCGGGAGCCTTCTCGACCGGAATGCTCTCACCGGTCACCGGCGCCTCGTTGACGGTCGAGCGACCGGAGAGGATCACGCCGTCGGTCGCGATCGACTCTCCCGGCCGGACCAGGAAGATGTCGCCCGGCTGGACCTCTTCGACAGCGACCTCCACCTCGGCGCCATCGCGACGGACGAGCGCGGTGCGCGGTGCCAAGTCCATGAGCGCACGGATGGCCGAGCGGGTTCGATCGGCGGTGTAGCCCTCGGCTGCCTCCGAGATCGAGTAGAGGAACACGAGCATGGCGCCTTCGCCGGGAGCACCCATCGCGGCGGCGGTGACGGCCGCGATGCTCATCAGGAGCTCGATGCCGACCTCTCGCTCGAGCAGCAGCTCTCGGGCGGCCTCGCTCCCGAAGAAGTAGCCGCCGATCCCGATCGCCCCGAGGTAGAGGGCGACCGAGATCTCCGATGGCGCGCCCACCAGGCCCAGAATCCAACCGGCGAGCAGGAGCAGACCCGACGCTGCGGAGGTCACCACCTTGGCGTTGCGCCACGGGGGCGGTGGTCGTTCGATGCCGCGCCCGCTGCGCGGGGGGAAGCCCGCCTCGGCGAGCCGCCCTCGGAGCCGTTCGGCGGTGGTTCGGCGCGGATCGAAGCGCAACGTCACGGAGCCCGAAGTCGGACGGACCTCGATGCTCTCGATCCCCGCGACTTCTTCCATCGCGCGGCGAAGCGCTGCCGCATCGTGGTCGCAGTCGAGGTTCGCGACGCGGAGCTCGAGCCGCTCGGTCGGGCCTTCGGTCACGGCGGAGCTGCGTGCGTTAGACCGCTGAGCCATTGCACCCTTCGCTCGCGCCGGACGGCAAGCGCGGAGCGAGCGCATGAAGGCCGAAGCGCTCGCGTACGTCTCCTGCGGTTCCCGGGCTGCGGCGTGCCCCTCCCCGGCCGGGCCCCGCAACTCGATGACGGCGTGCATGGCGAACCAGGGGATCCGAGCCCGGATTCCTCATAGCGAGCTCGTCTCTTTTTCTCGCGTGTGGTTCCGCAACCTCCAAGCTCAGGGCTTCCTCCGCGCCGAGGCGCAACGCGAGGCCATCGCTTAGCGTGCTCGGCTTCGCCGGGCGCCATTCGCTCATTGCGCCGCGTCGGTCATGATCGCCAGGATCGTCCGCTCGACTTCCTCGGCGACTGCCTTCAACTCCGGGGTTCCGTAGAGCGCGATGAGCGCGGTCGGCTTGATCGTGGCCAATCGCGTCTTTCCGCCGTCCGCATAGACCGAGATCCGACACGGGAGCGCCGTGGAGATCTCGAGGTTGGCCTCGAGCACCTTCCGGGCCTGCTGCGGATTGCACACCTCGAAGACGCGGCACTCACGATCGAAGGGAACGCCCTTTTCGGCCAGCTTGGCCCGGAGGTCGTGCACGCCGAGCACCCCGAACTTGTGCCGTGCAACCGCGTCCTCCAAGTCCCTGACGAGGCGTTCGAGCGGTTTCTGGGAATCGACGATGATCAGCAAGGGCCCCACCACCTCACCGCGCATGCTTCTGCATGTACGCGACGATGACGTCCATCTCCTGCGGCGTCGGGGCCTTGACTCCCTGCCAGCCCCCATTCATCCGAGCGTGCATGCGCTCCGTCACGCTCGTCCACTCCTCGGCCGTGTGCAGCGTCGGCTGCGGCGCCGCGTGGCACTGCGTGCAGTAGGTTGCGGTGAGCTTCGCGCCGGCCGAGTCGGCGTCCGGTAGCCGCGTGGCGCTGGCCGCAGGGCGGCTCGGCACCGCTCGGTGCATCATGCCTGGGCCCATCATCGGCCCCTCCCACATCCAGCCCATGCCGCGCATCGTCTGCATGTCCCGATACATCGAGCGCCAGTGCTCCTCCATCAGACGCTGACGCTCCGCGGGATCAGTGGTCTGCGCGATCTTGTTCATCTGCTCGTGCATCCGGCCCATGTGGCTCTGCATCTGCTGCTGGTACCTCTCAGGGGTTATTCCTTCAGGCACCGACCACCCCGCGCCGCCGCCCATCATGGGGCAACCCATCATGCCCTCGCCCATCATCCACGGGTCGCCCATGCCCCAGCGCTCGTGCATGCGCCCCATGTAGTCCTGCATGCCCTGCCAGTTCTGCTCCATCATGCTCCGACGCTGGGCTGGGGCCTGCGTCTTGTTGAGGTCGTCCAGCTGCTGCTGGAGCGACTTGATCTGCGCCTCGAGCTCGCGCACTTGAGAATCGGTCGGCGCGCTGGCTTGACCTTGAGCCTGTGTCAGTGCGGCGACGGGCATGAGCCCGATGAGCAGAGCTGCAAGCACGGTTCGACGAATCACGGTCACGAAGAACTCCTTTCTTGATCCGAGTGGTCTGCGGTCGCCGGACGGCGGCTGAGAACCGCCAGCGATCCTGCGACGAGACCGAGGACGGCGGCGAGGAAGCCCCCCATTCCGAGGAGCAACTGCAGACCCGACGTCACGAGGATGACGGCGCCCAAGCTGCGGCGAGCCTCTGGCCGGACATAGAGCGCCACGGCGGCGGCGAGCAGGACGACGCCTGCGATGGGTGCGAGCCAGGGCCAACCGACGGCGAACGCGTGAGGCCCCCACTCTCCCGTCCAGCGGCCCATCCGTCCGTGCCACGCGCCGTGCATCCCCCCGTACATCATTCCGGATCGAGCGAGAAGGCCGAGACCGGCGAGCAGCGTGAGAACGAATGCTGCGATCGGACGCTCTACGGGCGTTGTTGCGGCGGGTTCCATGTGTTTCCTCCACGCGCGCGGCGCATTCCACTCTTGAGCAAGGCAAGTGCCATTTCTCTGGGACGTCTGGAGGTCGGGCTCGGCTGCCGGATCGGGCACCCGATCTCAATCCGGGGCATTATGCCTTCGCTTCGTCCTACCTGCCCCGTTCGGCCGCCGCTTCGTGTTCGCTCGCGGCGGCTTCGAGCTCCGCTGCCTTGGCTTGGAGCTCCTCGGCGAGCCGCTTGTGACGGAAGCTTGGAGCGCCGGTGTGTTGCTTGCCGCGTCCCGGCCGGGCGAGCCAGCGGTGATGCGCAGACGCGGCGCGCGCCTCGGATGCCTGCTCGCGCATCTGCGCCGCCAGGGCGGCGTGATCCACCGGCGTCTGCGCGTACGCCGGTCCCGCGAACTTCGTTGCGAATCCCACCAGCAACGCAAGGAGGAGAGATCGGATCGTCGTCATGAGAGTCCCTCCGATGGTGCGGGCTCTGGCCCGCTTGAAGATCCAGCGTCGGAGCCTGGATCTGTGGACTCGCCCGGCGCGGATTCGCGCGTCGCCAGGCAATAGAGCGCGGGCAGCACCAGGAGCGTGAGGAGCGTGCTCGAGACGAGACCGCCAACCACGACGGTCGCGAGAGGCCGCTGCACTTCCGCCCCCGTTCCGGTCGCCATCGCCATCGGCACGAAGCCCAGAGACGCGACGAGCGCGGTCATTAGAACCGGCCGGAGGCGCGTGAGCGCGCCGGTGGTGACCGCTTCCTCGAGCACGTGCCCCTGCGCGCGCAGCTGATTGATGAAGCTCAGCATCACGAGGCCATTCAGCACCGCGACTCCCGAGAGCGCGATGAAGCCGACCGCCGCCGAGATCGAGAACGGCATCCCACGCAGCCAGAGGCTCACGACACCGCCTGTTAGGGCGAGCGGGACCGCCGTGAAGACGAGGACCGCGTCCTTTCCGTTGCCAAACGTCGAGAACAGAAGGAGGAAGATCAGCACGAAGCAGATGGGAATCACGATCACGAGGCGCGCCTTGGCTTCCTCGAGGTTCTTGAACTGGCCGCCCCACTCGAGCCAGGTGCCGACCGGCAGCTCCACGTCCTCCGCGATTCGCTGCTGCGCCTCGGCCACAAACGACGCGATGTCGCGACCGCGCACGTTGGCCTGGACGACGATTCGCCGCTTTCCGTTCTCTCGGCTGATCTGATTGGGGCCTTCCGCGATGCTCAGCGCGGCGACGCTGCGCAGTGGAACGGTCTGAGCTCGCAGAGGCTGCTTCGCCGTCTCCGCCTCGCGCTCGCCGTTCGAGCCAGCCGCGAGAGGGATCGGGAGGCGCTCGAGAGCGATCAGGTCCTCGCGAAACGCTTCGGGTAGACGCACGACGATGTCGAAGCGCCGGTCACCTTCGAAGAGCTGGCCGGCCGTGCGGCCGCCAATCGCGATCGCTGCGACCTCGTGCACGTCTGCTGCGCTTAGGCCGTAGCGCGCCAGTGCAGAGCGGTCGACGTCGATGCTCAGCACCGGGGCTCCGCGGACCTGCTCGACGCGGATGTCTGTGGCGCCCTCGATCGTCCGGAGCACGGCCTCGATCTGCTCGGCCGCTGGGAGCAAGGCCTCGAACTCGTCGCCGAAGACCTTGATCGCGAGATCCCCGCGCACGCCCGCGAGCAGCTCGTTGAAACGCATCTGAATCGGCTGCGTGAACTCGTAGTTGCTGCCGGGGACGGTCTGAACGGCCTCCTCGATCCGCTCGCGGATGTCCTCCTTCGTCTCGCTGGAGTTGGGCCACTCGGTGCGCGGCTTCAGGACGACGAACGTGTCCGACACGTAGAACGGCATCGGATCGACCGCAATCTCGGCCGTGCCCGTGCGCGAGAAGACGAAGGCAACCTCGGGGAACCCCTCGAGCACGCGCTCGAGATCGCGCTGCAGCGTGGTTGCGCTGGTGAGGCTCGTGCTGGGGATGCGCACCGGCTGAACGAGGATGTCGAGCTCCGAGAGCGTGGGCGCGAATTCCTGGCCCAGGCGCCCGAAGAGGGCGAGTGACGCTGCAAAGAGGAGAGCCGCAACAAGCACCGTTAGGTGTCGGAAGCGCAGCGCTGCCCGGAGCGCCGGTGCGTACGCCCGCTTTGCGAACTCCACCACCCGGCTCGGCCGCTCGTGAACCGGGGCGCGAACCACGAGCGCCACGAGGGCGGGCACGAAGGTGAACGCGAGGAGGAATGCAGCGGTGAGCGCGAAGATCACCGTCCGCGCCATCGGCTCGAACATCTTCCCCTCAACACCGGTCAGGAAGAGAATCGGGACGTAGACCACGATGATGATCAGCCCGCCCATGCTGGCGGGCGCGAGAACCTCGGAGCTCGCCTGCGCCACGATGCGCACGCGCTCGTCGAGGCGCAGGACCCTTCCGAGCTCGTGCTGCTTCTCGGCGAGCAGGCGCAAGCAGTTCTCGACCACGATCACCGCACCATCGACGATCAAGCCGAAGTCGATCGCGCCGAGGCTCATGAGGTTTCCGCTCGTGCGGGTCTGCGCCATTCCGATCGCCGTCAGCAGCATCGAGAGCGGAATCGCGAGCGCCGTAACAAGCGCGGCCCGAAGGTTGCCGAGCATCACGAACAGGACCGCGACGACCAGCAGCGCACCCTCGAGGAGGTTCTTCTCGACGGTGCGAATCGTGGCGTCGACGAGGGCCGTGCGGTCGAGCACGGTCTGCGTGCGAATCCCGGGCGGAAGTGAGCCGCCGATCTCCTCGAGCTTCTCGTCGACCGCCGTCGCGACGGTCCGGCTGTTCTCGCCGACGAGCATGAGGGCCGTCGCGAGCACGACCTCGGAGCCGTCCTCGGTGGCCGTGCCCGTCCGCAGCTCGCGGCCCAATCCGATGGAAGCGACGTTCCGCAGCAGGATCGGCGTCCCGTTCTGCGTCGCGACGACGATGCTCGCGAGCTCGCTCGGGCCCGCGAGCCGCGCGGCCGCTCGCACGATGTAGGCCTCGCCCTGGTGCTCGACGTAGCCCGCGCCCGTGCTCAAGTTGTTGCGCTCGAGCGCCTCGATCAGATCGTGGAACGTGAGGCCGTAGGCAGCGAGGCGACGCGGGTCGGGCTGCACGTGGTACTGCTTCACGTAGCCGCCGATCGCATCGACGCCGGCGACGCCCGGAACGGACTTGATCTGGGGGCGGATCAGCCAGTCCTCAAGCGTGCGCAGGTAGGCGCCCTGCTCGAGCTCGCTCCGCAGGTGCTCGCCCTCGGGCGTCAGATAGCTCCCGTCAGGCTGCCAACCCGGCCGCCCGGCGCTGCGCGGCGCGCCCTCGCCTTGTGGATGCTCGTACTCGACGGTCCACATGTAGATCTCGCCGAGGCCGGTCGTGATCGGGCCGAGCACAGGCTCGGCGGTCGGAGGCAGGCTCTCGCGCGCAGCGCCGAGCCGCTCGAGGACCTGCTGGCGGGCGAAATAGATGTCGACCTCGTCCCCGAAGACGGCGGTCACCTGCGAGAAGCCGTTGCGCGAGAGCGAGCGCGTGTAAGCGAGACCCGGGATGCCGGCGAGCGCCGTCTCGACGACGAACGTGACCTGCTTCTCCACTTCAGTCGGAGAGAGCGACGGGTCGAGCGTGTTGATGACGACCTGGCGATTCGTGATGTCTGGGATTGCGTCGATCGGGAGGCGCAGGAGCGCGTTCGCGCCGATCGCGGCGAGGGCGATCGTTCCGAGGACGACGAACCAGCGGTGCGCAACGGAGAAGCGGAGAAGGCGTTCGAGCATCGTGGCCCTCTATTCCTCTTCCTCGGCCTCGCTCTTCCCGAGCTCCGCCTTCAGGAGAAATGTCCCGGCAACCGCGTACCGCTCGCCGGGCTCGAGGCCCGAAGTGATCTCGACGATCGTGCGGCCCGCCCGCCCGACGCTGACGGTGCGGGGCGTGACGCGATCGCCCTCCGCCGTGAAGACGACGCTTTGCCCGTCGACCGTCTGGAGCGCGGCACGCGGGGCGGCGACCGCCGCGGGCACCGGGTCCAAGACGTAGCCCGTGATGAATGCCCCGGGGCGCCAACCGCCTTCCGGATTCGGAAGGACGACGCGCGCACTGGCCGCCCGCGTGGTGGGGTCTACGACCGGCGTGATGTACGAGATCGTTCCCTCGGCAGCCGGCTGTCCGGGGGACTCGTGGATCCGGATCGTCTGTCCGCGGCGGATGAAGGCGAGATCGGGCTGATACACCGTGAACGTGGCCCAGACCGTCGCGAGATCGGCGACGACGAAAGCGGTCGTCTCACGGCCGATCGCCTCACCCGGCGTCGCCGTCTTCTCGATCACCGTTCCGGCGAACGCGCTCTTCAGCTCGAAGGGAGCGAGCGTCTCGCTCTCGACGACGGCGAGGACTTCGCCCGCGCGGACGCTGTCGCCGACGCGCTTCCTCACCTCGCGAACGATCCCGGAGAAGCGGGGGGCGATATGCGCGACGCGATCCGCGTTCGGCTGGATCTCGCCCGGGAGCTCGAGCCCGAGATCCACCTCTCCGGGTCCCGCGCTCCCGAACTCGACGCCAAAGCGCGAAAGCTCCTCGGGAGAACGCTCGATTGCCCTCGATTCCTCGGCCATCTCGGGCTCTTCCTCGCCTTTGCTTGGCTGCTGGTGATCGCCGCAGCCGAACGCGAACGAGGCCAGAAGCGTGACCACGGTGGCTCGCAAGCGCACCCGAGAGTTGGGCCTTCTGCTTCTCACGGCTGCGTCTCCTCGTCGAGCGTTGGGCCGGCCGTGCCCCCTGCGAGCCGCTCGAGGGCGGTGAGGGCGCGCTGATAATCCGCGAGCGTCGCGACGTACTGGTCGCGCAGGTCGAAGAGCGTCCGCTGCGCGTCGAGGACGTCGACGTAGCGAAGGGCACCCTGCGCGTAGGCCTCGGTCGCGGCCTCGTAGGCGGCCTGCGCCTCGGGGAGAATCGTGTCGCGAAGGACTCGCGCGTGATCGAACGCTGCGCGAAGAAGCTCGTGATCGCGCGCGAGTGCCGAGCGCACGGAGACGTCGGCCGCGGTGCGTTCCAGGCGCGCCTTCGAGAGGCGCTCGTTCGCCTCGGCGATCTGGCCCTGTCTTCGATCGAAGAGCGGGAGCGGGAGCGACAGCTCGACGACGGCGGCGGCAGACTCGTCGTCAGCGTAGTAGCGCGGGCCCGCGCCGACACGAACATCCGGGACGCGACCCGCGCGAGACAGCGCGAGCTCCGCCTCTCGGGACGCAATCTCCGTCGTCCAGCGGGCGAGGTCAGGGTTCGCACCGATCCCCTGGACGAGGCCTTCGAGCGACGGCGGCTCCTCGATGCGCTCGAGATCCCCGAGCACCGACCGAAAGCTCACGACCGGGCTTCCCCAGCTCGCGGCCAGTGCCTGATAAGCGGCAGCCAGCTCGCGCTCCAAGACGCGATGCTGCGCCTCGGCCTCCGCCAGGACCACTTGCGCGCGCCTTCGCTCGACCGGCGAAGACGCCCCGGCGCGAACGCTCGCCTCGACCGAGCGGCGGGACTCGCGCGCAAGATCGACCAGCTTCGCGGAGACGGCGAGCCGCTCCTGGCCCGAGAGAGCGCTGATGAACGCCTGGGTCGCCTCGGCGAGGACGGTGGCCCGCTTCGACTCGAAGTCCCAGCCCGCGATGTCGCGCTCCAGGAGCGCCGCGTCGCGCCGCTTGCCGCGCTTGCCGCCGAGCTCGATCAGCTGCGAGAGACGGATCGTGGTCTCTGCGCCGCGAAATGCGCGGCGAGGACCCGAGCCCGCGAAGTCCTCGACCTCCGCCGATATCTCGGGGTTAGGGAGGAGGCCTGCCTGAAGAGCGCGCGCTTCGCGCGCGCGCGTCTCGGCGGAGAAGACGGCGAGCTCCGGGTTGGCCACGAGCGTCGCCGCGAGCGCCGTGCGCAGCGAAAGTTCCCCGGTCGGCGGCGCGAAGGGCGGAGCACCTTGGGCGAGCGCGCGCCCGGCGAGGATCGTCGCTGCGATGCAGCCACCGAGCATCTGCAGCCTGCGCCGTCGCGTCGCGCGATTCTGCGTTACACGCGCCGCTGGCGACGCGAAGGCAAGAGCAATCGACTCCATCCACAATCCCCAGCGACGCGACTTCGCATCTCGCCGCTACCCAAGAGCGTCCGGAACAACGCGTGAGAGGACGGTCTATTGGGGATCAGGTCTGAAGCACGACGGTGCGTAGAAGCTGGATTGTTCGCTCGGAACTGCCTCGCTGATCGGCGCGTACAAGCGCTACGGGCGCAGGCCGGTGTCCGAAGACATCGGGCGCGGCGACAACCATCGGCAGCGAGATTCGCCCTTCGACGCGTTCGGCGGCGGTCGCCTCGCCTCCGGTCGCGAGCAGTTGATCGCTGCAGGTCACGCCGATGCTGGGCATCGGCGCCGCTGGCTCCGAGGGTGATGCGGCCAACTCCGAGCGACAGCGAGCCGCCGCGGCGAGCCCTTCGATCTGCGTCTTGCCGTCGGGCATCGTGCAGCGGACGACGACGCCGGCCATGCCACCACTGAGGGTCAAGATCACGGCGAGGCAAAGCGATGCCGCGATTCCCCGCGGAGGCTTTCGCCGGAATGTGCTGGAGGGTCGCGTTTGCACCGGAACATCTGAGTAGCTAATCAGATATTGCAGTCAAGAAGGTTGTTCCATGGCGCGCGCCGGCTCGCTAGATGCCTGCTCAGTGAAGCTCGTCGACGCGTCGCGCGTCCGCTCCGCGCGCCGTCAGCTGATGTCTGCCGCGGAAGTCGAGCGGATCTGTTCCTTGTTCCGCCTCCTCGGGGATCCGACCCGAGTTCGTGTGCTCGAAGCGTTGCTCGTCGGCGAGGAAATGTGCGTGTGCGACATCGCCGCCACGATCGGAGCCCTTGAGACCACCGTCTCGCAGGCGCTTCGCTTCCTGCGCGCGACTGGCGCCGTCCAGGCGCGGCGCGACGGACGGATGGTCTACTACGCGCTCGCCGATGACACCGTGCGGCGTCTGCTCGCCGACGCGCGCGAGGGCGCGCTCTCCAAGACGGCCGATTCCGAGTCGAGTCGGCGGGCTCGTTGAGGACGCTGAGGAGCAGTCCGCAGCAGCGGAGCTCGCCGAGGAGAGCGCGGAGGAGTACGGGAAGCTCCTCCGGTTCACAGCCTCGGGGTACCTCGGAGGCCTCGCTCTGGCCGCCGTCCTCGACGCCGGAGGACACGCGGCCAGTGGTCTCGGCCAATGGGCCGTGCGCACGCTCTCGGGGGAAGGCGAGAGCCTCTTCGAGGGGCTCTTCGCTCTGCGCCAACGAGTGTCGGGCGCCCGAGCTTCGATGGCCGAGGCGTACGGCCCGGGGGAAGGTCGCCGGGATGGCAGTTCCCTGGGTCGTGGATGGCGCGAGCCGGATGGCCGGCGTTGACGTTCGCGGCATCGAGGGCTTCTACATCCCCTTCTTCTATGCCATGACCGATCAGATCGGTGCGAGCGTTGCCGGCTTTCTGTTTCTGCGCCGGCGAAGCGAGAACAGCGCTTGTGCGTTGCGCGCGTTCCTCCGTCATCCCGTCACGCTTGCGGGATTGATCGTGATCTTGATTGCACCTGCGGGACTCTTGACTGCCCGCCTGCTCGGCTTCCAGCCGTCCACGCAGATCCGGACGGCGCTGGAGACCATCGCTGCCAACCTCTGCTGGGTGCCGCCACTCGCGGCCTGGCTCGTGCAGCACCGGAAAGCGGCAACTCGGGGCGATCGTTGATCCCTAACGCACGGCGTGGAGGGCAGAACAAGGTCTGTGAAGAGCGCGCGGGCGGCAGGAGGAGCACGACGTGCCACTCGGCGAAATTCGGCTGGGCTGGTTATGCGTGCGACGTCCGCACTCTCAGACCGATCCCCCGGCGATCAACGACCGAGGCCCGGTAGAGCCCTCCCCTTCCAGAATGCAAACAACGCCGGGTACACGAGCAGTTCGAGCGCGAACGAGCTCACGAGTCCGCCGACCATCGGCGCAGCGATGCGCTTCATCACGTCTGCGCCCGTTCCGCTGCTCCAGAGCAGCGGGACGAGACCGAGCATCATGGTCGCGACCGTCATCAGCTTCGGCCGGATGCGGCGCGCCGCGCCCTCGACAATCGCTTCCTCGAGATCGCTCGCGGTCTCGAGACGTCCCGTCTCGGAGCGCTCTCGCCACGCGAGCGATAGATAGAGGAGCATTACGACCCCGGTCTGCGCATCGAGGCCGGCGAGCGCGATGATCCCCACCCAGACTGCAACGGAGAGGTTGTAGTCGAGCGCGTAAAGGAGCCAGACCGCACCGATCAAGGAGAACGGCACCGCGAGCATCACCATCGCGGTCTCGACCCCGGAACGCGTGTTCACGTAGAGCAGCAGCGCGACCAGCAGGAGCGTGATCGGCAGAACAACCTGGAGGCGCGCCTTTGCGCGCTCGAAGTATTCGTACTGCCCCACCCAAGCGATCCGCGTTCCCGGCGGCAGACTCACCCGCTCGGCGACATGCGCACGCGCCTCGTTCACATAGTCGACGATCGGGCGATCCGCGACGTCGATGGCGACGAGTCCGACGAGCTTGCCCGCCTCGCTGCGCACCATGTCGGGGCCGTGCGTGAACTCGAGCTTCGCAATCTCGCGCAGCGGAACGAGCGCTCCGTTCGAGGTCGGCACGAGTGTTCGGCCGATCGCCTCCGGATCGTCGCGGAAGTCGCGCGCGTAGCGCACCTGCAGCGCGTAGCGCTCGCGACCCTCGACGGTCTGCGCGACGGTGATTCCGCCGATCGCCGCCTCGAGCGTCGTATTCACGTCCTCGACCGAGACGCCGTAGCGCGCAGCAGCGGCGCGGTCCGTCGTCGCGTCGAGGTAGAACGCGCCCGTGGCGCGTTCGGCGAAGGCGTTGCGAGTACCCGGCACGTCCTTCAGCGCTTCCGCGATTGCGATCGCGGCCTTCTCGACCTGAGAAACGTCGTCGCCGAAGATCTTCACGCCGAGCTGGCTGCGTACGCCGGTCGCGAGCATCTCGGTCCGCGTCTGGATCGGCATCCACCAGAGGTTTGGCATCCCGGGGTACTGGAGCTTCTCGTCGAGCTCGGCGACGAGGCCATCCCAATCGAGACCAGGCCGCCACTTCTCGCGCGGCGCGAGCTGAACGACCGTCTCGACCATCGTGAGCGGTGCGGAATCCGTCGGTGTTTCGGCGCGGCCGATCTTCCCGAAGACGCGCTCGACCTCGGGCACTGCGCGGAGCTCGCGGTCCATCAGTTGCAGCACGCGCGAGGCCTCGCCCACCGAGATCCCGGGCGGCGCCGTCGGCATGTAGAGGAGCGTTCCCTCGTTGAGGGGCGGCATGAACTCCGAGCCGAGCGAGAGGAACGCGGGGATTGCGGTCGCGAGCAGAACGAACGCACCCGCCACGACGAGGCCGCGCCGGCGGACCACGAAGCGAACGACCGGCGCGTAGCTATCGACCAGCCAGCGGTTGATCGGATTCTCGTGCTCTCCGCGAATGCGGCCCCGAATGAGAAGTGCTGCAAGCGCGGGGGTGAGGGTGACGGAGAGCACCGCGGCAAAGCCCATCGAGTAGGTCTTCGTGAAGGCGAGCGGCTTGAAGAGTCGCCCTTCGGTCCCTTCGAGGGCAAAGATCGGAAGGAAGGAAACCGTGATCACGAGCAGGGCAAAGAAGATGCTCGGCCCGACCTCCTGCATCGCGTGCAGGATCACGTCGCCGCGGTCTCCTGGCCGTCCGTTCGCCTCCCATGTTTCGAGCCGCTTGTGGATGTTCTCCACGACGATGATCGCTGCGTCGACCATCGCGCCGATTGCGACCGCAATGCCGCCGAGCGACATGATGTTCGCGTTCAGCCCCTGGTAGAGCATCGGGATGAACGCGAGCGCGACGCCGATCGGAATCGTGAGGATCGGGATCAGCGCGCTTCGCACGTGCAGCAGGAACACGAGAATCACGAGCGAGACGACGAGCATCTCCTCGAGCAGCGTGTTGCGCAGGGTGGTGATCGCCGCGCGGATCAGCCCCGAGCGGTCGTAGGTCGTCACGACCTCGACGCCCTCGGGCAGGCCCGCGCTCACGGATTCGAGCCGCTCCTTGACGGCGTCGATCACCGCGAGCGCGTTCTCGCCCCAACGCATCACGACAATTCCGCCGACAGCCTCGCCCTCGCCGTCGAGCTCGACGAGCCCGCGGCGCATGTCAGGTCCGAATCCGACGGTCGCGACGTCGCGCACGTAGACGGGCGCCCCGCCCTTGCTCGCGCGGAGGGGCGCGAGCTCGAGGTCTTCGAGCGTCCTCACGTAGCCCCGCCCGCGGATCACTTGTTCGTGACCGGAGATCTCGATCACGCCGCCGCCGGTCTCGTAGTTGGCGCTGCGCACGGCGGCTACGACGTCCCGCAGCGGCACGTCAAACGCTCGCAGGCGCTCCGGGTCGACCTGCACCTGGTACTGGCGCACGAAGCCGCCCACGGACGCGACCTCGGCGACGCCGGGCACGCTCGCGAGCGCATAGCGCACGTTCCAGTCCTGGAGACTGCGCAGCTCGGCGAGGTCGTGCTTCCCCGTACGGTCGACGAGCGCGTACTCGAATACCCAGCCGACGCCCGTCGCATCCGGACCGATCGTCGGCGTGACGCCGGCCGGAAGCCGCGCTTTCGCCGCGTCCATGTACTCGAGCACGCGGCTGCGCGCCCAGTAGAGGTCGGTGCCGTCCTCGAAAATCACGTACACGAGGGAGAGCCCGAAGAACGACTGCCCGCGCACCGATCGGACTCGCGGCGCCGAGAGCAGCGCCGTCGAGACGGGATAGGTGAGCTGATCCTCGACGAGGTCCGGGCTGCGTCCAGGCCACTCCGCCCAGACGATCACCTGCACGTCCGAGAGGTCGGGAATCGCATCGAGCGGTGTCGCGCGAAGCGAGAAGACGCCCCACGCGAATGCCGCGGCGACGCCGAGGAGGGTGAGACCGCGGTTGCGTGCGCACAGCCCGATCAGGCGCGCAATCGGACCGTGCTTCGTGTCGGCTCGATCGCTCACCACTGCTCCAATGCCGACTGGATGCGGCTCTCGGCGGCAATCAGGAAGTTCCCCGAAGCGACGACGCGTTCTCCCGCCACGACGCCGTCGAGAATCTCGATCTGGTGCTCACCCGCAGCCCCCGTGGTGACGGTTCGGGGCTCGAGGAGCCCCTCGCCGCGGTCGACGAAGACGACCCGGCGCTCGCCCGCGAAGATCACGGCGGACTCTGGGACGAGCAGCCGCTCGCCGAGATCCGCCTCGAGCTCGACGTCGACGAACATCTCCGGGCGAAGCGCAAGGTCGGGGTTCTCGAGCTCGATGCGCACGCGCGCCGTGCGCGTCTCGCTCGCGAGGGACGGCAGCAGGTAAGCGACGCGCCCCGCGATGGCGGTGCCGGGCAGATACGGCACGCGGATCGCCGCGGGCTGCCCGACCCGAATCAACGGGAGATCCGATCCGTAGACCTCCGCCTCGACCCAGATGTGCTCAAGGGGCGCGATCCGGTAGAGGCGCATCCCGGCCTCGAACGCACCCCCCTCGACGACGTTCTTCTCGACGAGGACCCCGCTTGCAGGCGAACGGATGGGGAGGACTTCGATCGGCGTGCCGCGGCGCTCGAGCGCAGCGATGTCTCGTTCTCCGATGTCCCACAAACGAAGCCGAGCGCGCGCGGCCCGCCGCAAGGGCTCGTTGCTCCCACTCAGCGTCTGAAGGAACTCGCTCTGGGCGGCGTAGAGGTCGGGGCTGTAGACCGAGAAGAGCGTCTCGCCGCGCGCGACGCGCGCGCCGAGCGCGTCAGCGCGCAGCCCGCGCACGAAGCCGCTGACCTTCAACGTGACGTCCACGAGGCGCGTCTCGTCCCAGGTCACGCGCCCGAGCGCGCGCACGCGTGTCTCGAGCGGGGTCCGCTCAGCAACGGCAAACTTGATGCCGATCTTCTGGAGGCGCTGCGGATCGACGCGCACTGCGCCGCTTTCGGCTTCGGCCTTCGTGACCGGAACGAGATCCATCCCGCAGATCGGACACTTGCCCTCGTGCTTCTCGTGCACGGAGGTGTGCATCGGGCACGTGTAGTGAGAGATCGTCTCGCCGCTCGGCGTCTGGGCCGCTGATTCGAGGCGCACGCCCGCGGCTCCTGTTCGCACGGAGCCCTCGGCGCGTGCCGCTTCGCCTGAGGGCCGCTCCGCCTCGAGCGCGATCTGCCAGGTGCCCGCCATCTCGAGGTCGGTGTCCGCGAGGTACTCGCCGTCGCCCATCGGCTTCGCGGTCACACGCCCACCCATCGGCGCCATGCCCGCCATGTCCATGCGGTACTGGAGCGAGACGCGGGCGTCGTCGATCGGTGCACCCTCGGCGTCGCGTACGCGCAGGCGGATCTGGTTCTCGCCCTCGCGAACGGGCTGGTCGGGCATCAACACCTCGACGCGAAGTCCATCCCCTTCGAACGATGCGGTCGGTGGCGCCTCGCCGCCCGAGCACGCGAGCGCGATGAGCGGGATCGCGAGGGCGCATGCGAACGCCCACCGAGTGTCCACGATGCGCACGTTCACGGGCGTTCCTCCGCGGAAGTCACGATTTCCCCGACCGCACGCGAGAGCGCTGCGCGCCGGCTGGCGAGGCTTGCGTGCACGGCGAGCTCCTCGAGCTCGGCCGCGAGCAGCGCGCGCTCGGCGTCGACGAACTCGAGAAAGCTCCCTCGCCCGGCGGCGAAGGCCGCCCGTGCGCTGACCACCCGATCGCGGGCGGGAGGGATGCGCCTGCGCTGCGAGATCTCGAGCAGCTGCTGGGCCTCGCGCAAGCGCTCGGCTGCGCTCGCAACCTCGAAGCGGATGCGGTCCTCTGCGCCGCGAACGCGGTGCTCCTCGCGAGCGAGGCGCGCCTGCGCCTCTTCGAGCGCTGCGCGCCTGCGCGCGAGCTGAAGCGGGACGTTGACTTCGACACCCACGACGGGCTTCAGCGGGTCCTCCTGCCAGCTCGTCTCGTACCCCGCGCGAAGGGTGAAGTCGGGCAGGAACTCACGGCGGGCGAGCGCAACCTCGGACTCCGAGGCGCGCACCATCGCCCGGAGTGCGGCGAGCTCGGGGTGCGACGCGAGTGCACGCGCCACGAGCGCCGCCTCGTCCAGCACCGGCAGCTCCGGCGGATGAAGCTCGCTCGCGAGGGGCGGGAGCCGGAGCGCGGGCGAGCGGTGGAGGAGCTGATTGATGCGCTCACCGAGGATGCGGCGATCCGCGCTCAGCTCACGCTCGCGCTGCTCGAGCATCCCGAGCTCCGCATCCGCCCCAAGGACGTCGGGCTGCTGGCCGCGACCTGCCACGTAGCGCGCAAGCGCGACGCGCTGCGCTTCTGCGAGCAGCTCCCGATGTCTCGCGTTCGTCTCGAGCGCGCGCTCGGCGAGCCACGTCTCGTCAAAGAGCCGCGACGCCAGGGCGGCGAGCTTTACGCGCTCGGCCTCGAGCTCGCTGCGCGCGGAGTCAGCGCTGGCTAGCGCGCTCGCTCCACGAAAGGTGCGCTTGCCCGGGAACGGCAGCGATTGCGCGAGCATCACGTCGTTCGCTGCGGCGACCTCGCTCGATCCATAGGATCGCGGGCGCGTGCTGAACGCGAGCATCGGATCGTCGAGCGCTCTCGCCTGTGGATAACGTGCGAGCGCGGCCTGCCACGCAGAGCGCGCTGCCTCGATCCCGGGGTTCCGCTCAAGAACCGTTTGCACGAGGGCCGACCGCGAGAGCACAGCGGCACCCGCGAACGGATCCTCATCGGCTCGAGCCACTTGTGAGGGCGCGAGCCGGCCGAGCTCCTCGCGCTGCACCGCGTACTCATGCGAACCACTCTGCACGCACGCCGCGAGCGCGAGCGGCGCCAAGGCCGCTGCGCGCGCGCGCGCGCTCTGCGCTGTCATGCTCGTTTCCTCGCTCCGCTGCGCGTCCCCGGACGACCGGGCGCGCGGTCACGCAGTGCCCGGGGCGCGATTGGCACCCGGGCCTAGGCAAGCGGCTCTAGATCAGAGGCGCAGGACGGAGACCCGGAGGAGCAGCAGCGCCCTGGGCATGGGAGCCGGCCCGCGCGCCATGCGGTCGCGCTGCGGCGGAAGGAAGGCGAGCGGAAAAGACGGGAGGGCAAGGCTCATCCCCACGCTCGTGGGCGCAGGCGAGGCCAGGCTCTGCCCCAGTGGCGCACTCGACGGCGCGCAGCAAACCGCCGCTGCGAGGGACTCGCACGGCAACGGGGAGCTGTCCGCACCCTCGCAACAGCAGGGGCGCACGGGGGGCGCGGCGAAACAGGGCGCGGCCGAGGCCGCGAGAATGCTCAAGAGCATGACAACAGCGGCGACGAATCCGGCTGCGCGGCGAGCGGACAGACTCGACCCTGAGCGCACGCTCGGCACTCTGCGCCTCCACTCAGGCCGCGTCGGATACATGAGTTTTCCTCGGGGACGGGCCCGCTCGCGTCGTCTCCGGCGCGAGCGGGCCGTTAGATCGTCAGCTCGGGCTCCCCACAAGCTTCTCATGCGAGCTGGCGAGCCCTTCGAATTCATCGGCAATCTCGCCGAACTTCTTTGCAAGCCGCCGGCAATGAACGCCGTTCCCCGTGAGCTGCTTGCCCCGGTAGACCTGCGCCATCAGGCGATGGTGCTCCTGTCGCGCCCTCGCCTTGCGCGCCTCCGCCCGGTAGTGGTCGGCGAGCGCCGCGTGATCGGCGGGCGACTTCGCGCTCTCGACCATGCGCATCTCGGGATCGTCCTCCGCACGCGCCAACGCAGCGGGAAGGACAGGAAGGAAGGCGAGTGCCGCAGCGGTGGCTGCGAGCTGTCGTCGGGTCAGCATCGTTGGATCCCCTTGGATGGAGGCCGCCCGGTGCGCCCCCAAATGCGAGGGCTGCCGCGCAGCGCCCGGTAACCTCACTTGGCGTTCGCGCGATGCGCCTGCGCAAGCGCGTGGAACTCGGTTGCCTGCTCTTCGTAGAGCGCCGCGAGCTTCTCGCAGTGCTCCTTCATCCGCTGCACGTCGAAGAACTTCCCGCCGGCATAGGCCTTCCCCATGCTGCGATGATTTGCGGCCTCCTTGCGGGCGGCGGCCGCCTGCCGGTCGTAGTAGCCCGCGAGCGCGGCGTGCTCCTTCGGCGTGCTCGCGGACTCGGCGAGCACCTGGACGAGCGCACCGTCGTCGGCGTGGATGGGTCCACTGGCAACTCCGTTAGCGGCGAGGGCTGCTCCGAAAAGAAGCGCGGTAGCGAAGCGTTGCATGACTCATATCTCCCAAGCCGCGCGAAATGGCGCACGGCAGCAGTTACGGCGCCGACCCCTTGGAACGCCAAGGGGGCCAGGGGGAGCAGAAGGCGACGAGACGCTCCGTCTCGTGCCGCCGCGGATCAGATGATCAACGCGGCCTTCCGTAACAGCGGAGGCATTTCATACGTGCGCCACGCCTCGCGCGGGTCGCGCAGGCGCGCAACCGCGGCGGCCGTCCGAGGGGCGACATCGATCACGAGCGGCTGAGTGGCGGCCGAGGCGGAGTCCGAGGCGCGCGAAGCGGAAGGGATCGCCTCCTCGGCGCGGCAGTCGCTACCCGGTGCTAGCTGGCACTCGCGCTCGCAGGGCATCGAGACCGAGTCCGCGTTGCAGCAGCACGCCGCCTCAGCCGATGAAGCCCATACGACCGCTGAACTCAGCAAGAGCCCCAGTGCGAGCGCCGTGCTGAAGCAGCGAACTCTCCGAAGACGCATGGCGGGCGATTAGCATCAGCCGCGCACCTCGCCAAATCCCTGCGCTCGTGTGACGGGCGTATTCCGTTCTCGCCAGACGCATCTGTCCCTTCTTCGATGCGCGAGATCGTCGTGCTCTGCGGCGCGGAGTCGCGGTCGAACACGTACCCCTCATCGGCCTTGGCGCCTGGCTCGACAGCCGCTCGTGTGGAGAGCGCCTGCCCTCCCGTAGGGCCGCTGTCGGAGCCGCTCATCCAGCCCCTTCGAGCGGGTGCGATCGTCCCCGAAAGAGTGCGGTGCTGTTCGGCTCGTGCCTCCTGGTCTCGTCCGCACGCGCCCTGCGCTGCGGCGCCTGCGGCAAAGGCCGCGCCCTCCGCAGGGCCTTCGTTCACGGCCCCTGCCTCGGCATCTTGCTCCGGGCGGTGCGGCCTCCGGCCCGTCCGGCCGGCTCTCCAGTGCAAACGAGAGAGCCGGCCCGGAACGGGCCCTAACAAGGAGGCAAAACCGATGACGAGCTTCACGCACTTCAGCGAGACGATCGAACGCCTACTCAGCGGCGCGCGATGCGTGCGCATCACCATCCCGGGCTACATGACGCTCGTGGCCGAGGAGATCGGCGCCTCCGGCGAAGGCCGCAGGCTCGTAGCGCTCGCCCACACGGGCGTGCTGAACGGCGACGTGATGCACGACCCCGAGATCGTCTTCGAGTTTCACGCTCTCGGCGCAGAGCCGATCTCCTTCCGCAACGACTACGTCGGCGCCTACGACGAGGTCTACGCCTACGACGACGCCGGCCGCCGCACGGGTGTCTACGCGAAGCGCCGCGCGGAGCTCGTCTCGTTCGCGCGCGTTTGGCTCCGCAATCTCCGCGAGCAGGGATTCCTCAGCGACGCGGCCGAGCGCGAGCGGATCGCGTAGCGGCGCCCGCGCCACGGCCGCGGCGCGGGCACGTGCCTCCGGCGCAGACTCACCGTGTCAGGCGGCGGAGTGGCTCCGCCAGCTGGGCGAGCCAGGCGGTCGGATATGGAGGCTCGCCCTCGATCCCGAGGTCGCCCGGCCGAAAGCGTCTCGCCGCCTCGAAGCGGAGCGTGCCGAGGAGTCGATCGCCAAGGCTCGTGAAGAGGCCGAAGTTGACGTCCCCTGCAGCGCCGGTCACGTGATGAAACCGGTGCGCCTCGTTTGTCGCGAGCCAGCGGCGCAGGGGACCGACCGTGTAGTCGACGTTCGAGTGCTGGAGAAGCAGCTGCACCGCCACGCAGAATGCGAGTGCGGCCGCGACCTTCACGGGCAGCCCGAGCGCGAGGAGCGGAAGGGTGCCCGCGATCGTCTCGAAGCTCTGGTGGAGCGGATGCTTCATGAGGCCGTTCAGGCCGTAGAGCCGCTGCGGGCTGTGGTGGACCGCGTGGAACTCCCAGAGCCACGCGACCCGGTGGCTCGCCCAGTGGCAGAGCGTGATGCCGACGTCGGCCACGAGAACAGCGACCAATACCTGCACCGCGAACGGCCACGCCTCGGGCCAGAGTTCGCTAGCAGGAAGGAGGCCCGCAAGAAGGGGCACGCTCGCGACCGAGATGACCGAGAGCGTTTCGTTCGCCGCGGCGTGGAGGACATCGCGGCCGAGATCGCCCTGCGGCGCATTCCAGCGCCGCTCGTAGGGGAGGATGCGCTCGGCCGCGAAGGAGATTGCGATCGCCCCGAGAAGGAGAAGGGTGAGCCCCGAGTCGATCCCGACCCAATCGATGCGGGCAACCGCGACCCCGTTTAGCCCAAGCAGCAGCGGTGCATAGCCGTACCTTAGAAGTGCGCGCGCGAGCGACATCGTCGGCTCCCCCTTTTTTGGGAAACTTCGGGTCGCGCGGTTCATCGGGCTTGAACGAACGGACTGCGGTTCCCGTCAGCCGCGACTGCGGCCGTTGGGAGCAAGGCGTGCGACGCTCGCCGAGAGCGTGGTCCCGAACATGCGCCGGAACGTGCGTGCGAGGTGTGCGGAGTCGGAGAGGCCGGCCGCCTGAGCGGCCTCGGTCGCGCTCGCTCCGGCGCGCATGGCGGAGACGGCTCGCTGGAGACGCAGCCAGAGGACGTACGGGCGGACCGCGATGCCCGTCGATGCGCGGAAGCGTGCAGCGAATCGGCTCGGGGAGAGGCCCGCGTCTCGAGCGAGGGCCGCTAGCGTCGGGCGCGCACGGAGATCCGCGGCCGCGAGCCCTTGGAGCGCGAGGTCGATGCGGGGATCCGGCGCTGGTGTGGCCGGAGACGAGCCGAGGATGCCACCCAGCATCACCTCCCGGATCTTCTCCGGATCGGAGTCGATTGCGGCTCGCGGCGCGAACTCCCGAGCCGCTGCGCCGCGCAGCCAGCCAGTTACACAGCGGCCGGCGTCCGATGCGGGGTCGAGGTAGAGCAGAACCACGCGGCCCGCGCCCGGAACTAGGCGGTGTGGGACATCTGCGCCAACGGCGATCGCGGAAGCGGCGAACTCGTCGCTCGCCGCCTCGACTCGGAGCTTCCCTTCCGCAGCGACGCAGAGCTGAAGCGCGTGATGCGCGTGTCGCGCGTTCTCGCCCGCCTTGCCATCGACGAGCGCCCAGCCCGCTCCCAGGCTGAGATGTCCCCGCCACAGCTCCCCAGATCGCTTCGTCATCCGGCGAGAGCCTATCCCGAGCCCGCCATCGGTCTGCCCCATCCGCCGCGCACCGCACTCAAGTTTCACGCTGCGCGGGAGTCAACCTCCCCTTGTTGGTAGCCGCATCCCCGCGCGATCCCCGCCCCAAAACGGTGAACGCGCCGTGCTCGACGGCGCCCTGCCCCCTTGCTCGTCCGCACGCTCGCCTGCGCGGCGCCGTCATCGGCAAAGCCCGCGCCCTCCGCCGAGCCTCCGTTCACGCGCTCTGCCTCACCGGCTGGCTACGGCGCGTGCGGCCTCCGGCCCGTCCGGCCGGCTCTCCCCTGCATGCGAGAGAGCCGGCCCGGAACGGGCCCTAACAAGGAGGCAGGGAGCGATGTCGAGCACGCAGGAAGTTCACACGATTCGAGAGGTGGCCATTCGCTACGTGGGTGCGCGGCGGAGGACGCCGGAGAAGATCTCCAACCCCGCGCAGGCGGCCGCCTACTTCCGGCGGCGCATCCAGGATGACGCGCGCGAACACTTCGTCGCGATCTACCTCGACGGCCGCCACCGCGCGATCGCAGACTCGATCGTCTCGATCGGCACCGCAACGGCGTCGCTCGTCCATCCGCGCGAGGTCTTTCAGCCGGCGATCGCCGTCGGAGCGTGCGCGGTGCTGATCGCTCACAACCACCCGAGCGGCGACGTGACGCCGAGCCCCGAGGACCGCGACGTCACTCGGCGCCTCGCCGATGCGGGACGCATCCTGGGAGTCCCCGTCCTCGACCACATCATTTGGTCTCGTGACGGCGCCTATCACTCGATCCGCGAGGTGAGCCCGGAGGTACTGGCCTCCGCGTGAGCGGCGCGCCGCGCGCGCGGCACCCACTTTCCCTCGAAGCGAGTGAGCTCGTCCTCGACCTCGCGGAGAAGCGCTGCCTTCACCTCCTCCTCCGCGAAGCTCGTCGCGATCGAGTTCACGACCATCGCACGGAGCTCGGTGTACACGATGTCGGTCTCCGCAATAGCGAGCGCGCACTCTCGGCTGATGTCCGTCTCCAGCATTCCCTCGTCGTCGGTCGAGAGGCTCACGGCGAGCCCCAGGCGGTGGAAGTCCAGGAACGGGTGATCCTCGAGGCGGTCCACGTAGCCGAGGCGGAGGTTCGACGTGAGGTTCGTCTCGACCGCGATTCGCCGGCGCCGCGCATACTCGAGGGCGACGGGGTCTGCACGCAGTCCAACGCCGTGGCCGAGGCGGACGGCGCCGACGATCAGGGCGTCGCGCGGATTCCGCGGCTCACCCTCGCCCGCGGCGTGGGCGGTCATTTGAAGGCTCGTCGCGCCGCGTTCACGAGCGCTCACAAGTGCTCCGTACAGGCGCTGCCCTGCCGCGAGCTGCGATGCCCTCGCCTCGCGCCCGTACAGGTCGATCCCTCGCACGAGCGGTTCCGGTCGCGCGGCGAGCCACGCGCGCAGCTCCCGCAGATTGCCGGGCTCTGATCGAACGCGGCGGAAGCCGAGGTTGAAGCGGACCACCACCCCGTGCTCGGCTGCCCACGCGGAGATCGCACGGAGTCGGCGCCGCTCCCCATCGCCGGCGCCGAAGGACTTCGTGAACTCGACGTAGCGCGCGCCGTGGCGGCGCGCGCGCGCGAAGAAACGGCGATAGACGGTCTTGTCGAACGAGAGAGACTCGCGCAGGAGATCGACCAGCGCGAAGGCGACCTGCGGACTGCGGGTTCCGGGCGTCCAGAAGAAGAGATCAACGACGCGCGCGCGCTCCGACTCGGTGAGCGCGCGATAGCGCGCGGCCTTTGCTCCGCCGGCTAGGAACGCGATCTTCCCTCGCGCCTCAACCAGCCCCTCCGCACCAACGCGAGACAGGATCGCGCGCGGATCGAGGCGAGGATTCGCCTTCTCGAGTAGAAGCTGCACGGTCGCGCGGTCGAGGGTTCCGTGAGGGTGAACATGAAGGAGGCCTCCCTTCGGGAACTCTCGGCAGAACTCCTCCACGCGGCGTTCGGTCCGGATCCCGCGAAGATCGACGGTCGAGGTGCGCGCGGCGCTATCTCGGGCGTGCGCGATATCCGCCTCGTGGCGTGCGCGAAGTGCGTCCAGGTCAGCGCTAGTGAGCGCATCGTCTCCGGCGCCGGCGAGGAGCCGTTCCCAGGCCGCGCGCGTCAGCGGAGGCGCGCCTGATGCCGCTCGCTCGGCGATCAGCGCCCGCGCTGCGTCAAAGCGCGCAAGCTGCCGGTCGAGCCTCTCCTCCACGCTGTCGCTCGCAGCGGAGCGCGCCGCCCCTATGAGGAGGATCATGACGGCGATCCGCACGCGCGGAGCCGTGCGCCGCGAAGGTCGTCGCGTCTGCGCGACGGTCAGTCGCCCGCCTATTCGACGACGCCGCGCAGCTGGGCGACGACTTCCTGCACTCGGACAACCGCGGCCTGCGAGGACGAGAGATCACGCCCTCGGATCGCGTCCCCGAGCTGGCCGGCAGCTTGGCTGATCTTGGCCGCGCCCTCCGCGACCGCTTCGCGGGCCTCCTGTGCGAGCGCCCTGCACTCGTGCACGAGCGAGTCCGACAGCGACGTGAGTCGCGCCGCCTCTTGCTCCGCCTCACTCAGCGCACCCGACTCGAGCGCGCGCGAGATCTTGGTCGCGCTCACGTCGAGCGTAAGTAGCGCGAAGCTCGGTGACGGTGCGATATCGGATCGCTCCTCATGGTGTCCGTTGATGGGGGTCCCGTACTCGCGCTCGGTCCCATGCGCGAACGCTACGTGTGCGAACGCGAACGATCCGAGCGCTGCGGCGTGCATCCAAATCCATGTCGCGTTCTCGCGGCGCATAACCCCTCCTGCCGGCGAATAGCCTGTTGGAATCATCACTGTAGGAGAACCACGCGAACACGCCGCCGCGATACTCGTGCGCAAGGCCGGCCAGCGCCCGCGCTGTGCGCGAGAGGTCGCCGCGAGCCACTTCGCGCCGAGCGGAAGGCGGCCTCCCCGACCTCGAAGCCTGAGCGATGCGTTCCCGCGGCCTCCAGCTCACACGCGTGGTCGCGCTCCGACACGACGCGGAAGGCGCCAATGCCGCGGGCGGTTCGCGGTGCGTCTCCTGGCTGCCACAAGCGTCTCCTTCTCAAGATCGGCCCGCGAGCGCGCTCCGCGTCGTTGCATCGGCACAAGCGCGCGCCCTCCCCTTGCGCGGACTCCGGGTCGTTCACGCGCCTTGCCTCGCTCCTCGCTGCGCTTCGCCCGCGCGCCCTGCCCCCTCGGCCGTCTCTCCATCCGGGGCGAGAGAGACGGCCCATCGGGGGCCCAACAACTCGAAGGAGACACAAGTCATGGCAACCAAGAAGAACGATCGCATCGACCTCCAGCAGCACGAGCGGCTCGCCGTTTACGGCGTGCGGCGGTTCATCCGCAAGGATCAGACCGAAGACTCCTCGTGGACCCTCGTCGGCACCGCCTTCCGGTGCAGCGACGGCTCGCTGAATCTGGTCCTCGACTACGTGCCGGTCACGGGCGCAAGCCTCAACATCCGGCCGTTCAAGCCGCGCGCCGACGCGTAGCGGCGCTGGGCGGGCGGCTCCGGCCGCCCGCCCTACTCGCTCGGGCGCGCGATCGATCCGCAGCTCGAGTTGTTACGGATTCCGCAGCCGCTCGTCGAACGAGAACGGTTCGGCTGGACCGATCGACAGCTTCGGGAAGTCGGCGTGGCGCGGACTCAGCAAGAAGTTGTGCTCGCCGGGAACGACGGCGGAGGGGACCTTCAGGCAGACCGAGTCGCCGGCGGAGGCCCAGCTCGAGCCGATCTCCTGAAGCTCGGGCGGCGCCGGATGCCGGCGCCACTCCGGCGGCAGCGTCCGAATGGGGACTTCTTGGATCGTGATCTCTTCTGGGATCTCGACGGCGAAGCAGACGAAATCGTCGGGCAGCCGGCTGCGGTGCACATGCACGAGCTGCTCGAGCGCAGCCAGCGCGCGGCTCTCGGACGCGTAGACGACGCGCACTCCCCGGCGATGCCAACGCCCGGGATACAGAACGGCTCCGTCGCCCGTGAACGCGGCCGAAGCGTGCTGCGACTGACAGATCCGGAAGACGCGCATCAGCCGATGATGCCGTGCTCGATTCTCCCGAGAACGTCATCCACCTGCTGAGTTCCGAGGTCGGTGTCGAGGAGCGCCAGCGGTTGCTGCTTGCCTAACGAGGGATTCGGCGCCTGAATCCACTCAGCCGACTCCTCGGGCTCTCGAAACACGCGGTTCGCGTGCGCGAGCACTCGAGCAAGCCGATAGAGGCGATCAGATTCATCCGCGGAGAGGCGGTTCTGCTCCTTGCGTCGGAGCAGGTTTCGCCGCGAGAGATGCAGCACCGCACAGAGCACTTCGCGCGAGATCCCATACTGATCCGCGACGATCGAGAGAGCCGAGAAGGGCAGACCCTCGCGTACACGCGCGACGAGTTCGTCCGGAGACTTCAGCGCGCGGCCGAGCACCTTCGGACCTCCGAGGACGGAGACAACGTCGCTGAGCTCGCTCGTCATGATTCGGAGCTTATCGGCCGGTGCGCCGTTTGGCGAGAGTCTCGCGCCAAACGGCGCGCTTTATCTTGGCACACGGGCGCCCTGCTCTTCTGGAGCCACGGCCCCCTGGTCCTTCAGGGCCACGGCCCCTTGGGTCAACGGCCCCGAAGTCCCGAGGTCCCGAGGGACTGCAAGCCCGAGGACCCATGAACCCAAAAACCCGAAGGCCCATGAGCCTGTGGGCCCAAAGGACTGGGAGAGGCGATTGATCGGTCGAGCGGGACCGCACCAGCCCTCACAATGCGAATTCGTTCGTTCATCAGTCAGTGCGACCGCGCTGTGGTCCTAGCGCGCGGAACGATCCGATGTGATTAGGGGATGTGCGCAACCGGGAGACGCGCAGCGCTTAGAGCGCGAACAAGGACGGCTTCCCCCGCCCGAGGCTCCCTGCACCGAGGGCTCGATCGCTTGCGAGGGACCACAGGCCCACAGTCCTATAAGCCTACAGTCATTCGGACCCGTGGTCCTTTGGTCTTATAGGCTCGTGGGCCGCCGGGCTCGCGGTACTTGAGGCCTATGAGCTTTCGGGCCTACGGACCCCTGGTCCCACGTGTAAGCGCCGCTCGGGCCCGTGGGCCTTCGAGCCTCCGGGCCCATACGTTCGCGGCGTGTGGGACCATAGTCCCGGTAGCAGTCTCGCGAACTTGCAAGCTCACTTGCGAGAGCGCTTAGGCCGTGCAATGGTGCCGTCTGGGCCCAAGGGCCCGCGAGCCATCAGCAACCGGGGGGTGAGTTGATGAGCGAAGGTACCAGTACAGGTCCGTCCAGGGCAGGCTACGTCATTAGCGTCGGCATGCAGAAGGGCGGTGTCGCCAAGACGACGAACGCCTGCCACCTGGCGGTGGCACTCGGCGAGACCGGCCGGCGCGTTCTTCTCTGGGATGTCGACGAGAACTACGGCGCGACGAAGGCCTTTCAGATCCCGCCGGACGCGTTCTTTACGACGATGCACGTCCTCTCGGGCGACGCGACGGCCGAGGACGCGATCCTCGCGTTCGACGATCCGGATCTCGACGTCGACTTGCCGCGGAACGTCGACTTCATCGCGTCGTCGCGCGCGCTGCAGGGCATCGACCGCGCGCTCTCGGCGAAAGACAAGTTCTACAACCCTAATGAGTGTCTCAATTCGCACGTAGCTGACCTGCGCGCGCGCGGTCGCTACGACTACATCATCATCGACACGGGACCGCAGGCCTCGCCGACAACGCGCAGCGCCTACATGGTGTCGGACTATTTCATCCTCTCGTTGACGCCCGAGAAGCTCGCCGTCGACTCGCTCCCGGATGCGCTCGAGGACATCGCGAATGCGCGACGACCCGGGCGCAATCCGAACCTCCACTTGTTGGGGCTCGTGCTCTCCTGCATGGACCGACGCGTCACGCTCGCCAAGCGCTACGAGGACGCGATCACGGAGCGCTTCCGCCAAGCGAACCAGGAGCCGGTGAAGTTCCACACCACGATCGGCCGCGCCGCGGCGATCGACCGCGCGGCGCACCAGGGACAGACGCTGCTCCAGGCGGAGCCCGGCCACGCGGTGAGCGAGCAGTACCGCAAGCTCGCGCGCGAGGTCGAGCAGCGCATCCTTGCGCATCGGGCAACGCTCGGGCGTACGGAGGTCGTGGCTCGCCCTGCGCTCGCAGCGCCGGCGCCGATTGCGCAGGGGGTGATCACCAATGCCTAAGCGACCGAACGGCGCGCTCGAGCCGCTCGACATCTTCTCGAGCCCGCGCCTCGCGACCGCCATGCAGGCCGCGACGAGTCCGGAGCCGCTCCTTCCTCCCGCCGCCGAGACCTCCGCACCCTTGCGCGCGAGAGAGCCGGAAGCCCCGTCGCCGAGCGCTCTGCGAAGTGTTCCGGCACCTGCGGCGGAGGCCGATGAGAGACCGGCGGCGGCGCCCGCCACGGCCCTTGAAGTGGCCGCGGAGAGCGCGACCAAGGCGCGAAAGGGGAGGGGGGCGGCCGCGCCAGAGCCCGAGCCGCAGCCGCTTCCCGAGCCGAATGTGCCGCTCAAGTTCCGGGTTCCACAGACGCTTCGCTCCGAGTTTCAGACCTTCAAGGCCGAGCTCAGCGCAGTGCTTGGGGGTGTCGCGCTCGATGACTCGAACCTCGGGCGGCCCCTCCTCGAGCACTTTCTCGTCGAGCAGCGCGAGCGGATTCTCGAAGCCGCGGGCGGCTTCAAGGGCCGCCTCCGGCGCCCCGCCAACGGCGACGCCGTCGGGATGGCCGAGTTCGATCACCTCCTCGGAGAGATCTTCGGCGAGGCCCGGAAGCGGCGGCGCGCGTCGGCCGCGGCAGGCGAAGCGTGAGCCGCTCGGGTTTACAGGTATGACGCTCGGGTTTTCGAGTACGAGGCTCGGGTCTTTGAGTGCGCCGCTCGCGAGGCCTTCGGGTTTTCGAGTATGGCGATTCGGGTCTTTGGGTACGCGGTGCGGGTTTTCAAGTCGACCAGAGCGCGTAAGCCCTCGCTTCTGCACGAGAACTCAGGGCGGAAACGTTCTCTTAATTCCTAACGCAGAAACTCAAACGCGTTAAACGAAACGCAGGTGAGAACGTGGGCTCGGAAGCGACGTCACGCACAGGCGATGCCCTCCGCGAGCGCTTCGAGCGCCTCCGGAAGCACGTCGTTGCGGACGCGACACCGCAGCCGTCAGCACCTCCTGAGCGAGCGCGCGACAGCGACCGGCCGCCGCCTTCCGAGCCGCACGACGACAGCGGATCAACGCGCTTCGATCACGGACTGGCTGAGTTCCCGGCGTTCCGGTTTGGCAAGCGACGCATGCAGTCGGAGGAGCTCATTCGCTTTGCGGACTCCATCTCGGGATCGAACGGGCAGCGCCTCGAGCGGAGCTGGACCGTCTTCCCGAGCGCGAAGTGGGGTTACGGCGGGGCGACGACGCAGGCGCTCCTCTTCGACCTTCACCAGGTGTGGCAGGAGCAGGGCTTCCACGGCTCGCGCATCTACTTCGGAACGCTCCGCAAGCTCTATCAGCTTCAGCACCCCGGGAAGAACCCCGCGCCGCTCGACTACGGGCGGCTACGGCGCGATCTCGACATTCTGTGCGGCTACGAGTTCGACTGCGAGAACGCATTTTGGGACCCCATCTCGCGGAGCTACGGGAACATGCGCGCCTGGCACCTCTTCACGGGCTGGTACGAGGCGCGTCGCACGCGCTCGGGTGAGCTCCAGGACGAGCTCCCGTTCGGCTTCATCGAGGTGAGCGACACGTTCGCGAAGGTCGCCCAGGAGCGCGGCTTCTTCGTGACCGGTTTCGGGAGCGAGTTCTTCCACAGCCTGCGCCCGGTCGAGCAGCGGCTCGCGCTCTACCTCTCGAAGATGTTCGCCTCGCAGCAGGTGCACCGGCGCTACGAGGAGGACATCTACGGCGCGCTCCCGATCGAGGGCGAGGCGACGAACAAGCGCCGCCAGACGCTCCGCGAGGCGGCCGAGGGGCTGCGCCAAAAAGGCTACCCGAATCTCGCGCGCTTCGAGCTCGAGAAGTCTCCGAAGAGCGGCCGCTGGCTCGCGACCTTCCACCGCGCCCGCAAGGTCGAGCAGGAGGCGCCGGTGCGGGCGCCGGCCATGGACCGGATCCCGGCCGACATGCGCCCGCTCGTCGAGGACATCGTTGCACTTACGCAGGACCCCGGAAGCGTGCCCATGTGGGTGCGCGCGATCCGGGGCCTTGGCGAAGAGGGCGTCCGCTTCGCGCTCGGCGATCTTCGCGCCGAGCAGGTGCAGCGGCGCGCGGCGGGCGAGGCGCCGATCAAGAACGCCGGCGCGTGGCTCACGACCAAGCTCATGGCGATGGCGAAGGACCGCGGCATCCTAATCACCCGCCACGCCGGCGAGACGCGGCGGCCATGAGCAGCGCAATGGAACACGCTTCAGAGAGCCGGCTCGGCTGCCTTCACGCGCAGCGCGACTCCTCACCCCTCAACAGCCGGATCGCGCGCGCGACTGCGCGCGCTCTTTTTCCGGCTCTCGCGCAGCGCCGTGTGCCGCTCCCGCGCCGGCAGGGCAGGGCGCCCTGATGCCTCGCCGAGGACCTGCGGAGCGGATGGAGGCGGCGCGGGAGAGGTTCGGAAAAGTCGTAGTGCAAGATAACTGTGGGAGGAGCCGCGAGAATCGCCCGCGGTGCCGCACAGTTAGCGGGAGACGCAGCCGCGATGCGAGCTGAGATGGAGAAGCGCGCCGCTCGCGCGAGACGCGTGCGGATCGTGTCCGCGATCTTCGCCGCGAGCGCTCTTCTCGTCGGCGCCGCGATGGCCCTCGAGCTGCGCATCAACTGGACGGAATCGATGCCGTTCGGGCTCTACCAACGCACGAGTCCGGCGCTCGTTCGCGGCGAGTGGGTCGCGGTCTGTCTCGATGGGGAAGCCGCGCGAATCGCCCGCGAGCGGCGCTACGTGATCGCTGGCTCGTGCGCGAGTGGAGTCACCGAGATCGTGAAGCGAATCGCGGCGATTCCGGGCGACCGGATCGTGCTTGGGCAGGGAGGCGTGCGCGTGAACGGCGAGCCGATCGCGGGGAGTCAGCTTCTCGATCGCGATAGCCAAGGCGAACCGCTCGCGCACGCGGAAGAGGGCGAGTTCGTGCTCGCCGACGACAGCTATTGGGTGATGGGAACGAACGTTCGGAGGAGCTGGGACAGCCGCTACTTCGGATCCATCGAACGCGAGCAGATCGTGGGCGGCGCGCTGCCGCTCTGGACGTTCTGAAGGCGAAGGGGAGGGCGCTGGTGGTGAGCGACGGGAGCATCCTCCACACGCGTGAACAAGGCGTGCGCGTGCACGTGCTCGCGAACCTCGGCGGCCTCGTCGCGATCGCCGGGCTCGAGCATGCGGAGCCCGATCTCCTGCTCGGGGCCCTGCTCGAGGTGAGCGAGCGGCTTCCGCAGATGAAGCCCTCGCTCGCCGAGCGGATGCGCGCGCGAGGCGCCACGAAGCTCGACGAGCGGGGCAGCGGCAAGCGCGCCTGGCGTGCGCGCGAACGGGGCCTCGACCTGCACGCGGTTCACCTCACGAGCGAGCAACTCCGCGTGATCCTGCGTGCGCTCGGCGCCGACGTTCCCGCGCGACGAGAGAATCTCTCGGCGGCGCTCTCGCGCGCGCTCGAGGAGCGATCGGCCACGGGTGCTGCGGGTGGACAAGCGAGCGGTCCCGGAGCTGTGACCGGACTCGTCACAAGGGCTGGCGACGCTAGTCGCGGGAGCAGCGATGGCCAAGCCGAGGCGTGAAAGAAGGACCGGGATCCAGCGCCGGAAGGGTGACCGAGCTGCGAGCGGGCTGGCGAGGGACGCACGCGATAAGCCGGAAATCGTAATCGGCCTCGTAGCGGCTGTCGGAACTCCTCTCGACATCGTGCAGCGGCGGCTCTCTGCCCGCCTCAAAACGCTCGGGTACTCCTCGGACCCGATTCGTCTGAGCGACTTCATTGAGCGCTTTGAGCTGGGCGTGCCCTATCGCGGGAACGACGAGGCGAAGCGAATTGATTCGCTGATGACTCGGGGGGACAAGGCGAGGACCCAAACGACACGCGACGACATCCTCGCGCTCGCGGCGATTGCCGACATCCGCGTCCGGCGGCGAACAGCGGCCACCCCGCTTCCAGCACACGCGTTCATTCTTCGTCAGTTGAAGCGCCCCGAGGAGGTGCACCTCCTGCGGCGCACCTACGGAGAGGGATTCGTCTTGGTTGGCGTCTATTGCCCGCGCACGGAGCGAGAGAAGAATCTGCGCAACCAAGCGGTGAGCGGCAAAGAGATCGCCGCGCTCATCGAGCGTGACGAGCAGGAAGACATCCTCGGTGGTCAGGCGCTGCGAAAGACGTTCCACCTCGCGGATCTGTTCGTCGAGGTGGCTCAGGACCCGACTCGTGGCGAAGACGAGATCGATCGGGCCGTCGACAGCCTCTTCGGAGTTGGTTTTCGCACGCCTTCGAAGAGCGAGATCGGGATGTTCCATGCCTTTGGCGCCTCGCTGCGCTCGGCCCAGCTCGGAAGGCAAGTCGGCGCTGCGATTCTGTCGGCGTCCGGCGAACTGATCACCGTGGGCGCGAACGAAGTGCCGCGGGCGGGCGGTGGTCAATACTGGGAGGGCGATCCGAGGGACGCGCGCGATCACAGGTACGAGCGAGATTCGACCAACGAAGCGCAGGAGGAGATCGTTCGCGAGATCCTCGAGCGGACCAGTTTGGAATGGGACTCAGCGACGTCCAAGCGGCGGCGGGAGCTCGTGGCGGATCTCATGCGGAGACTCAAGTCGAGCCGCGTTATGAGCCTCACGGAGTTCGGGCGCGCTGTTCACGCCGAGGCTGAGGCGATTGTGTCGGCCGCGCGTTCGGGAGTTTCAACCAGGGGCGGTTCCCTGTTCTGCACGACCTTCCCCTGCCACGTCTGTGCCAAGCACATCGTGGCGGCAGGCATCACGACCGTGACGTACATCGAGCCCTATCCAAAGAGCCAAGCGCTCGCGCTACACAGCGACTCGGTATCGATTGAGGAACCAGAGGAGGGCAAAGTGCTCTTCCGACCCTTCGTTGGGGTGGCGCCTCGATTGTTCCCTCGGCTCTTCTCGATGACCGCCGCGGACGGCACGGAGATTCCCAGGAAGGATGAAGTCGGCATGCCGATCGCCGATCGTGCCGCGCTCCGACTGCGCATGGCGTACTTCTCTGCTCTTCAGAATGAAGAGCTGGCGGCTCAAGAGCTCGAGAACCTAACAATCAATCGGAGTAGTCCATGAACGAGAAACTCGTCCGCAACACCTCCGACGCCCAATCCAGGGAGTGGTGGAAGGCCGTCCAAGCGGCGGCTGCGAACGCTCCGAGACTGAACCTCCAACGCAGCTCGAAGACCAGCACTCCAGCGCCCGGATCACCTACGGCAGGGCGACTTCGCACGCAGAAGAAGCCTTAGCGGCTAGCGGTATGGATGGTTCGCGCGTGGTGTGGCGAAGCGAGGCAAAGCCTTCCACCTGCACCTCATTCACCGCGGAGGCGGTACGAGGGGGTCCATCCGTGGCGCTCTTTCGCGCGGTCGAGGAGGAATAGGCGATGGGATCGCCGCGCGATCCTTACGAGCTCGAGGCTCCGCGAAGGCGCGCGGTCGACGAGCCGGGTGCGGGCCGCCGAGCGCGCCAGCTTCGCGCCCGGCTCCAGCGCTACGGCAAGCACCCGAAGCCGCTCGGCACGCGCCGGCCACGTGCGCCGCGCTCTCCGTTTCTGCAGCGAAGCACTGTCAAGGTGTCCTTCCGCAAGAACCTCGGCGGCGGCGAGTGGCGTGCGCACGGGCGCTACATCTCGCGTGAGAGCGCGCGTCCCGATGCCGAGAGCCGAGGACTTGGCTTCGACGCGACGCGCGCCGACATCCCGGTGCCGGAGACGCTCGCGAGCTGGGAGAAGGCGAGCGATCCCGTTCTCTGGAAGCTCGTCGTCTCGCCGGAGAACGGCGCGCGGATGGACCTTCGGCGCCATGCGCGCGGGCTTCTCGGCGCGATGGAGCGCGACCTCGGGACGCGCCTCGAATGGGTTGCGGTCGAGCACGACCACAACGACCACCCGCACCTCCACATCGCGGTGCGCGGCATCCGCGACGACGGGAGCCGGCTCGGTCTTCCAGGCGAGTACCTGCGGCACGGGATTCGCGCGCGCAGCGAGGAGTTCGCGACGCGCGAGCTCGGCGCGCGCACGCCACGCGATCAGGTGCGCGCGCGCGAGGCGGGCGTTCGCGCGCGGCACGTGGGAGCGCTTGATCGCGAGATCGAGCATAAGGCGGGCGCTGACCAGCGCGTCGTCTTCGCGCGCCAGCCCGCGGTCGGAAGCCCGAGTCATCAGGTGTGGCGCCGACTCGAGTTCCTCCAGGAGCTCGGGCTCACGCAGCGCGAGGGGCCGAGGTCCTGGCAGGTCGCGCCAGATCTTCAGCCGGCGCTCAGGACGATCCAGCGAACGCGAGACCTCCAGCGGGCACTCGGGGACCCCGAAGTCGCGTTGAGCGACGCGCGGCCTCGGGTGCGGTGGACGGAACTCGCGCCCGGGCAAGCGGTGACCGGGCGCGTTGCCGGTGCGGTCCATGATGAAGCGTCGGACCGCGCGCACCTGCTGGTGGAGGGGACCGACGGCCTACTCCACGTGATCCGGCAGATGCCGGCGATCGAGCGGCGGAGAGGGGAGGGCGGCCTCCGAACGGGGAGCGTTGTCACCCTTGCGGCCCGCGAGATCGACGGGGGCGCACGCGGCGGCAGCGTCCTCGAGATCGAGAACCACGGGCGCCTCGAGGATCTGCGCGCGACTCCGGAGCCGAACACCGTCCTAGACCGCGAAGTGATTCGGATCGCACGAGCTCCAGGGCCCCAACCGGGCGTCGGCGGCCCCCACTCCAGGTTCTCCCAGGCCTGGGCGACCGCTCGGGCGGGGCGGGTGGATATCCTCATTCGGGCCGGCCTGTTGGAGGAGAATGAGCGCGAGCGAGCCTCTACCTTTGCCCACGGGGAACGGACGCAGATGGACGCTCGGACGCATGGAAGGGAGCTGACGCCGCTCGCAGAGCTGCGGGCGCGCTCGGGTAAGCCCGTTCAGGGCGCAGCGGAGCAACCGGGCCAGCGCCTTCGTGGCGAGTTGCGCGCCATGGCAATCGACGAGGCGGGTCGCCGGGTTGCCGTCCTCGACACGGGTCGCCAGCTGGCGGCGATTCCGACCGAGCAGGCCGACCTCGAGATGGGCCGCGAGTACGCAGCGGAGGCCCATCTCGAGCGCGACGGCGAGCGCCGACGCGTGCTTGCCTGGCGATTCGAGGATCTCGAACGGATGCGGGAGCGCGAGCGGTCGCGTGGCTAACCAATGACCGCGAGACCCACCGCCAGCTCGCGAGCTTCATCTGGTCGATCTGCAATCTGCTGCGCGGGCCGTACAAGCGGAACGAGTACCGCAAGGTGATCCTGCCCCTGACGGTGCTGCGGCGCTTTGACTGCCTGCTGGCACCGACCAAGGAAGCGGTGCTGAAGGAGCACGCGAATCTGAAGGGGAAGCCGGACCAGGTCGTGCTCAGCCGGCTGACCGCCATCACGGGCCGTCCCTTCTACAACCTCTCGCCACTCGACTTCCCGAAGCTGCTCGACGATCCCGGCCATCTCGCGCTCCACCTCAACGACTACATCAAGAAGTTCTCGCCGAACGTGCGCGAGGTGGTGGAGCGCTTCGCGTTCGACGGTCAGATCACGAAGATGGCCGAGAAGAACCTGCTGTTCGAAGTGGTGAAGCGCTTCGCGGCGATCGACCTCTCGCCCACACGCGTCGACAACGTGCAGATGGGATACGTGTTCGAGGAGCTGATCCGGATCGGCGCCGAGCAGTCGAACGAGGAGGCCGGCGAGCACTTCACGCCGCGCGAAGTGATCAAGCTAATGGTGAACCTCTTGCTCGCGCCGGAGCGTGACCTCCGCAAGAGCCACGTCGTGAAGACGATCTACGACCCGGCGTGCGGCACCGGCGGCATGCTCTCCGTTGCAGAGCACTACATCCGCGAGCTGAACGCGCAGGCGAGCCCGCTGCTCTTCGGGCAGGACTGGAACGACGAGTCGTGGGCCGTCTGCAAGTCCGACATGCTCATCAAGGGCGAGGACGCGGACCGCATCCACCTCGACGACACGTTCAGCAAGGACGCCTACGACCGCCGCGAGAACGGCAAGAAGTGGACGTTCGACTACATGCTCGCGAACCCGCCGTTCGGCGTGGAGTGGAAGCAGCAGCAGAAGTTCATCGAGAATGAGCACCGAACGCTCGGCTACAACGGCCGCTTCGGCGCGGGGCTGCCTCGCATCAACGACGGCTCGCTGCTCTTCCTGCAGCACATGCTCGCGAAGACGGAGCCGGTGAAGGGAAAAGAAGGCGGCAGCCGCATCGCGATCGTGTTCAATGGCTCGCCGCTCTTCACGGGCGACGCCGGCAGCGGCGAGAGCAACATCCGCCAGTGGATCCTCGAGAACGACTGGCTCGAAGCGATCGTCGCTCTGCCCGATCAGCTCTTCTACAACACCGGCATCTCGACCTACATCTGGGTGCTCACGAATCGCAAGGAGCCCGAGCGCAAGGGCAAGGTGCAGCTGATCGACGCGCGGAAGTTCTTCGTGAAGATGAAGAAGAGCCTCGGCAACAAGCTCGGCGACCCGGCGGACAGAAGGCGCGGCAGGCGGAGATCGCGGAGGGGCAGCAGCGGCAGGAGCCGAGGAACAGCTTCTCGCCTTGTCGCTTCGCGAACGCCCGTAGCAGCCCGCGGATCTGCTGGTGCTCCGGTTCTGGACACGAGGATGGGAGCGGTGGTGGCCGTGTACCACGGCGAGAGCAAGCGACATCCCCAGTCAGGCTTCACGATCGCCGAGCCCATAACTCGTGGTGATCTCGAGGCCATCGAATAGGGCGGGGCGTGCAGGCAGGCCCAGCGCGGGGCACTCGCGATTTGCCGCGCCGTTTGGGTAATACTCCGCGCATCCGCCAGGGTGCCCCGTGTTCCGCGCGAGCGGGACCCGGATGTCTACACACGCTCCGATCTACGACCTCGGCCAGGACCGACCCCCCGCGCGGATCGGCATCTACCTGAGCCCAATCTTCGCCGTCTTCGGCGTGATGGCGCTCGTGATCTGGGGCGCCACCGAGTGGGTGGCGTGGCAGTTCCGATTCCACCCGAACCTCGGCGCGCCGGTCTTCGAGGCGAGCTCGATGGGGCGAGTGCTGATTCTCAGTGCCGCCGGCGTTCTGGTGGTGCTGCTCGTGGCGTCGGTCCGCGTCGACGCGCTCCGCCGCGTGGTGGGCACTCTCGCGGCCTTCCTCGTCATGACGATCGCCGCAGCGTTCCTGCCCGTGTACGCGCCGTGGGCCGTCTGGGTCTGGGACTGGAACTTCGGCGATGCGCCGGGCACGAAGCCGATCTTCGAGGCAGCTGAGAACGCGATCATCATCCCCGCGCATTTCCTCTTCATCGTCGCCATGTACGTGGCTTGGAGACGCGCACGTCGCAACGCGCGAAGCACTGATGCACACGGATCGGCACGCTGGGCTTCGCCCGAGGAGGTCGCGGCCGCCGAGTTGTTGGGCGGGGAGGGGCTCTTCCTCGGCGTGTACAAGCGTGACGCGAACGACGCCGGCGTCTACCTCCGGCACCACGGGCCGCAGCACGTGCTTGGCTTCGCTCCGACGCGCTCGGGGAAGGGCGTCGGCTGGGTGATCCCGACGCTCCTCACGTGGCGCGAGAGCGTCCTCGTCCACGACATCAAGGGCGAGAACTGGGCGCAGACCGCTGGCTGGCGCAGCGCGGAGCTCGGCGGCCGCTGCCTCAAATTCGATCCGACGTGCCGCGACGGCAGCGGCGCTCGTTACAACCCGCTCCTCGAGGTGCGCCGCGGTCCCGAGGAGGTGCGCGACGCGCAGAACATCGCCGACATGCTCGTCGACCCCGACGGCCACGGCGTGAAGGACCATTGGGACATCACGGCGCAGGAGGTCCTCGTCGGCGCGATCCTCCACGTGCTCTACGTCGGCCGCGACAAGAGCCTGCGCGGCTGCCTCGATCTCCTCACGTCGCCGCATGCGCGCATCGAGAACGTGCTCTCGGAGATGCTCTCGGCGCAGCACGATCCGGGCGGCCTCATGGGCTGGGTCGATCGCTCTACAGGAGAGCCGACACGCACGCACCCCGTCGTCGCCGGCGCCGCGCGTTCGCTTCTTAACAAGAGCGAGAACGAGCGCTCGTCCGTGGTCTCGTCGGCGGTGAAGTGTCTCTCGCTCTTCCGCGACGAGGTGGTCGCGGCGAACACCGCGACTTGCGACTTCGCGATCGAGGATCTCGTGCGGCACGAGGTGCCGGTGAGCCTCTACCTCGTGGTGCCGCCCTCGGACGTGAGCCGCACGCGGCCGCTGATCCGGCTCCTCATTAATCAGATTGGCCGGCGGCTCACGGAGACGCTGAACCCGCGAGTCGGGGAGGGCGACGACGCACGGCGCCGGCTCCTCTTCATGATGGACGAGTTCCCGACGCTGGGCCGCCTCGACTTCTTCCAGACGCAGCTCGCGTACCTCGCCGGCTACGGGATTCAGGCGTTCCTGATCGTGCAAGACCTCTCGCAGCTCTACGCGGCCTACGGCATGAACGAGAGCATCGTCTCGAACTGCCACGTGCGCGTGGCGTTCGCGCCTAACAAAGTCGAGACCGCGCGGCTGCTCTCGGAGATGGCTGGCATCATGACGGTGCGGAAGTCGCGCCGCATGTACAGCGGGAACCGCCTCTCGCCCTGGCTCTCGCACGTGATGGAGTCGGAGGAGGAGTCGCAGCGGCCACTGATTACGCCGGACGAGGTGCTCCGGCTTCCCGACGAGAACGCGATCGTCTTCGTCGCCGGCCACCGGCCGATCTGGGCGATGAAGGCGCGCTACTTCGCGGATCCGCGCCTCGCGCGGCGCGCGGCGTTGCCGCCGCCAGCGACGGTCGAGCCGATCTCCCACACATGGGCTACGTGGACCTTCGCCGCGCCCGACGAGGGCGCTCACTCGAGCGCCTCACCCGAGGCAGTGCCGACGGAAGAGACCGGCCTCGACTCGCTTCTGCCCGAGGAAGACGATGAACTCCACGCCCTCGCCTAATCGCGACGACGCGGCACCCGACGCGCCGGCTCGCGAGCGCGCGAGGGCAGGGCGGCCGCCGATCCACGCGCACTTCTCGGAGATCCGCGCGCGCGTCGATCCCGCGCTCTACACCGCGCTCGTGCGCGAGGCCTCGGCGCAAGGGATCAGCGTCGCCGAGTCCGTGCGCCGGATCATCGAGGCCCACTATGAGCGGCTCGCACAGAACGAGCGCGAGCTCGGCACCGTGCTCGAGCAGGTCGCCCTCGACGTCGCCGATGCGCGCCACGAAGTGCGTGGGCTCGCAGGCCTTCTCGCCTCGATGCTCGAGTTGTCGCTGAAGACGCTTCTGGTCCGCATGCCACAGCCGGCCGCCGGCGACTCCGACGAGCGTCTTCGCCAGGCGGCCGAGGCGCATGAGAAGTGGATGAAGCAGCTATCGCGGCGCCTCGCGGAAGGCAGCGCGGAAGACCTGCTCGCGCTCGCGATTCCGCTCGCGGAAGAGTCGAGCACGCGGCGCTGACGAGGCTTCAGACAAACGCGAGTGGGTACACCGATCTGTGTGTGATCCCACGCACCACGATCGCAGGGGCGGATGTGGCATTAATGCCGCGATGGGGTGGATTCAGAGTTCCTCAAGGATGCGCTTGAGGACCAGGGTCCGAAGAGGCCGCAAGCAGACTTGCCCTCGTCCATCGCTTCCGATTCGGCGCGCGAGCGGTGCCGTGCGCGCCAGGACCTCCACCGGGCGAGGTCATCGGCCACGCCCTCAACCAAAGGGACGAGTCGGCCGTGCAGCAGAGCGCCATCGTTGTCGTTCACCCGGAGCTCGACGAGCAGCATCGCATCGCGGAGATCTTGAGGCCGCTGAACCACCCGCTGAAATGCGCACGTGATCTTCGCGCCGTCATTGAGATTTACCGCGGCGATCGGATCGGCCTCGTCGTCACGCCCGACATCCGCATCCCCCTCGAGAAGCCCTACGTCGTCGAGGGCATCCAGCGCGAGTCGGTGCGGATTCCGGTGATCGTGCTCGTTGATCAGGCTGCGCAGGGGAAGTGCCCGAAAGCAATGCGGCTGCTGATGGGCCAGCAGCACTATCTCGTGTGGCCACACGAAGCTGACGATCTTCTCCCAGTGGCGCGCGGACTGCTGCGGACTTCGACGCTCCTCGCGGAGGCGTCCGCGCAGCCCGGCGACGCCGATTGGATCCCGAACCTGCGCGAAGTCGGCGCTGCCCAGGAGCGCCGCGACCTGATCGCCGCACTCCGCGCGACGAGCGGGAACATCTCGCGCGCGGCGGACCTGCTCGGGATCTCGCGGGGCGGGTTGCAGTACCGGCTAAAGAAGCATGGGGTGCAGTAGGGCGCCTCGAGGTGATCGTGGGACCGTGGGCCCACACGGGCGCGCGCCTCCTCCGACGCCTTGCAGAGCGGCGCGGCCACGGTCCGCACGCACGCGTAGGATCGCTGGATGACCTCGGACGAACTTCGGAGCAGACTGTCGAGGACCGACCCGGCCGCGCTCGCGGCATTTCTCGTTCGGCTCGCAGAAGAGGATTCAGCGCTTGACCGATCAAGCATTTGCAATCGGAGCGCCCTACCTCCGCACGATTCCGCGCACTGCTGGGGCGCGCGCTGGTGCGGACGCAACAAGGCCGAGCAACTTCTCAAGCGTCGCCTTCGTAACTCGCGAGTCACTCGCTAGCCGACTGACCGTTTCGCCAGGCCCGTAAGCCGCTTCGATGATCCTCTGGATTGCTCGCGGAGGCTCGGGTTGGATCGGGTTGGGTTCGAGCTTCCGCCATCCGAGCCTGTTGATCTGGATGTTCAATGACTTGTACTGAGCGCGATCTACCGAACCGAGTTCATGCGCGCGTCTGATGATCGCTGACATCGCGACAAACCACTTCCGCTTGAGCATCCCCGCCGAGGTCAGCGTCACGGTGGACACCCCAAGGTCGTCGAGGAAGGCCCCTTCGGGAAGAAGCAACTCCGCGGCGAACCCGTCAGCCTCACCTTCGAGATCGCCGTCGTGGCGAGCCTGGTGAAGCACCAGGTGGCCAAGCTCGTGGGCGAGCGTCCAATTTTGGCGGTCGCCCATTCGGCCACGTCCTAAGAAGATCGCGGGCCTTCGAACGTCCGCTTCAACCCAGCACGAAAAGGCATCGCACTCGTCGGGGAGCGGCAGGGAGAAGACGAGAACGCCGTTCCTCTCGCATTCGCGAATCAAGCTGGGAATCGGGCTGTCTGGTGACAAGCCGAATGTGGCCCGCACTTGCTCTGCCGCGTAGCCGGGATCGGAGCCCACCTCCGCCAGCCGCACAGGGGGCAGATTCACTCGCGGTATCACGCCCCTGATAATCTCGAATGCGATCTCCGCATACCGATACGCCTGCTTGCGTTCGGGTGCCGAAAGAGACTTGCGCGCTCTGGCGTGCAAGTGTGACGGCAACGGGAAGTCCGCACCCGCCGGTATCCGAAAGAACGAGACTGGAAAGCCAGTCGCCAGAGCGATCAACTCAAGGTGTTCATCACGCGGCATCGTGAAGCCGGCTTCGATCTGCGCGACGGCCGGCTGCTTGATGCCGACGCGCTCCGCCAGTTCTGTCTGTGTTATCCCGCGAAACTCTCGCGCTTGGCGCACACGGCGACCGATCTCACTCATTCCCGCTCTCGGCGACGGCAGCGGCCGGGCGCTTCGGCGTAATCGGGAGGTCCGTCGGCGCTGCGGGCACCATTACCGGCGGAGCGGAAGCGGCCGGGTGCGGAATCGGGATCGACCAGTGCAACTCGGCCGATCGGAGAACCTGCCCGTCATCGCCGAAAAGAGGCGAATCCGACTTGGGGCAAACCAGTGTCAAGCCTAGTAGGTTGAACGCGGCATCGACCTCCCAGAGGACAACCAGATTGAGCGGCAGTTCCGGCAGCGACTCGCGGGCGATTCCGAGCAGCTCTGGAGCAAGCGATTCCTGGCAGTAGAACTCCTTGCGGCGATCCGAGTTGCCCGCCGACGGGAGGCCGCCCAGCCGGTCGGCCTTGAGAACCTTGAAGCCGTACTGGCTTCGATACGAGAACGAGAGCCCGCTGAGCGGGGACTTCTCGTTCAGGTCGAACATCTCGTCCACGTCGTGACCGAGAGCCTTGAGCACCGTTTTCGCGTGATGGCGCACCAAGTGGGAGGCGAGCCACGGGTCGCGTGCCCCGTCGTACTGGTAGGCCAGGGCTTTCGAGACGCCGCTCTCGATCGCGTGGTACAACAACGGGATGATCTGTTCGAGGCGCGCCAGGACGACTTCGGGCTGCGGGACCACTGTGACTGCTGCCAAGGTGCTTCTCCTGATTTCGCTTATTTTATAAGCGAACAAGTCCCGCGGGTCAACCGCAATTTTCTCCCTACGGGTCCCCAACGCGCCTTCGCGGCCTTCTTCGCAATCTCCGACCGCTTATTCGTGCTGAGCTTTGCCCCTGCGCAAGCGCCACGCACGGAAGTACGGCTTCTGGGGGCTCTTCGAGAAGGCCGAACGCGAAGCGGAAGAAGCGTGAGGCGCGCCGACGAGCCGCGACGAGCGCGCACTCAGTCCTATCCAGCGAGCCCGAGGAAGAGCATCAGAGCGCGATTGAGCCGCACGACGTCTTCGCCCGCGAGCCGCCCGATCCGCTTCCCGAGCTTGTCGCGCGACACGGTCGTGACCTTGTCGACCATGATGCTCGACGGTTCACGCAGCCCGTTGGTCTCGCTGGGCTCGATGCGCAATCGGAAGAGCGGGGCCTCGGTGGCATCCGTCGTGAATGCGCAAAGCGTGATCGAAGCAGTCCCTCCGAGGCGATCGTCTTGGACGATCACCACAGGTCGCGGTTTGCCCGCATAGCCGGCTCCCGCGGAAGCGGTCCAGATCTCGCCGCGATTCACTCGAAGTTCAACTCCGCCAAGCCCGCGACGAACGCTTGATCCGTGGTCGCAAGTTGGCTGGATGCGACCGCGAGCGACTGTCGCCGCGCCTCGATGGCGAAGCGGCGCGAGCGCGTATCCGGGACCCAGATCTGGAGGGGCCGGAGCCCCTGCGCCCGCAAGCGGCGACGATGAGCCTCGACCTTCTCTCGGGAGGTCTTGCGCTTTGCACGCTTGACGCGCGAGCTCTTGGGCTTCGATGCGGTGGCCACAGCGCGATCCTTCTTGTGGGTTACATGTAACCTACTGCGGTGCTCGTGCAGCGGCAAGCAGGGGGCTCTCGCCCACGGGCTGGCAATCCGAGATCGAGCGCGCTTTCCCGCGACTCGGGTCTAACGTCGCTTGCCGAGGCTCTTGGAATGAAGAGGCAGCCATGATTCTGGAACGACTAGTCCTGCAGAACTTCCGATGCTTCGGCCCGGCGGGGCAGAAAGTGGACCTCGATCGCGGAATCACGGCACTGGTCGGCTTGAACGGTTCGGGCAAGACAGCCTTCATGCAGGCTCTGCTGCGATTGTTCGGTGTGGCGGCGGATCAGCGGCGTTTGCGCCGGCAGGATTTCCACGTACCCGAGCGCGAAAAGACATCTCCGCCGCAGCGCAGTTTGGTGATCGAGACCGTGCTGGCTTTTCCAGAACTCGAGGCAGATGGAGAGGACGAGTCCGCCGTGCCGGCGTTCTTCCAGCAGATGGCGACAGATGAGTTCGGAACCCCGAAGTGTCGTCTTCGCCTCGAAGCGACGTGGATGGATGACGGTTCAGTGGATGGCAGCATTGAGGAGCGGCTCATCGCCGTACGCAACCTCGGTGAATTCGACGAGGAGGATTGCGTCGCTGTCAGACCGTTTGAACGGTCGCGGATTCAGATGCTTTACCTCCCCGCAACGCGAGACGGCAGTTCTCAGGTCAACGCGTTTCTGCGGGGACGCCTTTGGAGGGCGATCTCCTGGTCAGAGAATCTGGCTCAAACTCTTGCCGGCGCGGGGCAGAACCTCAACGCGGCATTTTCCGCCGAAGCGGCCGTCACCGCAATCGCCAGCGCAGTCACCAGACGCTGGCAGGAGGTCCATTCAGCCGCCACCGATTCGAAGCCGGTGTTCCGGCCTGTGGACATTCGCTTGCCGGAGTTCATCCGCAAGGTTGAGGTGGGTTTTACGCCGGACGAATCGGGAGGGGAGCGAAGCCTAGATGAGCTGAGCGAGGGGCAGCGGTCGCTGTTCCATCTCGCGATGGCCGCAGCAGCGCTGGATATAGAGAGCCGCATCGCCGCGAATCCAGAAGCTGAAGGATTCCAGGCGGGCGGCGTGTCTCTGCCGGCCCTGACGCTGATCGCGGTCGAGGAGCCTGAGAACAGCCTCGCGCCGTTCTTTCTCTCGCGCATCGTCGAGCAGCTGAAGGACCTCACCGGAAACATCCGCGCGCAGGGCATTGTCTCAAGTCATTCGTCGAGCATCCTCGCGCGCCTCGATCCCGAACAGGTGCGGCATTTCAGACGGGACGCCGCTTCCCGTGTGGCCCTCGTGCGGGAGATCCGGTTGCCCGTTGACGAGGAAGAGGCAGAAAAGTTCGTCCGCGAAGCAGTTCGAACGCATCCAGAGCTCTACTTTGCAAGGATGGCCGTGCTCGGCGAGGGTGCGTCGGAGGAAATCGTGCTGCCACGTCTGGCTGAGGCGCATGGCTTGGCGATCGATCGCTCGTTCGTCGCCATCGTGCCCATCGGAGGGCGCCACATCAATCATCTCTGGCGGTTGCTTTCCGACCTAGAGATTCCCCACGCGACATTGCTCGATCTGGATCTCGGGAGGGTAAGTGGCGGGTGGGGACGCATAGCCACGGCTTGTCAGGAGTTGATCGCGAACGGCGTCTTGCCATCTGCGATCTTCGGGCAAGCGATAGAGAAGGATCGAATCGCCGCGGCTCTCTCTTCACTCGGTCAGCGTTCGCCTGACGACAAGATCGATTTGGAGGCGTGGGTCGGGAAGATGCGCGAGTTCGGCGTGTTCTTCTCGGATCCGCTGGACCTCGACTACTCGATGCTGAAGGCGTTTCCGGAGGCCTATAAGGTGATTCTTCCGGGCCTGCAGGGACCGTCCGACCGGGGCGAACCGCGGGCTGCCGTACTCGGTGCTGATGGCAGAGAGGACCTCTACGGCTCCGAGGATGACGATGACATGCGGTGGTATCGGTACCTGTTCCTCGGCCGCAGCAAACCCAGCACTCACTTGCGTGTCTTGAGCGGCTTGGAACGGGCTCGACTCCGCGACGGAACCCCGGCGGCCCTGCGAGCATTGATCGACCGGATCGCTGCCGAGATCGATGGCGCGGAATTGGAAGACGGTTAGGAAGATGGCTCCTTTCGTCCGCCCGGAATCTTGGAAGCCAAGGGGGATCGACGACCTCGAACACAACGCGTGGGAGGCACTGCGACATCCCGGGAGCGCTTGCGTCGTCGCCGGGCCCGGTGCAGGGAAGACGGAGTTCCTCGCCCAGCGCGCCGTTTATCTCCTTGAGACCGGGCTCTGTGCTGATCCGCAGCGGATTCTTGCAATTTCGTTCAAGACAGACGCCGCCGACAATCTGGCCAGCCGAGTGCGGCAGCGTTGCGGCGCCGAATTCGCGAGGCGGTTCTCTTCGCTGACGTTCGATGCGTTCACCAAGGGGTTGGTCGACCGTTTTCGAACGTCGATACCAGCGGCATGGCGGCCCAGCCGGCGGTACGACATCGGCTTTCCCAAGCGCCGAGACGTGGAGAGCTTCCTTGACTCCGCGCGGGATGCAGCTGAGCGCGACTGGCAGGAAGAGCTGGCCGCGATCTCACCCGATACCTTCGAGTCGCGCCACGTTGGTAGCTACCGGTTGCCTCCTGAAACGCTTGAGCCTCGATCTCCAGCCGAGTACGCGATCAAGCTCTGGTGGGAGGAGCGGTACCGCGATGATTCGACGTCGAATCTTACGTTCGTCACGATCAACCGGCTCGCGGAACTCCTGCTGCGCACGAATCCGAGGTTGATGCGTGCCCTGCGCGCGACGTACGCATATGTCTTCGTCGACGAGTTTCAGGACACGACCTACGCGCAGTACGACTTCTTAGTCTCGGTGTTCTGCAATCAACGCACAGTCACAACTGCCGTCGGAGATGACAAACAGCGAATCATGCTCTGGGCGGGAGCGCGGCCCGATGCCTTCTCGCGTTTTCAGCCCGACTTCTCCGCGCGGCGGATCGAGCTTCTGTTCAACTACAGGTCCTCGCCGGACCTCGTGCGGATTCAGCACGTCGTCGCGTGCGCGCTTGATGGAAGTGCCGCGCAGACTGTCTCGCGTGCGACTGGTGAAATCGACGGGGACGTGGCTCAGGTCTGGAAGTCGCGATCCGAGACCACCGAGTCTGGGTACCTCGCACGATGGATCGCAGCGGATATTATTGCGCGCGGCAGAGCGCCAAGGGAATACGCTCTCCTGGTTCGACAGAAAGCGGAGGGCTTCGAGGACAAGCTTATGGAGCCCATGAAGCGGGCGGGCCTCAGCATCCGCAACGAGAGCCGGATACTGGGGCGCACGACACTTCAGGATGTTCTGGCGGACGATCTGGCGCGGGCCGGGCTTGCACTCCTGCGGTTGGCGGGCCAGCGGCGGGCCCCGGACTCTTGGCGGGTTGCATCTGTGTTCGTCGAGCAGGTGAGGATGGTCGATCCTGACGACGAGAGATGCTGCCAGCGCGTAGAGCAGGAGCTATCCGCGTTTATCGCCGAGCTTCGCGATCTCCTCGATGGGAGTCAGCCGACGCCGGATGCGGCGGGAAATGTGTCCGCACGGATCTTTGCGTTTCTGGACCTCGACGGGGTGAGACGGGCGTTTTCTGCGTACCGGACTGGAGAGATGGCGGAGATCATTCGCGAGGCCTTCGAGCTGCACCTGAAGGCATGCGCGGAGACAGGAGATTCGTGGCGCACCTGCATCGACCAGTTCGAAGGCCTCGACAGCGTCCCCCTGATGACTGTGCACAAGAGCAAGGGATTGGAGTACGACACGATCGTCTTCGTCGGTCTCGATGACGAGAACTGGTGGAGCCACACGCCGGGAAACCCGGAAGGCATCTCGACCTTCTTTGTCGCTCTATCTCGAGCAAAACAGCGTGCCGTGTTCACATTCTGTCAGGAGCGCGGACGCCGCCGGAAGGTCGCTGATCTCTACCAGCTGTTGACGGAGGCGGGTGTTCCGGAGATTGAGATATGACAAGAGGGACGTTGCGTCTCGCTCCTTCAGGTCGGTGCAGCGGGACTACCGGGCTGGCTGATCGGCGCTGCGGTCAGATCTGAATCCGCTCAATCTCGTCGAGCGTGAGCTCGTCGTTGGTCCGGTCGTAGAGCTTCGTCGTCCTCGGGCTCGAGTGCGCTGCGATCTGTTGGGCCTTCTCGAGCGTACCGCCGTTGTTCAAGTACGCCGTAATCCCAGTCGCGCGGAACGTGTGGCAGCAAATCTCGGGCGGTAGCCCCGCGGCCTTCGCGCGCCGCTTGATCATCCGGAAGACATCAATGCGGCTCATGCTGTGCTCGGTGATCTCGCGCGCGCGGTTCACCGTGCGGAAGAGCGGAGCGCCTTTGGCGCCGGCGATGCGCGCGGCCTCGAGGTAGGCGTCCATGTACTCCTCGGCGTTGTGATGCGCGGGGACGGCGTGGTTCTTGCCGCCTTTCTCGTGAAGGCGGAACCACCAGCGCTTCTTCTCGCGGTAGTAATCCTCGACGCTCATCCCGACCGCGGCCCCGACCCGCGCGAACGAGTAGACCATTAGGCCGATCAGCGCGCGATCGCGCAGGCCGACGATCGTGTCGGTCTCGATCGAGTCGAGGAGCTGGCGAGCCTCGTCGGCCGCGAGCACCGGAGTCTTGCCGCGCGTGACGATGTGCTTCGGGCCCTTGACCGAGGTCGCCGGGTTCTGCCGAACAACTTGGCCGGTCACCAGCCAGTCGAAGCACATCCGGATCGCGGCCAGGTGCTGCTTGACCGTGGGGGCCGATCCCGGGTGCTGCTCGATGTAGGCGGCCACGACCAGGGGCTCGATCTGGTCGAGCCGCTGAACGCCGCGGTCCTCGCACCAGCCGAAGAACTGGTTCAGGGCCCGAGCGTAGGCGGCCCGAGTGTTCGGGTTGCGGATTGTCGCGGCGAAAAACTCGAGGAAACGCCTCGACGCGTCGGGCCCCGCGTCGGCAACAAGCGCTGGAACCGCCCAGGATCGCTTTTCTTTCGAGAGGCCGCGCTCCGGTGCAATCCGTGCGAGTTCGTCGCTCACAAGTGCTCCTATGAGGTGTCGCGCCGCCGCGCGCTTCGAGGAGGCGCCCTTCCGGCTGCCACCGGTGCGACTCACGCAACATAACGTCCTTTATGTATCTCTCAAGATGGGCGAAGTGAGGGGGAGGGCGCGACGCTATCTACCCGCCAATTCAACCGTTTCAGCATCGCTTGACTTAATTGTCAAGTTGTATCATGATCCGGCCGAAGTGAGGCAGCGATGGGGCAGCCTCCGCCGTTCACGCCAGACGGGGTCCTGCCGGCTGGAGACTGGGAGATGACGCTCGAACAGTTGCGCAGTTCGTTCCTGGTAGAGGGTCCTGCCGAGGGATACCCCGAACTGGGATGCGACTTGGCGGGCTCGACTCGTTGAAAGCCTCGAGGTGCTGGTTCAACAGCTCTGGGAGGTTGGCGTCACGGAGATCTTCGTCGACGGCTCCTTCGTCGAAGACAAGGACCACCCGAACGACATCGACGGCTACTTCGAGTGCCGACTGGCAGCGGTTGATCTCTGGCGAGCTTCAGGATGCTCTGAATCAGAGAGACCCGCATCGGATCTGGACCTGGGACCCCTCAGAGCGCCGCCCCTATCGGAGCTATCCCAAGCAGCAGCTGCCGATGTGGCACCAGTACCGAGTCGAGTTCTACCCGCACGCTCCGGGCCTGATCGCGGGACGCGACCATCGAGGGAATGCGCTCGAGTTTCCCTCGTGGTTTCGGCTCTCGCGACGCGTGCTTCCGAGCGGCGCGGACGTGAAGGGCATCGTGAAGATCAGGAGGACACCATGATTCGCACGGACGCTGACTACCATCAGGCTCGCGCGCGCCTCCTCGACGAGAAGAAGCGCCTGAGCGAGCACGAAGCACGTCTGAAGGAGAGAGGCCTCGGCCTCGTCGAGCTCAAGCGAGCCCTCGATCCTTTCCGCTCCTTCACTCTCCAGCTCGACGAGGAGGTGGAGGCGTACGAGCGGATGCAGCGTGGGAGCTTCGAGCCCCTCGAGAATCTGTCGGGCCTGGGGCGTCTTCTGATCGCGGCACGGATCTTCCGAAAGATCAGCCAGCGAGAACTCGCGACGATGCTCGGTGTTCACGAGTCGCAGGTTTCGCGCGACGAGCGGAACGAGTATCGCTCCATCACCGTGGAGCGCGCGCACCGCATCCTTGACGTGCTGCGCGTTCAGTTGACGTCGGAGATGCATCCTCTTCCGGACGAGGGGGCGCAGTCGCGCGCGTCCTGAGATTCGACTCGGGCGATCGGCCAGCTCCTGCTCGTTCCGTACAGCACGGCGGCAGGCGCGGTTACTACGCCAACACCTTCGAGCGCAGGCTCTTGCTGGGTCGGCTAGCTGTTGCCGTCCGCCAGCGACCTCGCTTGTTCGCGGTGCATAGTCGCGAGGGCTTCGTAGCGCGCTGCCGCGGCGTCGTTGTCGCCACCCGGATCGATCAAAGGCCGATTCCAAGCACTTGCACCGAGCTTCCCGACTCGGTGTCGTGCTGCATCGCGCATGCGCTTGGCGACGGCGCGTTCTCGATTCGCCTCCTGCTGGTAGAACCGTGCCAACGCCTCGTGCGACGACGGTGAGTCGGCGCTCGCCTCCGCGAGCGTGATGATCGCGGCCGTCGAGTCTCCTGCGGCAGCCGGCGATATCGTCGAGAGAGGAAGTACGGCCAGGGCGACGAGACCGGTGATGCGGAGCTTCATGGCGTGATCCCTTGTGTTGAAGCAGGCGCACGTTCGATGCAGCTTGCGATCAACCGTCACGCTCTCGGTCGCCGCCCAAGGCCTGACGGGGACAAGGAACCGCGAGCACCGCGGCTCCGGTCAGAACGCCCCCTCGTTGGCACTAGAGTGCAAGCGCTGCCGCCGTCTCGTCAAAGCTCCGAGTCTCGCTGAAGTTCCTCGGCGAGGCGCTCATACTGCTCGGCGATCTCATCCTCGCCCTTCGCGCGGCGTGCGTATCGCTCCCGGCAGCTTGCTGCGCGATCGCCCTCGTCCTCAGTACACGAGTCGATCTTGCCGCGGTTCCGTTCGCCTCGCGCGCGGTAGTCCTGTGCCTTCTTCCGTAGATCCGTGACTGCGGCTTCCTCGGTCGGGGAGCGTTCCTTGGGTCGCGCTTTGGGCTCGATGTCCTCTAGCTCGCTGATTAGGGCCGCAGGCACCCCCGCCCTGCGCGCTTCCTCTCGCAAGCTGTCGAGATCTTCTCGTGCCTTGTGGAGGTCCGCTTGGGCCTTCGCCGCCTCCAAGCGCGTAGGCAGCCGATCTTCGCCGCGGATGTTGCCGCGCGCGTTCTGGAAACGGCCGTTCCCGCTTTCATCGAGGCGGGAAAGGGCGTCTTCGATCTCGCCGGCAAGGGCCTGGCCACGGTTTCTGAATGACTGAACGGTGTCGGGACTGGCCTGCGCAGATCCCCCAGATTGAGCGGCAGCGACGATGGGCGCATACAATGAGATCGCGAGAAGCAGATGAAGCCATGCCAGAGGGCGCATGATCACCTCCTCGGTGTGTGTGCGGATCGCAACACATCTGAGCGGGGGAACGAACCTCTCTCCGTCAGTGCGCGCGGTGTTCCGCCGCGAGCTTTTCGAACAGCGCCTGCTCGCGCGCAAGGTGATCGACCAGCTCCTTCGCGACTGCGTCAGAGATCGCGATCGCCTTTGTCTTGTCATTCAACGCGACGGCGCGCCGCAGCTCGACGAGGTGATCGGCGACGTGGTCGTGGCTCGCCACGAGCGCGGTCGCCTCTGAGCGCAGCGCCGGAGGGAGGCCGGCGAACCTCTCGGCGGCGCCCGGAGGGGCGGCGCCCGGGGCCTCTTCCTGGCTCGCGCACACCACGCCCTTGGGTTGATTCAAGAGCTCGCCGTTGCGCCCGTAGACGCAGGACCCTCCCGCCTGGCGGTACGGGTTGTTCTGGAGCGACCGCTCCTTGATCGACTGCGCAAGGGCCGGCGTCGCAAGGGCGCCGAAGACGAGAGCTCCGACAAGAAGGCTCCATCGAGTATTGGCATGCATTTCTCTTCCCCCTTTTCCATCGAGGCGTGATTGCCTCGTGAAACTGATTGAGCTCGCAGCTAGGACCGCCCCGCACGAAGGCCGTTCGCGACGGCGATCAGCTCCCCCACCTCGTGCGCCACGACGGCGGCGGCGACGCCCAGCACGTCGAAGAGTGCCGCGGGGATCAGCACGACCAGCAGCGCGATCGAGAACGCGACGTTCTGACGGCTCACGCTGCGCACCTGCCGCGCGAGGGTGAGCGCTTCCGTCACCTTCGTGAGATCGCTCGACATGAGCGCGACGTCCGCTGCCTCGATTGCCGCGTCCGAGCCGATCGCGCCCATCGCGATGCCGCAGGTCGCGGCGGCGAGCGCCGGCGCATCGTTCACGCCGTCGCCGACCATCAGCACGCCCCCGGGCATCTGCGCTTCGTACGCGGCGATGGCACTCACCTTGTCGGCGGGCTTGAGCGATGCCTGGACGTCCTCGATGCCGGCGAGGCGCGCGATCGCAGTGCCGGTCCGCGGGTTGTCGCCCGTCAGCATCGCGACGTGCACTCCCGCGGCGCGAAGGTCGCGCACCGTCTGCTGTGCCGTCGCGCGGAGTTTGTCGCGGAGTGCGAGCGCGCCGGCGAGCACGCGATCGGTCCCCACTAGCACGGTGGTCTTCCCCTCAGCTTCGAGGCGCTCGATCAGCGCCTCGTGCTCTCCGAGATCGTGGCCGCGCGTGCGGAAGAACGCAGGGCTCCCGGCGTACCAGCGGGCGCCGTTGATCGTCGCCTCGGTGCCCGCGCCGGCGAGCGCGCGCGAATCCGCTGCGCTGAGGGGCGTGACACCGGCCTCGGCGGCTGCTTCGACGATTGCGCGCGCGAGCGGATGCTCGGAGTAGTGCTCGAGCGCCGCTGCAATCGAGAGAAGTCGCTCGCGATCGGTCCCGAGCGGGACCACATCGGTCACGCGGGGCTTGCCCTCGGTGAGGGTCCCGGTCTTGTCGAAGGCAACGACCCGGATCTGGGCGAGATGCTCGAGATGCACGCCACCCTTCACGAGAATGCCGCGCTTCCCGGCGCGCGCGATGCCGGCTGCCATCGCGATCGGCGTCGAGATCACGAGCGCGCACGGCGCGGCCGCGACGAGCAGTACGACGGCGCGGCGCGCCCAGTCGGCGAAGTCGAGCGGCAGCACGAGCGGCGCCGCGAGCATCGCGGCCGACGCCGCGAGTACGGCCGGGCTGTAGCGCCGCCCGAAGCGCTCGACCCACTGCTCCGCCCGCCCCTTCTGAGCCTGCGCCGTCTCGACGAGGTGGATCACCTTCGAGAGCGTGTTGTCTACGAAGGCGGCGGTCGCCTCGACCTCGATTGCGCCGACCTGATTGAGTGTCCCGGCGTAAACCGGATCTCCGGTCTCCTTCTCGACGGGCACGGACTCTCCCGTGACCGCCGACTCGTCGACCGTCGAGCGTCCGACGCGAATCACGCCGTCGGTCGCGAACGATTCACCAGGGCGCACGAGGAAGCGGTCGCCGACCACGATCGCATCGGCGGAGATTTCCGATTCTGCGCCGCCTCGGAGCACGCGCGCGGTCTTCGGAGCGAGCGAGAGGAGGCTCCGGATCGCCGAACGCGTGCGGGCGTAGGTGTAGTCCTCGAGGCCCTCGGCGAGGGCGTAGAGCACGGCGAGCGCCGCCGCTTCGTTGAGTAGGCCGAGCAGCGAAGCGCCGACCATCGCGGCGAGCATCAGGAGATCGATTCCAACCTCGCGCTCGCGAACCAGCTCTTCAATCGCCTCTCGGGCCCAGTGATACCCCGCGAGGGGCATCGCGATGAGGTAGAGCACTCGCGGGAGCAACGGCGTCAGCAGCTCTCGCGACTCGAGGACAAAGCCGACGGCAGCCAATACGCCCGCGATCATGCCGTTGCGCAGCAGTGGGTACTGCCACCAGGGGCCGTCGAAGCCGTCGTCGTCGGCGTGACTCACAGCGACATCTCCTCAGGGCGGACGCGGCGGTCGGGGGTGAAGAGTCGATACAGCGCCGGCAAGACCAGCAGTGTGAGCGCCGTGCTCGTAACAAGTCCTCCGATTACGACCGTCGCGAGCGGCCGCTGCACCTCAGCGCCCGTGCCCGTCGCGAGCGCCATCGGCACGAAGCCGAGCGACGCGACGAGCGCGGTCATCAGCACGGGACGCAGGCGCGTCAGCGCTCCTTCGCGAATGGCGTCGTCGACCGAGCGGCCTTGCTCGCGCAGCTCGTTGATGAAGCTCACCATCACGAGCCCGTTGAGCACCGCGACGCCCGAAAGCGCGATGAAGCCAACGGCGGCCGAGATCGAGAAGGGCATGCCGCGCAGCCAGAGCGTCACGATGCCGCCGGAGAGCGCGAGCGGAACGCCGCTGAAGACCATCGTCGCGTAGCGCAGCGAGCGCAGCGTCGAGTACAGCAAGACCATGATCACGACGAAGCAGATGGGGACGACGATTGCGAGGCGCTGCTTCGCGGCGACCAGGTTCTCGAACTGGCCACCCCACTCGAGCCATGCACCAGCGGGCAGCTTCACCTCCCGCGCGATGCGCGCCTCGGCCTCCTCGACGAAGGATCCGATGTCGCGGCCGCGAACGTTGGCCTGCACCACGATTCGGCGCTTGCCGTTCTCGCGACTCACCTGGTTCGGCCCCTCGACGAGTTGGACGTCGGCCACGCTGTCGAGCGGAAGAAACGCGAACCGGGCCGGCTGCTCCTCGCTGCCCGGCACCGGCTCGAACTCTCCGGGCTCGTTCGGGAGCGGAATTGGGAGCTTGCGCAGCGTGCGAATGTCGCGGCGGAAGGCATCGGGTAGACGCACGAGAATGTCGAAGCGCCGGTCGCCCTCGAAGACCTGCCCCGCCTCGCGGCCGCCGACGGCGATCGAGACCACGTCCTGCACGTCCGAGACCGTGAGCCCGTAGCGCGCGATTGCGCTGCGGTTCACGTCGACGCTCAGCACGGGCAAGCCTTTGATTTGCTCCGCCCGCACGTCGGCCGCGCCGCTCGTCGCCTGGAGGATCGCAGCGATCTTCTCGGCGGCGGGCGAGAGCGCGTCGAAGTCGTCGCCAAAGACTTTCACCGCGACATCGCCGCGCACGCCGGCGATCAGCTCGTTGAAGCGCATCTGGATCGGCTGCGTGAACTCGTAGTTGTTGCCGAGCAGCGCCTCGACGCTCTCCTCGATTCGGAGGCGCAGATCTTCCTTGGTATCGGACGGATTCGGCCACTCCGTTCGCGGCCTGAGGATCACGAAAGAGTCCGACACGTTGACCGGCATCGGATCGGAGGCCATCTCCGCGGTCCCCGTCTTCGAGAACACGAACGCGACCTCCGGCAGCTTCGCGATCGCTCGCTCGACGGCGAATTGCATCTCGGTGCTCTGCGTGAGCCCGGTGCTGGGGATGCGGATCGCCTGCACTGCGAAGTCGAGCTCGGAGAGCGTCGGCACGAACTCCTGCCCGAGGCGCGCGAAGAGGAGCAGCGACGCGACGAACGCTCCCGCCGCTGCGCTGACGACCGGCACGCGCCGACGCAGCGCCCACGCCAGCGCCGGCTCGTAGACGCGCTTCGCGCGCGCGATCAACCAGTTCTCCTTCTCTTCGACCTTCCCCGTGATGCAGAGCGCGACCATGGCCGGGATGAAGGTGAGCGAGAGCGCGAAGGCGGCGACGAGGGCGAAGATCACCGTCATCGCCATCGGGCGGAACATCTTCCCCTCGACCCC
>CAZCTH010000017.1:0-60768 GCA_964501435.1 uncultured Spirochaetales bacterium | reverse complement strand
CGCCCGCAGAGCGGGGCCGAAAGCGAGCCAGCCGCCGGAGCGCGCCCCCGGCCCCCCGCTGCGGCGGAGCTCGCGAACCAACGTCCCCGGCCTCTCTCGAACGAGCGTGTCAACGCCGTGACTCCCACCCACGTCGTATGCGACTCTGCACGCACCGATGGAATCCACCTCTACCGCCCAAACCGTCGACCGTCGCTCCCGTCGCCCGCGCCGGGCAGACGACGGCCGTCTCGTCCGCGGCCGCAAGAGCCGCGCGAAGATCCGCGCGGCGTTCCGCTCGCTGTTCCGCGAGCACGGCTTCGACGCCACCACCCTGCGCATGATCGGCGACCGGGCGGGCATGGGCGCGAGCTCGATCTACCGCCACATCCGCAGCAAGGAAGAGCTGCTGGTCGAGGACCTGACGGAGCTGCAGGACGAGGCGTGGAAGCGCTTCCGCGCCGCGGAGCCCCGGCTCTTGCCGGCGCGCGAACGGCTGCAGCGCTTCCTCGACGCCGAGCACGCGCTGCTCGCCCAGGACCGCGACTTCACGGTGGTGATGTTGCGCGCGACCACCCACCCGGAGGCGCGCGTCGCGAAGCGTGTGCTCGCGCTGCAGGACCGCGCGATCGGTCTCGTGGCCGAGATCCTGCAGTCGGCCCGCGCGCGGCGCGAGCTGAAGCGCGAGGCCGACGTGCTCGCCGCCGCGCGCACCGTGCTCTACGTGACGAACGGCGCGCGCATCGCCTGGGCCAACGGCCAGCTCGACGCCGAAGAGTGTCGCGAGGCGATCGCGGCGGCGGTGGACCTCGTGTTCGAGGGCATCGCGGCGGAGAAGAAGACGGGGCGTTGAGGCGCGCCGAGCCGTCAGTCGCGAAAGCGGTCCCAGTCGATGCGCAGCTTTCGCATCCGCGCGCTCGACGCGCGCGTGCGCAAGGACCTGCGCCGCTGGCTGCGCAAGCTCCACGACGAGCTCCACATCACGAGCGTGTTCGTGACTCACGACCAGGAAGAGGCGCTCGAGCTCGCCGACCGCGTGGTGGTGATGAATCGCGGCCGCATCGAGCAGGTCGGCTCGACCGACGAGCTCTGCGAGCGCCCCGCCTCACCCTTCATCTTCGACTTCCTCGGCGACGCGAACGTGTTGCCCGCGGACGTGCGCGGCCGCAGCGTGTTCCTGCCCGGCGCGGAGCAGCCGATCGCGATCGACGCGATTCATCCGAGCGGTCCGGCGGACGTGTACGTGCGCCCCGGCGACCTGCGCCTCGCCGAGCCCGGCGGCGCCGGCGTCGATGTGGTGATCGAAAGCGTGCAGCGCACGGGCCCGATCGTGCGCGTCGCCGCGGAGACGCGCGCCGACCGCGCGCCCATCGCGATCGAGCTACCGCACCTGCACCACGACGTGCCGCACTTCGTCGCCGGAGCTGCGCTGCGGCTTCGCCTCATGCAGTTCAGCGTGTTCGCGCGCGAGGGCCGCAAGGCGGCGCCGGCGACGCTGAGCGCGCCGGTGCTGATCGGGCGCGAGCGGGAGCGCGAGATCGGAGGGTGAGCGCCGCCGCGGATGCCGGGCGGGCTAGAAGTTGAACTGCGAGCGCAGCCCGAACACGTCGTATTCCTGACCAATCTCGACTCCGACCGGCGGCGTGCTGGCGCCCGTCCCGAACGGCGTCGGGTTGCTCGGGCCCGCGGGATTCAGGCGATCCACGTCCACGCGGTAGTAGTCGAGCGACATGCGGAAGTTGGCGCTCAGGTACCAGTTCAGGCCGAGCGTCCAGATGTCCTGCACGCCGCCGCGCACGGCCTCGAGCGCCGCAGGCGTTCCCGCGCTCCCGGCGCGGAAGTCGAGATCGGTGTGCGAGAAGCGCAGCGCCAGCTCCCATGCGCCGCGTCCGCCACCGACACCCGCGGGCACGAACGGCCGAGGCATCTGGAAGGCCCCGTTCGCCACGTTGTATCGGCGACTCTCGCCGGTGAGGATCCAGCTCGCCTGGACGTAGTAGGCGTCGAAGCGCGGGTCGGCGACGGCGCTGGGATTGCGACGATCGATGCCGTACCAGAAGCGCTCGCTCTGCACATAGAAGCTCTTCCAGTTCGCTGCGAGCTCGAGCGACGCGTTCCAGGAGTCCTCCGCGTCGATCGGGCCGGTGTCGATCAAGCGCGTGCTGTCCACGCGCAGCTCCGGGCGATCTCGAAGGCGCACCGCATGCCGCCCCGTCGTCAGCGCCGAGCCGCCGTCCGGCGGATGGAACGCATGGGTCGCGGCGCCGCCCAGGTGCACGTTGTAGTCGGGCGCCGTGAGCGCGAGGAAGCCGGCGCGCGACACGAGTGCGAGCGGCGCGTCCGCAACCTCCGCGTCGCCGACGGTGCGAGACGTCAGCGCCACCGAGCTCATCCAGCGCTGGCCCGCGCCGCGAACCGCGAGGCCGATGCGGCCGTCGGCGCCGCCGAGCGTGCGCGACAGCTCCGAGGGCGTGTTGCGCTCCGGGAAGAGCAGCTCTTCTTGGGAGGTCGCATCCTCGAGATTCGCGGACGGCGTGAAGGCGCCGAGCTGGACGGTGAACGGCGCGAAGCCCGTGTAGTTGATCCAGGCGTCGTTGATGCGTGCGGGGCCCTCCGTTCCGCTTCCGCCGAACTCGGTCATGAAGCGGAAGTTGAAGTCCCGCGCGATCACGCCTTCGAAGCCGAGGCGCGCGCGACGGAAGGTGAGGCCGTCCGAGAGGTCGCGGGCGGCGCTCGTGTCGCGGTTGTTCGTCGCGCCCACGGAACCCCGCCGGAAGTCCGTCGCGAGCGTGCCCTCGCTCGCCTGATCGAAGTGCGCCGCGTCGAGCTGAACGACCGCGCGGAGAGAGACGGACGAGCGGCCGTCGGCGCTCGAGATCGTCGGCCGCCCGCCCACGAGGGCGACGCGCGGCGCGTCCTGCGCGGCGAGCTTCTGCTCGCGCACCTCCTTCGCGAGCGACGCGACGCTCGGAGCGCGCGCCGGCGCGGCAGAGTCCGCCGCGGGCGCGGGAGCCTGCGCGGCCGCGACCTGGGCGCGCAAGCTCTCGATCTCGGCGGCCTGCGCCTCGATCTGGGCGCGCTGCGCCTCGACGGCGCGCGTCAACGCGTCGAGGCGCTCCTCCAGCGTCGGCTCGGCCGCGTGGGCCGCGGCGGCAAGCAGAGACGAAAAGACGGCGCCGAGCACCCGCCTCGTGAGCGCGCTCATCGCGGCAGCACCGCGAAGCCGAGCCGCGTGAAGGTCGCCGTGGCGGCGTCGCTCGACAGGAACGCGGCGAAGCGCGCGGCGCCCTCGCGGGCGCCGTTGACGACGGCGACCGGGTAGGTGATCGGCAGATGGCTGTCTTCGGGGAACAGGCCGACGACGCGCACCCCCGGCTCGATGCGTGCGTCCGTCTCGTAGACGATGCCGAGCGGAGCCTCGCCGCGCGCCACGTAGGCGAGCGCAGTGCGGACGTTGTCGGCGCGCACGAGGCGGTCGGCGACGTCGTTCCACACGCCGAGGGTCGTCAGCGCCGAGCGCGCGTAGCGCCCGGCCGGCACGTAGTCGGGGTCGCCGGTCGCGAGCCGCCCGCTGCCGAGCGCTGCCGCGAGCGCGAAGCCCGGTGCAATCGCCAGCGAGACGTCGCTCGCCTTCGGCGCGACCAGTGCCAGGCGATTGCCGAGCAGGTTGCGGCGCGTGGCGCGGTCGATGCGGCCCCGACTCTCGACGTAGTCCATCCACTCGAGGTCGGCGGACACGAACACGTCGGCGCGCGCGCCGGCCTCGATCTGCCGGGCGAGGGCGGAGCTCGCGGCGAACGAGAACTTCACGGCCTGGCCCGTCTCGCGCGTGTAGAGCGCGCCGATCTCCTCGAGCGCGTTGCTGAGCGACGCGGCGCCGAAGACGAGCAGCTCGGGGGCCTCGGCCCTGGCAGCGCCCGGCGTGAAGGCGGCGAGCAGTGCGCCGACGAAGGTTGCGACGAGCCTGCGGCGCGTGCGATCGAACATCGTTCCTCCGTTATGTACAACGGTGCATAACGGTAGGCCGAACGCATCGTGCCGCGCAAGCGGCGCGCGATACCGTGCGCGCGATGGCACAGGCACCGCGCGGCGTCGGCGTCCGCATCCGCATCGACCTCGGGCCGGGGAACGCGCTCGGCTCCGGGAAGATCGGGCTACTCGAGGCGATCGAGCGCGGCGGCTCGCTCACGCGCGCCGCGCAGGCGCTCGGCATGAGCTACCGGCGCGCCTGGGGCCTCTTGCGCGAGCTGAACGCGCAGCTCGGAGAGCCGGTGGCCCTCGCCACCGTCGGCGGCACGCGCGGCGGCGGGGCGCAGCTCACGCCGCTCGGCCGCGGCGTGATCGCGGCCTATCGCGAGGTCGAAGCGGCCGCGCTCTCCGAGGCCCGCGCGCGCTTCGCGGCGCTGACGCTGGGCGCATCCGCGAAGCCCGTGCGCGGCCACAAGCTCAAGCCGAAGGGTCCGCGCCCCATCGCGAAGCGTGGTTGACGACGACCCACGCGGACTTGCCGACGCCGAGCCCGAGGGCCGCAACGCGCTCCGCGGCCGCGCGCGCGAGCAGGCGCGCGCCGCCCACGTCCAGCTCGACCAGCTGAAGCCCCGCGGCCTCGTCGCTGACGGCCGTGACCGTGCCGCGCAGCACGTTCGGCTGCGCAAGCGCGCGCGGCTCCTCCGCCGCGACGAGCACGTCCTGCGCGCGCACGCGCAGCAGCACGCGCTCGCCCGGCGCGACGCTCGCGAGCGGGAGCGCGAGCTCGCCGGCGCCGATGCGCACGCGCGCGAGGCCTGCCTCGACGCTGCGCACCTCGCCCGCGAGCACGACACCGGCCGCGCTCGGCCCGAGCAGCGTGCGCAGCGCGGGGTGGCGCGCGACTGCGAGCGCGTCGCCCTGCGCCGCGACGCGCCCGTCCGCGAGCAGTACGACGTGCGACGCGAGCCGCTGCACCTCGTCGAGCTGATGGCTCACGTAGGCGATCGGGATGCGCAGCTCGTCGCGCAGTCGCTCGAGGTAAGGGAGCAGCTCCGCGCGGCGCGCCGGGTCGAGCGAGGCGAGCGGTTCGTCGAGCAAGAGGAGACGCGGCTGCGAGAGCAGCGCGCGCCCGATCGCGACGCGTTTGCGCTCGCCCCCGGAGAGCTCGTGCGGGCGACGCGCCAGCAGGCCCGCGAGGCCGAGCAGCTCGACGACGCCGCCGAGCGCGAGCTCGCGCGGGCCGGCGGGCGCGCGCCGCTCGCCGTAGAGCAGGTTGCCGCGCACGCTGCGGTGCGGAAAGAGCCGCGCGTCCTGGAACACGTAACCGATGCGGCGGCGCTCGGCGGGAACGCTCGTCGCGCCTGCCTCGAACCAGACGTGCTCGCCGAGCGCGATCCGTCCCGCTCGCGGCTCGAGCAGGCCCGCGATCGCGTCGAGCGTCGTCGTCTTGCCGCAGCCCGAGGCGCCGATCAGCGCGACGACGCCCGGCGTCGTCGCCTCGAACGCGACGTCGAGCGCCAGGGCGCCGCGCGCGAGCTGGATGCGCACCGACAGCATCAGCGGCGCCCGAGCCAGCGCTGCATCCAGCGCGACGCCGCCTCGGCCGCGAGCAGGCCCGCGAGGCCGAGGGTGAAGGAGAGCAGTGCGAGGCGCGCGGCGAGCGCGTCCCCGCCAGGCGTCTGCAGCGCGGCGTAGAGGGCGAGCGGGAGGGTGCGGGTCTCGCCGGGAATGTTCGATGCGAACGTGATCACGGCACCGAACTCGCCGAGGCCCGCGGCGAACGCGGTGATCGCGCCGCCCAGGATGCCGGGCGCGGTCAGCGGCAGCGTCACACTGAAGAATCGGTCGACCGGCCCCGCGCCGAGGGTCCGCGCGGCCTCCTCGAGCCGGCGATCCACCGCCTCGAGCGACAGGCGCACCGCGCGCACGATCAGCGGGAACGACATCACGCCGGTCGCGAGGGCCGCGCCCGCACGCGTGAAGACGAGCTGTACCCCGAGCTCGCGCTCGAGCCAGGCGCCGACCGGACCGCGCGCCCCGAACAAGACGAGCAGGCCGTAGCCCACGGCGACCGGCGGAAGCACCAACGGGAGGTGCACGAGCGCGTCGAGCAGGGCGCGCCCGAGGACGCGCGTGCGCGTCAGCACGAAGGCGACCGCGACCGCGAGCGGCAAGCTCACGGCGACGCTGCGCAGCGCCACCTCGAGGCTCAGCACCAGCGCCTCGCGCTCCGCAGCGCCGAGCATCAGCGCGCCTTCCTCTCGGCCCGGAACTTCGCGAACGCCTCGCCGTCCCAGGCCCGATGGTCGCCCTTCGCGTAGGCCTGCGCGTTGCGCCAATAATTCCACGCGTTCTCGCGGTTCTCCGCCGAGAAGTCGCGCTGCTTGATCACCTTCGCGGGCACGCCCGCGACGAGCGAGTGCGGCGGCACGACCATGCCCTCGCGCACGACCGCGCCCGGCGCGACGATCGAGCCGCGGCCGATCACCGCGCCGTCCATCACCACCGCGCCGATGCCGATCAGACAGTCGTCCTCGATCGTCGCGCCGTGCACGACGGCGCGGTGCGTGATCGAGCACCAGTCGCCGATCACGGTGGGCGACTCGTAGCCGACGTGGATCATGGTGAAATCCTGCACGTTCGTGTTCTTGCCGATCTGCACGCGCTGACACTCGGCGCGGACCACGACGTAGGGCCAGAGCGAGGACCCTTCGCCCACCGACACCGCGCCGTAGATCTGCACGCCCGGCGCGACGAACACGCTCGGATGGAGGTCCTGCATCGTCACTCCTTCGCTGCGCGAGGCGTCTTGGCGACGCGCTCGACGCGATAGCCCCGCGCGGCGAGAAGCTGCGGGATTCCCTGGTCGCCGACCATGTGCCCGGCGCCGAGCGCGACGAACCAGCGCCCGCCGGCCTCCACGAGCGCCGCGATCTCGTCCGCGAAGTCGCGATTGCGGGCGAAGTAGATCGCCTCGAAGTAGGCCGCGGCATGCGGGCCGGTCGGGCTCGCGAAGATCTCGCGCGCGAGCGCGGCGAGGTCGCCGTTGCGCCAGGCGTTCTCGAGCGTGTCGAGGGGAGAGGCGCGGCCGCCCAGCACCGCGTCGCGCAGCAGCAGCTCCTGCGTCGGCAGCGGCAGCGCGTCGAAGCGCTCGATCTGCTCGCGCGTCGTCTCGAGGCCGCGCGCCGGCTTGCGCACCGCGCCCGCCGTCGCGGCGAGCTTGCGCTCGACGCCCGCCTCGCGCGTCATGCCCTCGCTCTCGAGCTGGTCGTTCGCGATCGCGAGCGTCACCACCCACGGCTCCCAGGGCAGCCACGTCTCGAGCGAGAGCTCGCGCTCGGCGAAGCGGCGCTCGACCGCGGCGAACGTGTCCGGGGTGACGACGTCGCGAAACGTCTGGCCCGCGGGCAGGCGGCCGCGCTCGCGGATCAGCTTTGCGACCTCGCCGGAGCCCAGCTCTTCGGGCGCGACCTCGAGCACGAGCGTCTCCGCGGCGGCGAGCGCCGCGCCGATCGCGGGGTCGAGCGGAAGCTCGCCCTTCGCGATGTGCAGCGAGCCGAGCAGGTGCGCGGTGCCACCCGCGCCGTCTGCACGCGCGATGCGCCAGAACACGAGCAACCCGGTGTCGCGGGAGCGCGGAGCGGTCGCGCACGCGGACGTCGCGAGCAGGAGCACGAGGAGTGCGAGCGAACGCGCTTGCGGGCCCAACAACGGCGTGTCCTGCTCCGATTGCGCGGCACGGCGCTTCGCGTGCAGCGGCGAGGTTCTATCGTAGTCGCCCGCCCACGGAGGAGACGCATGCGCGCCGTCGTCGTCGATCGCTTCATGGACCCGGCCGAGCTGAAGGTCGTGGACGCGCCGGACCCGGAACTGCGCCCCGGCGCGCTCGCCGTCGAAGTGAAGGCCGCCGGCTGCAACTTCTTCGACCTGCTGATGGTGCAGGGCCGCTACCAGGTGAAGCCGCCGTTCCCGTTCATCCCCGGCGCGGAGCTCGCGGGCGTGGTGACGGCGGTGGGCGAGGGCGTGCGCGGCTTCGCGGTCGGCGACCGCGTGCTGTCGGGCGCGGGAATCGGCGCCTTCGCGTCCCGCGCCGTCGTGCCGGCCCAGGGCGCGCACAAGCTGCCGCCCGGCATGGACTTCGCGGCCGGTGCGGCGATCCCCACCATCTATCCTACCTCGTACGCTGGCCTCGTCTTCCGTGCCCGGCTCGCCCAGGGCGAGACGCTGCTCGTCCACGCGGCCGCAGGCGGAGTCGGCAGCGCGGCGGTGCAGATCGGCCGCGCGCTCGGCGCGCGGGTGATCGCCACCGCCTCCGGGGCGGAGAAGCTGCGCATCGCCCGCGAGGCCGGCGCGGACGTCGCGATCGACTACACGCAGGAAGACTGGGTCGCGCGCGTGATGGCCGAGACGGGCGGACGCGGCGCCGACGTGATCTACGACTCGGTGGGCGGAGACGTCTTCGACAAGTCCCTGAAGTGCATCGCCTGGAACGGCCGCCTGCTGGTGATCGGCTTCGCGGGCGGCGACATCCCCAGCGTGAAGGCGAATCGCATCCTGCTGAAGAACATCGCCGTGGTGGGCCTTCACTGGGGCGCCTACGCCAAGTTCGAGCCCGAGCGCATTCCCGAGACGTACCGGGCGCTGTTCGACCTGTACGCGAAGGGGGAGATCCGGCCGCTGATCTACCGCGAGTACCCGCTGACGGAGGTCGCGGCGGCCTTGGCCGCCCTCGGCTCGCGGCAGAGTTGGGGGAAGGTGATCCTGGCGCCGTGAGGCGGTACGGATTGGCTTGGCCCTGCCGCGTCCCCTCGGGGCGCGCGACGAAAATCCCTGGCGGCGCGTGGCGTTCGCCAGGGGCATCGCCTACTGTGCCGCGCCTTCGCGCCGCCCGGTGAAACGATCCGCCGCCGGCCGCGGCTGCCCTCTTTGGAGTGATGTTCCATGGCCAAGCTCTCGCAAACGCTGCGCGACAACAAGCGCTCGCGCCTGATCAAGAAGCACAAGGACAAGCGCGGCGAGCTGCGCAGCAAGCTGCAGGACCCGAACCTGTCCCTGGAGGACAAGTTCGCGGCGCAGGAGGCCTTCGCGAAGCTGCCGCGGAACTCGTGCATCACGCGCCTTTCGCGCCGCTGCCGCATCACGGGCCGCTCGCACGCCGTCTACAGGAAGTTCGGCGTCTCGCGCATCATGCTCCGCGAGATGGCCCTCAAGGGCGAGCTTCCCGGCGTCCGCAAGGCGAGCTGGTAGTCGCCATGAAGGACGGAATCCACCCGGACTACCACACGGTCGTGTTCCTCGACTCCGCGACCGGCCGCGAGTGGGTGTCCCGCTCGACCGCGAAGTCGAGCAACACCAAGAAGATCGACGGCGTCGACGTCCCCGTGATCTCTCTCGACATCTCGGCCGAGAGCCACCCGTTCTGGACGGGCCAACAGCGCCAGCTCGACACGGAAGGCCGCGTCGATCGCTTCAACAAGCGCTACGCGAAGAAGAAGGGCTGAGCGATGCCGCGCCGCTGCCACCTCACCGGGACGAAGGTCCACTCGGGCCAGAACGTCTCGCACTCGAACCGCAAGTCGAAGCGCACGTTCGACCCGAACCTCCAGCGCGTGCACCTGATGAGCGACGCGCTCGGCCGCCAGGTCGCGATCCGCGTCTCGACGCGCGCGCTCCGCACCGTCACCAAGGTCGGCGGGCTCGACGCGTTCCTGCTCGGCACCGCCGACGCGAAGTTGCCGCCCGAGGGCCTCGCGCTGAAGCGGGACGTGCAGCGCGCCCTCCGCTAGCGCCGACTCGTTCTCCGAACGGCCTCGGCGCTCGTCGCCGAGGCCGTTTTCGTTGGCGCCGACGGGCCGCCCCGTGCGCGCGCCGCGCGCGCTTGATCTAGCGTTCTCGCTTCGCAGGAGAAGCGCCGTGAGCCAGTACCAGTTCATCCTCGTCGACGACCCGCGCCCGAGAGTCCGGCGCATCACGCTGAACCGCCCCGAGAAGCGCAACGCGCTGAACAACCAGCTCCGCGGCGAGCTGTTCGCGGCGCTCGAGGCGGCGGACCGCGATCCCGAGGTGCACGTCACGATCCTGCGCGGCGCGGGCTCGTGCTTCTCCGCGGGCTACGACCTCGGCGGCAACAACGCGGCGAACCAGCCGTTCTTCACCGCCGGCGGCGACGGCAACTGGCCGCGCCACGTCGTGGACGGCGCCTTCAAGATCTGGGACCTCGCGAAGCCCGTGATCGCGCAGGTGCACGGCTACTGCCTCGCCGGCGGCTCCGAGCTGATGAGCGCGTGCGACCTCTGTTACGTGAGCGAGGACGCGCAGATCGGCTACCCGCCGGTGCGCCTGATGAGCCCGCCCGACAACCAGTTCCACGCGTGGCTCGCGGGCATGCGCAACGCGATGGAGCTGATGCTCACGGGCGACTCCGTCGACGGCCCCGAGGCGGTGCGCATGGGCCTCGCGAACCGCTGCTTCGCGAACGGCGAGCTCGAGGACAAGGTGCTCGGCATCGCCGAGCGCATCGCGAAGATCCCGCCGGATCTGCAGCAGCTCAACAAGCGCTCGATCCACCGCGCGATGGAGATCATGGGCATGCGCGCCGCGATCAAGGCGGGCACGGAGATCCAGGCGCTCGCCTTCCACCAGAAGTCGTCGCGCGAGTACCTGAAGGAGTTTTCGAAGGGCGTGTCGCAGGCGCTCAGCAAGCGCGACGCGCAGTTCGGCGACTACCGCGAGCGGAAGAAGTAGTCGTGGGCGAGATCCGCGTCGGCATCGTCGGGATCAGCGGCTACGGCGGCGGCGAGCTGCTGCGCTTGTGCGTCGGCCACCCGTCGTTCCGCGTGACGTACGCGGCGGGCGAGAGCACGGCGGGGCAGCGCATCGCAGAGCGCTTCCCGGCGCTCGCGGGGCACCCGGTCGGTGAGGTCGAGATCCAGAGCTTCGACCCGAGTACGGTCGGCGACGTGGACGTGCTGTTCGCCTCGCTGCCGACGGGCAAGTCGCGCGAGCCGCTGGCGCGCGTGCCCGCGCGCGTGCGCATCGTCGACGTCGGCGGCGACCACCGCTTCGTGGACGGCTGGACCTACGGGCTCACCGAGCTGCCCGGGCAGCGCGAGAAGATCCGCGGCACGTCCCGCCTCGCGAACCCGGGTTGTTATCCGGCGGCGTCGCTGCTCGCGCTCGCGCCGCTCCTGCAGGCAGGGCTCGTCGAAGCGGACGGCCTCGTGATCGACGCGAAGAGCGGCGTGACGGGCACCGGCCGGGGTGGCGCGAGCGACTTCGGCTACGCGGAGACGAACGGCGACGTGTTCGCGTACGGCCTGCACGCGCATCCGCACGTGCCGGAGATCGAGGCGGCGCTCGGCCAGGTGGCGGGCCGCGCGGCGACCGTCGCGTTCACGCCCCACCTCGTGCCGATGAGCCGCGGCATCCTCTCGACTTGTTACGCCCGGCCGCGCGGCGCGACGACTGCGCAGCAATGCACCGAGGCCGCGCGCGCACTCTACGCGCACGAGCCCTTCGTGCGCGTGCGCGAGGTCGAGAAGAACGGCCGTAGCCCCCACACGGGCTGGGCCACGGGCACGAACTTCTGCTTCGTCAGCTACGCGGTGAACCCGCGCACCGGCCACGTCGTCGCCTGCGGCGCGATCGACAACCTCGGCAAGGGCGCGGCAGGGCAAGCGATCCAGAACGCGAACCTGATGTGCGGGATCCCGGAGACCGCCGGCCTGACGGGCGTGTCCGTCTTTCCGTAGACGATCGCCGCCAGACGAAGAACGCCCCGGTGCCGCACGGCGCCGGGGCGTTCGTTGTTCACGGCGCGACTACTTGTCGATGCGCACCGTCGCCGAGCCGGGCGTCGTGTTCTGGCCCTGCTCGTTCTTCACCCAGAGCTCGAGGTCGACGAGCTTCTTGCCGTTCTGCTCGTACTTCTTGACGACCTTGCCGCCGAGGGTCATCTCGAGATCCGGCTTGTCCATGCCGCGGTACTGGCAGCTGATCTTCTGGATGCGGCCGCCGTGGTCGAGCCAGTTCGACACGAGCTCGCCGAGCGCGGCGTACTTGAAGCGCCCGTGCACGATGATCGAGCCGAGCGCCTTCGACTGCGGGAAGTTGAAGTCGTGGTGCAGCGGGTTGAAGTCGCCGCCGCCGGCCGCGTACTTCACGAGCTGCGTCACGCCGGGCTTCTTCTTCAGCACCGGAATCTCTTCGCCTTCTTTGATCGCGTCCCACGTCCTGGGCATGAAGTCTCCTGAGAGGCGGCAACCCGCCTCGATTCGTGCCGCACCGCTGCTTCGCCGGGCGCGAGCCTCGGCGGCGATCGGCGCGGACAAGTCCGCCTAGTAGAAAAGACCCTGCGAGCGCTGCGTCGCGACGACGCGCCCGTGCTGATTCTTCACCGTCGTGAGATTCGTGACGATCAGCATCGCGCCCATCGCCTTGGTCTCGCGCACCGAGAGGTCCGCGACCTGCGACGTCACCGTCAGCGTGTCGCCGGCGCAGATGTCCTCGAGGTATTCGGTCTCGGCGCCACCGTCGAGCACGTTCTTGAGGCCGTGCTCGAGGCGCGGGCCGGGCAGCATCGGATTGCTGAACGTGTCGTTGCTCTTGCCGGGGATGAAGATGGGCGTTCCGAAGTAGGTCGCCGGCGCGGGCAGGCTGCGGTAGCCGGCCTTCTTGGCCGCCGCCTCGTCGAAGTACACGAGGTCCGTGTAACCGACGCCGCGTGCGAACGCGCGCACGCTGGTGGTGGTGACTTCATGGGTCCACGGCGGCGACTCGACGCCGATGACGGCGCGCATCGCGGGCGTGATCTCGATCTGGGCCATGCGGGAATCCTCCTCGGGAATGAGGCGCTCAACCGTACACCAACGCGCGCGGGCCGCGCCTCGCCGGGCGGCCGCTCAGCGCCCGCGGTAGACGGGCGGGCGCTTCTCCGCGAACGCGCGCGGGCCTTCGAGCGCGTCGGCGGAGCGCATCACGGTCGCGGAATTGCGCGCCTCGATCGCGAACGCCTCCGCCAGCGGAACGCCGCTCGTCTCGAGGGCGGTGCGCTTGATCGCGCGCAGCGCGAGCGGACCGTTGCGCGCGAGCCGGGCCGCGAGCGCCAGGGCCGTCGGCACGAGCTCGTTCGGCTCCACCACGCGGTTCACGAGGCCGAGGCGGAGCGCCTCGTCGGCGGGGATCGGGTCGCCGGTGAGCAGGATCTCCATCGCTCGCGCCCACGGGATCTGGCGCGCGAGCCGCACCATCGAGCCGCCACCCGGCACGAGCGCGCGCTGCACCTCGGTGAGCCCGAAGCGCGCGTGCTTCACGGCGACGCGCAGGTCGCAGGCGAGCATCAGCTCGAAGCCACCCGCGAGGGCGTCGCCGTTGATCGCGGCGATCAGCGGCTTCTCGATCGCGAAGTCCTTCATGAGCGCGGCCTGCATCACGCTCGGGTCGGCGAGCACGCGGCGATCGAACTCGCTCTCGGGCTGGCGGCCCCCGGTCCAAAGCGGCAGCAGAAGCTTCAGGTCGCCGCCCGAGGTGAACATGTCGCCGCCGGCGCCGGTGAGGACGCCGAGCCGCAGCGCGTCGTCCTCGCGCAGCTCGCGGAGCGCGTCCGCGAGGCCACAGATCGCCTCGGGGCTCAGCGCGTTCTTCTGCGCGGGGCGGTTGAAGGTGATCCAGGCGACGCCGTCGCGTTTCTCGAAGAGCAGGTCGGGCATGCCCGCACGGTAACCGCAAGCGCCAGCGGTGCGGGGTCGCACGCGAGGGTGGCGCGTGAGACACTGCGTGCGCGTCGCCCGCTGCGGAGTGCCAGCCGTGTCCATCGCCACCGAGATCGCGCTGCTCTGGGCGGCCTTCACCGCGACCCACCTCGGCCTCGCGAGCGTGCGCGTCGAGCCGCGCCTGCGCGCGAAGCTCGGCGACGGCGCGTTCCTCGGCCTCTACTCGCTCGTCGCGCTCGCGATCTTCGTGCCGCTGATGCGGCTCTACTTCACGAATCGTCACGCCGGCGAGTGGCTGTGGGTCGTGCCGGTCGGGCCCGCGCTGCGGGCCGCGCTCCACGCCGCGATGACGCTCGGGCTCGTGCTCACCGTCGGCGCGCTCGTGAAGCCGAGCCCCGCGTCGGTCGCGCCGGGCAAGGCGGAGGTCGCCGGCATCTACCGCGTGACGCGCCATCCCCTCGTGCTCGGGCTCGCGCTCGTCTGGGCGCTGCACCTGATCCCGAACGCGAGCGCCGCGGACGTCGCCTTCTTCGGCGGCTTCGTCGCGTTCTCGCTCGCCGGCGCGTGGCATCAGGACGCGCGCAAGCTGCACGCGCCGCCGCCCGGCTTCGCCGCCTTCCACGCCGCGACGCCGTTCCTCCCGTTCACCCGCGCGGGCGCGCTGCGCGGCCTGCGCGAGATCCCGCCCGTGGTGTGGGCGATCGGCATCGCGGCGGCGCTCGCCGCGCGCTGGCTGCACCCGCGCGGGATCTGGTGAGGGGCGCGGCTCAGTCGGCGATGCACCAGACGCGAAACGGGTCACCGCAGCCGGCCAGGGACGCGACCCACTCGTGCGGCAGCGTCGCGCCCGAGCTCACAGTCGAATAGAACGGTGCAAAGAGGAGCGGCGCCTTGTCGGCGTTCGAGGTCGACGTCCAGTCGCTGCACGCAACCTGGCTCGACGATGCGCCGGGTTCCCCGGACCGCGCCAACGCAGCTACGGAGGCCGGTCCCGCGGAGATGCCTGCCTCTGAAAAGTGGTACCCGAGCACTTCCGCATACTCGAGATTTCCCGCCGTCCGCAGCTCGGTGATCGACGCGAAGTGAAAGCCTGCGGCGCAGGCCGACGACGCCTGGTTCGCGGGGACCTGCGCGGGCGTGATGTAAAAGAGCCGCGCCCCACGCGTCGAGCACAGCCCGTCGTCGCAGAAGTTCCCGCCCACCGCGCGCCCGCCCGAAACCGACGCGCCCCCGCCTGCGAGCTTGTTGTTGGTGAACACGTTCTGCGCGTAGATCGCGTCGGAGGCCAGCACCGCGCCGCCGGCCTGACTCCCGCGGATCCGACTCGAGCTCAACATCCCGCCGCCGCCGAGGAACACGCCGATTCCGTTGTTCGCGACCAGGACGTCCGCGACGTGGCCGCCGACCCAGAGCTGGATGCCGAACCCGCCGAAGCCGGTGACCTGGCCGTTCGCGACGCGCAGATTCTCGGCGGCACCCGTGCCCGAGAAATTGGCGGCGATCCCGTTGCCGGATCCGACGGTTCCGCCCGGCCCGGCGAGCGTGAAGCCCCCGAGGTCGAGCGATGCGTTGCTCGCGGTGAACTGGACCGCGGAGACCGACGCCGCGGCGACCGTCAGGTTGCTCGTCAGCACGTAGCTCCCCGGCGCGCCGATCGTCACCGGGAAGCCCGGCGCGTCGCCGGCCAAGCAGCCGGTGAGCGTCGCGCAGGCCTGGTTGATCTCGGTGCGGCCCTGCGCTCCCGCGGCGGAGGCGAGCCCCGCGCAAGCGACACCCATCCACAACGCCTTCGCCAGCCACATCATCGTTCGTGTCTCCCCACCGTCCATCGCAGGAGAGTGGGCGAACCCGCCAAGGAGTGACGCGAACGCGCGACTTCGCCAGCTCAGCTCCGCGGCTGCCAGGGCTCGCTGAAGAACCAGTCGAGCGCCTCGGGCTGGAAGTCGCTCGGCGGCCAGTGCCGCCCGCCCTCGTCCACCACGAAGGTGAGGGCGCAGCCGAGCTCCTCGAGGTGGCGCTTCATCGGCAGCGCGACGCGCTCGAACGGGAACAGCTCGTCGTGGGTGCCGTAGGTCAAGTAGACGGCGGGCCGCTTCATGCCGGGCTCGGCGGCGTCGGCCTCGAGGGCGAGGAAGCCGGCGGCCCAGGCCATCACGGCACTGAACAGGCCCGGATTCGAGAGGCCGATCGAGAGCGCGTAGCTCGCGCCGTCGGAGTAGCCGACGAGCCCCTGCCGGCCGGGGTCGATCGGGTAGCGCCGGTAGATCAGGTCGTAGGCGTACTCGAGGAAGTCGAGATCCGGGCGTGGGGAGGGCGCGTCGCCGGCGAGCGCGGCGCCGCCCTGGATGCCGAGCGCGATCAGGTCCCAGGTCATGTGGAACGAGCGCGCCACCAGCACGAAGGCCTGCCGTTGCTGGGCCTCGAAGCGGTAGGCGCGCATGAGGGCTTCGTCCTGGCGCCCGGCGCCGTGCAGGACCGTCAGCAGCGGGTAGCGCTTCGCGGGGTCGATCTCGTCGGGCGTGAAGAGGGCCGCGCGCTGCGGGCCCCGCTCGATCCACACGAGGCCCGTCGGGACCTCGAAGTCGACCGTTTCGGGGCTCTTGTGAACCACACGCAGCTTCAGGCTGTCCATGGGCGAATCGTGCATCGCCCGCCCGCGTTGCGCTCGCGGCCGGTCCGCGCGCCTACCGCGGTCCGGCCCCGTTGCGTAGCCTGCACCCCTTTCCGGGAGCCCCCTTTGCGCCGACTCGCCCTCCTCGCGGCCATCGCCCTCGCCGCCGCCGCGTGCAGCAACTCCGACCCGGTGAAGAAGCCGAACAATCCGCCGCCGGTGTCCACCACGACGATCCAGTTCTCGACGTATCTCGGGAAGGATCTCGCAGACCTCGCGCGCGACGTCGCCCTCGACGCGGCCGGCAACACCTACGTGGTGGGCGGCGCGCTCTCGACCGACGTGCTGCCCGGCACCCCGGTGCGCGCGTACGGCGGCAACGCGAAGGAGGACGCCTTCGTCGCGAAGCTCGACACCGCCGGCCAGGTGGTGTGGTGGACGTTCCTCGGCGGCCCGGGCCCCGACCGCGGCTTCGCCATCGACGTCGATCCGAACGGCGACGTCGTGATCGGCGGCAGTGCGGCGAAGGACTTCCCGGTCACGCCCGGCGCGCTGCTCACCACCTTCCAGGGGGGCGCGGGCGAGTGCGACCCGAGCCAGCTCCCGACGAACACGACGACGGTGGTGCCGAGCGCCGCCAAGTGCGACGTGAACACGACCGACCCGGCGCGCGACGGCTTCGTCGCGAAGCTCTCGGGTGCGACCGGCGCGCTGGTGTGGTCCACCTACTTCGGGAGCGGCCGCTTCGAGGCGAACACGTACGAGCAAGCGGCGTTCTGCACGACGACCGGCCAGTACACGACCGACGACGCCGTCGTCGACTTCAACGACGATGCAGACCCGCGCACGAGCTTCGTGCACGACGTCGCCGTCGATCCGCAGACCGGCGAGATCTACCTGACCTTCGCGGTGAAGTCGTCGCTGGCGTTCTTCGCCGACCCGGATCTCGTGCGCGACACCGCGAACACCGACGCGTCGAAGCGCTGCAACGTGCTGACGAACGGCACCGCGCGGCCGAGCGTGATTCGCAACCTGCCCGCGGTGATCCTCGCGGCGCTCCAGAACGGCGACCAGCCGAACACGCCGGGCCTCGACACCGCCCTCGGCTCGGGCACCGACGGCCTGCTCGCGAAGCTCGCGCCGGATGGCGCGAGCCTCTCGTGGGCGACCTTCATCGGCGGCCGCGGCGACGAGAGCGAGACCGTGCTCGTGAAGCTCGACTCGCAGGGCAACCCCGTGATCCTGCTCGCCACCGCGAGCTCCAGCACCAACGTGCTCGGCGGCAACCGCGTCACGCAGCAGGATCCGGTGACGAAGGACATCGTCGCCACGGAGCCGATCGTCGAGAACGCCTTCGGCCTCACCTTCGGCGGCGTCTCCGACTTCTACCTCGCGAAGTACGCCCTGAACGGGCCGCTGATCTGGGCGACCTACGTGGGCGGCGGCTCGAGCGAGATCATCGAGGGCGGCAGCCTCGCGATCCGTGGCGACGACTCCGTCGTGGTCGCCGGCGGCACGAACTCGTCGAACTTCTTCACGCCGGGGGCCTTCGACACGACCTACAACGGCGGCGCGGGCACCGACTTCTTCGGGGCGGACTGCGGCATCGCGGTCGTGGCGCCGAACGCGAGCTCGCTGCAGGCCGCGACTTACTACGGCGGCGCGAGCGGCGAGGGCTGCTCCGCGGTGGCGGTCGATTCGCGCGACCGCATCTACGTCACCGGCGGCTCGACCTCCCTCGACATGCCGATCCGCTCGGGCCCGTTCCAGACGACCCGCCCCGGCGCCCGCTCGGCGTTCCTCGGCGTGTTCGGCTCCGACCTCGCGTCGCTGCTCTACAGCGGCTACTTCGGCGGCACCGGCATCGGCAACTCGTTCGGGCTGCTGGTGCGCAGCGACACCGCGAGCGCAGGCCGCGTCGTATTCGTGGGGCTCTCGGAAGCGGGTTATCCCCTGACGCCCGCGCCGGGCACGCCCGCCCGCGGCACGGTGACCGCGCCGCCTGCGCACGGCGTGGTGACGGACGCGACCCTCGGCTTCTGAGCGGGAGCGCCGCGAGAAACCATTTCCGTGGCGGGGGGTTCGCCTACTCGCGTCCCGCTCGCGCGGCCACCGAGTGTGATCGTTGACCGGGCCGACGGAAGCGAGGTCCAATAGCCTCGCCAAGAATCGAGGAGAATCGATGCGACTCGCCGTTTTCGTGCTCGCGACCTCCCTGCTGTCGTTCGCCTGTGGAGGCGGCTCCAGTGGCGGCGGGGGCGGGGGCGGCGGTGGCGGTGGTGGCGGTGGCGGCGGAGGAGGCGGCGGCGGCGGTGGTGGTGGTGGCACCACGACGACGATCAACTTCTCGACCTACCTCGGCAGCAGCGACCACGACTTCGTTCGCGACGTCGCCGTCGACGCCGCCGGAAACGTGTACGCGGTCGGCGGTGCGGAGTCGGCCGACTTGCCGACGACGAACGGCACGGAGCAGCCGACCTTCGGGGGATTCGAGGACGCGTTCGTCGCGAAGTTCAGCCCGACCGGGTCGCTGATCTGGGCGACCTTCCTGGGCGGCGCCGAGCTCGATCGCGCCTATGCAGTCGAGGTCTCGGGATCGGACGTGATCATCGCCGGGCGCGCGGGCGCGAGCTTCCCGACGACGCCGGGCGCGCTCCTGCGGCAGTTCCAGGGCAGCAGCACCGTTCCGAACATCTACCCGCAACCCCAGGATGGCTTCGTCGCGAAGCTGCGCGCCTCGAACGGGACGCTGGTCTGGTCGACCTTCTTCGGCGCCGCGAACGACGGCCACGAGAACATCGTGCGCGACATCGCCGTCGATGCGGGCACCGGGTTCATCTACCTCGCGGCGTCGACGCAGGCAGGCGGCGTCTACCCCACAGCGATCTTCACCGCCCTTCAGAACGGGCATCAGTCGAACCAGCGCGGGGGCCTCGACGGGGTGCTCGCGAAGCTGTCCGGCGACGGGACGACCATGCCGTGGGCGACCTACGTCGGCGGCAGTGCGAACGAGGTGCCCGTTCCCTCCGTACGCGTGGATTCGCAGGGTCGGCCGATCGTCATGTTTGCCACCGCCTCGTCCAACGCACCGACGACGGCCGGTGTGGTCGACACCTCGCTGAGCGGAGCCACCGATTGGTACCTCGCCAAATACGAGGTCAACGGCACGCTGGCCTGGGCGACCTACCTGGGCGGCGACCAGGGCGAGGGGACCGAGACGCACAACCTCGCGATCCGCGGGGACGACTCGCTCGTGGTGGCCGGTGCGACCAGCTCGACCGACTTCACGGCCAGCGTGACGGGGGAGTACGACGGCTCTCAGAACGGCAACGGCGGCGCCGGTACCGGTCAGGGGACGAACTACGCGAGCGACTGCGGGATCGTCGTGCTTGCCGCCGGCGGAAACTCGCTGATCGGCGCGACTTATTACGGCGGATCGGTCGGCGAGGCCTGCGAGGGTGTGGGCGTCGACTCGAACGACAACGTGTACGTCACGGGAGGCACGTTCTCGAACATTCCGACCACGGCGGGCGCTCACCAGACCACGCGCCCAGGAACCGTTTCGCCGTTCATCGCCGTCTTCAACCGCAACCTCACTGCGCTGCGCTACGCCTCGTACTACGGTGGATCCGGCAACTCCGTCGGCCGGACGCTCGCCGTGCACGGCCAGGCGCACTTCACCTTCGGCGGTGAGGTCGGCCAGGGCTGGCCGCTCCGCAACGCCGTACGAAGCACCGTCAGCGCGAACGATGCGCACGGTGGGCTCGCCGACGTGACGGTTCCGCTCGGTCCCGGCTGATCCCGTCGCGGTCGCGCCCGCGCAGCGGCGCATTCTGGCACCCGCGCGCTCGGCTGGGGCAAGCTTGCCGCACTCGTCGCGGAGGCGGACGCCATGAAGCTGCTCTGGTTCCACCTGATGCCCTACACGGACCTGCCGAGCGACTTCAAGCAGCAGCATCCCTCGGTGTGGGTGGACATCGACCCCGCGCTGTTCGACCCCGCCAAGGCGAACGGCATGTACAACGACTTCCTCGACGAGCTCGAGTTCGCCGCCGACGTCGGCTTCGACGCCGTGTGCGTGAACGAGCACCACTCGAACGGCTACGGCCTGATGCCGTCGCCGAACCTGATCGCCGCGACGCTCACGCGCCGCACGCGCGACGCCGCGATCTGCGTGATGGGCAACTCGCTCGCGCTCTACAACCCGCCGATTCGCGTGGCGGAGGAGATGGCGATGCTCGACTGCATGTCGGGCGGCCGCCTGATCGCCGGCTTCCCGGTCGGGACACCGATGGACACTTGTTATGCCTACGGCATCAACCCGAGCCAGCTGCGCGATCGCTACCACGAGGCCCACGACCTGATCGTGAAAGCCTGGTCCGCCGACGCGCCGTTCACCTTCAACGGGCGCTTCAACCAGCTCCGCTACGTGAACCCGTGGCCGCGTCCGATCCAGCGCCCGCATCCGCCGATCTGGATCCCCGGCGGCGGCTCGATCGAGACGTGGCAGTGGTGCGCCGAGCTCGACTACGTCTACACGTACCTGTCCTACTTCGGATACAAGCAGGGCGAGGCCACGCTGCGCGGCTTCTGGGCGAAGATGAACGAGCTCGGCAAGGATCCGAATCCGTTCCGCGCCGGTTTCCTGCAGTTCGTCGGCGTCGCCGAGACGCGCGCCGAGGCGCTCGACCTGTACGCCGAGCCGGCGCAGTACTTCTACGAGCGCTGCCTGCACGTCGACTCGCGCTGGTCGACGCCGCCGGGCTACGCGAGCGAGTCGACGCTGCGCGCGCGCGTGAAGTCGCAGGTCGTGGCCGCGGCCGAGCGTGCGACGAGCGGAGGCGGTGGACGCAGCTCGCCGGCGCGCCTCGGCTTCGAGGAGACCGTGCGGCGCGGCTACGTGATCGTCGGCAGCCCCGACGAGGTTGCCGAGCAGCTGCGCGAGGTGGCGACGAGCCTCAACGTCGGGCAGCTCATGCTGCTCCTGCAGTACGGCAACATGCGCAAGGACCTCGCCTTCTACAACACCGAGCTGTTCGCGAAGCGCGTCGCGCCGCAGCTGCGCGGGCTGTTCGAGAACGAGTGGGAGAACCGCTGGTGGCCGAAGCCGCTGCCGGCCGCCGAGCGCGCTGCGGCGCGCGAGCTGCGGGCGTAGCCGTGCGCGCGCATGTGCTGCACGTGCGCGGCGAGTCCGTGCGCGTCTGGGAGAAGGGGGCGGGCCGCACCGTGGGCGTGCTCGCCGGAGTGCACGGCTTCGCGCGCTGGACGCCGTTCCTCGATGCGCTCGCGCGCCGCCACCACGTCGTCGTGCCGTCGCTGCCTGGACACCCGGGCGGCGGCGACTTCCGCCAGCTCGACGACCTCGCCGACTTCGTGACCGCGACGCTCGACCTGCTCGACGCCGCCGACCTCGAGGGCGCGGACGTCGTCGGGCTCGGCGTCGGCGCGACGCTCGCGGCCGAGTGCGCCGCGTTCTCGCGCACGAGCGTGGGGAAGCTCGCGCTCGTGGCGCCGTTCGGGCTGTTCGACGCGAGCGAGCCCGTCGCCGACTTTTGGGCGCGCCGCCCGAACGAGCTGGCCGCGACGTTCTCTGCGCAGCCCGACGCGTTCGCCCGCGAGGTGCTCGCGGCGCCGCCCGGCGCCGACGAGGGCGAGCACCGCATCGCGCAGACGCGCGCGCTCGAGTGCGCGGCGCGCCTGCTCTGGCCGACCGGCGATCGCGGGCTCGCGAAGCGCCTGCACCGCGTGCGGAGCGAGACGCTGCTCGCGTGGGGCGAGCGCGACGCGATCGTGCCGCCGAGCTACGCGAAGCGCTTCGCCGAGGCGATCTCCGGCGGCACGCGCGTGCGCATCGTGCCGGGAGCCGGCCACGCGGTCGACTTCGACGCTCCCGACGCGCTCGCCGCGGCGATCGAGGATTTTCTCGGCGAGTGACGCGCGCAGCCGCGGCTTCGCTACGCGCCGAGCTCGCCGCGCAGCACCGTCACCGCCTGGCCGAGCAGATGCACGCGCGCGCCGCGGCGGCGCACGCGCACGACGCCGCTGCGCGCCGAGGCCTGCAGGCCCGTCAGCTCCTCGCGGCCGAGCCGCTCGCACCAGTAGGGTGCGAGCGAGCAGTGGGCGGAGCCGGTGACGGGATCTTCGTCGACGCCGGCCTTGGGGGCGAAGAAGCGCGACACGAAGTCGTGCGCGCCTTCGCCCGGCGCGGTGACGATCGCCGCGTGGCCCGCGACGCGCGCGAGCGCACGGTAGTCCGGCGCCACGGCACGCAGCGCGGCCGGGCTCGGCAACACGACGAGCCAGCTCGGCCCGTCGCTCGCGTTCGGGCGCGGCACCTCGTGCACCGTCGCCGCGCTCGTGCCGAGGCCCAGTGCAGCCATCAGGCCCGCGGGCGGCGTGCACGGTTCGGGGCGCGGCGGCAACGCGGGGAAGTCGAGGCGGATCCAGCCCGCGTCCTCGCGCTCGGCGGTGAGACGCCCGGACAGCGTGTCGAACGCCAACGCGGCGTGCGCGGGCGCACGCCCGGTTTCATAGAGCACGTGGGCGCTCGCCAGCGTCGCATGGCCGCACAGCGGAACCTCGACGGCCGGCGTGAACCAACGCAGCCGCTGCGCGCTGCCCTCGGGCCACAGGAAGGCCGTCTCCGCGAGGTTCATCTCGGCGGCGACGGCCTGCATCCAAGCGGCGTCGCGGGGCGCGTCCAGCAGACACACGGCTGCGGGGTTGCCGCGGAAGGGCACGTCGGTGAAGGCGTCGACTTGATGGAGCGGGATCGGCTTCGTCATGGCTGGACCCTAATGCCCGCGGCGCCGCCGCCGAACCGGCCGCCGCGCCGAATCGGCGCTGCGCTCGGCCCGGACAATGCGGGACGCCGCGCGCTCAGCGCGCCGGCAGCCGCGCGACGAGCTTCGCCGTGGCCACGAGACGGAACGCCTGCTCGACGAGCCCGGCGACCACGCCCCAATCCGGCTTCGTGTCGAGCACGATCGCGACCCAGCCGTTCGCGCCCACGTAGGGCGGCCGCCAGAAGCGCTCCGGGTCGCTCTCGATCAGCGCTTCCTGCAGACCCGGCGGCGCCGGAACCCACACCGACACGTGCGCGGCGCCGTGGTGGTGGTCGTCGAACATCGCGAACACCTTGCCCTTGCCCGCGAACCACGTCGGCTCGCCGTGAGAGAGCTTCTCCTGCGCGTCGGGCAGCGCGAGGCAGATCTTGCGCAGCCGCGCGAGCGGGTTTCCGCTGCCGCGCCTGCGCGCGGGCTCGTGCGGTGCAGTGCGGGGATGCGGGCGCCTTCGGTCGGTCACGGCGCCGCCTCGTCCGTCGCCCGAGTCGGGCTCGGCGACTCGGGCGATGGGGATGTCTCCTGCGCGCTTCCGCGAGCTCCAAAGCGGGGACCGATCAAGACGAAGTTCGCCATCGCGGCATAGATCGGCTCGACCGCGCCCCAGCGGCCTTCGGGAGCCCCGAAGATCGACACGACGAGAATCTCCTCAGACCACCACACTCCATACACCACGTGAAAGGGCTCGTTCGGGAGCAGGCTCGCGATCGGCTGTACGACCTCGATGCACTGGTTCGTGAACCGACCGTGAGACACTGGCCCGCAAGTCGACACGATGGTGGGCACGCTCCGCTCGATCGAGGCGATGATTTCCTGCGCGGCGCGCTCGGGGCGCTCCTCCGCTTCCGACGAGAAGTGAGAGAACAGGATCTTCATGCCTGTCAGGTAGGAGCCGTCCGCTCGAAATTCGTCCGCAAGGGTCCATTCGAATCCACTCGGAGTGGGCCGCTCCCTGAAGCTCCAACTCGTCGGGCGCAGGATCTCGCCATCCGTACCGTCGAGCTTCTGGACGATCCAACCGTCGGGGAGATCGGGAGGCGGCGGCTCAGCCCGTGAGGCGGGAGAGAGCAAGCCCAATGCCAGGCCCAGCAGGATGGGCGCGGCCGGCCCGCGGGGGCGCCGCGAGGCCCGGGCCAGCGACGAGGAAGCCGAGCCCATGAGCCCTCCGATCCGCGGAGATCGTACCATCCAGCGAGGTCGCTTGGGCTAACAACCGGCCAGCCCGGAGGAAGCGTGCGCGTGAGTGTCGAGGCCAACGAGTCCGTCGTGCGCGCGTTCGTCGCCGCGCTCCCCCGCGCACTCGTGCGGAGCGCGGCACGCGTTCCCGCTCGGGCCCCGCGATGAGCGCGCGCCTGGCGGGCAAGGTCGCGATCGTGACGGGCGGCGCGCGCGGGCAGGGCGCCGCCGAGGCGCGCCTGTTCGTCGCCGAGGGGGCGCGCGTCGTGATCGGCGACGTGCTCGTGCCCGAGGGCGAGGCGCTTGCAAAGGAGCTCGGCGCCGCGGCTCGCTTCGTGCGCATGGACGTGAGCCGCGAGGAGGACTGGGCGGCAGCGGTCGCCGCCGCGCGCGCGCTCGGCCCCCTCAGCACGCTCGTGAACAACGCGGCGATCCAGCACGTCGCGGCGCTCACCGAGACGACCACCGCCGACTACCTGCGCGTGATCCACGTGAACCAGCTCGGCTGCTTCCTCGGCATGCGCAGCTGCGCGCCCGTGCTCGCGGCGAACGGCGGCGGCTCGATCGTGAACGTCGCGTCGATGGACGGCACGCGCGGCACCAACGGCATGGTCGCCTACGTGTCGTCGAAGTGGGCGATGCGCGGGCTGACGAAGGTGGCGGCGATCGAGTTCGGACCGGCCCGGATCCGCGTGAACGCGATCCTGCCGGGCTCGATCCTGACGCCCATGGGGAACCCCGAGAACGAGGACCTCGCGACGTTCGGGCGCCACTTCGCCGGCTACCCGCTCGGGCGCATCGGCCAGCCGGAGGAGATCGCGCGCCTCGCGCTGTTTCTCGCATCCGACGACGCGTCCTACTGCACGGGGGCGGAGTTTCTCGCCGACGGGGGCGCGAGCGCGGGCGTCTTCTACGAAGGCGTCGTCACGTCGTTCCCGCGCAGCTGAGGAGAGGCCGTGGAAAAGCTCGTCTATCTGCTCTGGAAGCCCGAGGCCGCGGTCGCGGACGCCTTCCGCGACGGGTTGTTGGGGAAGACGGCGGCCGCGCTGCTCGGCGCCGGCGCACTCCGCTTGCAAGTCAACGTCGCGGACTCGGCCGTCGCCCCGGCGGCTCCGATGCGGCTCGGCAACACGCGCCCGCTGCCGGACGCGCTGGTCACGCTGTTCCTGCACACGCACCTCGACCGCAAGCCGGCGGAGAAGGCGCTCGGGGCCGCGGCGCCGCGCATCGCGGGCTACCTCGTGCTCGAGTCGGAGCCGATCCCGAACGAGCGGCAGCGCGCGCGGGAGGGCGAGCGCACGCCGGGCTACTCGCAGATTGCGCTGATCCAGCGTCCGCCGCGCCTCGACCCGGAGCACTGGCTGCAGATCTGGCAGGGCACGCACACGGCCGTCGCGAAGGAGACGCAGTCCACGTTCCGCTACGTGCAGAACCGCGTGGTGCAGCCGCTCACGTACGGCGCTCCGCGCTTCGACGCGATCGTCGAGGAGTGCTTCCCGGCCGCCGCGATGACGAGCCAGCACGCCTTCTACGACGCCGTCGGCGACGACGCGAAGCTCGATGCCCACCGCAAGCGCATGATGGAGAGCAGCGGCCGCTTCATCGACTTCGACCGCATCGACGTCGTGCCCACGAGCGAGTACGTGATCCGCCGTTGAGGAGCGGCGGAGTGCGACCCGTCCGAAGTCGCCCGCTTCCGTCCGAAACGCAACAAAGCGGGGCCAGACCCCGTTCCTTCGGGGAGGTGCTGCATGGACGACGCCGAGTTCGCGCGATTCGCGCGCTGGGCGGAGGCGCTGCTGGGCGGGACCGTGGTGCGCGCCGAGCGCCAGGGGGCGCGGCGCTCGGGCGGGCGGCCCGCGTGGTTCCTCGACGTCGCGCGGGGCGGCGAGACGCTCGCTTGTTACGCCCGCATGGAGCGCGACGCCGCGCAGTTGATCTCGCGCGAGTTCACGCTCGAGCGCGAGCACCGCGTGCTCCGCGCGCTGGGCGAGGCGGGCGCGCGCGTGCCGCGCGTGTACGGCTACTGCGCCGACCCCGCCGGCATCTTGATGGAGCGCGTCCCGGGCGAGTTCGACTACACGAAGCTCGCGCCCGGCCCGGCGCGCGACGCGCTCGACGAAGACTTCCTACGCGAGCTCGTGCGCATCCACCGCCTCGACCCCGCGCGCTTCGTCGCAGCCGGCCTCGAGGCGCCTGCGAACGCCGAGGCGTGCGCGCTCCACGACCTCGCGCTTTGGGAGCGCGCGTATCGGCGCGCGCTGAAGCGCCCGGTGCCGGTGGTCGAGTTCGCGACGCGCTGGCTGCGCCGGAACCTGCCCGCGCCGCCGGCGCGCCTCGCGCTGGTACAGGGAGACACCGGGCCGGGCCAGTTCCTGTTCGACGGCGCGCGCGTCACGGCCATCATCGACTGGGAGTTCGCGCACCTCGGCGACCCGGTGCTCGACCTCGCGCAGATCCGCACGCGCGACTTCTACAACCCGGGCATCGACCTCGCGCGCTGGGTCGCGCGCTACGAGGATCTCTCCGGTGCGCGCGTCGATCGTCGCACGCTCGCGTACTACACGGTGAAGGCGATGCTCATCACGCCGCTCGCGCTCGCGGGCGTCGTGCAGAACATGCACCCGCGCACCGATCACGCCGAGTGGTACGCCCAGGACGTGTGTTACAAGCGCGCGACCGCCGAGGCGCTCTGCGAGGCGCTCGGCGTCACGCCCGACCCCGCCCACCTGCCGCAAGCGCAGGAGACCGAGCGCACCCCGGTGTTCGCGCTGCTCGCCGAGAATCTGCGCGACGAGCACGCGCCCGCAGCGCCGACCGACTTCGCGCGCAATCGGCTCGACCTCGCGCTGCGCCTCGCCACGCACCTGCGCAACGCCGACGCGCTCGGCCCCGCGCTCGCGGAGCAGGAGCTCGCGGACCTCGCGACGCTCACGGGCTCGCGCCCGCGCTCGTTCGCGGAAGGCGACGCCGCCCTCGACCGCTTCATCCGCACGAACGAGGGCGAGGCCGACGCGCGGCTCGCCGCGTACCTATACCGCCGCGCCGTGCGCGAGGAGTCCCTCTGGCGCGGGGCGCTCGGCGCCGGCGAGACGGCGGTGTTCCAGAAGCTCGCTTAGGCCCGCGGCGCGTCCTTCAGCTCCCAGCGCACGAAGGCGCGCTTCACGCCGCCCACGAAGCTCGAGTTGATGCGCTCGACCGTGCGGGCGCGCTCGATCGAGACGAGGCGCTGGCGCAGCTGCGAGAACAGCGCGCGCAGCTCGAGGCGCGCGAGGTGTGCGCCCAGGCACACGTGCTCGCCGCGCCCGAAGCCGATGTGATTGTTCGGGTTGCGCGTGATGTCGAACTGGAAGGGGCGCTCGAAGATGTCCTCGTCGCGGTTGCCCGAGGCGTAGAACAGGCACACCGACTCGCCCTGCTTGATCTTCTTCCCGCGCACCTCGAGGTCGCGCGTGGCGGTGCGGGCGAACTGGTTCACGGGGGTCACCCAGCGCACCGTCTCCTCGATCATGCCCTCGACGAGGTCGCCGCGTTCGAGCAGCAGCTTGCACTGGCCCGGATTGTCGATGAGCGCCTGCACGCCGCCGGTCATCGCGTTGCGGGTCGTCTCGTTGCCGGCGACGACGAGCAGGAAGTAGTAGGAGAGCAGCTCGAGGACGGGCAGCTCCTTGCCGTCGAGCTTGGCGGTCGCGACGACGGAGATGATGTCGTTCTGCGGGTTCTTGCGGCGCTCCTCCGAGAGCGCGTGGAAATACTTGAACAGCTCCATGCGCGCCTGGTCGCTGGTCTCGCGCGCGGTGCGGCCCTGCTGGAACTCGGGCTCCTCGGGCGCGATCGTCTCGTTGGTCCACTTGAAGAGCAGCGGCCAGTCGCTCTCCGGCACGCCGAGCATGAGGCCGATCACCGCGATCGTGATGGGCGCCGACACCTCCATCACGAAGTCGAACTCGTGCTTGCCTTGGGCCTTGTCGAGGATCTTGCGCGTGATCTCGTGGACCTTCGGCTCCCACACCTGCACGGTGCGCGGCGTGAACCACTTCGAGGCGACCTGCCGGTACTTCGCGTGGTCCGGCGGATCCATGTTCAGCAGATGGCGCGCGAGCACCTCGCCTTCCGGCGGCTGGTTCGTCTGGTCGAACACCGCGAGCCGCGGCTGGATGATGAAGTCGCCCGGGTTCTTGCCGATGTCGACGATGTCGGCGTGCTTCGTGATCGCCCAGAAGGCCTTGAACAGGTCGGTGTCCGGGTAGAAGCGCACCGGGTCGTTGTTACGGAGCCACGTCCACGCCTCGTGCGGGTAGCCGTAGTCGCGGTACTGCTCGGGCCCGACGATGTCGAACGCGGTCGGGGCCTCGGTGAAGGTGTTCTGCGGAAGGCGGGCTGCGGCGCTCATGCGGTGGTCTCCGGAGTTGGGCGACGGTGCACCCTAGCCCAGCCGACCGATCGGTCGAGTGGGAATCTGTGCCTCTCCCATTGTCGGCAGATCGGCCAGGGTGCCCCGAGCCGATCGCGCACCGGCCCAGAAAGGCACGCTCAGGTGCGGGCGACGCGCAGGGGCAGGGTCGTGAAGCCGCGGAAGAACGGCAGTCGCCGCCGCTGGGACGGCCGCTCGGGGTCGAGCGCGATCCCCGGAAAGTGCGCGAGGAACCCGGCGATTGCGGTGCGCGCTTCGAGGCGCGCGAGGGGCGCGCCGAGGCACACGTGCACGCCGCTGCCGAAGGCGAGGTGGTGCGAGGCGTCGCGCGCGATGTCGAAGCGGTGCGGGTCGGGGAACGCCGCCGGGTCGTGGTTCGCCGCCGCGAGGGAGGCGGTGAGCGTGTCGCCGCGACGCAGCGCGTGGCCATTCAGGGCGTCGTCGCCGGCGGGGATGCGGGCGGTCTCGGTGATCGGGCAGTCGAAGCGCAGCATCTCCTCCACGGCGGCGTCGATGCGCGTCGGCTCCGCCCGCAGCAGCGCGAGCTGGTCCGGGTGCGTGAGCAGCGCGTGCATCCCGTTCCCGATCAGGTCGGTGGTGGTGACGTTGCCGGCCACCATCAGCTGCGTGCACAGGCTCACGATCTCGAGGTCGGAGAGGCGGTCGCCCGCGTCCTGCGCGCGCACCATCGCCGTGATCAGGTCGGCGCGCGGCGCGTCGCGGCGCTCGGCGACGGCGCGCCGGATGTGCGCGGCCATGCCGACGAACGCGTCGCGCAGGCGCCGCTGCGTCGCCGCGTCGCGGTCCGGGTCGTAACCCATCAGGATGTCCTCGGACCAGCGCTTGAAGTCGTCGCGCGGCGCGTCGGACATCCCGAGCATGTCGAGGATCACCTGCGTCGGCAGCGGGCCCGCGAAGTCGCGGATGAAGTCGACGCGCGTCGCCGTGCCGATCGCACCCAACAAGTCGGTGGTGATCTGGCCGATCCGGGGCGCCATCGCGTCGATCGACTGCGGGTTGAACGCCTTGCTGACGAGCGCGCGGATGCGGCGGTGGTCCGGGTCGTCGAGCAGCACGAGCGGCGGCGCGTAGGCCGTCTCGCCCGCACCCTCCGCGACGCCGGTGCCCGCGACGCGCCGCATGTAGGAGTCCGCGCGCGTACTCCGCGCGTCCACCCGCAACCCCTTGTGACGCAGCGCGGCGCGCACGTCCTCGAAGCGCGTCAAGAGCGTGCGTCCGTAATCCGCATCGACGTGGAACGGCGCGCGCGCGCGGAGCGCGTCGTAGACCGGGTGCGGGTCGTCGCGAAAGCGGTCGTCCCGGGCCGTGAGCGCGGCGCCATGGGGGAAGCGCGAGTCCTGCGGGGGGCCGTCGGTCATCGCGGGCGACGCTAGTGCGCCCCGCGCGGCGGCGCCGCGCGGGGCGGAGACGTGTGGGGGCGCGCACTCGGCGCGACTACGCGTTCACGCAAGTGTTAGGTCCGAGTCCCGGAATCGGCGCGCGCGGCGCGTGCATGATGGCGCGCGAAGCCCCCCAAGCTTCAGGAGGTTCCCATGAAGCTTTCGCAACTCGCCATCGCTTTCGCTTCGCTCCTTCCCCTCGCGGCGCCCGGTCGCGCCGTCACCATCGTGTCGGCCGAGCGCGCCGTGCTCGTCTCGACGTTCTACGACGTGAGTCCGCTCGGCTTCGACAGCGACGTCGACGGCGCCGGATCGACGACGACGGACCCGTTCCTCGAGGCCGCAGTGAGCTCGATCGGACGCGGCTCTTCGGCGAACGCTGCGGCCGAGGCGGCGCAGACCTCGCGGGTGCAGCTTGCGGGAGGCGCGTCGCTGAGCGCCGACGGCGGGGGCGCGACCGGCGTTGCATTCGACGTCGCCGATCCGGGGCGAGCGTCCCGCGCGGAGGGCACCGCCGACAGCGCGCTCCGCATCGCGTTCTCGGTGGACGCGCCGGCCGCCTGGTCCTTCGCCCTCGCGCTCGACGCCGAGCTCGCCGAGTTGTCGATCGTGTCGGGAGCCGGCCCCGCGGACGCGAGCTTCGTCGCGTATGCGCGACTCGTCGGCGCGACGACGGGGACGCTCGTCGACGTGCGCATCGAGGATCGAGCGGCCGACGGCGTCGCGCTCGCCCACGTCGAATCCTTCGGGGGCACGCTCGCGCCCGACACCTACGTGCTCGAGCTCGGCGCCTCCGGCCTCGCCGGCGGCTTCGAGGACGCGTTCGGCTTCGGCACCGCTGGGTTCGGCTTCGACTTCCTCGTCGTGCGCGAGCCCGGTGCCGCGATGCTGTTCGGGATCGGGCTCGGCGGCCTCCTCCTGTTCTCCCGGGCGCGCCGGCTCTGACGGCGGCTCCGCCCGGGCTGCGCCACAGTGCGCGGCCCGGAGGAGATCGCCGTGCCCAACGCCGCTTCGTTCGCGACACAGCTCGGTGTGGGCCCCGAGTGGGGCCGCGCGTTCGCCCAGGTCGAGCGCCTGGTCGGCGGCCGCCTCGTGCGCGCCGAGAAGCAGCCGCGCTGGCGTCCGGCCTTCTTTCTCGACGTGGACTGCGGCGGCGAGATCCGCCCCGTCTACCTGCGCGGCGACCGCGGCGAGCTGCAACACGGCGTCTACGGCCTCGACCACGAGTACCGCGTGATGGCGGCGCTCGAGGCCGAGGGCGTGCCGGTCCCGCACATCTACGGCTTCCTCGAGGATCCGCTCGCGATCGTGATGGCGCGGGCGCCGGGCCGCGTGAACCTCGCGACGGCGAAGGACGAGGCCGAGCGCGTGGCGGTGCTCGACCACTGGATCGAGGTGCTCGCCGCGATGCACCGCCTGCCGCTGGCGCGCTTCGAGGCGCTCGGCATCGAGCGGCCGAGGAGCGCCGAGCAGCTCGGTCTCGGCGACTTCGCGCGCTGGGAGAAGTCGTGGCGCGACCGCAAGAATCGCCCCGACCCGCGCATCGAGTGGGTGATTCGCTGGCTGCACCGCAACGTGCCGAAGCACCGCACGAAGCCGGCGATGATCCAGGGCGACGCGGGCCAGTTCCTGTTCGAGAACGGCCGCGTCACCGCGATGATCGACCTCGAGCTCGCCTACATCGGCGACCCGCTCGCGGATCTCGCCGGCATGCTGAACCGCGATCTCTCGGAGCCGATGGGCGATCTCGACCGCGGCTTTCATCGCTACGCCGCGTTGGTCGGCGAGCCGCTCGACGTGAAGACGGTCTGGTATCACACCGCGCGCTTCGGCATCTGCACGCCGATCACGTGCGCGCCGCTGCTCGCCGCGCCGCCGGCCGAGTTCAACTACCCCGTCTACCTCGGCTGGGACATCGTGTACGGCCGCATCGCGCTCGAGGCGATCGCGCGTTTCGGCGGCATCGCGCTCGACGAGCCCGTGCTCCCCGAGCGCGCGCCGTCGCGCCACGCGCCCGGCTTCGATGCACTGCTCACCACCATCGCCGCCGCGGGCCGCAGCTACGAGGCCGATACGGCCTACCGCATCGCGCAGTGGGCGCGGGAGGTCGACGCCCTCGGCGCGCAGCTCGAGCGCGACGACGCGGAGGAGGTCGCGCGGCTCACGGGCACGCGCGCCGAACCGGGGCTGGCTACCGACCGCGCGCTCGAGGCGTTCGTGATCGCCGCCGGCCCCGAGCGCGACGCCGAGATCGTGCGCCTGCTCTACCGGCGCACGAAGCGCCAGCAGGCCCTCGCGCAGCCGGCGCTCCGCGAGCTCGAGACGGCGCGGCTGCACCCGCTTTCTTGAGCGGCGTTCAGCCGATCGCGACGATCTTTCCGAGCGCGTAGCCGCGCAGCAGCTTCGCGCTGCGGCGGGCGAAGTCGCGCGGCGTGTACTCGTTCGAGGGCGGGCCGTGCGGCGGCTCCGGCAAGAGGCCCATGGCCTGATAAGCCTCGGCGACGAGCTCCGAGCAGAACAGGCTGTGCAGCCGCTCGCGGCGCAGCTGCGCGAACCAACCGTCGAACGCCGCATGGAAGAGCTCGAGCTTGTCGGTTTCGTAGGGACGACCCGAGAGCTCCGCGCGGCGCCGCGTGAGGGCGGCGTCCATGTCGGGCGTGATCGGCTTGTCGAGGGCGCGCAGCTTGAACTCGCCGGCGTAGCGGGCGAGGCGGTCGCTGAGCGGCACGAGCTGCACGCCCGGCGCCGCGTGGCCGCGCTCCACGTCCGCGATGTCCGCGAGGGTGGTGGCCTCCCACAGCAGCACGCGGCCGGGAAACTGCGGCGAGCGCACGACGACGCCCACGTGGGACCACCTGCCGCCGACGGCCCACTTGATCACGCTCGAGAAGAAGCTCGCGCCGGAGAACAGCACGAGGTCTCCGGTCTTCAGGTCGGCTCGGACGTCTGCGTATTGCGGTGCGCCGCGCTTCGCGCCGACCATGTGCGCCTCGACTCGTCAGGGCCTTCCGCTCGCCGGCGGTACCGCGACGCGCAGGAGGGTGCGGTCCTCGCTGCCGACGAGCAACGTCGCGTCGTCGATCCACGCGATCGCCTCGGTCTGCAGCTTCCTTCGCTTCGGCACGTCGATCGTCGTCTCGCGCCCGGCGAACCAGTCGTCGCCACGCGCGGGGCGCTCGAAGATCCAGATGCGCGTGTACGTCAGCACGGCGAGCCGCTTCCCGTTCGGCGAGAGGTCGGCGCCCGTCGCGAGGCGGATCCCAGGGTGCGTCGAGATGCGCTCGAGCGGGTTGGTCCGCGTCGTGTCGAAGCGCGCGAGGCGGTAGAGGTGGCTGCCGCCCTGGGCGTGGTGCGGCGGCGCCGCGCTGCGGTTCTTGGTGAGCAGGTAGAGCTTGCCCGCGTCGAAGAACACCGCCTCGCAGTCGAACTCGAAGCGCTCGGCCGGGAAGCTCGTCTGTTCGGGGTAGGCGACCGGGACGAAGCGCAGGGTCGGCGCTTCGTCGGCGTCGGGCGCCGGCTCCTTCACCAGATACACACCGAGGTCGCGGCGGTCGTTGTGGTTGTTGCCGAGGTCCGCGAGGTAGAGCGTGCCACCCGCGAGCGCGACGTCCTCCCAGTCCTCGTTCTCCGCGCCCACCACGCGCGCGCCCTTCCACGGTTTCTCGGTGCGCAGCGAGGCGGGCACGATCACGCGGCCGTTCGCGCGCAAGGCGAAGAGGCGCGGGCCGTGGCCACTGTCGTTGTGTGCCCAGAAGATCCCCGGGTAGGCGGCGCTGCGCGCGAGCCCGCTCAGCTCCGTCAGCTTCTTCTGGTCGACGCGGCCTGCGATCGCAAAGCCGGGCGGAAGCGGCGGGTCCTCGGCGCGCGCTGCCGGCGACAGCAGCATGAGCGCGAGCGCGGCGAGAGTGCGGCCGGCGAGCCGAGCCGTCATCGGGAGCCTCCTGCGCCGCCCCGCCGGCGCGGTCCGGAACAGCGCGGGGTGCCCTACCGTGGCGCGCTTTCGGGAGGTTCGCATGCAGTTCTCGATGATCTTCGAAGCCCAGACGTCGGATCCCTCGCGCAAGGGCGAGCAGCGCGTGATGCGCGAGTCCGTCGAGCAGGCCGTGCTCGCGGAAGAGATGGGCTTCGACCGCGTGTGGGCCGTCGAGCACCACTGCCTCAAGTGGTACGCCCACATGAGCGCGCCCGAGACGTTCCTCGCCTACGTCGCGGGCAAGACCTCGCGCATCCGCATCGGCCACGGCGTCGTGTGTCTGCCGTACCGCATGAACCATCCCGTGAAGGTCGCCGAGCGCATCGCGATGCTCGACATCCTCTCGAACGGGCGCGTGGACTTCGGCGTGGGAAAGGGGGGCACGCAGCAAGAGAGCGGCGCGTTCCAGACCGAGCTGGCCGACATCGCGCCGCAGCTCGAGGCGAGCGCGCGCATGATTCCGCGCATGTGGCGCGACGAGGCGTTCGAGCACCACGGCGACGGCATGGAGATTCCGTCGCGCCCGATCCATCCGAAGCCCGTGCAGGAGCCGCATCCGCCCATGTACCTCGCGTGCACGCGCGAGGCGACGCTCAACCAGGCGGGCGAGTGGGGCCTCGGCGCGCTCTGTCTCGGCTTCGCCGGGCCCGACGACGTCGCGAAGAAGAACCGCGTCTACCGCGCCGCGCTGAAGCGGCGCACGAAGCAGTCGCAAGTGGGAGACTTCCCGAACGAGCACTTGTCCGCGCTGTGCCCCGCCATCGTGCTGGACGACCGCGCGGCGGCGAAGAGGATCGGCCTGCGCGGCCAGCGCTACTTCGCCGAGGCGATCAACCACTGGTACGACCCGACCGGCCAGGCGCCCGCGCCGCGCACCATCGTCGACGGCGACGACGCCGACGTGCTGCTCCAGCAAGGCCAGGCGCTCGTCGCGCGGCTGCATGAGGAGAAGATCGAGGTCGGCACCGAGTCGACCGGCATGTACAACCTGAACAACGCCTACGGCAACGCGGCCGACGCGATCGAGTACGTGGAGAAGCTGATCGCCGCCGGCGCCGACGAAGTCATGTTCCTGCTGCAGATGGGCACCGTCCCGCAGGAGGCGATCCTCGAGTCGATCCGCAACCTCGGGAAGCACGTGCTCCCGCGCTTCCGCGGGCGCTGAGCCTTACGCGCCGCGCCGCCGCTTCGCCCACGCAGCGATCCGCAGTGCGAGCGCGGTGAACAGCGCGACTTGGATGCCCACGTAGAGTGCTTGATGGCCCGCGCCGAGCTTCTCGAACGCCACGGGAATGTTGCCGCCGTTGGTGAGCGCGAAGATGAACCACACCCAGTAGGCGCCGACGACGTGCAGCGCCTTCCACGCGCGCTTGCCCAGCGCAGCGACGGCGGCGTCGCTCGAGCTGAGCCCCATCGCGAAGTAGAGCGCGAAGCCGAGGCCGCCGCCGACGAGGCCGACGAGGTCGGGCTCGTATTTCACGAACGAGGTGAAGAGCCAGACGATCGCGATGCCGTGCAGGAGCTGCGCGTAGGCCGCCGAGACGCCCAAGTAGCGCCGGTTCGCGAGCAGCCAGCGCGAGACGCCGCCGCGCGCGAGCTCGTGGAGCGGCCGCGCGACGAAGGTCATCAGGAACAGCGCGATCGACGCGCGCGCCGTGCCGCGAATCCAGGCGCGCACGCTCTCCTCGCTGGCGCCGTTCGCCACGAACAGCGCGAGCGACGCGGCGGAGAGGATCGCCGCCATGCGCAGTGCGAGGCCCCAGCCTCCGTGGACGCCGCGCGCGGCGGCGGGAATCGTCTCGCTGGTCATGCCGGCTCCGATGCGCGCGGCGCGCATCCTGACACATCTCGCTGCCGGACGGCGCATCGCGGATACTCGGCTGCCCGCGCCGGCGTGCGGGCGGGGAGGGTGCAGTGACGGAGGCGGTGCGGGGCATCGACGCGGCGCGGGTTTCGGCGTGGCTCGCGGAGCACCTGCCCGGCGCCCGCGCGCCGTTCGCCTACGCGCTGATCGCCGCGGGCGGCTCGAACCTCACCTATCGCGTCACGGATGCAGGCGGGCGCCGCTACGCACTGCGCCGCCCGCCCGTCGCGGCGCGCATCGCCACGGCCCACGACATGGCGCGCGAGTGGAAGATCATGGCCGCGCTGCGGTCCCCCGCGAGCGGCGTGCCCGTGCCCGAGATGCTGGCGTACTGCGACGACGAGGCGGTGAACGGCGCCCCCTTCTACGCGATGGCGTTCGTCGACGGACTGATCCTCCGCGATGCCGCGCAGGCCGCCGCGCTGTCGCCCGCGCAAAAGGACCGCGCGACCGCGTCGCTGATCGAGACCCAGGCGGCGCTCCACACCCTCGACGTGGACGCCGTCGGCCTCGGCGACCTCGCGAAGCAGCGCACCGGGTACGTCGCGCGCCAGCTCGCGCGCTGGCGGAAGCAGGCCGAAGCGTCGACGTCGCGGGCGCTTCCGGCGCTCGCGGCGGTGCACGACCGGCTCGCGCGCGCGATTCCTCCCGAGGTCGCGCGCCCCGCGCTCGCCCACGGCGACTACCGCTTCGACAACGTCGTGCTGGACGACGCGCAGCGCGTCGTCGCCGTGCTCGACTGGGAGCTGTGCACGATCGGCGACCCGATCGCCGACTTCTGCTGGAGCCTGATGTATTGGGCCGCACCCGGCGAGGCGGATACATGGCTCGAGAGCCCGCCGACCCAGGCGCCCGGCTTCTGCCCGCGCGCCGACGTCGCGCGCCGCTACGCCGAGCGCACCGGCTTCGACCTCGCGCACCTGCCCTATTACGAAGCCTTCTCCTGGTGGAAAATGGCCTGCCTCCTCGAGGGCGTCGCCGCCCGCCTCAAAGCCGGAGCCAGCGGCGGCATGCAGTCAGGTCCCTTCGAACAAGTCGAACAGCGCGCCGACAGATACTTCGCGCGCGCCGAAGAACTCTCGCGCCGAGTCTGACGTCGCGCCGCAACCGGTGATCGCCACTCTCCGCTGGATGACGCGCTGGCGAGAGCCAGGATCGACCTCGATCTGCGCCACTACCGACTCGCGAACCCACCCACGCAAGCGAAGCGCGCAGCGAAGCCGCGAGTCTTCGAGCGGCGCAGCGAAGTAAACAAGGAAGAAGGCGAACCCCGAAGCACCGGAATCCCTCCCACCCCCCGCACGCTAAAACCTCACCGGTAACGACTCGAACCCCTGCACGAACTCGGTGTTGAAGCGGCGCGCGCCGGCGAGGTCGACCTCGTAGTTGGGCGCCGCCGCGAGGATCGCTTCGAGGCACAGCTTGCCCTCGAAGCGCGCCACGTGGGTGCCGAGGCAGGCGTGCTGGCCCGCGCCGAACGAGAGGATGCGCGAGGGCTTGCGCTGGATGTCGAACACTTCCGGGTTCGCGTACTCGCGCTCGTCGCGGTTGCCCGACGGGTACAGCATCAGCACGCCCTGGCCCGGCTTCAGCGTCTGTCCGTGGAGCGTCGTCTCGCGGACGACGGTGCGGCACAGGTACTGCGTCGGCATGTCGTATCGCAGGATCTCGTTGTACGCGTCGGGGATGCCGCTCGGATCGCGCACGAGCTGCGCGCGCTGGTCCGGGTGCTGCCACAGCCGGACGAGCCCGTTCGCGAGCGTCTTCGGGAACGTCTCGCTGCCGCCGACGATCAGCAACGTCAGGTGCGAGGCGACGTCGGCGTCGCTGAGCGGCTTGCCCTCGACCTCCGCCGCGCACAGCGCCGGCAGCGCCTGCGGCGCGCCCGACGGCGCGCGCCGCTCGTCGCGCACGCGCGCGAGGCAGTAGTCGGTCATCTCCGTCATCGCGGCCCAGCCGTCGGCGGAGATGCCCTGCTGCTGCGGATCGTGGTGGAAGAAGCGCTGCACGAGGCGGTGCAGGTACTCGCCGTCGGCGGCGGGCAGGCCGATCGCCATGCACGCGACCTTGATCGAGAGCCGCGCGGCGAAGTCGGCGAGGATGTCGCAGCGGCCGGCCGCGAGCTGTGGCGCGAGCAGTTCGTCCACCAGCTTCTTGATCACCGGCTCGACGCCGCGCAGGTGCTTCGGCAGGAAGCACTGGCGCACCACTGCGCGCAGCTTCGAGTGCGCGGGGGGATCCATCGAGTTGAGCATCGCCGTGACGGGCTGGTCCTTCGTCACGACCTGCGCGGACGACGTGCCCTTCGTGGCGGTGAAGTGCTCGACGTCGCTCGACACGTTCCAGATGTCTTCGAAGCGCGAGATCGCCCAGCAGTCGTACTTGGCGATGTGGTACGCGGGCGCTTCGTCGCGCAGGCGCTTGTAGAACGGGTACGGGTCTTTGATCACGTCGGGCGCGAACGGGTCGTAGGCGAGCACGGTTTTCTCCAGCGGTTGCGCGATCGAGGTTGCAAGCGGCGTTCCCCCGACACGTCCGCCGCGCCGCGCGCCGAGCCGGGGCGCGGCGGGGCGGGGTGCGCCACACCCGGCGGAAGGGTCGAGGCGCGCCGCCACGTCGCACTTCGCCGCGCGGCGCCGCGCCCGGGCACGGCCGCTGCATCGGGATTCGCGCGGAGGCTCCCACCGTGCGCACCGTGCTCCGCAGCGTGAACTTGCTCGACGGCGTCCGCCCGCCGCAGCCGAACCGCAGCCTGCTGATCGAGAACGACCGCATCGTCGCGGTCGGCGACGCGGCCGCGATCGAGACGCGCCCCGGCGACGCGGTGCTCTCGCTGCCCGGCAAGACCGTCATGCCCGGCATGGTGAGCGGCCACTTCCACGCCACCTTCGACGGCGCGACGCTCGCGATCTTCCCCCTCGGCGTGGACCAGCCCGCGGGCGTCCTCATGCTGCGCGCCGCGAAGAACGCAAAGCTCGCCCTCGACTGCGGATTCACGAGCGTGGTCGGGGCGGGCGGCGGCGACGACATCGACGCCCAGCTCGCGATGGGGATCGCGCAGGGCCTCGTGCCCGGCCCGCGCATCGTCCCGTGCAGCCGCAACCTCGGCACCACGAGCGGCTACATCGACCTCGCGCCGTGGTGGTACGGCATGCAGAACATCGGCGCGTGCAAGCTCGGCGACGGGCCCGACGCGTTCCGCGCCCTCGTGCGCGAAGAGATCCGCCGCGGCGCGCGCATGATCAAGGTCTTCGTGACGGGCGGGCACGGCAACCTGAACACCGGCCAGCGCGAGTTCTCGCGGGCCGAGCTGCAGGCCATCGTCGAGACCGCCCACGAGCGCGGCGCGCGCGTGCGCGCCCACGCCGCGTGGAAGCCGCACATCCTCGAGTGCGTGGCGCTCGGCTTCGACGTGATCGACCACGGCGACGAGATCGACGCCGAGTGCATCGACGCGATGGCGCGCGCCGGCACCTTCTGGGACCCGAGCGCGCTCTACCTGCAGAAGCTGCTCGAGCTGCCCGACCTGCAGGGGCCGGAGACCGCCGCGCTGCGCGACGCGAGCCGCCGCGAGCTCGAAAACATCGCGCGCTGGCTCACTCCCGCGCATCGCGCCGGCGTGCGCATCGTGCTCGGCGACGACTACGGCACCGCGTTCATGCCCCACGGCAGCTACGCCGAGGAGATCACTTATTACGTGAAGCGGCTCGGCGTGGCGCCCCTCGACGCGCTCGCCTGGGCCACGAAGAACGGCGGCGCGCTCGTCGGCCTGCCCGACCTCGGCACCCTCGAGCCCGGCAAGCTCGCCGACCTGCTCGTCGTGGACGGCGACCCCAGTGCGGATCCGACGCTGCTGAACGATCGCGAGAAGCTGCGCGGCATCCTGCTCGGCGGGAAGTGGCACAAGGCGCCGGTGGCGTAGCGCGCGAGATCCCCTGTCTTGGGTAGGCAGGCTACGGATTGACGACGCAGCGTTGTCCGAGGGAAGCTGCGCAGGGTCATCCCGGAGTTCCCATGCGTCGCAGAATGGCGCCCGTCTCACGCGGTTTGCTCGGGCTCACGCTCGCCCTGCAGCCGGCCGCGGCCGTGACCGAATGCATCATGGACGACTCGCTTGGCTTCGTCGGTTTCAACGAGACATGATCGATCGCAAAGCGCGTGATCGAGCTGCAGATCTCGTTGCGAGGTTCCGGGTTGGGGCCGCTTCGAACGACGGTCTCGACGATGAATGGCCTGACTCGCCGGAGGCGGGCCTGTCGCAGGTTTACCTCCACCTGTGGTACGCGACCGAAGGCACTCGGACCTACTTCTTGGATCCAGACGATCAGCCCGACGCGTTCGACTCGTTTCTCGAGCGCGTGGCGACCTTTCTGAGATCAGATCAGGAGTATCCGTGGCCGCGAGTGTGCGAGCCGAGCCTCTCTTCGCTCGCCCTCGCTTTGGCGACGCTCGGCGCAAGCCGCCTGCTGTCGGCCGGGGAGTGGCGACGATTTCGAGAAGCAGGCGACGTGCGATTCTGGCCGTTTCTCCATGAAGCCGACGTGCGCACTGCCCCAAGCGGGGCCGGCAAGGTGTCGTCAGGCGACACGGGGAACTGATCCAGGCGCGGGGATTGCGGCGAAGGGCAGAGTCCCCCGCCAGGCCGAGGGGCCGCGGGAGCGATGTGGACGCCGGGCGAAGTGGCACTGAAGGCGATTCGCGCGCGCTGGGATCTGGATCCTGCCGCAAACGGGGGATGGCGATGCGCGGGAGTCGCTGGATCGCGAGATCTGGTCAGGGTTGGAAGATCCGCATCTTCTATGGACTGATCGTCCTCACGCTGGCACTGACCGTTTGCTTCGTCGTCGCCGTGACGCGGGTCGTGGAGATCGCGGAGGGCCACGAGCTGGGGCTCGCGCTTGGTCTGGTTGCGAGCGCCGCAGGAAGTCTCGGCTGGCTGCTGCTCTCCATTCGATGCGCAAAGTGTGGCCATCGGCCGGTTTGGCGAATCGTGAGGAGCACGGACGCGGGCGAGTGGATGATCGCGTTGCTGGCGATGCCGGACTGTCCGCGCTGCCGCGCAGAAAAGTGAGTCACGTACCCGTCGCCAGAGTGTGGCTAGTCAGCCTCTCGCCAAGCCCCGTCGGCTCTGCCCATGAAATGGACCGAAGTCCATTTTACTCGCGAGTAAAGTGGACTGGATGCCACGATGCTCGGGCCGCTACGCCGCGCTCCGGCTCCCCGGCTCCGGCATCACCGTCACCGGCATGTCCTCCGGCTCGAGGCCCATCACGATCAGCGCCTTCGCGAGCCCGTGGAAGAGCCCGAGCCCGAACGCGATCTCCGCGACCTGGGCGGGTGCGAAGTGCCGGCGCAGCTCGGCGGCGTCGGCGGCAGGCAGCGGCTGCGGAACGTCGACGATGGCGTCGGCGAGCTTCAGCGCGGCGCGTTCCTGCGCCGGGAGTGAGGACTGCGCGTGGTCGCCGCGGATCTGCTCGACGTGCGCTTCTTCGAGACCCTGGGTTCGCGCCCCGGCGAACCGGACCTTCTTTCAAAGCCCGCAGTCGGTGATGGTGGCGTTGCGCAGGCGCACCACTTCCTTCACGCGCTGCGAGACGAGGCCGTTCTGCCAGAACTCGGCGTAGAGCGCGCCGAAGCGCGCCGCGAACTCGGGCTGGTGCTGGAACACGGAGTAGAAGTCCGCGGGCTGGCCGGGGACTCCGGAGGGGACGCGGGGCGTCGTGGACATGGAGCGCTCCTACTTGTTGGGGTCGGGCCAGGCGATGCGCTGGCGGCGGTGGGCGTCGTGGAGGCAGAGCGCCATCACGAGCGGCACGACCTGCGCGTCGGCGAGGTGCGTGCGCAGCGCGGCGAACTCGGCGTCGGAGATCTCGTGGTGCGCGAACGGGATCTTCTCCGCGAGCGCGTTCACGGCGCGCTCGGCGTCGCTCGCGGCGCGCGGCCACTCGCCGGCGCCGTGGGCGGCATCGATCACGGCGCGGCCGAAGGCGAGCAGCTCCGGCGGCGCGAGCTGCGCCTCGTCGATCATGCCGGCGAACGCCTCGTACTTCGCGCGCAGCCCGGGCGTCAGGTTCTCCAGCAACGACTCCGGCGGCGACGACATCAGCTTGCTCATCACGCGGCCTCGTACTGGATCCAGAGATTCTCGAGGCCGCGCAGGATGAAGCTCGGGACGTGCTTGAGGTCGTTCTTGCCCGGCGAGAAGCGCCACGCCCGCGTGCTCTCGAGCAGCGTCTCGAAGGCGATGTTCGCTTCCTTGCGGGCCAGGGCGGCGCCGATGCAGAAGTGCTCGCCGCGGCTGAAGGCGAGGTGCTCCTTCGCGTTCTTGCGCGTCACGTCGAAGCGGTCGGGGTCGGGGAACACGGCGGGATCGCGGTTCGCGGCGGCGTAGCTCACCGCGATGCGCGCGCCCTTCGGGATCGCGACGCCGCCCACCTCGGTGTCGCACGTCGCCATGCGGAACAGCGTCTGCACGGGGGTCTCCACGCGCAGGGCTTCCTCGATCATGTTCGGGATCAGCGCCCGGTCCTTGCGCACGAGCTCGAGCTGGTCCGGGTTCTGGATCAGCAGCATCACCGCGCTCGCGATCAGGTTCGCGGTGGTCTCGTTCCCGGCCACGAGGAACTGCTGCAGGATCGAGAGCATCTCGGCCACGTTCAGCGGCTCGACGCCGTCGAGCCGCGCGTCCACGAGATCCGAGAGGATGTCCTCGCGCGCCTCCTTGCGGCGCTCCTCGATCCGCTTCGCGAAGTAGTGCTGCAGGTCGACGATCGACTGGGCGCACTCGAGCGCGCGCTGCGGCGAGATCATGCCGCCGAGCGGCGCTACGGAGTCGTCGCTCCACTTCTTGAAGAGCGGCATGTCCTGGCGCGGCACGCCGAGCTGGTCGGCGATCACGGTGAGCGGCAGCGGCACGCCGAACTCCGGCGGCACGTTCATCTCGCCCTGGCCCTTCACGCGCAGCGCCAGCTCCTCGGCGACGCCGCGGATGTACGGCTCGATGCGCGCGACGGCGCGGCCCGAGAACGCGCGCGTGCACAGGCTGCGGTAGCGCGTGTGCTCCGGCGGATCCGCGCTGAGCAGCGTGTCCACGGGGGGATAGCCCTTCTGCATGATCGCGATCAGCTCGGCCGGCGGGCCGTCCTTGCCGCCCACGGCGGGGCCGGAGCGCGAGGAGAAGCGCGTCGTGTCGGCGAGCACCTCGAGCAGCAGGTCGTAGCGGGTGACGATGAAGAACCCGAGCACGGGGACCTGGTAGACCGGCGCCTCCTCGCGGAGGGCGCGATAGAACGCGAAGGGCGACTCGACCACCGCGGGGTCGAGGGGATTCAGCGTGGCGAGGCGAGACATCGCGGCACTCCCGAGCGTCGGTTGAACGCGTGCAAGAGTGCGCGAGGCCGAGGGCCGGAGTCAACTGCGAAGCCGGCGCCGGCGGCTGCTTGCACGAGGGTTGCCGGTCTTCACCGGCTCTCCATGGATCCGTCCGCAATTTGCGAGGCGGCGCCCCTGGCCGGTTCCCGATCGCCGCTTAGTCTCGTCTTCGCACTTCCTTTCGCGCGCCCGCTCGAAGGGAACTCTCGTGAACAAGATCGTGTCTCTGTCCGTTTCGGCTCTGCTCTTCCTCGCCGCTGGCTCCGCTCTCGCGGATACGTACTCGGGCGAGGTCACCAAGATCGACAAGTACTCGAAGTCGATCCAGGTGCGGGGCGGTGAGCCCGTCCGCAAGAAGCTCTTCTTCCTCACGCGCAATGGTCAGGTGACGCGCGACGGCCAGCCGGTGGCCCTCGCGGACCTGAAGCGCGGGGACCGCGTGGAGATCGAGTTCACGCGGAAGGGCTCGACGCACAGCGCCAGCCACGTCGCCGTGGCGAGCGCCCCGGGCGAGTCGATCGCGACGCGCGAGTAGGCGCGGCTCGAAGCTCGAGAATGCAGGGGCCGGTCCGGCGCACGCCGGGCCGGCCCCTCGCACGTGGGCTCAGACGCGCTTCACCAGCGCCGCGCCGTTGTCGCGCATCACGAGCTTCTGCTCCGCGGGCGAGAACGCGGCGAGCTCGCGCACGAAGTCGCTCGGGTCGGCGAGGCCCTCGGCGTGGGGCCAGTCGCTGCCGAGCAGCAGGCGATCGGCGCCGATCAGGTCGCGCAGGCTCGCGACGTCGTCCTCGTGGAAGGGCGAGATCCAGACGTGGCGCTTGAAGGTCTCGACCGGATCCTCGGCGAAGTCCTTCGGGCTGATGCCGTAGGCGCGCCGGAAGCTCTGGATCAGCCAAGGCACCCAGTTCGCGCCCATCTCGATCGAGCACACGCGGATGCGCGGGAAGCGCTGGAAGAGGCCGTGGCAGACGAGCGCGGCCATCGTGTCGAAGGGCGCGCGCGTGCCGCCGATGACGCTCTTCCACGGGCTCATCTTGAACGACTCGATGTCGCCGCCCTCGCCCCAGTCGGCGAAGTAGCGGCCGTAGCCGGAGTCGCCGCCGTGCATCGCGACGGTGATGCCCGCCTCGTTCACGCGCGCCCAGAAGCGGTCGTAGTAAAGGTCCGCCAGCGAGCGCGAGATCCCCGGCAGCCGCACCGGCGCGGGGCGCATCACGATCACGCGCGCGTCGCGCGCGAGCGCCTTCTCGAGCTGCGCGACCGCGTTGTCGAGATCCATCAACGTGAGGTACGGCGCCGCGAAGATCATCTCCTTGTACGCGAAGCCCCAGTCCTCGTGGAGCCACTCGTTGAAGGCGTTGAACGCGGCGACCACCGCCGGCGGGTCGTCGTTCAGCGCCTCCTCCATGCCGACGCCGAGCGTCGGGAAGAAGATCGCGCCGGCCATGCGCTGCTGCTTCATCACCTTCACGCGCGCGTCGCGGTCGCGGTACTCGACGTGGATCGGCTCGAGCGCGCCGAAGGCGTCCTTGATCGAGAGGCCGCCCTTGTTCTTGCCCTGGTAGTAGTCGTCGAGGCAGCCCGGCCGCGCGACGGGGTCGAAGGTGGGGTTCGGGATGAAGCGGTTCACGGCGCCGCCGACCAGCAGCTCCTTGCGGCCGTTCACGACGGCCCAGTCCATGCAGCGCCGCCGCAACTTGCGGTCCATGTGGCGGGTGAAGGCGTCCTCGGCCTCGTAGTAGTGGTTGTCGCCGTCGAAGATCTCGTAGGGCAGCTGCGCCATGGCGGTTCCTCGCGTGAAGGGCGGTCGCGGCGCACGGTAGTCGCAAGCCGCGCCGTTGCTCAAGCGCCGCCCGGGATCGGAGGGAGCGCGGCGCGGCACGGGACGCCGCCATCGCCCCGTCGCGGCTCCTCCTCGGCGAAGAAGCGGCGCGCCCGCCAAGGGGGAGTCAAGCGGGCTCACGCTCGGGACGAAACGACCCCATGCCGTGGGTTTGGATCGGATTCGGCGCCTTCTTCGTCGCGTCGCTGGCCGTCGGCTTGCGCCTGGTCGCGCTCGCCCTGCGCACGCGCCAGACGCCGGAGTTGCTGATCGGCGTGGCGGTACTCGGCATCGGGCCGGTGGGGTTCGGCCTGCAGGCGGTCGCGGTGAACGTGGAGGCCTACGGGGCCGCGGAAGCGCTCGCGACCGCCGGCGCCGTAGCCATCGCCGCGGGGCTGTGGGCGAAGCTCGTGTTCAACTGGCTCGTGTATCGGCCCGCCAGCCGCATCGCGCTCGGCGCGTGCGCAGCGCTCTCGCTCGCCGTCGCCGCGCACCTGCTCGCACAGCCGCTGCGCGGCAGCTTCCTCGACGGCGCGCAGAGCGTGCGCTTCGGGGCCGCACGCGGCGCCCTGCAGGCCGCGGCGCTCGGTTGGGGCGGCGGCGAGGCCCTGATCCACTGGTCGCGGATGCGGCGGCGCGCGCGCATCGGGCTCGCTGAGCCCGGGCTCGTGAACCGTTTCCTGATGTGGGCGATCTCGGCCGGAGCCGCCGGCATCGGCACTGCGATCGGGGTGATCGGTTCGCTCGCGGCCGGCCGGCCGCCGATCGAGATTCCGTGGGTCCTCGCGTGCTCGTCCGCGCACGGCGTCGTGGCCGCGATCGGCATGTGGCTCGCGTTCGCGCCGCCGCGCGCCTATGCGCGCTGGATCGCGGGCCGCGCCGCCCGCGCCTGACGCGCGCGCCTCGCGCGACGTCGGCGTCGCGTCCTAGTGTCTCTCCCGCTGGCGCATCCTGCGTCGCGTTTCGGGAGGGAGGGCGCCCCATGCAGCCGGTCAGCGTCGTCACGGGAGCGAACTCGGGCATCGGTCGCGCGACCGCCGTGCTGCTCGCGCAGCGCGGGCATCGCGTGTTCGGAACGGTTCGCGCGGAGTCGAAGGCGGCGAAGCTGAACGCGATGGCGAAGGAGGCCGGCGTCGAGGTCGAGCTCGCGCTGCTCGACGTCGCCGACGACGACTCCGTGCGCGACGGCTTCCGCGAGATCGTGGCGCGCGCCGGCCGCGTCGATCACCTCGTGAACAATGCCGGGGTTGGCGGCAACGCCGTCACCGAGGAGTGCCCCGTCAGCCTCTACGCCGACGTGATGAACGTGAACTTCTACGGCGCCGTTCGCTGCATCCAGGCCGTGCTGCCGGCGATGCGCGAGCGCCGCAGCGGCACGATCGTGAACGTTTCGTCGGTGGTGGGTCGTTTCGCGGCGCTCGGGCAGCAGCCGTACTTCGCCTCGAAGTGGGCGCTCGAGGGCATGTCCGAGGGCCTCGCGCAGGAGGTCGCACCGTTCGGCGTGCGCGTCGCGATCGTCGAGCCGGGGCTCACGAAGTCGGCGATCTTCGCGAAGAACGTGGACGGCCCGAATGCGACGGGCGCCTACGACGCCCACTACCGCCGCCTCTTCCAGTTCTACGCGGTCGGCATCTCCCAGGCGACCGACCCCTTCGAGGTGGGAGCCGTCGTGCACGAAGCGATCACCACCGCGACGCCGAAGCTCCGCTACGCCGTCTCCTGGGGCGCCGAGGAGATCATCCAAGGGCGCCAGCGCATGACGGACGAGGAGTGGGTCGCGATGGGCGCGCTCGCCGACGACGGGGCCTACTACGACGCGTTCGAGCGCCACTTCGGCAAGCGCATCCATCCCTGACCGCGGGGCGGCCCGACGGCGGGGCGGCGCGTCGCGCGCCCACGGAAAAGCGGTCAGAATCGCGCGAACGGACGAAGCGTGCGGCGATTCCGTCGCGCGCTCGTCGCGCCCGCCCAACCCAAGGAGCTTCCGATGCCCTCTCTTCGCAACGTGGTTCTCGTCGACGGCGCCCGCACCGGCTTCGCGCGCGGCGGCAAAGGCAAGCTCGTCGCCACGCGCCTCGACGAGGCGGGTGCGCAGGTGATTCGCGCGCTGCTGGACCGCAACCCGAAGGTGAAGGACACGATGATCGAGGACGCCGGCCTCGGGAACGTGGGCGGCTACGGCGAGTTCACGGGGCTCGGCATCATGGCGCGCCTCGCGGGCCTGCCGCTCGAGACGTGCAGCTTCAACAGCAACCGCCAGTGCGGCTCGTCGATGGAGACGCTGCATCGCATCGCGATGTCGATCATGGTCGGCTCGATCGACTGCGGCCTCGCCCTCGGCGTCGAGCGCATGGGCCGCGGCCTCGGCGGCGGCCCCCAGGTGCCGCCCACGCGCGTCACCAAGCTGAACCCGCGCTGGTTCCAGATGAACGACGTGCAGAAGCGCATGGCGCACGACCACGCGCAGACCTTCTCCGTGCCGTTCCCCGACTACATCCTGAATTCGCCGCCGCTCCAGGCGATGGTGCAGACCGCGCAGAACGCCGCCGAGTGTTATGGGCTCGGGCGCGCCGAGCTCGACGCGTTCTCGGCCGAGAGCCACGTGAAGGCGGCGAAGGCGGCCGCCGCGGGGATCTACAAGGACGAGATCGTGCCGCTCCAGGTCGAGGACCCGGTGTTCGACGAGAAGGGCAACTGGGTCGAGGCGGAGACCGGCCCGATGGTGACCTTCGACCGCGACGAGTGCATCCGCGCCGACACGACGGCCGAGAAGCTCGGCGCGCTCCAGCCGGTGAAGGGCGTGATGAGCTTCGGCGGCAAGGAGATCGTGATCACCGCGGGCAACTCGTGCCCGACCAACGATGCCGTCTCGGCGGCGCTGCTGATGAGCGAAGAGCTCGCGATCAAGCTCGGGCTCACGCCCCTCGCGCGCATCGTCGGCCTCGGCGTTGGCGGCGTGAAGCCGCAGGTGATGGGGCTCGGCCCGATCCCGTCGACGAAGAAGGCGCTGAAGCACGCGGGGATCGGCTCGGAGAAGATCGACCGCGTCGAGTTCAACGAGGCCTTTGCGGCGCAGGTGATCCCGAGCTGCCGCGATCTCGGCATTCCGCTCGCGAAGGTGAACGTGAACGGCGGTTCGATCGCGCTCGGGCATCCGCTCGGCGCGACCGGTGCGCGGCTGGTGACGACGGTGGCGAAGGAGCTGCGACGGTCGAAGACGCGATATGGGCTCGCGACGCAGTGCATTGGGGCGGGGATGGGGATCAGCACGATCCTCGAGCGCATGGACTGAGGCGTGGAGCGAAGATTGTTTCTGGGCCGCGACAAGTCCCCGTCGCTGCAGGGGATTTGGCGCGCGGACGACAATCGCGTCTCTCCGGACGCGTAGCGCGGGGCGCTTGGCGCGGCCCGAGCGGAACGCTCAGCTGCGCTGGGCGTCGCCGCCGCCGCCCGCGGCCGCATCCGGCTTGATGCGGCCCAGGTACTCGGGCAACTCGACGCCGGCCATCTTCGCGATCTCCTGAAGCGGCGGCAGGCTCGTCACGAGGCTCGACAGGAAGTTGGACGTCGACGAGCCCTTGCCGTCGGCGTTCGCACCCGAGTCCCACACCGTGATCTTGTCGATCTTGAGGTTCTGGATCGCCTCGACCTGCTTGGCCACGATCTCGTCGAGCTTCTCGATCATGAGCAGCGTCGCCGCCGAGCGCGCGTCGCCGGCGCTGCGCACGAGTGACTCGTAGCCCGCGGCCTTGCTCTCGAGCACCTGCCGGATGCCGCGCGCCTCGGCTTCGTACTTCATCAGGATCGCGTCGGCTTCGCCTCGCGCGTTGCGCCGGATGCGCTCCGCCTCGGCCTCTGCGGCGATCTCGACCTTGCGTCGCTCGATCTCCTGCCGCACGACCTCGACGGCGTTCAGGCGCTCCGCCTCCGCGGCGGCCTGCGCCTTCTGGATCTCCACCTGCGCGGTCAGGCGGGCCACCTCGCCGCGCTGCAGCGCCTCGGCCTCGCGCTGCGCGAGGGTCGCATTGGCCTGCGCGATGTCGGCTTTCGCGGTGTTCTCGCCCTTGATCGCTTCGGCTTCGCGCCCTTGCACGAACACGCGCTGGTCCGCTTCCGCGGCCTTCTTGCCCTTCTCCGCCTGCGCGACGTTCTCGGCCACGCGCACCGTCTTCTCGCGCACCGCCTCGGCCTCGCCGATCGCGGCGGTCGACTCCTGCTGCTGAACGAACACGCGCTGGTCGGCCTCCGCCGCCTTCTTGCCCTTCTCGGACTGCGCGACGTTCTCGGCCACCTTGATCGTCTGATCGCGGCGATTCACCGAGTTGCCGATCTCGCCGATCTTGTCCTGCTCCGAGACGTCGACCTTCGCGCGGTTGATCGCCTCGCTCGCCGCCTTGCGGCCGATGCTGTCGATGTACTCGGATTCGTCGGTGATGTCCGTGATGTTCACGTTGATCAGGTAGAGGCCGATCTTGTTGAGCTCGGGCTCGACGTTCGAGCGGATGGCGATCAGGAAACTCTCGCGATCCTGATTGATCTGCTCGATCGTGAGCGACGCGATCGTCAGCCGCAGCTGGCCGAAGATGATCTCCTTGGCCATCGACTCGATGTCGGTCTGCTCGAGCCGGAGCAGGCGTTCCGCCGCGTTCGTCATGATCGACGGGTTCGTGCTGATGCCGATCGTGAACGTGCTCGGCACGTTCACGCGGATGTTCTGGAGCGAGAGCGCACCCTGCAGCGGGATCGCGATCGTCATCGGCGTGAGGCGCAGGAACGCGTAGTCCTGCACGAGCGGCAGCACCAGCGCGCCGCCGCCGTGGATGCAGCGCGCGGACTGTCCGGTGCCGACGCGGCCGTAGATCACGAGGATCATGTCCGACGGGCAGCGCTTGTAGCGCGACGCGAAGAAGAGCGCGGAGGTGAACAAGATGAACACGACGCCGAGGGCAGCGAGGGCCGAGAACCCGTTGGCGAACAGGAAGTCCATGACGTTCCTCCGGAGTCGGGTGGAGTGAGAGGCGGCGCGCGGCGCTCAGGCCGCGGGCAGCGCTTCGACGACGAGGGCGTTCGCGCGCACCGCGACCACGCGCACGGCGCGGCCCGTCGCGATCTCCGCGGAGCCGTTCGTCTGTGCGTCGTAGACGCCGAGGCGACCCTGCAGAGCGACCTGCACTTGGCCGCCCGCGCCCGGCTTGATCGTGAGGTAGACGACGCCCTCCGCGCCGACGGCGCGCCCGAGGTCGAGCGTTCCGCTCGACTGTAGGCCCATCATCAGCGTGAAGACCTTGGCGACGGCCCACATCGCCGCGAGGCCGGCGGCGAGCGCGGCTACCACGGCGAGCTGCGGATTCACCGCCGCCTCGCGGGTCAGCGCGAGGCCGACGAGGCCGAACATCATCAGGAACGCCGCGATGCCCTGGATCGAGACGAGGCGTGTGCCGACGTCGGTGTCGCTGTGAGTCCCCGCGCTGGCATCGGCTCCGACGTCGTGGTCGCCGCCGAAGCTGTGATCGTCGCCCACGCCGAGCAGCATGAGCACCGTCCGCAGGACGAATGCGCCGCCGCCGATCACGGCCGAGAAAACGAACAGTGAATCGAGCACCGTCTTCTCTCCCGGGCACGCTGCGTTGCCGGGATCATAATTGCTGCAGCGTACTCCCGTCTACGACAATCGGCGGCGCGCGGTTCGACGCGGGCGCGAACCGGTGCGTCACTCGTCGGCGATGCCGAACCGCTCCTGGTAGAAGCGCAGGGCGCGGCGGCGCTCGTTCGGGTCGACGCCGAAGTCCTCGAGCCGGTACTCCACCGTGCCGTGCTTTCCGCGAGGGTTCGACGCGACGTAGCGTGCGATCGCCTCGCGTCCCGCGGCAGTGAGGGGTTGGCGTGCGAAGTCGTAGACGCGCTCGACCATCGCGAGATCGTCCTGCATGAACTCGGTGAAGACGACGTCGAGCGTCTGCGCGGCGGGCAGGAGCGCGCGCTGCTCGACCGACGCCCGCAACAAGTCCTCGGCCCGCGCGCTCCAGTCGCGGCCGATCGCGACGGGGTCGAGGTTGCGCCCGTTCATGCGGTGCCCGTAGGCCAGCATCGTGAGCAGCGAGACCGTGATGCGCAATGGGTCCCGATGCGTCTGCACGAAGTACGCGTCGGGAAAGACCGCCACGAGCGGGCCGATCTGCTCGAGATGTTGGGGCGACTTGAGGGCCCAGCGCTTCGGGCCGCGCAGCCACTGGAGCGCCTTCAGGACGCGTGCGAGATAGCGGTAGGCCGGTGTCTGGTCGGTGGCCTTGTACCACGCGCGATAGGTCGGAATGCGATACGCGGACTCGAACAGCATGGTCGAAAAGTCGATGGCGAGCAGCTGGATCTCTTCGTGCGTCGCGTCGGGCGTCATCTCGTGCATGCGCTTGAAGAGCGGCATCGCGTAGTCCTGGAAGCGCAGCGCCTGGGCGCAGCGCAGGACGCGCGGATCGCGTCCGTCCGCGCGCGGCGTCTCGCGCGGATCCGGCACGGGCTCGAGCGATTCCCAATACGGGAGCGAGCGCCACGCAGGGTCTGCGCTGATCAGGTTGTGGAGGTGCGTCGTGCCCGTGCGCGGCAGGCCGGCGATGATCAGCGGCCGCTCGATGCGCTCGCCCAGGATTTCCGGGTGGCGCTTGATCAGGTCCTCGATCCGCAGCCGGTTCGCGAGCAGGCCGACGAGCAGGCCGCGCGTCGCGAAGAAGCCAAAGCCGGAGAGGTCGGCCTCGCGGCGGATGGCGTCCACCAGGATGCGGAATGGCTCGCGCCACGAGTCCGGGCCGAAATCCGTGAGGCCCGTCTTCCGCTGCGCCGCCTCGATCAGCGCGTCGGGCTCGAGCGAGACGAGCGCGCGCAGCAACGGGCGGCTGGCGTTGGCGAGGCGGAGCGGCAGAGGGAAGCGCGGGTGCGCGTAGTCGGTGATGCGGACGGAATCGTGCATGCGAGCTCCCGCGGCGGGCGCGCCACGCTAGCAGTGCGATACCTCTGCGCGGCGCGCCAGGAGATCCCGCGATGAGCCCCGCAAAGCCCGTGACCGTCGGCATCCTGATCTTCGACGACGTCGAGGAGCTCGACTTCGTCGGACCGTGGGAGGTGTTCGGCGGGCTGTTCAAGTTCTCGCCGGAGCTCGGGCGCGCGGTGCTGATCGCCGAGAAGGCGGGCACGGTGCTCTGCAACAAGGGCCTGCGCGTGGTCGCCGACTACGGCTTCGACGACGCGCCGCCGCTCGACGTGATCCTCGTGCCGGGCGGGCAGGGCACGCGCCGTGAAGTGGGCAATGGGCGCCTGATCGCGTGGTTGCGCAAGGTGGGCGCAGAGTGCGCGTGGGTGACGAGCGTGTGCACGGGCACGCTGCTGCTGCACGAGGCCGGCTTCGCGCGCGGCAAGCGCGTGACGACGCACTGGGGATTCGTGAAGGAACTCCAGGAACGCGGCGACGTGACCGTGCTCGACGGCCCGCGCTACGTGCGCGACGGCAACCTCGTCACCGCCGCGGGCGTCTCGGCGGGCATCGACATGGCGCTCTGGCTCGTTGGCCAGCTCTGGACGCCCGAAGTCGCGCGGCGCGTGCAGCGCTACATCCAGTACGACCCCGCACCGCCCTACGCCGCAGAGACGTGAGCGCTCGCGCCCCAGCGCGCCCCGCGGCCGGACGCAACCGACACACGTTCGGCGCGTCGAACCCGAAAGGGGTCAGACCCCGGGCGGGTTCGGTGGCCGGGGGGCGCGCCGCGCTACGGTGCGCGCATGACGAACACACCGCTTCCTGCCGTCGCGCTCGCGGCGGTCCCCGGGCGCCGCAAGCGCACGCTCGAGCTGGCCCAGGAGATCGAGCGCCGTGGCTACGCCGGCATCTACTGCGCGAGCTTCGGCGACGCGATGGGCCTGTGCGAGGCGATCGCGCTCACCACGACGCGCATCCCCTTCGGCACCGCCATCGCGAACATGTACACGCGCCACGTGCTCGACTACGCGCAGAGCGCGTCGCTCATCCACGAGCTGTCGGGCGGCCGCTTCACCTTCGGCGTGGGCGTCTCGCACGGGCCCATGAACGACCGTCTCGGCCTCCAGACCGGAAAACCGCTCGCGGACGCGCGCCGCTTCGCGGAGCAGTACAAGGCCGCGCCGCGCGTCGGCGAGCTGGCGCCGCTCGTGCTCGCCGCGCTGCGCAAGAAGATGGTCGCGCTCGCGGGCGAGCTCGGCGAAGGCGTCGTGTTCGCGAACACCACGCGCTCGACGCTGCCCGACGCGCTCTCCGCGCTGCCCGCCGCCAAGCGGGCCGACCCGCGCTTCTACGTCGGGAACATGATCCCGACCTGCATCAGCGACGACCGCGCGGCCGCGGCTTCGATCAACCGCAAGACGTTCATCATGTACCTCCAGCTGCCCAACTACCGGAACGCGTGGCGCGACGCCGGCTACGCGAGCGAGATCGCGGCCGTCGAGCAGGCGCTGAAGGGCGGCGAGCGCGGCGAGAAGCTGGCCGAGCTGATGGGCGAGCGCTGGCTGAAGGACGTCTCGCTCTACGGCAGCGCAAAGGAGGTGCGTGAGGGCTACGAGGCGTGGCTCGACGCCGGCCTGCGCACGCCGATCCTCGTGCCGTCGTCGGCGAAGGGCAACCAGATGGTCGCGTTCGAGGAGCTCTTCGCGACGTTCGGCTGAGCGCCCGTGCGCGGCCCGGAGAGAATCGACGGATGAGCGCCCTGCGAGACCCCGCGGCGCGGCTACAGGCGCTCCTGGCCGAGCCGCGGCTGCGCGTGATGCCCTGTTGTTGGGACGCGCTCTCCGCGCGGCTAATCGAGCGCGCCGGCTTTCCGCTCACGTTCATGAGCGGCTTCGCCGTCTCTGCCGCGCGCATCGGGGCGCCCGACACGCAGCTCATCTCCTACGCGGAGATGCTCGACCAGGCGCGGAACGTCTGCGGCGCGATCGCGATCCCGGTGATCGGCGACGCCGACACCGGCTACGGGAACGCGCTGAACGCGAAGCGCACCGTGCACGGCTACGCGCAGGCGGGCTGCGCCAGCGTGATGATCGAGGACCAGCTCGCGCCGAAGCGCTGCGGCCACACCCGCGGCAAGGAGGTCGTGCCGCGCGGCGAGGCCGTGGCTCGCGTGCGCGCCGCCTGCGACGCGCGCGACGAGGGCGCGGGCGTGCTCGTGCTCGCGCGCACCGACGCGCGCGCCACCCACGGCCTCGACGAAGCGATCGCGCGCGCGCAGGCGTTCCGCGATGCCGGCGCCGACATCCTGTTCGTCGAGGCGCCGACCAGCGAGGCGGAGCTGGAGCGCGTCGCGCGCGCACTCGATGGCGCCGTGTTGATGGCGAACCTCGTCGAGGACGGCGACACGCCGCTGCTCTCGCACGCGCAGCTCGGCGCGCTCGGCTTCCGCATCGCCGCGTATCCGCTGACGCTGCTCGAGGTCGGCGCGCGCGCGATCGAGCGCGCGCTGGCGACGATGGCGCGCGGCGCGCATCCCGCCGACGCCGACCGCCTCTCGTTCGGCGAGCTGCGCGCGCTGGTGGGCTTCGACGCCTACGACGAACAGGCCAAGCGCTACCGGGCGGACTGACGGGGACGTTGGTTCACGAGCGGGACTCGTGAACCAACGTCCCCGGGCGCCTCGCTCGTGTCGAACGCGAACTTCGTCGCGGTGCTGAAGCTCATCAGCTGCGCCGACTGCGGCGGCTTGGCTGGCTCGGTGCCGGCGCTCACCGTCAGCTCCGCCTCGACGCGCGCCCCGCCCACGCGGCACGCGACGAGTCGCGCCCGCGGGTCGGCGCCCTGCGCCGCGGCCTCGAGCCCGCGCGTCTCGCCGCGCGCGAGCGCGCCGAGCCAGCCCGGATGCGCCGCGTCGAGCAGCCCGTCGCGCTGCGGCGCGAGCGCGACGAGTACGCGCTCGCCCTCCACCGCGATCTCGCGCGCGAAGCCCGGCGGGAGCGCGGCGTGGAGGCGGAGCACCTGCGCGACCGCGCCGGCACCGCCGCTCTCGACACCGAGCGCCCGGGCGAGGCGCGCTGCGCCGTGCCAACCCACCGCGCTCCACTGGGCCGCGCTGGCCTCGCGCGCGCGCTCGGCGCCGACGCGCTCTGCGAGCGCGATCTCGGCCGAGGCGGCGAGCAGGTTCACCTGGATCTGGAACTCGCGCGCGACGGCTGCGAGGGTGGCGCTCGAGAGGTGGCCGAGCTTGAAGCCCGGCTCCGCGGGCCGCGCGTAGTCGCGCCAGCCCGCGTCGCGCTCGGGCGCGCGCGCGTTCTCGACCTGTGCGAGCGGCAGCGCGGCGACGGCGCGCGTGTTCTTCGCCGGGCCGACCGGCTCGTTCGCCGCGTCGATCGCGATCGTCCAGTGGCAGTGCGGATGCCGGTCCGCGGGTCGGCGCGGCGGACGGTGGATCGGGCGAATGCGCGCGCGCGGGTTGGTGGCGTACGCCGTCGCGTCGAAGGTCGGATCCTCGATCGTGTGGCACATGCCGACGACGCGCGCCTCGCCGTGCGGCTCGACGTCCATCAGCGCGCCGCAGTGGAGCAGGAAGAACTCGCCGTGGGTGGCGTCGATCAGCTTCCAGCCGACGTCCATGTACTGGTGCGGGAACCCGCAGTCGAGCTGCAGCGCCTTCACGATCGCGGGCACGTCGTCGCCCTCGATCCGCATGAGTCGCCGCATGCGCCCGGTGTAGACCGGGCTCGCGCCCATCCATTCGTCGATCGCCACTCCGTCGACCGCGTTCACGTCCCGCGTCGCGAGGAACACCTGCGGCATCAGCGCGCGGTCGACGAGGTGGCCGACGTGCATGGTCTCGAGCGCCGCGCGCAACAGCGCAGGTCGCGGCAGCTCGTCGAACGCGGTGCATTGGCGGATCACGCCGTACTCCTCGCGCCCGCGGCGCTCAGAACCCCGGCAGGCCCGGGCAGTGTTTCCCGGCGGTCCAGCCGCCGTCCACCGCGAGCTCTGCACCCGTGATGCGCTTCGCTTCGTCCGAGAGCAAGAAGCAGATCGCCGGCGTGATGTCGTCGATCGCGACCTCGCCCGGGTTCCCGCCCTCGCGGAGCACCGGCGGCGGCAGGTGTCGCAGGTAGCGCTTGCCGTCGATCTGGTCGGCGAACGGCGCGCTCATGCCGGGATTGCCCGAGGACGGGCACAGGCAGTTCACGCGGATGTTGTCGCGGCCGAGCTCGATCGCCGCGCTCTTCGTGAAGCCGCGCGAGCCCCACTTGCTCGCGGTGTAGGCGGCGACGCTGTTCATGCCGGCGAGCGCCTCGATCGAGGTGACGTTCACGATCGCGCCGCCGCCGGCCGCGCGCAGCGCGGGCACGACGGCCTTGGTGCCGAGCATCGTCCCGAGCAGGTTCACGCGCAGCACGCGTTCCATCTGTTCGACGGGCGTGTGCTCGAGCGCGCCCATCCAGAGCACGCCCGCGTTGTTCACGAGCCCGTCGAGCCGCCCGAAGGCCGCGAGCGCGTCTGCGACGGCGCGCTGCCACGACGGCTCCGAGCCCACGTCGAGCGCGGCGAAGCGCGCCGCGTCGCCGAGGCTCGCCGCGACGGCGCGACCCTTCTCCGCCTGCACGTCGGCGACGATCGCGCGCCCGCCTTCCGCGACGACGCGCCGCACCGCGCCTTCCCCCGTGCCCTGTGCCGCGCCCGTCACGAGCACGACCTTGCCGCTCAATCGGCCCGCCATGGGATCCTCCCTCGCGGGCACGTTGGCACGTCGCGCAGCGCTCAGGCTCGCGCCTGGTCGCGGCGGGCGTAGCGGCCGATGAGGCCGAGCGCGACCAGCCCGGCGCCCGCGGCCAGGACCGTGCCGTGCAGCGAGGCGCGCGTGCCGAGCGCGGCGGCCCCGTTGGCGAGCACGATCGCGAGCGTGCGCAGCATCGAGACGCCGGAGAGCACCGTCGCCCGCCGCTCGCTCGGGATGTGCGCGTTCAACTCCGCGAACATGAGCGGCGCGCGCCCGAGCCCGAAGCCCATCGCGACGACCGCGAGCGGCACCACCGCCCATGGCGAGCGCGCGAGGCCGAGCGCGAGGAACGCCGCGCCCGCGCCGAGCGCGAGCACGGCGAGCAACTCGCGCTGCGCGCCGAGCGCTCCTGCGAGCCGCGCCGCGCCCTGCAGCACCGCGATCTGCCCGAGACAGAGCCCGACGTGCACGACGCCGAACCAACGCTGCCCGATGCCTGCTGCCTCGAGCAGGGGCTGGTACAGCCAGATCATCAGGAAGGCGAGGGCGTTCACGCCGACGAGGTCGAGCGCGATGCGGCGCAGCGCGGGCGTGCGGCGCAGGTGACCGATGCCGTCGCGCACGATCTGCGCCCAGCGCACGGCCGCGCGCGCGCCGTGCTGCGGCGGCTCGAAGAGCGCCAGTCCGAGCAGCGCCGCGAGGCCCATCGGCACCGCCTGCAGTGCCATCGTCGCGCGCAGGCCGACCACGCCCGAGAGCCACGCGCCGCCAAGCGCGCCGAGCACGATGCCGGCGAGCTTCAGCGACTCCGCGCGCGACGCGATGCGCTGGGCGTCGCCCGTGCGTCCGAGCGACGCGAGGCTGTCGTAGAGCAGCGCGTCCTCGGCGCCGGAGATCAGCGCGTAGGAGAGCGCCATGACCACTTCCGCGGCGAGGAAGACCTCGAAGCGCGGCGCGGAGACGTAGACGAGCACGGCGGCCGCGCCGAGCGCGTAGCCGAGCGTCGCGGACGCCTTCCGGCCGAAGCGGTCCGCCACCGCGCCCGTCGGCACCTCGAGCGCGAAGCCCCAGAGCATGAACCACGCGTTCAGCAGCAGGATGCGATCGAGCCCGACGCCGCCCCAGTCGCGGAAGAAGGGCACGAGGATCGCGCTGACGAAGTGCGTCCAGAACAGCAGCCGGATCGCGCAGACCAGGGCGACGTTGCGCGAGAGGCGGGCGACGTGCGCCGGCTCGCTCACGCGACCCGCAGCGCGACGCCCTCGGCGGGGCCGAGCGCAACGCTCGCGAGGTCCACGGGCAACGCGGCGCCCGCGCGCGAGTGCAGGCCGTAGAGCGGTGCGCCGGCTCCGAGCGACACGTGGGCAGGGCCGTCGCCGAAGTTGAGCGCGACTACGAAGCGCTCGTCGCCGAGGCTGCGCTCGAAGGCGAACACGTCCGGCGGCGCCGGCAGCGTGCGCTGCTGGCCGCGCGAGAGTGCCGGGTGGGCGGCGCGCAGTGCGATCGCCGCGCGATACAGGTGCAGCAGCGCCGCCGGGTCGGCGCGCTGCGCCGCGACGTTGCGCAGCGCCGCGTCGGGGTGGATCGGCAGCCACGGCTCGGTCTCGCCGAAGCCGGCGAAGCGCGCGCCGTCCCACTGCATCGGCGTGCGCTCGGGGTCGCGCGTCAGGCTCGGGTGCAGGGTGAAGGCGATCGGGTCGCGCAGGCGATCCTCGGGGATCCACACGCAGCGCATGCCGATCTCTTCGCCGTAGTAGAGGAACGGCGTGCCGCGCACGAACAGCAGCAGGAACGCGGCCAGGCGCGCGCGCGCCTCGCCGAGCTCGGGATGGTCGTAGCGCGTCGCGTGGCGGTGCACGTCGTGGTTCGAGAGCACCTGGTTCGGCCAGCCCTGCGGCGGCACGAGCGCTTGGAAGCGCTCGATCTCGTGACGGAAGCGCTCGCCCGACCAGGGGCCCGAGAGCAGCGAGAAGTTGAAGCCCTGGTGCAGCTCGTCGCCCGCGCCGTAATACATCGCGACGCGCGCGGGATCCATCAGGAACACCTCGCCGATCAACACGCGCTCGTCGTAGCCGTCCACGAGCGAGCGCAGGCGGCGCAGCATTCCGTGCAGGTCCGGATGATCCTCGTCGTGCACGTGGACCTGCCCGCCGTAGCCAGGATCGGCGCTGTCCGGGACGCGCGGGTTCGAGCGCAGCAGCGGGTCCTTCGCGATGCGGTGCACGACGTCGATGCGGAAACCGTCCACGCCGCGGTCGAGCCAGAAGCGCACGACTTCGTGCATCGCGCGCTCGAGCTCCGGCTGGCGCCAGTTCAGGTCGGGCTGTTCCTTCAGGAAGGAGTGCAGGTAGTACTGCCCCGTCGCGGCATCCCACTCCCACGCCGGCCCGCCGAAGATCGACACCCAGTTGTTGGGCGGCCCGCCGTCCGGCGCCGCATCGCGCCACATGTACCAGTCGCGCTTCGCGCTCGCCCGCGAGGCGCGCGACTCGCGAAACCACGGGTGCTGGTCGGAGGAGTGATTGGGGACGAGGTCGAGGATCACGCGGATGCCGCGCGCGTGGGCGTCCGTGAGCAGCCGGTCGAAGTCCGGCAGCGTCCCGAAGATCGGGTCGACGTCGCAGTAGTCGGCGACGTCGTAACCGAAGTCCTTCATCGGCGAGGGGAAGAACGGCGAGATCCAGATGCCGTCCACCCCGAGCCACGCGAGGTGATCGAGCCGCTGCCGAATGCCCTCGAGGTCGCCCACGCCGTCGCCGTTCGCGTCGCCGTACGAGCGCGGGTAGACCTGATAGATCACGCCGTCGCGCCACCAGAGGCGGTCGCGGTCGGCGCTGCGCCGCGAGGCGGGGCGCGAGTGCGCGGGCATCAACGTCCCTCCAGCGCGCTCCGGTCCGCGTCCGCCAGCGCGACGCTGTGCGGCAGCTGTACGGGAGTCACCGATACGACGCCGCGCTTGGCCGCCACCACGTCTGCGCGCTTCAGGCTGCCGTCGGTGCGGCGCACCATGCCGCCGAACTCGTGGAAATAGACGCCGGGCGCGCGCTCGAAGAACACGCGGTCGTAGCCGACCCGCCCGAGCTCGGTGATCTCGCGCGGCGACTCCGGGCCCGCGCCGAAGGCGAAGTTCACGTTGAGCAGGTCTGCGCCGGCCGGCATGCCGCGCTCGAGCACCACGCGCGCGATCTCCGCCGACAGCGCCGCGGCGCGCTGCCAGCCGGCGTCCGCCTGCGGCGTGCGCGCGTGCTCCGCCCACGCCTCGTGATTCTCGATCACGCCCGTCGACACGGCGATCGCCGGCAAGCCCGCGATCCAGCCCTCGGTCGCGCCGCCCACGGTGCCGCTCGACATGAAGAACGCGAGGCCGTGGTTGAAGCCGAGATTGATCCCCGACACCACGAGCCGCGGCGCCTCTCCGAACAGCGTGTGCACGCCGAGCTGCGTGCAGTCGGCCGGACACCCGCTCGTGCGCCAGATCTCACACCCCTCCCGATCTGCCCGCTCGACGCGCACGTCCTCCCAGCGCGTGATCGCCTTCGCGATCCACGAGCGCTCCCGGTCCGGCACCACCGCCCGCACCCGCCCGAGCTTCGCCAGCGCCCGGATCAACGGCACCAGCGACGGCGACGAATACCCGTCGTCGTTCGTAACAAGTATGAAGCTCACGCTCTCTCCTCGAAGCCCCGCACGCTACCAGCGCTCCCGCCCCCGAGCCTCCCGCATCCCCGCGAGCGCGCGCGAAGCGCCGCGCACCCCAGCCGCGCCACGGTCACCACTCCAAGCGCGCGGGAGGCGGGCCCGCAGGGCCCGCCGATCCGCGCTCACCCCCCACACCCGCGCGCGCGAGGCCGCTCCGAGCACCCGCACGAGCCGCGGCGGCGGGGCCGGGGGCGCGCGGAGGCGGCGTAAAGCGCAGCTCGGCCCCGCATCCAAGC
>CAZCTH010000016.1:0-61071 GCA_964501435.1 uncultured Spirochaetales bacterium | reverse complement strand
CGCTGCGCGCGGCGAGCCTCGCGCTCGTCGCGGCCCAGGCGGGCGTGTGGCTCGGCGCGCTGCGCGTCGCGAGCGAAGCGCATCCCGTGCTCGCCGCGCTGCGCGCCCGCGCCCAATGGCTGCTGATGGAAGCGCTCGGCTCGCCGCTGTTCTCGCTCGCGGGCCGTGGCGTCAGCGCGCTCGACCTCGCGCTGTTCCCGCTCCTCGCGCTCGCGGTGTGGCTCGCGGCGAACGGCGTGACGCACGCTTTGCGCGCCTCGCTGCTGCGCGCGCTCGGCCTCGAGAACGGCAGCGAGGAGACGGTGGCGAGCCTGCTGCGCTACGGCCTGCTCTTCCTCGGCACGCTGATCGCGCTGCAGGCCGCGGGCGTGGACGTGCGCGGCTTGGCGATCGCCGGCGGCGTGCTGGGAGTCGGCATCGGCTTCGGCCTCCAGAACCTCGCCAACAACTTCGTGTCCGGCGTGGTGATCGGCCTCGAGCGGCCGATCCGCGTGGGCGACGTCGTGAAGGTGGGCGACCACTTCGGCACGGTGCTCCGCATCGGCGCGCGCTCCACGGCGCTGCGCACCCTCGACCGCGTCACGGTGCTGATCCCGAACTCGCGCTTCTTGGAGAGCGAGGTCGTGAACTGGAGCCACGGCGATCCCGTCTCGCGCGTGCACGTGCCAGTCGGTGTGGACTACGGCTCGGACGTGGCGGCCGTGCGCGCCGCGCTGCTCGCGGCCGCGCGCTCCCACGCCGCGGTGCTGCGCGAGCCGCGGCCACAGGTGCAACTGAAGGCGTTCGGCGGCAGCTCCCTCGAGTTCGAGCTGCTCGTGTGGACGCGCGATCCGCGCAACCAATTCACGCTCGTCTCCGACCTCAACTACCGCATCGAGGCGGAGCTGGAGCGGCACGGCGTGCGCGTGCCGTTCCCGCAGCTCGACGTCCACATCCGCACGCCCGAGCTCGGCGCCGCGCTCGGGGCGTGGACGAACGCGCGCGGCGCGGCAGGCGCGCCGCCGCCGCAGCAGCCCCAGGCGCAGCCGGAGCCGGAACGCGACCCGCACACGCATCACGCGCCGCATCCGCCCATCGAGACTTCGCGCGAAGAGCGCGGGCCACTCGACTGGGCGGTGGCCGATCTCGAGGCCGTGCTCGCGCGCCTGCGCAGCGACGCCGGCGTCGTGCGCGCGGATCGGCGCCACTGGCTGCGCGTCTACCGCGATTGCTTCGTGGGCAGCGACGCCGTCGCCTGGCTCATCGCGCACGAAGGGCTGACGCGCAACGAGGCGCGCGAGCTCGGCGAGCGGCTGTGCGAGCTCGGCTGGATTCGTCACGTCCTCGACGAGCACGGCTTCCGCGACGGCCCGTTCTACTACCGCTTCGCGGGCGAAGCGGAGGCCGCGCGCCGCGCGTGACGCGCGCCGCGCTGCGTCCATCCAAGCCGCACTGCTCGCCGCGAGGTGTTCCGTGAGCGATTCCGCTGCGCATTCCCGTTGGTCGCTCTACGCGATCGAGGCTGCGGGCCTCGGCGCCTTCATGATTTCAGCGCTCGCCTTCACGCTGCTGCTCGAGCATCCGAGCTCGCCGGTGCACGCCGCGCTGCCGGACCCGCTGCTGCGCCGGGGCCTGATGGGCTGCGCCATGGGCGCGACGCTGATCGCGCTCGTCTACAACCCGCTCGGCCAGCGTTCCGGCGCGCACTTCAATCCGGTCTTCACGCTCACGTTCTGGCGCCTGGGCAAGGTCGCGACGCGGGATGCCATCGGCTACGCGGCTGCGCAGTTCGCAGGCGCCGCCGTCGGCGTCGCCGCGCTCGGCGCCCTCGCGCGCGGCGCGCTGGACGATCCGCACGTGCACTGGGCCGCGACGACGCCGGGCGCTCACGGCGTCGCCCTCGCCTTCGCGGGCGAAGTGACCATCGCGTTCGTGCAGATGCTGCTCGTGCTGTGCGTCTCGAACACGCGGCGCTGGAACGCGTGGACAGGCGTGCTCGCGGCCTGCGGCGTCGCCGCGTACATCACGCTCGAAGCGCCGCTCTCCGGCATGAGCATGAACCCCGCGCGAACGCTCGCCAGCGCGCTCGGCGCGGGCGACTTCCGCGCGCTCTGGCTCTACTTCAGCGCGCCGCTGCTCGGCATGCTGGGCGCGGCCGAGCTCTACTTGCTCGCAGCCGGCGTCCGGCGCGTGCACTGCGCGAAGCTGCACCACGCGAACGCCCAGCCCTGCCCCTTCCGCTGCGGATGGGGCGACGCCGCCTGATCGCGCGGCCGGCGGCGTTACGCCCCGGTCCGTGCGGAATCCCAGCCGCCGACTCGCCCGCCGCGCGCGGCGCAAAGGAGACCCCGTGGAACACTTCGACGTCCTGATCATCGGCACCGGCGCAGGCGGCGGCACGCTCGCGCATCGCCTCGCGGCGACGGGCAAGAAGATCCTGATGCTCGAGCGCGGCGACTTCGTGCCGCGCGAGCGAGAGAACTGGAGCCCGTCCGACGTGATCTCGGCGGGGCGCTACGATTGCCCCGAGACGTGGACCGACGCCGACGGCAACGAGTTCCGGCCCGGCACCCACTACTTCGTCGGCGGCAACACGAAGTTCTACGGCGCCGCACTGTTCCGGCTGCGCGAGCGCGACTTCGAGGAGCTGAAGCATCACGGCGGCATCTCGCCGGCGTGGCCGCTCTCGTACGCCGACTTCGAGCCGTACTACACGCAGGCCGAGCGGCTCTACCACGTGCACGGCACGCGCGGCGAGGACCCCACCGAGCCGTGGGCGAGCGCGCCGTACCCGCACCCCGCCGTCTCGCACGAGCCGCGCATCCAGCGCCTGCACGACGACCTCGCGCGCGTCGGTGCGAAGCCGTTCCACGTGCCGGTGGGCGTGCAGCTCGACGAGTCGAACCCGCGTGAGAGCGCCTGCATCCGCTGCGCCACGTGCGACGCGTTCCCGTGCCTCGTGAACGCCAAGAGCGACGCCGACGTGCTGTGCGTTCGCCCCGCCCTGCGTCACCCGAACGTGTCGCTCCACGTGCGCACGCGCGTGACGAAGCTCGAGACCGACGCGAGCGGGCGGCGCGTGACGCGCGTGGTCGCGGAGCGCGACGGCGAGCGAGTCGAGTACGCCGCCGACCTGGTGGTGGTGGCGTGCGGCGCGATCAACTCGGCTGCGCTGCTGCTGCGCAGTGCGAGCGACGCACACCCGCACGGCCTCGCGAACGGCTCGGGCCTCGTGGGCCGCAACTACATGGTCCACCACAACACGATGTTCGTCGCGCTCTCGCGCGAAGAGAATCCCACGCGCTTCCACAAGACGTTCGCGCTGACGGACTACTACTTCGGCGCCGACGACTTCCCGTTCCCGCTCGGCTCGATCCAGATGATGGGCCAGGCGCACGCGGAGATCCTCGCGGTCGGCGCGCCTCCCGGGACGCCGAAGCGCATCCTGCGCGCCATGACGAGCCACGGCATTCCGTTCTGGCTCACCAGCGAGGATCTGCCGGACCCGGAGAACCGCGTCGCGCTCGACGCGAACGGCAACGTTCGCCTGCTCCGCACGGCGAACAACCTCGAGGGTCACGAGCGGCTCAAGACCAAGGTCCGCGCGCTGCTCGCAGCGGCGAACATGGACACGAAGCACTGGCTGCCGACGAACGTCTACATCGGCGGGCGCATCCCGATCGCGGGCGTCGCGCACCAGTGCGGCACCACCAAGTTCGGGCGCGACGCGAGGACGTCGGTGCTCGACGTCGACTGCCGCAGCCACGAGGTAGACAACCTCTACGTGGTGGACGGCGGCTTCTTCCCGTCGAGCGCCGCGGTCAACCCGGCGCTCACCATTGCCGCCAACGCGCTGCGCGTCGGCGACCGCATCGCGGAGCGCCTGCGATGAGGGCCCCGCTCGTGCGGCGCGTGGACGCCCACGCCCGCGCCCGACTCACGGCGGTCTTCACCGCGGCGTTCGTCGCGCTGCTCGCGGTGGCCGTCGTGGCGCGCGCAGACGCGCCTGCGTCGAAGCGCGCGGACGCGGCCGCGAGAGCGAGCGCCGTCTTGCGCGTGGGGCTGACCGTGCGCGACCTCGACGCTTCGCTGCGCTTCTACACCGAGGTGCTCGGCTTCACGCAACAGGGGGAGCGCGAGCTGGCCGGCGAAGGCGTCGAGCGGCTCACCGGCGTGTTCCCCGCGCGCGTGCGGACGGCGCGCCTGCGGCTGGGTGCGGAGGAGCTCGAGCTCGACGAGTTCGTCGCGCCTTCCACCGGACGCGCGTTCCCCGAGGATTCGCGCGGCAACGACCTGTGGTTCCAGCACGTCGCGATCGTGGTGTCCGACATGACGGCGGCCTATGCGCGGCTGCGCGAGCACGCGGTGCGCCACGCGTCGTCGGGACCACAGCGCCTGCCCGACTGGAACCCGAACGCGGGCGGCATCGAAGCCTTCTACTTCCGCGATCCCGACGGCCACTTCCTCGAGCTGATCCACTTTCCGCGTGGCAAGGGCGACCCGCGCTGGCAGGACGCTCGCGGCCGCCTGTTCCTCGGCATCGACCACACGGCGATCGCCGTGCGCGACAGCGAGGCGAGCCTCGCCTTCTATCGCGACGTGCTCGGCCTGCGCGTCGCCGGCAGCAGCGAGAACCATGGAACGGAGCAGGAGCACCTGAACGCGGTGTTCGGCGCGCGCCTGCGGATCACGGGCCTGCGCGCCGCGGCCGGGCCCGGCGTCGAGCTGCTCGAGTATCTCGCCCCCGGTGGCGGCCGTCCGCGCCCCGTGGACGCGCGTGCAAACGATCTGCTCGCGTGGCACACGGACGTCGCAGTGCCGAGCGCGCGCGCTGCGGAGCGCGCGCTGATCGCGGCACACGCCCCGCTCGACTCGCCGGGAGCCGTCGCGGTGCCGGAGCTGGGGCTTGCGCTCACTGCGGTGGATCCCGACGGCCACCGCGTGCGCTTGATCGAGAAGGAGGATGCGCGATGACCGCCGACGCGACCGCGGAGAAGCAGCGACTCGCCGAAGACCATGCGCGCGAGAGACATTGGAAGCGCTTCGGCCCGTACCTCGCCGAGCGGCAGTGGGCCACGGTGCGCGAGGACTACTCCGCCGACGGGAACTGCTGGGATTACTTCCCGCACGATCACGCCCGCAGCCGCGCCTATCGCTGGGGCGAAGACGGCCTGCTCGGCTTCAGCGACCACCAGGCGCGGCTCTGCTTCGCGCTCGCGCTCTGGAACGAACGCGACCCGATCTTGAAGGAGCGCTTGTTCGGCCTCACGGGCTCGCAGGGCAACCACGGGGAGGACGTGAAGGAGAACTACTACTACCTCGACTCGACCCCGACGCACTCGCACGTGCGCATGCTCTACAAGTATCCGCAGGCGGAGTATCCCTACGAGCGCCTGGTCGAGGAGAATCGCCGGCGCTCGCGCAGGGACGGCGAGCTCGAGCTCGAGCACACGGGGGCATTCGCCGAGGGCCGCTACTTCGACGTGTTCGCGGAGTACGCGAAGGCGTCGCCGAACGATCTCTCGATCGAGATCACGGTGGCGAACCGCGGCCCCGAGCCGGCTCGCCTCCACGTGCTGCCGACGCTGTGGCTGCGCAACACCTGGGCCTGGGGTCGCACGGGAGAGAGCTACCCGCCGCGCGGCGAGATTCGCGACGACGGCGGCCGGCTCGCCGTCTCCCACGCGCAGCTCGGCCGCTTCGTGCTCGACGTCGCGCCCGGGCCCGACGGTGCCGCGCCCGAGCTGCTGTTCACCGAGAACGAGACCAACGCCAAGCGCCTGTTCGGCACGCCGAATCCCAGCGGCTTCGTGAAGGACGCGTTCCACGAGCGTGTCGTCCACGGGCGCGAGGACGCAGTGAATCCGGCGCGCCTCGGCTCGAAGGCGGCGGCCTGGTATCGGCTCGAGCTCGCGCCCGGCGCGAGCGCCCGGCTTCGGCTGCGGCTCGCCGCCGAGGACGAACGCGCGGAGGAGCCGTTCGGCGCGAGCTTCGACGCGACGTTCGCCGCGCGCCGCCGCGAGGCGGACGCCTTCTACGGCGCGCTGCTTCCCGCGGAGATGAACGCGGAGGATCGCAGCGTCGCACGCCAGGCCTACGCCGGGCTGCTGTGCTCGAAGCAGTTCTACCACCTGATCGCGTCGCACTGGCTGGAGGGCGATCCCTCCCAGCCTGCGCCGCCGCCGCAGCGCCAGCGGGGGCGCAACGCGGAGTGGAAGCACCTCCACCTGCGCGACGTGCTCTCCATGCCCGACAAGTGGGAGTACCCGTGGTTCGCCGCGTGGGATCTCGCCTGCCACATGATTCCGTTCGCGAAGGTCGATCCGTACTTCGCCAAGCAGCAGCTGCTCCTGCTGCTGCGCGAGTGGACGCTCCACCCGAACGGGCAGCTGCCTGCCTACGAGTTCCAGTTCTCCGACGTGAACGCGCCGCTGCACGCGTGGGCCGCGTGGCGCGTCTACAAGATCGAGGCGCCCGCGGGCAAGCGCGACCGCGCCTTCCTCGCGAGCGTGTTCCAGAAGCTGCTGCTGAATTTCACCTGGTGGGTGAATCGCAAGGATCCCCACGGCGACAACCTGTTCAGCGGCGGCTTTCTCGGGCTCGACAACATCGGCGTGTTCGACCGCTCGCAGCCGCTGCCGACGGGCGGGCACCTCGAGCAGGCGGACGGCACCGCCTGGATGGCCTTCTACTCGGCCACGATGCTCGCGATCGCGCTCGAGCTCGCGCAGGAAGACCCGATCTACGAGGACATGGCCTCGAAGTTCTTCGAGCACTTCGTCGCCATCGTCGACGCGATGAACAGCTTCCACGGCGACGGCCTGTGGGACGAGCAGGACGGGTTCTACTACGACGAGCTGCACGTCGACGGGCGCGAGCTGCCGCTGCGCGTGCGCTCGATGGTGGGGCTGCTCCCGCTGCTCGCGGTCGAAGTGCTCGACGACGCCGCGCTCGCGAAGGTGCCCGCGTTCCGCAAGCGCATGGAGTGGTTCCTGCGCAATCGCCCCGAGCTCGCGCGCCACGTCACGCGCCGCCGTGCGGGGGGCCGCGAGGCGACGCTGCTCGCGATTCCGTCGGAGGAGCGACTGCGCCGAGTGCTCCGCTACCTGCTCGACGAGAGCGAATTCCTCGCGCCGAACGGCCTGCGCTCGCTGTCCCGCTTCCATCGCGAGCGGCCCTACACGTTCTGGGCCGGCGGCACGGAGCACCGCGTCGACTATCTGCCGGCCGAATCGGACTCGGGCCTGTTCGGCGGCAACTCGAACTGGCGCGGGCCGCTCTGGTTCCCGGTGAACTACCTGCTCGTCGAGGCGCTCGAGCGCTTCGGGCACTTCTACGGCGACGCGCTGCGCGTGGAGTGCCCCACTGGCTCGGGGAACTGGGTGACGTTGGAGGAGGCGTCCGCCGAGGTCGCGCGCCGACTCGCCGCGATCTTCCGCAGCGGCGCGGACGGCGGTCGGCCGTGGCACCACCACAACGACCTCTATCGCGACGACCCCCACTTCCGCGAGCTCACGCTGTTCCACGAGTACTTCTGCGCGGAGACGGGCCGCGGCCTCGGCGCGAGCCACCAGACGGGCTGGACCGCGCTGGTCGTGCGGCTGCTGGAAGACCTCGCGCGGCGTGGGAGGGCGCGCTCGTGAGCACGCATGCACCGCGCGTCCTCGTATTGGGAGGCGGCTTCGGCGGCGTGCACACCGCGATGCAGCTCGAGCGCGAGCTCGCTGCCCGGCCCGACGTCGAGATCGTGCTCGTGTCGAGCGAGAACTTCTTCTCCTTCACGCCGATGCTGCACGAAGTCGCAGCGAGCGACGTCGACCTGACGCACGTCGTCAACCCGGTGCGCAAGCTCCTGAAGCGCGCGCGCTTCTTCGTGGGCGACGTGACGCGCGTGGACGTCGAGCGGCGCGTGGTCCGCGTCGAGCACGGATCCCGCGGCGACGCGCACCACCACGATCTCGACTACGACCACCTCGTGCTCGCCCTCGGCGCGGTCACCAGCTACCGCGGCGTGCCGGGCCTCGCCGAGCACGCCTTCGCGATGAAGTCGCTCGGCGACGCGATCGCGCTACGCAATCAGGTGATCGCGAGCCTGGAAGAGGCCGACACCGAATGCGCGCTGCGCGCGGGCCGACGTGCCGCGCTGTGCACGATCGTGGTGGCCGGCGCGGGCTTCGCGGGCGTCGAGACCATCGGCGCGCTCAACGACTTCGCGCGCGAGGCATTGCGCTTCTATCCGAACCTCTCCGAGGGCGACCTGCGCCTCGTGCTCGCGCACTCCGGCGACGAGATCCTCCCGGAGCTCGACCCGCGCCTCGGCGCCTACGCCCGCGGGCGGCTGGCGGCGCGAGGCGTCGAGATCTTGCTCGGGCGGCGCGTCAGCGCGTACGACGGCGACGGCGTCGAGCTCTCCGACGGCACGAAGATCGCGACGCGCACCGTGGTGTGGACAGCCGGCACGGCGCCGCATCCGCTGCTCGCGAGCCTCGCCTGCCCGCAGGAGAGCGGCCGCGTTCGCGTCGGCCGCGACCTGGCGGTTGCCACGCGCCCCGGCGTGTGGGCGCTCGGCGACTGCGCGTGGGTTCCCGACGAGTCGGGTCGCCCACACCCGCCGACCGCGCAGCACGCGCTGCGGCAGGCTGCGCTGGTGGCGCGCAACGTGCGCGCCGCGCTCGCGGGCGAGCCGCTCGCGCCCTTTGCGTTCGCGACGATCGGCCAGCTCGCGACGATCGGGCGCCGCGCCGGCGTCGCGCAGATCTTCGGCATGCGTTTCTCGGGCTGGATCGCGTGGATGCTGTGGCGCGCGATCTACCTCGCGAAGCTGCCGCGTGCGGAGAAGAAGCTGCGCGTGCTGCTCGACTGGACGCTCGACCTGGTGTTCTCCAAGGACCTGGTCCAGTACGCCACCGGGCGATCGGGCGCGCCGCGCAGATGAGCGCGCGGCGCCGGGATGCCGCGGGGGTGGCGCTCGCCTTCCCCTGGCCGCGGCCGCCGCGGGCGTGAGCGGCGACTGGAAGGGGTTGTTCGCAGGCCGCGTCGCTCGCGTGCGTGCCTGCGGCGCTCACCGGCTTTGCGGTGCCGTTGCTCGCGACGAAACGGCGCGAGCGTGAGCCCCCGCGGCCGTCGGCTCGCCTCGGCGCGCGGCGTCACGGGCGACGACGGAACCGCCCTCATCGGGGCGGGTGCTCGCCGCGCCGAGAGCGCCTCAGTCGCGCAGGCGTTCCTTGCGCGCCGCGAGGATCGCGCTCACGAGCTGCTCGGGGACTTCGGCGGGCGGCGCGGATTCCGGGGCAAACGCCTGCGCGACGGCGCGCAGTGTTCCCTGATAACCTCGCACGTAGCGCACGCACGATGGGCAGCGAGCGAGGTGATCGTCGAAATGCTCCCGCTGTGCGGCCGCGAGCTCACCCGCGACGTATTCGTCCAAGAACTCGATCAACTCGCGGCAAGTCAGGCGCGGCATCAGTTCTTCTCCTCCGCAAAGTGCGGCTCCAAGAGGGTACGCAGGGCTTGGCGGGCACGGTGGAGTCGCATCTTTGCGGCTTCCGGCCGAATCCCGAGCGACTGCGCCGCCTCCTCGGTCGACAGCCCTTCGATGTCGCGCAGCACGATGACGCAACGGTAATTTTCGGGCAGCCGGTCGATCGCGTCGCGCACGACCTTGCCGAGTTGCGCCTGCTCCATGTGGGCGAGCACGTCGTCGGCCCACTCGGGCGCGCCGTGCTCGACGCGATGGCCCGTGTCGTCGAACGTCGGCAGCAGATCCTCGATCGCGGCCTCGGGATGGCGGCGCTTGTGGCGCAGGCGCATCAGGCAGGCGTTGACCGTGATGCGGTGCAGCCAGGTCGAGAGCTGGGCGTCGCCCTGGAATTGGTCGATCGCGCGGAAGGCCTGCAGGAAGGCGTCCTGCGTCGCGTCGTGGGCCTCCTCGTCGTTCTTCAGAATACGGCGCGCGACCGCGAGCATCCTGCCCGTGTTGGCGCGCACCAGCGCGGCGAAGGCGTTCTCGTCGCCGCGTCGCAGTGCCGCCAGCAGGTCCGCCTCGTTCGAGTACGTCATGGACTTGCCTCTCCTTTTTGGCGCCGCGTGCCGGCGCACCCGGAGGCTTGAGCAAGGCCCGTGCCACGGCGCGTGGAGCCCCAAATGGCGGCGGAGGCCCGCGAACGCGCCCCCGCGGTGCAGCGCCCGCGAAATCTCGCGAGCGCCGCGAACTCTCGCGGGCCGCCGTCGCGGGCTTCGTGGGCGTGACCTCGCTGCACTGCGCGCATCCATCGTCAGGCGAGCACGGCGTACTCCCGCTCGTGGAGAGGACCGCGTTCCATGATTCGCATTCTCACCGTGGACGAGGACGGCGCGCGCGTGGTCCGGCTCGAGGGCCGGCTGACCGCGGCCGAGCTACCGCTGCTCGAGGAGGCGATCGCCCCCGCGCGCGGCCTGCTCGTGCTCGACCTCGCCGCGCTGCGCGAGGTGGATGGCGCGGCCGCGGCGCGGCTGAGCGCCCTGCGCGCGACGGGCGCCGCGCTCACGCCGGGTTCGCCCTTCGTCGAGCGCATGCTCGCGCTGCAGTCGCGCTGAAGCGCCCCCCCACGCGGCTTCGCCAAAACGAAGCGGCCCCCGGAGCCGCGCTCCGAGAGTTGTGGATCGAAGATTGTTTCTTCCGTAAGCGAAGTCTCGATCACATCAGCCGAACTCTCTCTCGCGCCGATGCGCGCGATCAGACGGCGTAACGCAGCCGGTGCGCGCGACAGCGCGCGATCGCGCGCGTGGGGATGCGCGCGTGGTAGGCGCGCTCGACCCATGGGGCGAGCGCCTGGCGCCACGGGAAGCGCCGGGCAGCGAGCAGCTCGCGGAGTTGGAGCCGCTTGGCGCGCAGCCCGAGGACGACGGCGGGCGGCGCGTCGCGCCGGTTCTCCGAGCGCGACTTCATGAAGTTGCGCCACACCGCCCACACCGCGGCCCGGTAGATCGCCCCCTGCCGGCGCTTCGAGAACGCGATCGTCTCCCGCTTGTGGACGGCGCTCGTGTGACGGAGCAGCAGGTCCGCGAGGTTCGCCGGGAAGAGCGGGTTGCTCGGCGTACGGGGTTCCTTCGACGAGCGCGTGCGGTGCACGATGCGCCGGTCTACGAGCCGCGCGAAGGCCTGGGGGTAGGCCGTGTGGGCGTCCGTCGTGATCTCGAGCTCGGCGCCGGCCGGGACGACGCGGGCGACGAGCTCCTCCACGGCCTGGCGCGTGGCCTGCGGGTCCGGAACTCCTAGCGCCGCCTCGAGCTTCTCGCGCTTCGCGCGCTGCGCGGGCCGCATGGTGCCGCTGCGCCGCAGCTCGGCGTCGCTGAAGCCGTAGACGTAGTGCGACGCCCCAATCAGGAGGTTCAGGTCGTAGGGCCAGTACTGGCTGTGCTCGAAGGTGCGAAAGCCGTCGAGCACGAGCGGCTCGCTAGGGGCCGTGCGCGGGCCGAGGGCGTCGAGGGCGAGCAAGCAGTGGCGCCCGAGGCGCTCGCTCTGGCGCTGGACCGTGCTGTGCGAGACGCCGAACTCGCGGGCGATCTGGCGCAGGGCCGAGCAGCCGAGCAGGCGGTGGAAGACCGGCTTGAGGAGGCGCGGCGTCTTCAGCCAGTAGGTGGTGGAGAACGTCTGTGAACTGAAGTTGCGGCCGCAGGAACGACAGGCGTAGCGCTGGACGCGGCGCGGACCGCGGACGCGTTCGTAGAAGCCGCTCTTCTTGAAGCGCCAAGTGCCCGGATGCGCGTGGGATTTGCACGCGGGGTTCGGGCAGAACGGCGGCGTCCAGAATTTCGAGGGGCGCGACATGCGTGGGCAGAGAGCACGCGGCGTGCCAGGAACAATCTTCGATCCACGACTTAGGCTTCGTGTCGGAAGCCTGAGAGGACGCGCGACACGACGCTACCCAGCCCCGCGCTCTCTCCACCCTGCAGCGTCTCCACGCTCGGCAGCCGCGCGACCAGCTTCTCGAGCCTTGCCGCCACGTCCGACGCGAGCGTCTCGAACGATATGCCGAGGCCGTTGCCCGCGTCGTGGGCGACGCGCGCCTTCACCACGATCGGCTCCTCGCGCGGCGAGACGTAGAGCGCGAGCTCGAGCACGTCGCCGACCTGCACCTGCGGGTGGTACTCGATGCGCATGCCGCCGGCGGAGAGGTCGCGGCCGAGCAGCACCGAGTGCGCCTCGTCGTCGAGCCGTGCCACCTGCTGTCCGAAGGCGCCGCGCGTGTGCTTGCGGCGGTCCGCGGAGTCGTCCTGGACCGGAGGCGCGCGCTTCGCAGGCGCGGCCGCGGGTGCCGGTGCCGCAGCCGTCTTCGCCGCCGGCGCGGGCGCGCGCGGCGGAGCGGGCAGCGCACGGGCAGCCGGGATTGCGGCGGGCGTCGGCCGCGCCGCCGGCTTCGCCGGCATGGGCAACGTGCCGGGCTTCGCGCCGGCAGTCGGCGGCGCGGGCTTCGCGGCCGGCGCGTTCGCCGGCGCTGCCGCGAGCCGCGGCTTGCCGCCGAGCACGCGCGCTTCCTCCATTCCTACGGAGTCGGAGAGCACCCTCATCAGCTCGCGCACTTCCGCGAACTTCTCCTTCGAGAGGTTCTCGAACGCGAGGCCGATCTCGATGCGTCCGTCGGCCTCGGGCTGCGCGCTCACGCGCACGACCTTGCACGGCAGCGACAGGCCGTTCGCGGAGAGCTCCTTGGGCAAGGGCAGGTTGATGCGCGTGCCGGGCGCGAGCGCCTGCTCGGCGAGCAGCCGGCAGCCGCGCTGCGAGAGGTCCGCGAGCAACGCCTTCTTCCGCCAGAACCCCGAGCGGAACTGAACTTCCACGCCGACGGCGATGCGCTCTTCGCGGCGCTTCTCCTCGCCGGCGTAGAGCGCCCGCAACACCACCAGCCGCAGTGCGACGGGATGAACCGGGCGCCGTAACAACAGGTCGAAGCCGACGCGGCGCAGCATCGCGCGCAGCGTGTTCGAGTCTTCGGTCACCACGGCGATGCGATAGGGCGCGGAGCGCGGCCAGTCCTTGGTCAACATCGCACGGCGCGGCGTCGTCACGATCACGCGCTCCGGGGGCGCCAGATGGGGCGGAATCGCGGAGCCGCGGAGGTGCGCGAATTCGACGCCGAGCTCGTTGAGCAGAGCGACGAGATCGCTCAGCTCCCCGTCGTCGAGCACCAAGAGTGCAGGTCGATGCGCCATCTCGCCTCCGCTGCTCTGTTTCGGTGAGCCGCGGTCGAGCCTGAAGAGCCGGCTGCGCCTAATCGCCCGTGGGGCGCGTCCAGCGCTCGAAGGCGACCAGTGCGAGGCCCGCGGCCCCGACCCACAGCGCGGCCCCGCCCCAGCTCCCCGGCGCCGGCAGGGCGGACGCGAGGGCCGGCGTCGTCTGGGAGAGCGTGGCAGCGACGTTGTTGGCGATGTGGCAGGCGATGGCGATCCAGGTGCTGCGACCGAACCAGGCGAGCGCGCCGAGGTAGCAGCCGAGTGCGAAGGCGGCGGGGGAGTGCACCGGGTCGAGATGCAGCGCGCCGAAAGCCAGGGCCGCGACCGGCACGCACCACGCGCCGATGCCGCGCGCGAGGCTGCACTGCAGGGCGCCGCGCAGCAGCAACTCCTCGCCGAGGCCGGGCGCGAGGCCGAAGGCCAGCAGCAGGAGCCACGGGTTGCTGGGCGCCGCGGCACCGGCGATCGCGTCCAGCCGCTCGAGCGCGCTGCCCGGGGCGAGATCGAGCGCGTCGATTGCAAACTGCAACGCTCCCGAGAACGCGAGCGTTCCGAGCACGGCGAGCGCGCCGGGTGCCGCCGCCAGTCGGCCGCGTCCGAGTCCGAGGCGATCGCGGACCGAGCCGCCCAGCTGCAGGGCGACGAGCCCTGCGAGCCCGCTCCAGCAGAGCTGCAGGGCGAGCGTGTTCCACAGCGCGCGATCCGCCGCCGGCGCGTGCGCAACGAGCGGCCCGGAGCCCAAGGGCGCTGCGATGCCGACGAGGCAGGCGAGGACGAGAGCGATGCGCGAGCGCGGCTGCACGGGGGCAGCTTAGGCCGTGCCGGGTCGGCGATCGCACGCGTATGCTCGCGCCATGGCCGCCGCCTCGGAGCTCGCCCCCGCGTTCCTCGTCGCGCTCGACGTGCTCGTCGACGCGAACTTCCAGCGCACCGTCGTGCTCATGCTCGAGCACGATCCCGAACAGGGCGCGCTCGGCCTGATCGTGAACCGCTCGACCGAGGTGCCGGTGGCGCAGCTGTGCGAGACGCAGGGAGTCCGATGGCGCGGCGACCCGGAGGCGCTCGTCGGTTGGGGCGGGCCGGTCGGCGAAGAGGCCGGCTGGGTGCTGCTCGACGACGCGGCGGCGCAGGGCGTGGATGCGATCGCGCTCCTTCCCGGCGTGCACTGGGCGCGCTCGCGCGACGCGCTACAGCGCATCGCAAGCGCGCCGCATCTCACCGCGCGCGTGCTGCTCGGCTACGCGGGCTGGGCCGCCGGCCAGCTCGAGGCCGAGATCGCCGCCGGCGCGTGGCTCGTCGTGCCCGCGCTGCCGGAGATCGTCTTCGACACGCCGCTCGAGTCGCGCTGGGAGCAGGCGATTCGCAGTCTCGGCATCGACCCCGCCATGCTCTTCGCGACGCAGGGCGTGAACTAGGCCGCGCTCGCTTCCCGCGACGTCGGCTCACGCTGCGACCCATTTCGACGCGCCCACAACGAACGACCGAAAGGAACTCGACATGGCACTCAAACTGATCGGCGCCGGCCTCTCCCCCTTCGTGCGCAAGGTGCGCGTGGTGCTCGCGGAGAAGGGCCTCGCGCACGAGCACGAGCAGCTCACGCCGTTCGGGCCGAACCCGGAATACCGGAAGATCCATCCGCTCGGGAAGATCCCGGCGCTCGTGGATGGAGACAAGGCGATCCCCGACTCGTCGGCGATCGTCGTCTACCTCGAGCGGATCGCCCCGAACCCGCCGCTCGTCTCCGCCGACGCCTACGAAGCCGCGCGAACGACCTGGTACGAGGAGTACGGCGACACCGCGCTCATGCCGGCGGTTGCGCCGTTCTTCCAGCAGCGCGTGCTGTTCCCGCTCTTCATGAAGAAGCCGGGCGACGAGTCGCTGGTGGCGAAGGCGGCGGCCGAAGCCATCCCGCCGGTGTTCACGTACCTCGAGGAACAGATCGGCGGGAACGACTACCTGGTCGGCAACCGCTTCTCGCTCGCCGACATCTCGGTGGCGTCGCCGTTCGTGAACTACCAGCACGGCGGCGGCACGATCGACCGCGCGAAATACCCGAAGCTCGCGGCGTACGTCGAGCGCATCCACGCGCGCCCGTCGTTCAAGGGCTTCATCGCCGAAGAGCAGGCGATGCTCGCGAAGATGAAGGGCTGAGCGCCGGCGCCGGAGAGCGCAGCGGCGCTCTCCGGCGCACGCAGGCCCGGGGAGGGAGCATGCACGCGACGCGGTTTCTGACGGCCGCACTCTGCGCGGCCCTCGCGTCGGCGGCCGGCGCGCGCGCCGACGACAGCGCGTTCTTCCGCCGCTGCGAAGTGGAGCGCCGCGTCGCGCTCGTCGGAGCGGACGGCGCTGCGATCGCTCGGCTGATGGCCGACGGCGCGCAGTATGGGCATTCGAACGGCGAGGTCGACGACGAGTCGAGCTTGATCCGCCGCCTCGCGAGCGGCGAGATCCGCTACCGCACGATCGTCGCCGACGAGGAGCACTACGCGTGCCACGCCAGCGGCTGCGAGGTGACGGGCGTGCAGACGCTCGGCGTCGCCGCCGGCGGCCGCGAGCTCACCGTGCGCAACCGTTTCCGCGCGACCTGGCTGCGCGCGGGCGACGCGTGCTCGCTCGTCGCGTACCAGTCGTCCCCGCTCACGCCCGCGAAGTGAGCGCGGCCCACGCGGCGCCAACCACGAGCTGGAGCGCGAGCGCCGTGAGCACTCCCTTGTAGAGACGCGTGAACGTCGCCTCCGAGAGGCGGTCGAGCAGCCGGCTGCCGACCCACGTGCCGGCGATCGCGCACGCGCTCGCACACACCAGCAGTGCGGCGTGCGCGCGGAACGAGAAGCCGAAGCCGGCGTAGAGCGCGAGCTTCGCGAGATGACCGAGCGCCTGCACGCCGGCCTGCGTGCCGATCACGGCCTGGCGCGCGAGGCCGAGGTTCAGGAAGAACGGCGCGACGAGCGGCCCGGTCGCACCGATCGTGACGTTCAAGAAGCCGGCGGCGAAGCCGAGCGCGGTGAAGCGAGCGCCGGTGCTCCCGCCGGCGCGCGCGCCGACGGCGAGCCACGCGGGCCGCCAGGTCGCTGCGAGCACGAACACGCCGATGGCGGCCTCGAGCGCCCGTTCGGGGATGCGCTCGACCACGAGCAGGCCGACGGCGCCCATCGGCAGGAGGGGCCAGCCGTAGCGCCAGAGCAGGTCGTAGCGCGCGTGCTCGCGCTGGATCACGGTGCGCGAGAAGTTCGCCGCGAGCTGGATCGCGCCGTGCAGCGGGATCGCCGCGAGCGGCGGCAGGAACAGCAGCATCGCGCCGAGCAACGTCATGCCGCCCGCCATGCCGACGATCGCGGACAGAATGGCGGTGAAGAACGCGGTCGCACTCAGGATCGCGAGCGTCGCCCCGTCGACGGCGGCCGTCTCCATGCGCAGCCCCGCTCAGGCCGCCTCCGCGGGCACGTCGCCGACGTAGCGCACGTCGGGTCGGATGAGGCGCCCGTGCGCGCGCTCCTCGTCCACGTGCGCGAGCCAGCCCGCGACGCGGCCCACCGCGAAGACGGGGGTGAAGAACTCGCGGCCGAAGCCGAGCGCGTCGAGCAGCACCGCCGTGTAGAACTCGACGTTCACGTCGAGGTTGCGCGTGGGGTAGCGCTCGGCGAGCACGCGCACCGCGACGCGCTCGACCGCGCGGGCGCGCGCGAGATACCGGCTCGTGCCCCCGCTCGCCTCGAGCCGCGCGACCGCGCGCTCGAGCACCGCCGCGCGCGGGTCGCGCACGCGGTAGACGCGGTGGCCGAGGCCCATCAGGCGCTTGCCCGCGTCGAGCTCCGTGCGCAGCCACGCCTCGGCGTTCTCGGGCGCGCCGATGCCGTCGAGCATGTCGAGCACGGGTCCGGGCGCGCCCCCGTGCAGCGGACCCTTGAGCGCGCCGATCGCCGCGACCACCGCGGAGACCGCGTCGGATCCGGTGGACGCGACGACTCGCGCCGTGAAGGTGGACGCATTCATGCCGTGCTCGGCGACGGTCACGAGGTAGGCATCCAGCGCAGCGACCTCCGCCGCGCTCGCGGGCACACCGCGCACGCAGCGCAGCAGGTCGGCCGCGTGGGCGAGCTCGGGATCCGGCGCGATCGGCATCGCGCCCGCCCGCAGTCGCGCCCACGCGGCGGCGTACACGCCGAGCGCCGCGGTGAGGCGCACGCGCAGCGCGTGGGTGCTTTCGTGCGGCGCCTCGCGCAGGTTCGCGGTGGCGGCGCGCAGCGCCTCCATGCCGTCGGGGCCACCGAGCGCGGCGCGCAGGGCCGGCAGCTCCGCGAACGCGCGCACGCGCGCCGCGCCGAGCTCGCGCGCGAGCTCCCAGCCCTCTGCCGCGTCTGGCAGCGCGCCGGTCCAGAGCAGCGCCGCCACGTCCTCGAAGCGCCGCGTGCGCGCGAGCGCCTCGACGTCGTGCCCGCGCACGATCAGTCGCCCGCGCTCGCCGTCCACGAGGGAGAGCTCCGTCTCCGCCACGACCACGCCGGCCAGCCCGGCTCGCACTTCCGTCCCGTTCCCCATCGCCGTTCTCCTTCGCTCGCCGCTGGGCGCCGCGGCGAACCGTTGACGACGAGGCGAACATCGACCTATTCAATGCATTTGTAAATCTTGATCAATCAGTCAATGCACGAGCGGCAAGGGCGAGGTGGGCGATGGCGGGTGAGCGCAGGGCCAAAGACGAGCTGAGCGCGGCGGAAGCCGCGAAGTACCTGAACGTGAAGCTGCCGACGCTCTACGCGTACGTGAGCCGCGGCCTGCTGCGCTCGCTGCAGGCGGAGGACGGCAGCCGCGCGCGCCGCTACCTGAAGCGCGACGTCGAGGGCCTGCGCGCGCGGCAGCGAGGCGCGGCGGCGGCGCGCGCGCTCGCGTGGGGCGAGCCCGTGCTCGATTCCGCGATCACGGCGATGACGCCGCGCGGCCCCGCCTACCGCGGCCTCGTCGCCGTGGACCTCGCGCGCCGTGGCGTCAGCTTCGAGGCGGCGAGCGAGCTGCTTTGGACGGGCACGCTGCCCGCTGCGGATCTGCGCTGGGAGACGCCGGCCGACGCGCCCGACTTCCGCGCCGTCTCGCGGCTCCTGCCCAAGGACGCGAGCCGCACCAGCTGCGCGATCGCGCTCGTCGCGATCGCCGGCGCGAACGACCGCCATCGCCACGACCGGCGCATCGAGGCGGTGCTGCCGCGCGCACGCCGGCTCGCGCGCGTGCTCGCCTGCGCGCTCGCGCTGCCGGGCGACCCGGCGCTCGCGGCCGAGGCGTGGCGCGAGGCGAGCATCGCGCGCGCCGTGCTGCGCGCTTGCGGCGTGCGCCCGCGCGAGCGCGCCGTCGTCGCGCTCGACCGCTGGCTGCTGCTCAGCGCCGACCACGAGCTGAACGCCTCGACCTTCGCTGCGCGCGTCGCTGCCTCCACCGGCGCCGACCTGTATGCCGCTGCGCTCGCGGGCCTCGCCGCCTTCTCCGGGCCGCGCCACGGCTCGGCGTCGGATCGCGCCGAGGCGGTGGTGGCGGAGATCGCACGCCCCGCCGACGCCGATCGGGTGGTCCGCGAGCGTGCGCGACGCGGCGAACGCGTGCCCGGCTTCGGTCACGAGTTCTACCGCACGGCCGCCGATCCGCGCGCCCTCGTGCTGATGGACGAGGCGCGCGCGCTCGCGCCCCGCGCGCGCGAGGTGCAGTGCCTGGACGCGCTGGTGCGCGCGATGGCCGACGCGCAGCGGCCGCCGCCGAACGTCGACGCCGGCATGATCGCGCTGCGCGCGGCGCTCGGCCTGCCGGTGGGCGCCGCGGCGGGCATTTTCGCCGTGGGCCGCAGCGCAGGCTGGAGCGCGCACGTGCTCGAGCAGTACGGGAGCGATCAGTTGCTGCGCCCGCGCGCGCGCTACATGGGAGCGCCGCCGGAGGGCGATGCGGCGCCCGAGAGCGCCGGATGAAGCGGTTCCGCGCCCCGCGCGGCTGGTTATTCTGCGCGCCGCGAAGGAGACCGCTTGAGCGCTGAGTGGTTGCTGAACGGGCTCGTGCAGTACGTCGTGCTGATCTTCTCGATGACGATCCACGAGGCCGCCCACGCGCTCTGGGCGATGCGCAGCGGAGACCTGACGGCCTATCTGGGCGGGCAGGTGTCACTCGACCCGGTGCCGCACATCCGGCGCGAGCCGATGGGCATGATCTTCATCCCGCTGCTCACCTACGCGATGAACGGCTGGATGATGGGGTGGGCGAGCGCGCCGCTCTCGCTGCAGTGGATCCTGAACCACCCGCGCAAGGCAGCGGCGGTGTCTCTCGCGGGGCCGCTCGCGAATCTCGCGGTGGCGCTCACCGTCGCGATCCTGATTCGCGCTTGCGTGACGGCCGGCCTGCTCTCGCCCGAAAGCGTGTACGGCTTCGGCGGCAGCGGCGTCGAGAGTGGGCTCGGCTACGTGCTCTGGTCGTTCTTCTTCCTCAACACGGCGCTGTTCGTCTTCAACATGCTGCCGATCCCTCCGCTCGACGGCTCGAGCGCGCTCGGCCTGCTGCTCAGCGAAGACGCCGCGTATCGCCTGCAGACGGTGATCCGGCAGCCCATGGTCGCGATGATGGGCTTCCTGTTCTTCTTCTATGCCGGCGGCAAGCTCGCCGCGCCGGTGATCGGGACGCTGCTCTCGCTGCTGTTCGTCGGCATGTGACGCCGGGCGAGCGGCCTCAGAGCGTCAGCTCGAGGCCGTCGCTCGCGATCCAGACCCCGGCGGCGCGCACGTGGGCGGCCTCGGCCGAGCGCGCGTCGAGCGCCGGGTTCGTGTTGTTCAGGTGCGTATAGAACGTTCGGCCCTGCATGCCGCGCAGCAGCGCGAGGCTGCCCTCGGGCCCCGAGATCGGGAGATGGCCGAGCGCCCCTGCGTCGGGCGCACCGGGGCGCAGCGTGCGCAGGTCGTCCTGCGCCCAGAACGTGCCGTCCACCAAGCGCACGTCCGCCTCGGCGAGCTCCGCGACGGTCGCGGTGTCGATGCGCTGTAGGTAGGGCGCGTAGACGAGCCGCTTGCCCGAGCGCTTGTCGACGACGCGCACGCCGAGGGTGGATTCCGCGCCGTGGGCGGCGATCGGCTGCGCCCAGGCGGGCGTCTTTCCGGCGACGGGGAACAGCTTCGCCTCGAGGTGCTCGTCGCGGTCGAGCGCGAACGGCTCGTCGATCTTCACCGTTCCGAACGCCGGCGCGAGCGGGCGAAGCACGGCGTTGGAGTCCAGCAGCGCATCGCGGATCCAGCGCGTCGTGAGCACGCGGTAGGGCAGCGAGTCGTGGAGCGACGCGAGGCCGAGCGTGTGGGCGAGGCTCGCGTCGCTGAGCACGATCGTGTCGAGCGGGAGGCTGCGCGTGCCGGCCTTCGGGTGCAGCCCGGGAAAGCCCGCGAGCTGCGCGCGCACGTCCGGGCTCGCATTCAGCAGCGACCAGCGCCCGTCGCCCGCCGAGATCGCGAGCGAGCACTGCGTGCGCGGCGGCACGTCGGGGTCGCCGTCGCGCGCACGGGCGCACTGCGCGCATCCGCAGTTCCACTGCGGCAGCCCGCCGCCGGCGGTCGTGCCGAGCACACGCACCCGCACGCGGGGCCCTACGCCTTGGCGAGCGCGATGCGCGCGGTGGCGTCGTCGAGCTTCGCCTCGCTCGCGTGCATCCCGCGCGCGTCGAGCGCGCCGTCGAGGTCGAGCTCGGCGGCGAGCACGTTCTCGGCGATGTACGCGGCGAAGGCGCGCGCGGCCGCGCGCTCGGTCTCGGGCAGCCCGAGCGAGAGGCGGATGCGGTCGGAGACCGCGAGGCCGGCGTCGCGCCGCGCCTGCTGGATCGCGCGCACGAGATCCCGCGCGACGCCTTCCTGCGCGAGCTCCGGGGTCATCGTGAAGTCGAGCACCACGATCATCTCGCCCGAGGCGAGCGCCTGGCAGGCGACGCCCGGCTTCGGCACGAGGCGCAGCGTGTACTCGTCGCCGGCGAGCGCGTGGCCCGCGACGCTCACGCCGCCATCGGCCGTCCGCGTCCACTGGCCCTGCTTCGCCGCGGCGAGCACGGTCTTCATCTCCTGCCCGAGGCGCGGGCCGACGGCGCGCGCGTTCACGGAGAGCTGGAAGCTCGCGAACGATTCGATCGCGCTCTCGCTGCGCACGCGCTTCACGTTGACCTCGTCCTCGATCAGCGACGTGAAGGCCGCGAGGCGCGCGGCGCTCGCGCCGGCGATCGTCATCGACGCGAGGGGCTGACGCACGCGCACGTTCTGCGCGCGCCGCATCGCGAGCGCCGTGGAGCACGCGTCGCGCACGCGATCCATGTCGGCGACGAGGTCGGCGTCGGCGAGCAACGCGCCGGCGTCGGGCCAATCGGCGAGATGCACGCTCTTGCCCGTGAGGCCGCGATAGATCTCGTCGGCGAGGAACGGCACGAGGGGGCTCGCGACGCGCATCAGCGCGCACAGGCACGTGTAGAGCGTGTCGTAGGCGGCCTGCTTGTCGGCGCTCTTCTCGGCGGCCCAGAAGCGCGGCCGGCTGCGGCGGACGTACCAGTTGTTGAGGGCATCCAGATAGGCGGTGATGCACTGACACGCGCCGGCGATGTCGTAGGCGTCGAGCGCGCGCTGCACGTCCTCGACGAGCGCGCGGGTCTTCGCGAGCGCGTAGCGGTCGAGCAGGTTCGTCGCGCTCGCGATCTCCTTCGCCGCGACGCCGTCGGCGTTCGCGTAGAGCGCGAAGAAGTGCCACGCGTTCCACATCGGCAGCAGCACGGCGCGCACCGCGTCGCCGATCGGCTTGCCGTCCTTCTCTACGCGCAGATCGCCACCGCGCAGGATCGGCGAGCTCATCAGGTACCAGCGCAGCGCGTCGGAGCCCTGCTTCTCGAACACCTCTTCGGGCTCGGGGTAGTTGCGCAGCCGCTTGCTGAGCTTGCGGCCCTCTTCGTCCACGGTGACGCCGTGGCAGATCACGTTCTTGAACGCGGGCCGGTCGAAGAGCGCCGTCGCGAGCACGTGCAGCGTGTAGAACCAGCCGCGCGTCTGGGCGACGTACTCGACGATGAAGTCCGCCGGGAAGTGGTGCTCGAACCAGTCCTTCTTCTCGAACGGGTAGTGCACCTGCGCGTACGGCATCGAGCCGGACTCGAACCAGCAGTCGAGTACGTCGGGGATGCGCCGCATCATCGATCGCCCGGTCGGATCGTCCGGGTTCGGGCGCACGAGCTGGTCGATCTCCGGGCGATGCAGGTCCGTCACGGGCCGGCCGAAGTCGCGCTCGAGCTCGGCGATCGAGCCGTACACGTCCACGCGCGGGTACTTGGGGTCGTCGCTGCGCCACACCGGAATCGGCGAGCCCCAGAAGCGATTGCGCGAGATCGACCAGTCGCGCGCGTTCTCGAGCCAGTTGCCGAACAGGCCGTCGCGCACGTGGCCCGGGATCCAGTTGATCTTCCGGTTGTTGGCGACGAGGCGATCCTTGATCTCGCTGACGCGCACGAACCACGAAGACATCGCGCGATAGATCAGCGGCGTGTCGGTGCGCCAGCAGTGGGGATAGTTGTGGACGATCGTGTCGTGGCGCACGAGCGGGCCGCGCTCGCGCAGCGCGCGGATGACCTTCGGATTGGCTTCGAACACGTGCTCGCCGGCCCAGTCCGCGACCTCGGCGGTGAACTTGCCCGCGTCGTCCACGGGCACGACCACGCCGATGCCGTTCGCGGCGCAGACGTTGAGATCGTCCTCGCCGAAGCCCGGTGCCATGTGCACGACCCCGGTGCCCTCGGCGACGTCCACGAACTCCGCGGTCAGCACCCGGAACGCGTTCGGCTGCGACGCGAAGAACGGGAAGAGGGGCTCGTACGGCCGCCCCGCGAGCTCGGCCCCCTTCAGCGTCGCGACCCGCTCGAAGCCCGCGAGCTCCTTCTCGTACTTCGCCGCGCAGGCGGCGCCGAGCACGACGCGCCGCCCGTCCTTGGCGAACACCGCGTAGTCGAGCGCGGGGCCGACGGCGAGCGCGAGGTTCGACGGCAGCGTCCAGGGCGTCGTCGTCCACGCCCAGAGCTCCGTCGGGCCTGGGTCGCCGGGGGCGGGCTTCAGCGCGAAGCGCACGGTGATCGCCGGGTCCTGCTTCTCGCGCGTGGCGTTGTCCATGCGCGTCTCGAAGTTCGAGACCGGCGTCTGCGCGGCCCACGAATAGGGCAGCACGCGCACGCCCTCGTAGATCAGGCCCTTGTCCCAGAGCTGCTTGAAGGCCCAGATCACGCTCTCCATGTAGGAGGCGTCCATCGTCTTGTAGTCGTTCTGGAAGTCGACCCAGCGGCCGGCGCGGCGGATCGTGTGCTCCCACTGCTCCGTGTAGCGGAGCACCGAGCTCTGGCAGTGCCGGTTGAAGCGGTCGATGCCGTAGGCGAGGATCGCGGCACGGCCCGAGACCCCTAATTCCTTCTCGGCCTCCATCTCGGCCGGGAGCCCGTGGCAGTCCCAGCCGAAGCGCCGCTCGACGCGCCTTCCCCGCAAGGTCTGATAGCGCGGGATCACGTCCTTCACGTAGCTCGTGAGCAGATGGCCGAAGTGCGGCAGGCCGTTCGCGAAAGGCGGGCCGTCGTAGAAGACGAACTCGTTCGCGCCGTTCGCGCCCGCCGGCCGGTCCTCGACCGAGCGCTCGAAGGTGCGCTCGAGCCGCCAGCGCTCCGCCACCCGCGCCTCGATCTCGGGAAACGAGACCTGCGCGGGGACTTCGGGGTAGGGCAGCCGGGAGCCGGGTGTGCGGTCGGTCATGGGGCGCGCAAATTATCGACTTCGCGGGGCCGCGGCTCGCGCGGCCCCGCGGATCGACCGGTCGCCGCCGTCAGCGAGGCTGGGACGCCGCCGCCTCCGCAGCCATGGCGGCCTGCACCGCCGGCCGCGCGTGCATCTTCTGCAGGTAGGCGCCGAGTGCCGGATGCGGCCCGAAGTCCGCGCCGACCTTCTGCGCGAGCGTGAGCGCCCAGGTCAGGTAGGCGTCGGCGATCGTGAAGCGGTCGCCCGCCACGAAGGCCTTGCCGCCGAGTTGGGAGGCGACGTAGGCGAGTTTCTTGTCCAGCAGGCCGCGGGCCCAGGCCTTCGCCTCCGGCGGCGCGTCGGGCGAGAACATCGCGTAGTAGCAGCCCTTGTGGATCTCGGTGCCGACGTAGTTGAGCCACTCGAGCACCCGGTAGCGATCGCGTGAGCCCGGCGCGGGCAGGAGGCCGGCGGCCGGCGCGGCGTCCGCCAGGTATTGGAGGACCGCCGCGTTCTCGGTCAGGATCGCGCCGTCGTCGAGGCGCAGCGTGGGAACCTGGCCCTTGGGCGAGACCGCGAGGAAGTCCGCCCCCGAGGCCGTGCGCTTGGTGGCGAGGGTGACGGCCTCGAGGTCGAGCGGAAGCCCGGCCTCGCGCGCGGTGATGTGGGAGGCGAGCGAGCAGGCGAAGGGCGAGAAGTAGAGCTGCATGCGGATCTCTCCTGGGGTGGGCGGCGAATTCTGTACCGAAGGGTAAATTAAGGACGATGGCCCTGTCAACCGCCAAGACCGCGGCGCCGCGCAAGCGCGGGCGCCCGGCCGAGTTCGACCGCGAGAGAGCGCTGGGCGCCGCGCTCGTCACGTTCTGGCGGCGCGGCTACGGGAACGCCTCGCTGGACGAGCTGACGTCCGCGATGGGGATCAACCGCCCGAGCCTGTACGGCGCCTTCGGGAACAAGGAGCGCCTCTACGCGGCGTGCGTGGATCACTACGTCGGGAAGATCGGCGCCACGTATCTCGCGCCGCTCGCGGCGCCCCGCGTCGCGGACGCCCTGCGCGGCTTCTTCGACGCGATGATCGACGGCGTGACGGGCAAGCACGGCCCGCGCGGCTGCATCGTCGCGTGCACGATGCCGGCCGAGGCCGGGGTCTCGCCGGCCGCGCAGGCGCAGCTCGCCGCCGTGCTCGCCCAGATCGACGGCGCCTGGATCGCGCGGCTCGAGGCTGCGCAGGCCGCCGGCGAGATCGCGAAGCGCCGCGACCCGCGCGCGCTCGGTCAACTGGTCGCGAGCGGCATGCTCGCGCTCTCGATCCGCGCGCGCGCCGGCGCGACCAAGCGCACGCTGCGCGCGATCGCCGACGAGATCGTGGCGGCGGTGCTGGCGCCCTGAGCCGTCGCACGGCCGGGCGCGCGCGAAGCGATAGAGTGCGAGCGAGGAGTCTCCCATGCGCGCCGCCGTCATGCGTTCGGGCCGGATCGTCGCGGCGGAGGTGCCGGAGCCGACGCCCGGCCCGGGCCAGGTGCTGGTGAAGACGCTCGCGTGCGGCATCTGCGGCTCCGACCTGCACGCGCTGAAGCACGGCGAGCAGATGGTGCGCGTCTCGCGCGAGGTGGACGCCTGGGCCTTCGTGATGGACCTCTCGCGCGACGTCGTGATGGGCCACGAGTTCTGCGCGGAGATCGTCGACTTCGGGCCCGGCTGCGCGCGCACGCTGAAGAAGGGCGACCGCGTGTGCTCGCTGCCGATGGTGCCGATCGGCGACCGCATCGCGGGCGTCGGCTACTCGAACGAGTACCCGGGCGGCTTCGGCGAGCGCATGGTGCTCGGCGAGCGCTGGCTGCTGCGCGTGCCGGATTCGCTGCCCACCGAAGCGGCGGCGCTCACCGAGCCGCTGGCCGTGGCGGAGCACGCGGTCGCGAAGGCGGCGCTCGGCAACGGCGAGGCGCCGGTCGTGATCGGCTGCGGGCCGGTCGGGCTGGCGGTGATCGCATCGCTGAAGCGGCGCGGCATCGAGCCGATCGTCGCGTCGGACTTCTCGCCGATCCGCCGCGCGCAGGCGCTGCGCGTCGGCGCCCACGCGGCCGTCGATCCGAGGGGCGAGCCGCCGATGGAACGCTTCGCCAAGGAAGCCGGCGCGAAGAAGGCGGTGATCTTCGAGTGCGTGGGCGTGCCCGGCATGCTCGCGCAGCTCATGAAGCAGGCGCCGGTGGGCGGGCGGATCGTGGTGGTCGGCGTGTGCCTCGAGGAGGACCGCATCCAGCCCCTCGTGCCGATCTCGAAGGAGCTGAACCTGCAGTTCGTGCTCGCCTACACGCCCGAGGAGTTCACCGCGACGCTCCACGCCCTCGCGGACGGCGAGTTCGACGCGAGCGCGTTCGTCACGGGCCGCGTCGGCGTGGACGGCGTCGCGGACGCCTTCGACACGCTCGGCACGCCCGACCGCCACGTGAAGATCCTCGTCGAGCCGTGGCGCAGCGGCGGGCTCCAATAGCGCATGCCGGAGCTTCCCGAGGTCGAGGTCACGCGGCGCCGCATCGCGCCGGTGCTGGTCGGGCGCACGTTCGCGCGCGTGCAGACGACGCGGCCGTCGTACTTCTTCCTTACGCCCCCGGAGAAGCTGAAGCGCGCGCTCGAGGGCCGCACCGTGCGCGCGCTCGCGCGGCGCGGCAAGTACCTGATCGCCGACATCGACGGCGGGTCGCAGCTCCTGCTCCACCTCGGCATGACCGGCCAGCTCTTCTCGAGCGACGTCGCGAGCGTGCGGCTGCTCTCCGCCGCGGCACGCGCCTCGCTCGCGCCGGAGGAGCAGGCGCGCTTCTCGCCCGACGCGCACACCCACCTGCGACTCTCGTTCGTCGACGGCGGGCCGGACGTGTTCTTCCGCGACGTGCGCAAGTTCGGGAAGGTGCAGCTGCTCGCGCAGGGCGAGCCGTCGGAGCGCCTCGCGAAGCTCGGCGTGGACGCGCTCGAGCTCGAGGGCGAGGCGCTGTTCGCATCGACGCGCGGGCGCAGCGTGGCGATCAAGAGCCTCCTGCTCGACCAATCGGTGATCGCCGGCGCGGGCAACATCTACGCCGACGAGGCGCTGTTTCTCGCGGGCGTGCGCTCGCGCCGGCCGGCGCGCAGGGTCACGCGCGAGGAGTGCGCGCGCATCGTCGCCGAGCTGAAGCGCGTGCTGCTCCGCTCGATCGAGACCGGTGGATCGTCGATCAGCGACTACGTCGCGCCCGACGGCAGCGACGGCGCTTATCAGGACGAGCGGCGCGTGTATGCGCGCGAAGGGGAGGCGTGCTCGCGCTGCGGGGCCACGATCAAGCGGGTGGTGATCGGGCAGCGGAGTGCGCATTACTGTCCGGGGTGTCAGAAGTGACGGCTTTCGAGGCTCGCTCGGCGCGAGCGCCGCGCCGCGCGGGGGGCCGGGGGCCGCTGCGCGGAATGGCTCGCTCGGCCCTTGGTCGGCGCGGGCTCGGCGGCGGTGGGCCGCGATGCGTCGCTGCGGGAGCAGGTATTCTCGCGGGGCCTTGCTCCGCTCTACTTCCGCTCCGCGGCCCCCGGCCCCCCGCGCGGCGCTCCTCGGCGATGCCCGCGGGCACGGGGGTTGGGGCGGGTGACGCCGTCGCGGCCTCGAGCCGCTCCGGCGTCACTTCGAGCGTCTGCCCTCGTTCGCGCGTCTTGGAGTTCGCGCGACCGCGGACGATCGGAGCCTCGCCATGCTGAGCCTCGCGGAGTTGCGGCGCGTGGCGGCGCTGCTCGACGGCACGCGGCGCGGGGCGCGGGTGGACAAGATCGTGCAAGCGGAGGATGCGTCGCTGGCGCTGCTGCTCTCCGGGTCGGATGCGCTGCCGCCGCAGGATCGGCTCGTGCTGCACTTGTGCGCGAAGCCCGGCGTCGCGCGGATCTCGGCGCTGCGCGCGTTACCGCCCGCGCCGGCCTCGCCGCCACAGCTCGCGCAGTGGCTGCGCGCGCATCTCGACGGCGGGCGGCTGCGCAGCGTCGCGCTCGAAGGGGCGGACCGGCAGGTGCGGCTGCGCTTCGACACGCGCGAGGAGAAACTCTCGCTGCTCTTCTCGATTCTCGGCCCGCGCAGCAACGTCTACGCGCTCGATGCGGACGAGCGCATCGTGGCGAGCGCGCGCCCGCTGCCGGAGACGCGCCGCGATCTCGCGCTCGGCGGGCCGTGGCGCTCGCCCGAGGGCGGGCCGCCGAGCGACGGCGCCGACCGCTTCGCCGCCGCGGCGGACGACGCGTTGCTCTTGGAGATCGAGAAGCACTACGCCGAGCGCGCGGATCGCGCGGACGAGGCGTCGCTCGCGCGCCGCGTCGCGCAGGCGCTGCGCAAGCAGCGCGCCGCGATCGAGCGCAAGCTGCGCCTCGCGAGCGAGGATGCCGCGCGAGCCGCGGAGGCGGCGAAGTGGAAGCGCTGGGGCGAGCTGATCGCTGCGAATCTCGCGACGCTGAAGGCGAGTGATCGCACGCTGCGCGCGGCGGACTTCGAGACGGGTGAGCCCGTCGAGGTGCCGCTCGACGCGAAGCTCTCTCCGGCGGAGAACAAGGACGAGTACTTCCGCCGCGCCAAGAAGGCGGAGCGCACCGGCATCAAGGCCGCGCAGGAAGTCGCGGAGGCGGAGGACCGGCTCGCGCAGCTCGCCGCGCTCGAAGCGCGCGTCGCGGCCGCGGGCGAGGATGCGGAGGCACTCGCGCGCCTCGCGCAGGAGCCCGAGCTCGCGCGGCTCGTCGAGCGCTTCGCGCCGCAGCCGGCCGCGGCGAGCGCGGCACCGGAAAAGAAGGCGCGCGAGTGGCGGATCGGCAAGACCGTGCTGCCGACGCGCCTCGCGCCGAAGGTCTACCGGACCGCCGACGGGCTCGAAGTGTGGGTGGGGAAGAACGACGAGGGCAACGATGTCCTCACCACACGCCTCGCGCGCGGCACCGATCTGTTCTTCCACCTCGAGGGCAACCCCGGCAGCCACGTGATCCTGCGGACCGAAGGCAAGGGCGAGGACGCGCCGGCGGAATCCGTGCTCGACGCCGCGGAGCTCGCGGTGCACTTCTCGAAGGCGAAGAACGCGGGGCGCGCGTCCGTGCACGTCGCGCCCATCAAGCACGTGAGCAAGCCGAGCGGCGCGAAGCCCGGGCTCGTGTACGTGTCGCGCGGCAAGACGATCCAGCTGCGCCGCGAGCCCGAGCGGCTCGCGCGGGTGCTGGCGGCGCGGGTGGAGGACTGAGCGCGTCCGGCCTCACCCGCCGTAGAACGTGTTCTCGCCCAGATCCTTCAGCACGAGCGTCGCGTCGTCGGCGCGGCCGGTCGGCGCATTCTGGATGCGCACGTCCACGACCTCGCCGACGAACAGCGAGTGGTCGCCGCGCTCGACGGTCTCGACCAGCTTGCACTCGATCGCAGCGATCGCGCCCGCGAGCACCGGCGCGCCCGACGTGCCCTTCGCGAACTTCTCGCCGCCGATCGTGTTTCCCTCGCGGTTCAGCGACTTGAAGAACTTGAACGCGAGCCCCTGTTGGCCTTTGCCGAGCACGTTCAGCGCGAAGGCGCGCGACTGCTTCACGATCTCGTGGGCGCCGGAATCCTTCTTGACGCCCACCGCGACGAGCGGCGGCTCGAACGAGGCCTGGGTGACCCAGTTGACCGTGGACGCCGCCACCCGACCGTCGGGCGCCTCGCCGGTCAGCACGTAGAGGCCGTACGGGATCATGCGCAGCGCGGTCTTCTTCGTCTGGGCGTCCATGGGGCTCCTCGGGTTCGGCGGCGGGGGCTTCCGGCGCGACGGCGCAACCCATAGCACCGCGCGGAGGCGCGCCGCGGCGCGATCAAGCGCGCCGTTCGGCCCACCGATGCGCCCCCGGTGAGCTCACCGACCACCGTCCACGACCTGAAGGCGCTCGTGCAGTCCTTCCACCCCGTGATCGCCTTCGACACGGCGGAAGAGGAGCGCGTCGAGAAGCTCGCGGACGCCGTGGCTGCAGAGCTCCAGTTGCCCGTCTTCGTGTGGACGCTGACGAGCGGCCTGTACCGGAAGCCCGGCGCGAACGGCACGATCAACACCACGGTTCCGGCCGAGCTGTTCGCCCACATGCAGACGCTCTCGCTCGAAGCCGTGTTCGTGCTCAAGGACGTCGCGAAGCACCTCGACGACCCCGCCGTCTGTCGCTCCTTCCGCGAGGCGGCGCAGCAGTTCGCGGGCTCGCGCTCCTCGATGTGGATCGTGGGCACGCCTCTCGCGTTCCCCGCGGACGTGAAGCACCACGTGGTGCACTTCCCGATCGAGCTCCCGGGGAAGCGCGAGCTGGCGGAGATCGTGACGGCGGTGGCGCGCGGCTTGCGCGAGCGCACCGGCGCGAAGATCGAGCTCTCGAAGCCCGACCTCGAGCGGCTGCTCGACGCGCTCAGCGGGCTCACGACGCATCAAGCGCGCCAGGCGATCGCCGCGGTGATCATGGAGGACGGCCGGCTCGCGGCCGACGACATCAAGACGCTGGTCGACCGCAAGGCGAAGTTGTTGGGGGAAGACGGCCTCCTCGAGTACTACCCGGCCGAAGACAACGCCTACGAGCTCGGCGGCTTCGCGCGGCTGCAGAAGTGGCTCGCCCGTGCGCGCGTCGGCTTCAGCGCCGAGGCGGCGGAGCTCGGCCTGCCGTCGCCGCGCGGCATCCTGCTCGCGGGCGTGCAGGGCTGCGGCAAGTCGCTCGCCGCCAAGGCGATCGCGCGCGCGTGGACGATGCCGCTGCTGAAGCTCGACGCGGGGCGCCTCTACGACAAGTACATCGGCGAGAGCGAGAAGAACCTGCGCCGCGCGATCCAGCTCGCCGAGGCGATGTCGCCGTGCGTGCTGTGGATCGACGAGCTCGAAAAGAGCTTCGCAGCCTTCGGCGATTCGGGCATGGACGGCGGCGTGAGCCAGCGCATCTTCGCCACGCTGCTCACCTGGCTCCAGGAGAAGAAGAAGCCCGTGTTCGTCGTCGCCACGGCGAACGACGTGTTCAAGCTGCCGCCCGAGCTGATGCGCAAGGGCCGCTTCGACGAGCTCTTCTTCGTGGACCTGCCGCAGCCCGCCGAGCGGCAGCAGATCTTCGAGATCCACCTGCGCCGCAAGAAGCAGGATCCCGCGCGGCTCGACCTCGCCGCGTTGGTCGCGGCAAGCGAAGGCCACAGCGGCGCGGAGATCGAGCAGGCCGTGATCACGTCCCTGCTGCGTGCGCTGCACGAGAAGCGGCCGCTCGACACCGCGCTGCTCGTGGAGGAGCTCGGCAGCACCGTGCCGCTTTCGCGCACGCGCGCCGAGGATCTGGCTCGGCTGCGCGAGCTCGCGCAGGGCCGCTTCGTGCCGGTGGCCTAGGGGCGCGCGCCGTTCCGCGCGAGCCACTCGCGGAGCGGCGGCCAGAGCCTCAGCTCGCGCAGCTCCTGCGCGCTCGCCCAGCGCAGCTCGGCGATCTCGACGCCGTCGCAGCGCACGATCGGCTCGCGCTCGCAGCGCAGCGCGTAGAACGACACGTGGTCGTGGATGTTCGAGTGCGCGAGATCGAGCTCGCCGAGGGGCGAGAGCTCGCCCGGCGAGACGTCGATGCCAGCCTCTTCGCGCAGCTCGCGCGCTGCCGCCGTCCGCGCCTCTTCGCCGCGGTCGACGCGGCCGCCCGGCAGACCCCACCAGCTCTGGTACGTCGAGCGCACGAGCAGCAGGCGTTCGCCGTGGCGCACGAACACGCCGACGCCGCGCACGTGCGGATGGAACGTGCGGTTGTAGAGCGCGATCGCGCGCGCGCCGCGCCGCATCAGGAAGCGCGCGAGCGGAATCGGGAGGCGGTGGAGGAGGCGCATCACGGCGCTTGCGCCGCCGCGCAGCCCGCGTGCTCGCCGTCGTCGTCGCGCACGCGCGCGCGCACGCCCGCAGCGCACGGCAGCGTCGCGAGCCCACTCGCCCCACGCACGACGAGCGCCGTGCTCCACGCCTCGGCGATCGCGCCCGAGGGAGCGAAGACGATCGCGCGCACGGGGTGGGGCACGGGGCGCCCGGTGGCGGGGTCGACGATGTGGCTGAAGTGCTCGCCGTCGATCTCGAGCGTCTGGCCGAAGCCGGAGGAGATCGAGACGTCGTCGTCGCCGAGCGCGAGGATCTCGCCGCCCTCCAGCGCGACGCGCCAGGTGGGCGCGTCGAGCGGCCGCCCGCGCGCACGCAGGCTGCTGCCGCCGAAGTCGAGCAGCGAATGCGCGATGCCGTCGGCGCGCAGCCGCTCGCCGATGCGATCGAGCGCCCAGCCCTTCGCGAGCCCGCCGAGATCGACCGAGGCGCCCGGCTCGAGCGCGATCGTGCCCTGCGCCGCGTCGAGCCGGATGCGCTGCGCGCCCACGCGCGCGCGCGCGGCCGCCATTGCGCCCGCGCTCGGCAGGGCCTGCGCGCGCGCCGCTTCACGCCAGAGCGCGAGCAGGGGCCCCACCGTCACGTCGAACGCGCCTCCCGTCTCGCGCGCGAAGCGCTGCGCGTCCGCGAGGATCGCGATCAGCTCCTGCGACGCGGGCTGCGGGCCGCGGCCCGCTCGCGCATTCAGCCGCGCGAGCTCGCCGTCTTCACGCCACGTGGTGAAGATCGCCTCGAGCCGCTCGGCCTCGGCGAAGCCGCGGTCGAGCGCCGCCCGCGCGCGCGCTTCGTCGCTCGCGACGACCGTGATCTCGAGGACCGTTCCCATCGCGGGGCGGCCCTCGGCGAGCTGCACGAGCGGAGCGGCGGGCGCGGGCGCCGACGCGGGGGCCGCGCAACCGCACGCCACCCACGCTGCGCAGAGCGCCGCCGCCGAGCGCGTCACTCGGGCTGCACGCCGCCCGCGTAGTTGCGCCCCGAGCCGCGGAACACGGCCCACAGCGAGAGCGCGATCAGCGCGGCGAGGCTGGCCTGCAGCGACACGAAGCCGGCGATCTTCACCCACGCGAACGCCGGCCCGGCGAAGCGCACGAGCCAGCCGCCGCCCTCGTCGAGCGCCGCGCTGAGGAACGGGAACGCGATCATCGCCACCTTCGTGCGTACGCTCACCGGCACGAACAGCACGAGGTGCGTGAGCACGAGCAGCAGCATGCCCATCGCGAACATGTGGAAGTGCGCGATCTCGAGCATGCCCTGGTACGTGCGCGGCGGGCGGAACTCCTCCTCGTTGCCGAGGTAGTAGGAGACTACGGAGTCCGGCGAGAGGCTCATCTTGTCGAAGTAGAGCAGCGCGTTCGTCAGCCACAGCGCGGCGACGTAGAGCGCATAACAGGCGATGATCGTCTGGAGCAGGCGATTGCGATTCCACTCGCCGGTGATGACGAAGCGCAATCAGTGCCCCACGGCGCGCGCGACGTTCGCGCTCTCGGGCGGGGCGGGCGCGAGCACCGCGTAGAGCGCGAGCGCGCGCCGCACGCCGTTCGTCACCGCGCGGGTCGAGAGCGTCGCACCCGCGATGCCGTGCACCGTGCCGCCGACCTTCAGGCTCGGCTCGAGCGCACGCCGGTCGAACTGCTTCAGCCAGCGCGCCGGCGGCAGGTAGTCCTTCGGCTCGTGGAAGGCGAGCATGCGCGTCTGCGCGACGCGACCCTCGGGCGAGATCACCACGAGCAGCGCCTCAGGCAGCGTACGGACTTGGTGCACATCGACGAACGCGTAGCCGAGAACGCGGTCGCCCTGCCAGGCCGTGTAGAGCGTGACCACGTGGCTCTCGAGCTTCGACTGCGCGCGCTGCTCCACCGCCACGACCTGCGGGTCGTTCAGCAGCACGGCGCGCTTCTCGACGCGCGCGCCGGGGAAGGCGGCGGCGATCGCCTCGTTCGCGCTCGCGAAGACCTCGCCGCGCGCGCCGCTCGCGAGGAGCAGCGCGGCGGCGAGGCAGAGGGCGCTAGTACGCAAAGCCGAGCCCGAGCGCGAACTCGTCGGGGCGCTCCCCCGCGCGCGCATTCTGGTTCCGGTACTCCGCCTTGAGGACCACATTCGGGTGCGGGAAGTAGCTCAGTCCCGTCGAGAGCACCGAGTAGGCGAGGTTCCGATCGCGCACGAAGCCGGCGGCGACGTCGCGCTGGGTGTCGAGGTACTCGAAGCGCACGAAGGGCTCGAGGGCGCTCTCGTTGCTCTCGCCGAACAGCAGCGGCCACACGTCGTAGGCGAGCTCGACGTAACCGCCGAGCATCGACTTCGCGATGGAGGCGTCGACGGCCTTGCCGAGCGAGGTCGAGAGCGCGCCGGCGTTCGAGACGTCGGAGTACGCGAACAGGGCGCGCCCGTGGAAGGGACCGCTGCGGTACTGCGCGTGGGCCTCGGCGATCCACAGTCGCGTGTCCGGCAGGCCCTGGTTCTGGTCGGCCTTGCCCGCGTAGAAGGAGCCGCCGAAGTCGAGGCCGGGGAGCAGCTCGGGCGAGACGTCGACGCGGCCGACGAACGCGAAGTTCTCGGCCCGGGACTCGCCGCCGTTCTGGCGTCCGCCGCGAATGCCGGACGCGCCGAAGCCCGCCGCGTCGAAGCCGGTGAGCACGTAGGCGCGGTACTCGACCTGCTCGCCGAGCTGGCCGAAGGCGCCCGCGCCCATTTCGCGCCAGGTGGCGGGGAGGATCTGCCGTTCGGTGAGCGGGCGGAACACGCCGTAGAAGTAGGGCGGCTCGTGGACCTCGTTGAGGAAGCCCATCGGCGTGAGGAGCAGGCCCGCGCGGAAGTTCAGCTCGGGCTTCCAGGCGAAGTCGAGGCTCGCGAACTCGAGCGCGACCTCGCCGGATTCCTCGCCGCCCTCGACGAAGGCGTGCTCGAGCTCGATCTCGGAGTTGAACGCGATGCGCTCGTTGAACTTGTATCCGACGTAGGTAACGACCCGGAGAGCGTCCGCCGTGGCAGGTGAATTGCTGTCTGCGACCGGGTTCACGTAGTTGAGCTCGCCGTAGCCGCCAATCGACAGGCCGCGCGCGACGCCGAACACCTTCGACGCCGCCGGCGCATAGCCGCGCTCGCCGGCGAGCGGCTTCTCCTCGGGCACCGCGCTCTCCGTCCGGAGCTTCGAGATCTCTTCGGTCAACACCTGGACCTGGCGCTCGAGCGCGGCGATGCGGGCGTCGCGGTCGCCGCCGTCTTCGGCGCCGGAGAGAGTTGGCCAGGTGGCGAGCGCGAGAGCGAGAGCGAGCGAGGGGCGGCGAAGCATGGGACCTCCGGTCGACTCATACGATGAAATTGAAAACCGATTTCATTTTCATCGTATCGAGGGCCGGGAGGCGCTGTCAACGGGCAAGCGGGTGCTCGCAGTCACCCGGCCGAGCGCGGCGGGGTCACGCCTCGGGCGTGAACCGCACCGGCATGCGCTTGATCCCGGCGATCAGGCTGCTGCGTTGGAACGCGGGCCGACCGACCAGCTGGAGGTCCGGCATCCGGGTCGCGACCTCGCGCAGGATGCAGGCGAGCTGCATGCGGGCGAGGTTGGCGCCCAGACAGAAGTGCTCGCCGATCCCGAAGGCGAGGTGGTCGTTCTTCTCGCGCGTGATGTCGAAGCGCATCGACGTCGGCCCGAACACCTCTTCGTCGCGATTCACGGACGGGTACGACAGGTAGACCTTGTCGCCCTTGCGGATGCGCTGGCCGCGGATCTCCGTGTCCTCGAGCGCCGTGCGCCGGAAGTGCAGCACCGGCGGCGCGAAGCGCAGCGCCTCCTCGATCGCGCCGGACAGGTAGCGCTCGACGTCGCTCGTCAGCAGCGCCCACTGGTCCGGGTGCTCGTGCATCAGTCGCACGAACTGCGAGGTCGCGTTGCGCGTGGTCTCGTTGCCAGCGACGGCGAGCAGCAGGAAGAAGTTGTTGAACTCGGCCTCGGTGATGGCCTCGCCCTCGACGGAGCCGTTCACGTACGCGCTGATCAGCGTGTCGTCGGGCTTCGCCTTCTTCTCCGCCGCGAGCTTGTTGGCGTACATCCACATCTGCGCGGCGACGGCCATCTGGTTCTCGACGCGCATGTCGGGGTCTTCGCCGCCGATCAGCGCGTTCGACCACTCGAAGATCTGGCGCCGATCCTCGACGGGGATGCCCATCAGCTCGCAGATCAGCGTGAGCGGCAGCTCGCACGCGAGCTCCTCGACGAACTCGCACTCGCCCTTGCGCACGACGCGGTCCACCGCCGCACGCGCGTGCTTGCGGATCGTGGGCTCGAGCTTGTCCACCAGGCGCGGCGTGAAGCCGCGCTGCACGAGCCGGCGGTACTTCACGTGCTGCGGCGGGTCCATCGCGATCAGCATCAGGCGCTGGCCCGCCATCGCCTGCTCGTCCATGTCCCACACGAACGGGCCCCCCTCGAACGAGGAGAACAGCTTCGGGTTGCGGGAGACGGCGTGAACGTCCTCGTACTTCGAGAGCACCCAGAAACCCTGCTTCACGGGCGTCAGGCCCTCGCCCTGGGCCGGCGCCGGGTTCCACGAGATGGGCGCGTCGCGCCGCAGCATCGCGAGGTAGTCGTGCGGCGGGCCGCCGTGGGTCACGAACACGTCGGGGTTGGAAAGATCGAGATCGCCGGGGCGAAGGGACATCGAATTCTCCTAGGATTCCAGGGCCCCCGCCGTGTCGGATGTTTCGGACACCGCCTTGAAGCGGGGGGACGACACGTTCAGGATATCAGACACCATGTCCGATTCGAAAGTTCTTTCCGCTCGCGCGGCCCGCGCGCAGAAGTCCAAGGCCGACGTGCTGCGGGACTTCCGCACGGACCAGATCCTCGACGCGGCGACCGTGGTGTTCGGCAAGGTCGGCTACGCGAATGCCTCGATCGAGCGCATCGCGGAGGAGGCGGGCGTCGCCCGCAGCACGGTCTACGTCTACTTCCCGAACAAGGACCTGCTGCTGAACCAGTGCATCGCGCGCCATCGCGTCGCCCTGAGCGCGCGCGTCCAGAGCGCGATCGCCGGCGCGACCGGCTTCGAGGCGCGGCTCGCGGGCTTCCTGTCCGCGGTACTCGTCTACGTGGGCGAGGTCAGCGAGTTCTTCCGCGCGCTGATGGGAGTGCGCGGCTTCGATCCGTTCTTCGGCGCCGGCGGCAGCGACGTCGCGACGCCGGAGCTCGAGACGCTGCGCGAGGAAGTGCAGGCGCAGGTCGACCGCCTGTTCAGCGACGCGATCGCCGCCGGCGAGCTCGCGCCCGCGTCCGAGGCGATCGCACGCGACGCGCTCCAGCTCGTGCTGTACGGCGCGCTGATGCGGCGCTCGATCGCGCCCGGCCCCGCGGACCCGTCCCGCGAGGCCGCGCTGCTCGCCCACACGCTGATGCACGGCGTCGCGAGGCGCTGAGCGCTTCGCGCGCACGAAGGAGAACGCGATGCTCTTCGACCGCTACCGCGTCATCGACGTCGACACGCACATCACCGAGCCCGCGGACGTGTGGACCGCGCGCGTCTCGAAGAAGTGGGGCGACCGCGTGCCCCACGTGCGCAACGTCGGCGGCGTCGATCTCTGGTTCATCGGCAACGAGACCTGCGGCATGCCCGGCGCCTACTCCGCAGCCGGCCACACGGGATCGTTTCCCGACATGCGCAAGAGTTATCAGGACATCCCGCCCGCGATGGTGGAGGCGAAGGCGCGACTCGCCCTGATGGACGAGGAGAAGATCTGGGCGAACGTGATCTACCCCAACGTCGGCGGCTTCGGCGCCGGCGGCTTCCTGCGCCTCGGCGACCCGGAGCTCATGCTCGAGTGCGTGCGTGCATACAACGACTTCCTGGTCGAGTGGTGCAGCGCCGATCCGCGCCGCCTCGTGCCCGTGATGGCGACGCCGTTCTGGGACCTCGCCGCCTCGGTGAAGGAGATCGAGCGCTGCGCCGCGAACGGCTACAAGGCGGTGATCTTCTGCAACCAGCCGCAGGACCACGGCGCACCGCTGCTGCGCGACAAGCACTGGGACCCGATCTGGGCGACCGCCCAGGAAGCGGGCCTGTCGATCAGCTTCCACATTGGCGGCGGCAGCCTCGCCGACGAGTTCAAGGACCCGGCGAGCATCGGCGTGAAGGCGAACTTCGCGCGGGTCTCCACGATGGCGACGCTCGAGAACGCGCGCTGCATCGCCGACCTGATCCTCTCGGGCATTCCGCACCGCTTCCCGCGCCTGCCGCTCGTTTCCGTCGAGAGCGGCGTCGGCTGGGTGCCGTACCTGCTCGAGTCGATGGACTGGCAGTGGGTGAACAACGGCGTGCGCCTGGAGCACCCGGAGTACGACCTCAAGCCGAGCGAATACTTCCGCCGCCAGATCTACACGAGCTTCTGGTTCGAGGAAGCGGGCCTCGCGAAGGCGATCGAGCTGTACCCCGACAACGTGATGTTCGAGACCGACTACCCGCACCCGACTTGTCAGGCTCCCGGCCCCGCGAGCGCGGGCACCCACCCGCGCACGTACGCCGAGAAGGCGCTGGCGGGGATCCCCGAGCCGCACGTCGCACGGGTGCTGCAGACGACGGCGCAGCGGATCTACGGGCTGGCCTGAGAGGCGCGTCGATGCACGGGCTCGCGGGCATTCGCGTCGTCGACTTTTCCCGGGACGTCGCCGGCCCCTACTGCACGAAGCTGTTCGCCGACGCCGGCGCCGAGGTCGTGCTCGTCGAGCCGCCCGGCGCGGCGGCGGAGCGCACGCCGCTGTTTCGCTTCCTGCACGCGAGCAAGCGCGCGATCACCGGCGCACCGGGCGACGCGCACGTGACGGAGCTCGTGGCGGGCGCCGATCTCGTGGTCGAGGACTTCGGTGCGCGCGCTCCGTTCGATCGCGCGGCGTGGCTCGCGCGCCATCCGCACCTCGTGCTGTGCTCGCTCTCGCCCTTCGGCCTCGCGGGGCCGTACGCCGAGCGCCCCGCCACCGAGTTCACGATCCAGGCGGAGTGCGGCTCGATCGCCGTGCGTGGCCGGCCCGGACAGGAGCCGTATCAGGCCGGCGGACGCGTCACGTACTGGTTCGGCGGCGTGATGGCCGCCGTCGCCGCCGCGGCGGCCGTGCGCCGCGCGCGGGAGACCGGCCACGGCGAGCACGTCGATCTGTCCCTCGCCGAAGCGATGGCACTCGCGACCACGACCTACGCCGACCTCTCGTGGTCGCTGCTCGGCCGCGGCAAGCCCCCGTTCGCGGGGCAGAGCGTCGAGACGCCGTCGGTCGAGCCGAGCGCCGACGGCTTCGTCGGATTCAACACGAACACGGCGCAGCAATTCAGCGACTTCCTGCTCCTGATCGAGCGCCCGGACCTGCGCGAGAGCGGCGAGTTCAACGCCGTCGCGCAGCGCCTCGCGCGCCTGGCCGAGTGGGAGTCGATCGTCCACGCCTGGACGCGTCGGCACACGACGGCGGAGATCATCGAGCAAGCGGCGCTCCTGCGGATCCCCGTGTCGCCCGTGTGCAACGGCGAAACCGTGCTGGCGCAGGACCACCTGCGCGAACGGGGCGTGTACGCCGAGGATCCGAGCGGCGGCTTCCTGCGCCCGTGCCCGCCCTACAAGATCGATGGCGAACGGCCTCCCGCGCCGCGGCCCGCGCCCGCTCCCGGCGAGGCGGACGGCAAGCTCGCGCCGCGTGCGCCGCGCAGCGCCCCTCAGCGCGGCGAGCGCAGGCTCCCGCTCGCGGGGCTGCGCGCGCTCGACGCGACGACCTGGTGGGCCGGCCCCACCGCCGGTCACCTGCTCGCGCTGCTCGGCGCGGACACGATCCACCTCGAGTCCGTCCAAAAGATGGACGGCGGTCGCGCGGTCGGCTTCGTGTTCGCGAACGGGCGCGCGCTGCCGTGGGAGTGCAGCACGTTCTCGCTGAGCGCGAACACCAACAAGCGCGGCCTCACCCTGAACCTCGGTGACGCGCGCGGCAAGGAGGCGCTGCGCCGGCTGATCGCGCGCTGCGACATCGTGCTCGAGAACTTCAGCCCGCGCGTGATGGAGGCCTTCGGCGTCACGTGGGACTTCGTGCGCGCGGCCAACCCGAACGCGGTCTTCGTGCGCATGCCTGCGTTCGGTCTCGACGGCCCCTGGCGCGAGCGCGTCGGCTTCGCGCAGACGATGGAGCAGATGTCCGGCCTCGCGTGGGTGACGGGCCGCGCCGACGACCAGCCGCGCATCCAGCGCGGGCCGTGCGATCCGCTCGCCGGCGCCCACGCCGCCTTCGCCACGCTGGTGGCGCTCGCGGAGCGCGACGCCCGTGGGCGCGGCGTGTTCGTCGAAAGCGCGATGATCGAGTCGGCGCTGAACGCCGCCGCGGAGCAGGTGATCGCGTGGACGTCGCGCGGCGAGTTGTTGGGGCGCGAAGGCAACCGCTCGCCGCTCGCGGCGCCGCAGGGGCTGTATGCGTGCGCCGGGCACGATCCGTTCGTCGCGCCGCGTTGGCTCGCGCTGTCGGTCGAGACGGACGCGCAGTGGCAGGCGCTCCTGGCTGCGCTGGGCGAGCCGGGCTGGACGGCGCCGCTGCGCAGCGCCTCGCTCGCGGAGCGCCGCGCGGCGCACGACACGATCGACGCGGGGCTGCGCACGTGGGCCGCCGCGCGCGAGCTCGATGCGTGCGCCGGGCCGCTCGCGGCGGCCGGCGTGCCCGCCGCGCCGGTGCAGGACGCGCGCTTCCTGAGCGACCACCCGCAGTTCGCGGCGCGCGGATTCTGCGAACGCGTGCCGCACCCGGTGGTCGGCGATCCCCCTCTGATGACCGTGCCGTTCCGCTACGCCTCGGTGTCGCGCTGGCTGGAGCGCGCGGCGCCCACGCTCGGCCAGCACAACGCCGAGTTGTTGCGAGAGCTCGGCTATGGGGACGCGGAGATCGCGGCGCTCGAGGCGGACCGCGTGATCGGGACGCGGCCCGTCGGGCTGTGACTCAGGGGCAGAGTGCGGCTGCGCCCGGCGCGCGCGCCGCGTCGAAGCGTCCGCTCCAGCGCAGGTTGTCGCTGCGCATGCCGGCCGGGCCAGCGAGGTCCTGCGCGGCGGCAGGCAGCGCGCCCTCCCAGGCGAGCGCGCCGTCGACTCGCACACGCAGCGCACCGTTCGCGACCTCGGCCTCGAGCGTGTGCGGCTCGCCGGGCGCCGGCGGCGCGAGCGAGCGCGCCTGGGACGGCGCGGCGCGCACGTAGCCGCGCGCGCCGCACGCGCTCGACGCGGAGAGGCCGGGATTGCGCTTCACCGAGACCAGGAGCGGAGCCGTCCGGTCGGCACGCCACATCACGGTGACGAGGTTGCACGCGTCCAAGGCCTGCAGCTTGAGCCCCAGCTGTTCGCGTAGCGCGCCCGAGGCGAGCGCGCGCGGCGTCTTCACTCTTCCGCGGATCTCGAAATGCAGCGCGGCGCGCAGACCGTCGCTCCCGGGCGCGATCGCGCGGAAGCCGGCGCTCTCGACGAACAGGCGCCCGTCGGGGCTCGCCCGAAGCTCGCCTTGCGTCGTGCAGAGTGGCGTCGCGTGGGGAGGAACCGGAGCGCCGGGCGCGCACCGCAGCCCGATGCACGCGAGCCCGAGCAGCGCGGCGAGGCTAGTCGGCGAGCGTGAGCTGCTGCGCATCGGGGGGCGCGGCGCTTTCCGCCGCGGGCTCGCTCGCTGCGTCGCCGTCGACTGCGACCGAAAGCTCCCGCACGCGCGCATTCAGATAGCCCTCCTGCGCGCGGGCCGTGATCCAGTCGAACCAGAGGTGGTCGCGCACGCGGCGCACGCGATCGCTCTCGATGCCCTCGAGCGAGCGCCAGCGCAGCTCGACGGCGCTGCGCAGTGCGGCCACTTCGTCGCGGCGCTTCTGCTCGCTCGCGAGCAAGGCGCGAAGCTGCTGCAGCACCCGGCGCATGCGGCTGTCGGGGCCGCCCTCGCGGGCCTCGGCCCAGCGCATGCGGCCGTCGAGCGCGCGGTCGTCGGCGCGACGCTGGCGAACGCCGCCGAGGTTGTAGGCCACCTCGAGCACGCCGTAGAGCGGGAGGGGCCGGTCGACGCTCGGCGCCTGTTCGTAGCCGCCATTCACGGTGACGCGAAACGCTTCGGCGCGGCGCAGCTTGGCCTCGGCCGTCTCGACGTCGCGCTCGCGCGCGATCTGCTCCGCGAGCAGGTCGGTCATGCGCTTCGCGTTCAGCGGCTCGGACTTCGGGCCGAGGCCCGCGAGGGTCGCGCTCGAGGCCGCGTGCTCGGCCGCGAGCGTGTCCGCACGCAGGCGAAGCGCTTGCAGCTCCTCGACGGTCGCCCGCTCGCCGTCGAACGCGGCCTCCGTCTGCGCGACGAGCTCGCGCGCGCGCGGGAGCGCCTCTTCGAGCACGGCCACGCGCGCCACGAGCGCCGCGCGCTCCGTCTCCGCCGCGCCGCGCTCGAGCTCCATGAAGAACGCGTAGTTCGCGCGGAAGCGGGCGCACTCCGCGTTCGCGCGGCTTCCAACCAGACGCGAGCGGTAGGAGCCGACGAGGTCGTAGGCGGCGCCGCCGAAGAAGCGCGTGCCGGAGCCGAGCGCATCCGGCGCCACCTGCACGAACATCTCGGGCGAGGCGAGGAGCGCGCGCTCGGACGCGGCGGCGCTCTCCACCCACGCGCAGTAGCCCGCCGACACGTCGGCGTCCTGCGCCGTTGCGGAACCGGCCGCGAAGCAGAGTGCGAGGGCGATTCGGTGCGCGCGCATCGTCTTCACAGCAGCAGCGGCGCGCCGCCGGCGAACAAGACCTTCTCCTGGGCCCAGCGCCCGTCGCTCACGTCGAGCTCGACCATGCGGCCGCGCATCGCCTCGCGGCGCAGCGGGTGATCGATCACGACCTCGCCCTCGAGCACGCGCGTCACGGTTCCGATCTCGCTGCACGCGATGATGCCGAGGCGGCAGCCGTAGAGCTCCTGGCCGGCTTCGACGTCGCCGAGGTTCTCGTAGGGAACGAACGCGACGGTAAGCTTCTTCTCGATCGCCTCGAGGTAGGCCGAGTTCGCGAGCGAGGCGAGCAGCTCATCGTACTCCTTGACCGCCACGTCGATCGCGCCGAGCGTCGACTTCGCGACGGCGAGGGCGTCCACCGCCTTCTGGCGCTCGAGCTCGCCGAGCGCGAGCTCCTGGGCGAGCCGCAGCACTTCGGAGGTGAGCACGCCTTCGCCCTGCGCCGCGCCGAACTTCTGCGGCGCGGCGAGCAGCGCCTTGAGCGCTGCGATCTCGCGCTCCGCGTGGCGCCGTTCGCGCTCCACCTCGACTTCGCGCCCGATCATCGCGACGCGGGCGTCGGCCATCTGCGTGAGCTGGTACTGGCCGCGCAGGTACTCGTCGCGATCGATCACGCGGGCGGCGCGTTCGGCCTCGAGCTGATCCCGCGAGATGCCGGTGAGCGCGTCGGAGGCCTGCGTCGCGTCGCGCACGCTGCTGCGCTGATCGCGGGCGAGCGTCTCGAGGCGGCGGAGGTCGGCCTTGCGGTCCGCCACGTCGGCTTCGACCGCCGCACGCGCGCCCTCGGCGAACGAGCTTTGGACGGCGACGAGCCGTTCCGCGTCGCGCAGCGCGGCCTCCGCCATGTCGCGTTCCGCGACGAGCTTCGCGCGCAGCGCGGTCTGCTGCGCGATCTGGAGACGCAGCGACAGCACGCGCTCGTCGGTCGGCGAGACGATCGCCGGCAGGACCCAGCGCGAGCTGAACAGGAAGAAGGCGTGGATGCCGAGATACGAGACGAGGCCCAGCAGGATCGCCGTCAGCACGGCGAAGCCGACGACGCGGTAGGCGGCGACGGCGAGCGGCGCGAGCTGAACGCGCGGGAGGTGAGGCAGCGAGACGTTCATCGCGTCTCCTCCACGATGGCCAGCTCGCCGGATTCGTCGACCGGTTCGCCCGCGGGCTCGGGGACGCCGCGCGTCTCCCAACTGCTCGAGTCCAGCGTGAACATCGCGAGCGGCGTCAGGACCAGGTACGTCACGGGCATCAGCCAGGCCATTGCCAGGAACGAGAGCGGCTGCACGCGGGTGTTCGGCGGATAGTCGCGCGTCTCCCACGCGTAGACGGCGCCGAACGCCGCGAGCACGCCCATGCCGTGGACGTTGAGCGACCAGAACGAGCCCGAGTGCAGGCTCTCGGCGACGAGCACGGGATAGGCGACCAGGGTGCCGAACATCGAGAAGTAGTGGATTGCGACGAGGGGGTGGAGCTTCCAGCCGTGCGAGAAGGCGCCCAGATAGTCGACCAGATTCGAGCGGCGCCAGCGCAGCTGCTGTGAGAAGTACTTCGAGAGCGAAGTGGGAGCGACCGTGTAACAGACCGCGTCGAGCGTGCAGACGGTCTGCCAGCCGGCCTTCACGATCTGCCGCGTGAGGAAGCGGTCCTCGCCGTACTTGATCGGGACGCCGAGGATGTTGCGGCTCTCGAGGATCGGCTCGAGCTCGACGAGCACGTCGCGCCGATACGCCGTGAGACAGCCCGAGAGACACATCACGGACTTGCACGCGCGCTCGAGATTCTTCAGGTACTCGTATCCGAAGAAGTACTTCACGGCCTGCATCTTCGTGAGCCAGTTGTCGTTGGCGTTGAGGATGTGCACGCGACCGCCCACGGCCGCGATCTCGGGTCTCACGAAGCGCGCGACGAGCTGGCGGATCACGTCGCGATTCACGATCACGTCCGAATCCACGGAAACGACGATCTCGGCTTGCGTCTGCCGCACCGCGCGGTTGATCGACATGCGCTTGCCGAGATTGCGAACGTTGCGCAGCACGGACACGCGCGGCTTGCCCGCGGCCGCGGCGCGCGCGTGGCGGTAGCTGCCATCGGTGGAGCAGTCGTCCACCACCACGATGCTCAGCTTCTCGGGCGGGTAGTCGAGTTGGAGCAGGCTCTCGATCGTGTGCGCGATGCGCGAGCCCTCGTTGAACATCGGGATGACGATCGCGACGCTGGGCTCGAAGTCGTCGCGCCGCTCGTCGAAGCGGTCGCCCATCGCGCGCTGGAGCCAGGCGCCGAACACGTAGCGGTTCACGAACACGAGCAGGACCAGCAGCGCGAGCAGGACGGAGATCATCGCGCGCGCTCCGGGCCGAACTTCGCTCGCGATGCGTGGACGTTGCGCGCCTGCACTGCGGATCCCCCAACAACTCGCGTGTGTCGGGGTGTTCGTCGGAGGCCGCGGTGCGCTTGAGGGAGGAGCGACGAATTTCGTCACTGCCGGTGAACTTCCGGTGCGCTTCTCGGTAGTTCCATCGAGCCCGGGCTGCGGGTTCCCGCGTGCTTGCCGGGCCGCTGCGCGGTTCGTCACTCGACGTTCCGGGGCCGCGACCAACGAGCCATGGAACATCGACGTCGCGTTTGGCTCGCTTCCGTTGCGTTCGGACTTCTCGCAAGCGCCGCACGAGCCGGCGAGTGCTCGGCCTGGCTCCCCGACTTCGACCGGGACTGCGAGCACGCGCCGCGGCCCGCGGGCTTCGCGGCGCCCGTGGCGTCGCCGTTCCTGTTCGAGGACGCCTTCGTGGTGACGGGTGCGCAGGCGATCCATGCGCGCCAGGAAGTCCCTGATGACTCGGTCTTCGCTGGCGGCGAAGCCGAGGTCGCGGCCGGGGCGCTGCGGATCGCGCTCAGCGAGGACGTGGCGCTGATCGCTGCGAAGGCGGGCGCGATGTGGACGCGCCCCGAGAACCCGCTGATTCCCGAGCGCCAAACGCCCATTCCGCTCACGCTCGGCGTGAAGGTCGCGCTCACCGCCGATGCCGACGCGGGTCGCTGGGCGGCCCTCGTGCTGCGCTACGGCGACGCGTTCCAGGGCGGCGGCGACGGCTCCTTGATGCCGTCGATCGCTGGCGCGCTGCGCGCGGGTCCGCTCGCGCTGCAGGGCGATCTCGGCGGCAGCTGGGCGCTCGATTCGTCGTTCTCGAGCGCCGTGTTCTGGCACGCGAGCGCGGGCTTCGCGCGCTGGCGCCACGTGACGCCGTTCGTGCAGCTCTCGGGCCAGCACTGGGTGGACGGCGGCGACGGCAGCACCACGATGCCGCTCACGCCGCTCGGCCAGCTCTACTTCCGGGCGACGTCCGTCTCGATGCGCACGGTGGAGGGAATGTTCGGGAGCTTCGAGGGCCTCGACCTCGTGAACCTCGGCGCGCGAGACATCGCAGGCAAGGGCCTCGTCACGGGCGCGCTCGGCGTCGAGCTGCGCTTCGGCGGGCTCGCGCTGTCCGCGGCGTACGAGCACCCGCTTACGGACCACCGCGGTCTGTTCAGCAGCCGCGTGACGACGCGCCTCGCCTTCGAACTGTGACCCGGCGGTGCGGCCGGGGACGTTCCTGGTGCGGCCGGGGACGTTCCTTGACTAACTGAACTTTCCGCACCGGTGCGCGAGCAACCGCCGCCCGGACAGAAGTTCAGTTAGTCAAGGAACGTCCCCACGTCCGCAGGGCGTAGGCGGCGAGGGCGATGCCGGCGCTCGCGAGGCCGAAGAGGAGCGGGGCGCGCTGCTCCGGGATGAACGCCATCGCCGCCACGATCGCGGCCATGCCGGCGATCGTGAGCCACGTGAGCCACGGGTAGCCCCACATCTTCACGCGCAGGCGCTCGGGCGCTTCGCGCTCGAGCCGCGCGCGCAGGCGGAGCTGCGAGAGCGCGATCGCGACGTAGACGAAGACCGCGACCGTGCCGTACGAGTCGACGAGGAACTTGAACACGCGGTCGGGCGAGACGTAGCTCATCACGACCGCCGCGTAGCCGAACGCGGTGCCCGCGAGAATGGCCGGGGTCGGCACGCCGCGCGCGTCCAGGCGCGCGAAGATGCGCGGTGCGTCGCCGCGGCGGGCAAGCGCCATCAGCATGCGCGAGGACGCGAACAGCCCGGAGCTGAGGGCCGAGAGCACCGCGGTGAGGATCACCGCGTTCATGAGTTGCGCCGCGCCGGGGATGCCGAGTGCGCGCAGCGCGCTCACGTAGGGCTGCGCGACGCCCGCGTCGTTCCACGGCAGGATCGTGACCACGAGGAAGATCGAGCCGACGTAGAACACGAGCACGCGCGAGATCACCGACTGCACCGCGCTCGCGACGGCCTGCTCCGGCTCCGCGGACTCGGCGGCGGCGATCGTCACGAGCTCTGCGCCGAAGTAGAACCCGGTCGCGGCGACCGCGCCGGTGAGCACGGGCGCGATGCCGTTCGGGAAGAAGCCGCCGTGTGCCGTCAGGTTCGCGAAGCCACCGGCGGCGCCGGGCCAGAGCCCGAGCGCGAAGGCCGCGCCCGCCGCGAGGAACGCGACGATCGCCGCGACCTTCACGCTCGCGAACCAGAACTCGGTCTCGCCCCACGAGCGAACGGAGAGCAGGTTGAGTGCGGTGAACAGGCCCGTGAGGCCGAGCGTGAAGACCCACGGCGCGACTTCCGGCAGCCAGAACCGCAACAGGTTCGCGCCGGCGACCGCTTCGAGCGCGACCACGATCACCCAGAAGTACCAGTACATCCATCCCGTGAGGAAGCCCGCGAGGTCGCCGAGCGCGAGGCGCGCGTACTCGTAGAAGCCGCCGATCGCGGGGGCGGCGACCGCCATCTCGCCGAGCATGCGCATCACGAGCACGACGAGCGTGCCCGTGATCGCGAACGACACGATCGCGCCGGGTCCGGCGGATTGGATCACCACGCCGCTGCCGACGAACAGCCCCGCGCCGATCACGCCGCCGAGCGCGATCATCTGCATGTGGCGCGTGCGGAGCGTGCGCTTCAGCCCCGCGCTCTCCTGCGGCGCGGCGGAGTCGTCCTCGCTCACGCGAATCGGCCGAGCACGTCGCGCAGCACGTCGACCGCTTCGTCCACCTGGGCGCGCGTCGTCACGAACGCGGGCGCGAGCAGGAGCGCGTCGCCGGTGGCCTTCACGTGCAGACCGGCGTCGAAGAGGCGCTTCTGTACCTCGTTGCCCGCGAGCCCGGGCGCGCCGTCCTTCGTGCGCACGTCCACCCCGGCGAGCAGCCCGAAGCCGCGCACGTCGACGACGGCGGGCAGGTCGCCGAGCGAGAACACGCGCTCCTGGAAGTAGGGAGCCAACGCGCGCGCTCGCGCGAAGCTGTCTTCCGCGTCGTACAGCGCGAGCGTCGCGAGCGCCGCGGCGCAGGCCGCCGGGTGGGCGCTGTAGGTGTAGCCGTGGAAGAACTCCGGCGCGTGCATGGGGCCGCGCTCGACGATCGTGTCGTGGATCGCGCGCTTCACGGCGACGGCGCCCATCGGCTGCGCGCCGTTGGTGATCGCCTTCGCCATCGTGATCAGGTCGGGCGTGACGCCGAAGCTCTGCGCTGCGAAGGGCTGCCCGGTGCGGCCCCAGCCGGTGATGACCTCGTCGAACACGAGCAGGATCCCGTGCTGGTCGCACAGCTCGCGCACGCGCTCGAGATAGCCGCGCGGCGGCGGCAGGCAGCCCGTCGACCCTGCGATGGGCTCGATGAAGACGGCCGCAATGTTCGCGAAGCCGTGGAGCGCGCCGAGGCGCGCGAGGTCGTCCGCGAGCTCCGCGCCCTTCTCGGGCAGGCCGCGCGCAAAGCGGTTCTCGGGCAAGTGCGTGTGGCGCATGTGCACGACGCCGGGCACGCCCGCGCCGAAGGTCTCGCGGTTGCGCACGAGGCCGGAGAGCGCGACGCCGCCCATGTTCACGCCGTGATAGGCGCGCTCGCGCGAGACGAACATCGTGCGCTGGCCCTCGCCGCGGGCGCGGTGGTAGGCGAGCGCGATCTTCATCGCGGTGTCGACGGCCTCGCTGCCCGAATTCGCGAAGAACACGCGGTCGAGGCCCGGTGGCGTGAATTCGGCGACGCGCGACGCCAGCGCGAACGCCTTCGGGTGCGCGCGCGTGAACGTCGGCGTGAAGTCGAGGGTCAGCAGTTGCTCGTGCACGGCGTCGGCGATTTCGCGGCGACCGTGGCCGAGCGGCGTGCAGAACAGGCCCGACGAGCCGTCGAGGATCTTGCGCCCGTCGGGCGTGAAGTAGTGGACGCCCTGCGCGCGCTCGAACAGGCGCGGCTCCGCCTTGAACTCGCGGTTGGGCGTGAACGGCATCCAGAAGTGGTCGAGGGAGGGAGCGCTGCTCATCGGGGGCTCCGGGCCTGGCGGTTCGGCGTCAGGGTTTCTTGGCGTTCAGGTGCGCGTACTTCGGCAGGAAGCGCAGCGGCGGCTTCAGCGCGTCGCGGCGGAAGGGGTCGCCGAGCTCGCGGGTGACCATCATCTCGAGCACGGTGGTACGGCCGTCGCGCTGGGCGTCGCACGCGGCGCGCAGCGCGGGGCCGACGTCGGCGAGCTTCTCGACCGTGACGCCCTCCGCGCCGAGCGCGCGCGCGACGTTCGCCCAGCTCGGATTCTCGAGGTTCACGCCCACGAAGCGGTCGTCGTAGAAATCGACCTGGTTCTTCTTCTCCGCGCCCCACTGCTGGTTGTTGAACACCACCGCCGTGACGGGCAGCTTCTCGCGCACGCAGGTGAGCAGCTCGCCGAAGCTCATGCCCCAGGCGCCGTCGCCCACGTAACAGATGCCCGGGCGCTCGGGCGCGGCGGCCTTGCAGCCGATCATCGCGGGGAAGGCGTAGCCGCAGTTGCCGAACATCATCGCGCCGAACATCGAGCGCGGGCGCTCGAAGCGCAGGTACGAGTTCGCGATCTGGCAGATGTTGCCGATGTCGGTGGAGACCATCGCGCCGTCGGGCATCGCCCGCTCGAGCTCGCGCAGCATCTGGCGCGGGTGCATGGAGGCGGAGCCCGCCGCCGCGCGCTGGCTCCAGGCGTCCGTCTCGTGATCCCACTGCGCGCGCTCCTCGGCCCAGCGCTGCTTCTCGCTCGCCACGTCCGCGGCGCGCGCGCCGCGGTTCGCGTCGCCGGCGAGCGCCGCGCCGGCGAGCCGCTGCACGAGCGCCTCGGCGGCTTCGCGCGCGTCGCCGCACACCGCCACGTGCGCCTTCTTCACGAGCCCGAGCACGCGCGGGTCGGCGTCCACCTGCACGAGCTTCGCGTTCGCGGGCCAGTAGTCGAAGCCGTACTGCGGCAGCGTGCCGAAGGGGCCGAGGCGCGAGCCGAGCGCGAGCACGACGTCGGCGCGGGAGAGCACGCGCATGGCGGCCTTCGAGCCGTGATAGCCGAGGGGGCCGCACGCGAGCGGGTGGCTCGCGGGGAACGAGTCGTTGTGCAGGTAGCTGTTCACCACCGGCGCGCCGAGCCGCTCGGCCAGCGCGACCAGCGCGGCGCCGCCGTTCGACATGACCACGCCGCCGCCGGCGAGGATCACCGGGAAGCGCGCCTCCGCGAGCGTGCGCGCCGCCGCGTCGAGGTCCGCGCTCGCGCCGGGGCCGCGCGAGATCCGCAGCGGGGTGGGGATCTCGCACTCGATGTCGCCGTAGAAGTAGTCGCGCGGGATGTTGAGCTGGGTCGGCCCGAGCTCGAGATGGGCGCGGTCGAAGGCGCGCGCCGTCAGCTCCGCCATGCGCGCGGGCGCGTTCACGTGGGCCTGATACTTCGTGATCTTCGAGAAAATCGGGAGCTGCTCCGTCTCCTGGAAGCCGCCGAGGCCGACGCCCAGCGAGCCCGCCTCGGGCGTGATCGCGACGACCGGGCTGTGTGCCCAATAAGCGGCCGCGATGGCGGTGACGAAGTTCGTGATGCCCGGGCCGTTCTGCCCGATGCACACGCCGTGCTTGCCCGACACGCGCGAGTACCCGTCGGCCATGTGCGCGGCGCCCTGCTCGTGCACCGTCGGCACGAAGCGGATGCCCGCGGCGGGGAAGAGGTCGAGCGCGTCCATGTAGGCCGAGCCGACGATGCCGAACACGTCCGTCACGCCCTGCGCGACGAGCGTCTCGACGAACGCCTCGGACGGAGTCATGCGCTGCTTCGGCATCGGAGCCTCCTGCGAGAAGGGCGCGCAGTCTGACACAGCGCCGGCGCGCCAAGGAGCGGCCGGACGGCCCGCGCGCGTCGCGTACTCTCCGCGCAGGATGCGCGACGCGATCGCCGTACTCAACGCGGGCTCCTCGAGCCTCAAGTTCGCCGTGTACGCGCTCGGCCCAGCGCCGGCGCTGGCCTGGCGGGGGCAGGTGCTGGGCATCGCCGGCGCGGAGGACCACGCCGCGGCGCTCGCCGAGTTCGAGCGTCGTGCCGCGGACGAGGTGCCCGGGCTGCGCCTCGTCGCCGCCGGGCACCGCGTCGTCCACGGCGGCGCGCGCTTCACGGAGCCCACGGTGGTGAGCGACGCCGTGCTCGCGGAGCTTCGCGCGCTCGTCCCGCTCGCGCCGCGCCACCAGCCCCACGCGATCGCGGCGATCGAGGCGCTGCGCGCCGCGCGGCCCGCGCTCGTGCAGGTCGCGTGCTTCGACACCGCGTTCCACCGCACGCTGCCGGAGCTCGCGCGACGCTTCGCATTGCCGGCCGCCCTGCACGCTGCCGGCATCCGCCGCTACGGCTTCCACGGCCTCTCGCTCGAGTCGATCGCGGCGCGGCTCCCGGCGCTGCTCGGCGCGGCGGCGGACGGGCGCGTGATCGTGCTCCACCTCGGCAGTGGCGCGAGCGCAACCGCCCTGCGCGGGCGCGAGAGCGTCGCGACGAGCATGGGCCTGACGCCGCTCGACGGCCTGGTGATGGGCACGCGCGTCGGCGCGATCGACCCCGGCGTGTTGCTCCACCTGATGCGCGAGCGCGATTGGGACGAGCCGCAGCTCTCCCGCCTGCTCTACGACGAGAGCGGCCTGCTCGGCGTGAGCGGCCTCTCGCGCGACCTCCGCACGCTCCTCGCGAGCGACGCGCAGGGCGCGCGGCTCGCGGTGGACCTGTTCGTCGAGAGCATCGTGCGCGAGGTCGGCGCGCTCGCCGCGACGCTCGGCGGGCTCGACGCGCTCGTCTTCACGGGCGGCATCGGCGAGAACGCGGTCGAGGTGCGCGCGCGGGTGTGCGCTCGGCTCGCGTGGCTCGGCGTCGGAGTCGACGAGCCCGCGAACGCGGGCGGCGGCCCGAGGATCACGCGCGCGGACAGCGCCGTGTCGGGCTGGGTGATGGCGACCGACGAAGAGGGCGTGATCGCGCGGGCGACGGCGCGCGCGCTCGGGCTCTGACGCGCGCTCATTCGGCCCGCGCGAACACCACCCGCCCGCGCGACACCGTCTCCATCACCTGCAACCCGAGCAGCTTCTCGCGCGGCATCGCCAGGGGATTCTCCGAGAGCACGACGAGGTCGGCGAGCTTGCCCTCGCTGAGCGTGCCGCGCTCGCGTTCGGCGAAGTACTGCCGCGCGCCGTTCGCGGTCAGCGCCCGCAGCGCGTCCTCGATGCCGACGCGCTGCTCGGCGCCGAGCACCTTGCCGCTGCGCGTCTCGCGATTCGTCGTCACCCACAGCAGGCGGATCGCGTCGGGGGGCACCACCGGCGCGTCGTTGTGGATCGTGAACGGGATCGCGCGGTCGAGGGCCGAGCGTGCGGGGCTGATGCGCATCGCGCGCGCGACGCCCAGCACGGAGTCGCGGTGCCAGTCTCCCCAATAATAAGGATGCGCGCTGAAGAAGGACGGGATCATGCCCAGCGCGCGCATGCGGTCGAGCTGGTCCTCGCGCAGCGTCTGCGCGTGGATCATCACGGTGCGGTGATCCGCGCCCGGCGCGGCCTTCAGCGCGTGCTCGACGGCGGCGATCAGCATGTCCTCGGCCGCGTCGCCGTTCGCGTGGGCGATCACCGGCACGCCGGCGGGCAGGAAGCGCGCGAGCGCGGCGTCGACGAAGGCCTGGGGAACCATCGGGTAGCCGCGGTAGCTCGCGTCCTTCCCGGGCGGCGGTACGTGGTACGGCTTGGTGAGGAACGCCGTCTTGCCCTGCGGCGAGCCGTCGAGCACGAGCTTCATGCCGCCCCACGCGACGCGCCCGACGAACTCGTGCAGCTTCGCGCTGGGCAGCGGCTGCGCGGGATCGCGGACGACGGGGTAGTAGACGACGTCGAGCGGCGACGTGCCCGCTTCGGCGAGGCGCGCGAGCGCCGCGACGTCGCCGGGCCCGCTCGCGCCGTCCTGCACCAGCGTGAAGCCGTTCGCGGCATAGACGCCGAGCGCGCGCTCGAGCTGCGCCACAGACACGGGCGCGGCGAGGGGGCTCTTCCCGAGCAGCGCGTAGAGCGCCGTCTCTTCCACCACCCCGTTGGGCTCGCTCCCGCCCGCGCGGCGCCGGAAGTGGCCGCCCGGCGGATCCGGCGTCGCGCTCGTGATGCCACAGGCCGCGAGCGCTGCGGAGTTCGCGGCGGCGAGATGCCCCGACACGTGGAGGACCGCGATCGGCACGTCGCGCGAGACGGCGTCGAGGTCGTCGCGCGTCGGGTGGCGCTGCTCCGCGAGCAGCGAATCGTCGTAGCCCCAGCCTGCGATCCACGCGCCGGCCGCGGGGCGCTTCGCGGCGAGGTGCGCGCGCAGCGCGTCCTGAAGCGCGGGGATGCTCGTCACGGGCCCGACGGGCGGCGACGAGAGGTTCGCGTGATCGACGAACCCGGCGAGCATCGCGACGTGCCCGTGCGAATCGACGAAGCCGGGCACGAGGGTGCGCGCGCCGAGCTCGACGACGCGCGTCGCCGGGCCCACGTGCGCGCGGCACGCGTCGCCGGCAGAGACGCACACGATCCGCTCGCCGCGCACCGCCAGCGAGCGCGCGCGCGGCAGCGCGGCGTCGAAGGTGAGGATGTGCGCGCCGAGGTAGACGGCGTCGGCGGGTGCGCCCTTGGCCGCGGAGCGCGTCGGCGGCTGCGATTGGGCGCACGCGACGAGCGCCGCCGCGGCGGCGAGGGCGAGCGATTTCCAGCGAGCGGGTCGAGCGAGCATGAGGGGCCTCCGAGCGCGCACGCTACAGCTGCGCGAGCAGCCGGTCGGCGGGAATCACGGAGATCCCATCCGACTTGCGCGGGGCTCCGTGCCGCACGACCTGGGTCGTGTGCTTTGGGTGCAGTCGGTCGCGGAAGTAGCGCAGCGCGGGGGTTGGCTGCGCGTCCGAGAGCTTCACCTCGACCAACCAGTAGGGCTTGCGCCGGTCGGTGATCAGGAAGTCGACCTCGCGGCGCTCCTTGTCGCGCACGTACGCCAGTGCGAAGTCGCCGAAGCCGCGATCGTTCCACGCGTCCACGAGCTTGAGCAGGTGGAGCGCGATGAGATTCTCGAAGCGCGCGCCGGGATCCTCGATCTCGGACGGGTCGAACAGGTACACCTTCGCTTCGCGGCGCAGGGTCCGCGCGAGCTTGCCCGCGAACGGCCGCAGCTCGAAGAGAACGTAGAGGCGTGCGAGCGCTTCGAGCCACGCCTTCGCCGTGTCGAAGGCCACGCCGAGGTCTTCTCGAAGCGCGTTGACGGAGAGCGGGCTTCCGACGCGTGCCGGCAGCAGCGCCACGAGCTGATCGATCAAGCCGAGCTCGCGGATGCGCGTGAGGTCGCGCAGGTCCTCGCGCAGCACGAGCTCGCGGCGAGCGCGACGCCAGCGCCGAAGTCGCTCGGCGCGCGCAGCGAAGAGCGGCTCGGGAAAGCCCGTGAACGCCTCGATCTGCGAGAGCGCTTCGGCCGCGCCGCGCACGGGGCCGAACCCGCTCGCCAATGCGTCGTCGAGGTTCTGAGGCGTGAGGACGTCCTGGTGCCCCCCCGCGAGCAGCTCGCCCACCGTGAACGGGTGCAGGCGATGGAGCGCGTATCGGCCCAGCAGCGAGTCGCCCCCCTTCTGGTAGACGTCGAGCCTCCCGCTTCCGGTGACGATCAGCTCGACCTCTTCGCGGTGCGCGTCGAAGAGACCCTTCAAGAGACGCTTCCAGCGCGGATATTTGTGGATCTCGTCGAGCACGATGCGCGTGCGCGCTGCGCCGACGGCCGATTCCCAGAATGCGCCGTCGGCACGCAGGATCTTCAGACGATGACGTTCCACGTCCCAACTGAAGTAAGCCGCTGCAGGGTCCGCCAGCAGGCTGCGCGCGAGGGTGGTCTTGCCGACCTGACGCGGTCCCGAGATGAAGGCCATCTTGGGCTCGGCGAGGGCCTCTTCGACGGCGCCGGCGAGATATCGCATGGAGAATTCTCCCATATATCTCGAAAAAAGTCGCGACTATTTTCGAGACTCATCGAAAGGACGCGGAGCGCCCTGCAGCCCGGGAGGCGGGCGGAGCGAGTCGTCGGTGGCCCCGACGCGGGCGTGATACGGTGCGCCGCCCGTCATTTCGCGGCCGTTCGCCACCGCCGCATCGCCGGAGACTCGTCGTGAGCCTGCAGCCTCAGCCGATCCTCCTCCGCGGCGGAACCGTCGTCGACGGTACCGGCGCGTCGGCTTTCCGCGCCGACGTCCGCATCGCGGGCGGCGAGATCCGCGAGCTCGCGCCGAACCTCGCGCCGCGCGCGGGGGAGCGCGTGGTGGACGCGGGCGGCTGCGTCGTTGCCCCCGGCTTCATCGAGAGCCACACGCACATGGACGGCATCATGTGGTGGCAGCCCGACCTCGAGCCGCTGCCGGGCAACGGCGTCACCACGATCGTGATGGGCAACTGCGGCTTCGCGCTCGCGCCGGTGCACCCCGATCCCGTCGTGCGCGCCGAGGTCGTGAAGATCTTCTCGTTCTTCGAGGATTTCCCGGAAGGCCCGTTCGCTTCGCACGTGCCGTGGGACTGGGCCACCTGGTCCGACTACCGGCGCTCGGTCGCGCGCCGCGTGCGCGTGCCCGCGAACTACGCCGCGTTCGTCGGCCACATCGCGCTGCGCCTCGCGGTGATGGGGCTCGACGCCTGGACGCGCGCCGCGACGCCCGACGAGATCGCGCGGATCGCCGCGCTGCTGGAAGACGCGCTCGCCGCCGGCGCGCTCGGGCTCTCGACCAACCTGATGGACCACGACGGCGCCGACCGCCCCGTGCCCTCGCTGCGCGCCGACGACGCCGAGCTGGCGGCGCTCTTGCGCGTGCTTGCGAGGCACCCGGGCGCGACGCTCCAGGTGATCGTCGACAGCATCATGCGCTTCACGTCGGTGCCCGCGATGGAGCGCCTCGCGAAGCTCAGCGAGGGCCTGCCCATCCGCATGCAATGGGCGGGCGTGCCGACGCTGCAGTGGCAGAAGGACATGGGCGTGCAGGCGCCGATGCTCGCGCTGCACGAGCGCTTCGCGCGCGAGGGCCGCGACTTCTGGACCGGCTACGCGCACGTGCCGATCACCACCGTCGCGAGCATCGAGCACTCGCTGCTGTTCGCGCAGTCGAACGACTACGTGTGGCACGAGGTCGTCACCGCGCAGACCGAGGCCGAGAAGCTCGCGCTGCTGCGCGACCCCGCCTGGCGCGCGCGGGCCCGCGAGTCGTGGGACACGAAGGCGCACCGCATCTCGCCCTTCGCGAGCCCGCACGGCACGCAGCTCGACAACTCCGCGAACGAGGCCGGCCCCGTCGGCATCACGCTCGGCGAGTACGCCGCTCGGCTCGGCGTGCATTGCTCCGATGCGCTCGCCGACTGGTTCGTGCGCAACGGCGTCGCCTCCACGGTGACGATGCCGCCGTGGCCGAAGGACGACGCCATGGTGCTGCGCTTGATCCGCGATCCGATGACGGTGGGCAACATCAGCGACGCCGGCGCCCACGGCCAGATGTTCTGCGGCGCGGGCTACAACCTGATGCTCTTCACGCACTACGTGAGAAGCGGACTCATCACGCTCGAAGAGGCCGTGCACGTGCAGACCGGCAAGCTCGCGCGCCACTTCGGCTTCCGCGATCGCGGCGAGATCGCCGTCGGCAAGCGCGCCGACCTCGCGGTGTTCGCGCTGGACGAGATCGAGATGCGCCCCACGCGCAAGACGAGCGACGTGCCCGACGGCCACGGCGGCACGACCTGGCGCTGGACCCGCGACCCCGCGCCGATGCGGCTCACCCTGGTGGGCGGCGTCGCGACGTTCGAGGATGGGAAGAGCACGGGCGCGAGGCCGGGCGAGATGCTCGCGCCGGTGGCGGGGTGAGGTGGGTGCTCGCGAGGCGACGGGAGGAAGCGCATGCTCGACGCGGAGCCGACGATCCATTTGGTGCACGCGTTCCATCGCGACGCGGTGGTCCGATTCGCTCCCGCAGCACGATGGACGGGTTCCTGGTTCGGCGGGCCGATCGGCGCGTCGATCGCGTCGGCTGACTTGCAGGGGGCGGCCGGTGCTCCGGAGCTTCACTCGATCGCTTCGCTCGCCACTGGGCACATCCCGGGCGCTCGAGCGGCCCGTGACCTTCCTCTCCTGTACGGCATGCGCTTCGGCGGCTGCACGCTGAGGTACGCGTTCTCGGCGAAGGAAGTGCGCATCGCGTCGCTCGATCCGCCGGAGCCCTCCGAGGGTTGGCCTTATCGAAACTATCCGTCGCTGCTGCCCTACGTCCCGCTCGAAGTCGGTGCTTCTCTTCACTGTTCATGGAGAGCGTTCGCATCCGACTTCCCCAACCTTCCGCCGGCACAGCCGTCCGATCTGGTGGTGGTGGTGCCGGCGCCGATGACGCTGGGGATGTCTCTCTGGGGACCGAACGAGGATGCCGAGGGGACGACTCTCGTCTTCGAATGCGACCTCACGGCAAGGACTGTCTTCGCATACAACCGGTGTGACTGATCCGGCGCGCGCCCCCCCTCCGCGCGATCGGTTTCTCATGAGCTCGGGGTGTCGGGCGACGGGAGGAAGCGCATGTCCGACGCGGAGAGCCTCGCGACGCGACTACCGGCCTGGGCGTTCGGAGCGTTCATTGGAGTCCTCGCCTGGTTCAGTGCGACGACGCCGATGTTCCTGTTCAGTGATCTCTGGCCAGACAGGGGGCTGGTGGGGGTAGCGACGAGTCCACTTCTCTGGCTCCTGCTCGTCTGTGGGGCTCCGCAGGCCGTCGCGGCGCTGCGCACCGGCCGAGCTCGAGCGGTAATCGCGTCGCATTGCCGAGCGCACGCAATCGCTTCCGCGGTCGGTTGTGCACTCGTGCTCGCCCTCGTCGCGGTCTGGAGGGGAGATCCGGACTGCTTGTCGCGAGTCGCCGAGATGCGGGGATTCGCCGCTGCGCGCGAGAGCGCCTTCCGCTGCCCGGTGCTCGGCGCCCGCTCCGCGGCCGTGCCGCTCTACACCTTCATGCTGAGTGCGCTTCTTGCGCTCTCGGCGACCCAGTTCGCGGGCCGAGGTCGAGCACGTGACCAATCCGCCGAGGCGCCGGGCCACTCCCCGAGGCGCCCCGCGAACTCTCAGGTTCGAGGCGGATTTCCGGGCGCCTTCTCGTTGGGCGCGAGCGCATTGTCGGCAGCACTCATGCTCGGGATCCAGAACCAGGGACGGAGGGGGCTTCCATTCAGGCTCGATGGCAGCGTCATCTCGCTCATGCTGTGGTCCGCTCTGCCTTCGCTCCTCGGGTACGCAGTTGCCGTCGCCGCAGAGCGCCGCGGATCGCGCCCGGCCACACGCAGGTCTCTCGCCGCGTTCTCGATTGCCGTGGGTGTCTTCAACGCGTGGGGCTTGGGGAGCCGCTTCGTCGTCCCGGCCAATCCCGATGGCGCAGCCCACATCGCCTTGTACTTGCTCCCGATTGGGTCCGTGCTCGCCGGCGCGCTCGTTGCGTGCGTGTGGCGCGTGCTGCTCGCAGCGCTCGGGACGTTCAAGCCCGAAGGTCGATGACACGGCGCCTTCAGGCGTACGATGCACCGATGCCTCCGCGCTCCGGTATCGCTCCCGGCGCGGGGTTATGCCGCCCCACCAGTTGCGCGGTCGCATCACGCCGACCGGCCTGCGTTCCGAGAGGCATCACGCGGGGGCGCCCGCCGTCGATCCGGAGCGCTCGTGATTCACGGCCAGGTGCGCGGCCGCTCTCGGATCCGGCCTGCCGTCCGGCGGCCCCCCCGCCCGCGAAGGCGCGCCGGTCAATGCCGCGCGCTGCGCACACTGCCACGGCGGGGAGGGGGAGGGCGGCGCGTCGGATCGGTAAGCCCTTCGACGCACCGGGCTCGCTGAGCGCGGACGAGACGTACGCGCTTGCGGCCTTCCTGCTGGAGCGGAACGGCGTGATCGGCGCGGACGTGCGGCTCTACGCGGCATCCCTCCCCGCCGTACGCATGCCCGACCGCGACGGCATTGAGAGCGCCAGGCCGCTGAGCCGTTCCGCCACGGGCCAATTCCGTGAGCCGAATCGCGCATTTGGTCGCGTTTGCCCGTGGTAAATCCCGGGCCCGCGGTGCAACAATGCCGCGTTCTTTTCAGGAGGATTCCATGGCTCAGCTGAAGGCGGGCTCGCGGCTCAAGAGCACGGTTTGCGACACCCAGGTGATGGTGATCGCCGCTCCCGCGGGTGATCTCTCGCTCACCTGCGGCGGCGCTCCGCTCGCCGAGGTGGCGGCGCAGGTGACGAAGGGCGAGATCAGCCCCGACCACAAGGACGGGACGCAGATCGGCAAGCGCTACGTGAACGAGGACGGGAAGCTCGAGTTGCTCTGCACGAAGCCGGGCCAGGGCTCGCTGGCGCTCGGCGGCGTGAAGCTGAAGCTGAAGGAAGCGAAGGCGCTGCCGTCGTCGGACTAGGCGCGAGTCGTTGACGCAGGCCGCGCGCAGGCAGCCGAAGGCGAACGGAGAGTCGAAAGGGACGGACGTCGATGAACCTGATGATGCTGCTCGAGATGGCTGCCCAAGGGATGGGGGAGCGCGAGGCCGTCGTGTGCGACGGCGACCGCTTCACCTCCGCGCAGCTCTACGAAGCGGCGGGCCGGATCTCGCGGCGGATTCGCGCGTCGGGCGCGGCGCACCTCTCGCTGCTCGACGTCTCGAGCCCGGCGGTGCCGCTCTCGCTGTTCTCGGCGGCCTGGGCCGGCGTGCCGTTCGTGCCGCTCAACTATCGCCTGACCGGCGCGGAGCTCGACGCGCTGATCGAGCGCGTGAAGCCGGTGCTGATCGTCGCGGGCGACGACCGCGCCGACGCGCTGCGTGGCCGCGAGGGTGTCTCGGTGATGACGCGCAGCGAGCTCATGCACGAGGCGCGCGCGGGCGCGGAGCCGACGCCCGATCCCGACTGGTCGATGGAGCCCGAGGACATCGCGATCCTGCTCTTCACGAGCGGAACCACCGGAGCGCCGAAGGCGGCCGTGCTCCGCCACAAGCACCTCGTCTCGTACATCCTCGGCTCGGTCGAGTACATGGGCGCGGCCGAGACCGACGCCGCGCTGATGTCGGTGCCGCCCTACCACATCGCCGGCATGGCCGCGGTGCTGAGCTCGATCTACTCGGGCCGCAAGATCGTGCAGCTCCCGAACTTCACGCCCAGCGACTGGCTGCGCCTCGCGGAGAAGGAAGGCATCACCAACGCGTTCGTGGTGCCCACCATGCTCGGCCGCATCGTCGACGAGATGGAGGGCAAGGGCATTGCGCCGCCCGGCGCGCTGCGCGCCGTCGCCTACGGCGGCGGCAAGATGCCGCTGCCCGTGATCGAGCGCGCGATGAACCTGTTCCCGCCAACGACGGACTTCACGAACGCGTACGGCCTCACCGAGACGAGCTCGACGATCGCCGTGCTCGGCCCCGACGATCACCGCGTCGCCGCGTTCAGCGACGATCCGCTCGTGAAGAAGCGCCTCGCGTCGGTGGGCAAGCCGCTGCCGTCGGTCGAGGTGCAGATCCGCGACCCCGAGGGCCGCGCGCTCGGCCCGAACGAGCGCGGCGAGATCTACGTGCGCGGCGAGCAGGTCGCCGGCGAGTACGTCGGTCGCGGCAGCCAGCTGATCGATGGCGGCTGGTTCCCGACGCGCGACGGCGGCTACGTGGACGACGAGGGCTACCTGTTCCTCGAGGGCCGCACCGACGACGTGATCGTGCGCGGCGGCGAGAACATGTCGCCCGGCGAGATCGAGGACGTGCTGCTCGAGCACCCCGCGGTGGCCGATGTCGCCGTGGTGGGCGTGCCCGACGTCGAGTGGGGCGAGGGCGTCGCCGCCGCGATCGTGCTGAAGGAAGGCAAGAGCGCGAGCGCGAGCGAGCTGCAGGAGTGGGTGAAGAAGCACCTGCGCTCCTCGCGCGTGCCGCAGCTCGTGCGCTTCGAGGCCGAGCTGCCGTACAACGAGACGGGCAAGCTGCTGCGCCGCAAGGTGCGCGAGCTGCTGAAGGACTGAGTTGTGGATCGAAGATTGTTTCTTCCGTAAGCGAAGTCTCGATCCCAGCAGCCGAATTCTCCTTCGCACCGGTGTCGGCGATCAGACGGCGTAACGCAGCCGGTGCGCGCGACAGCGCGCGATCGCGCGCGTGGGGATGCGCGCGTGGTAGGCGCGCGCGAC
>CAZCTH010000015.1:0-62862 GCA_964501435.1 uncultured Spirochaetales bacterium | reverse complement strand
CGGACGGCATCGGCGACGCCTGCCAGTGCGGCGACGTGAACGGGAACGGCCGCGTGACGACGGCTGACGCGGCGATCATCACGCGCTCGCTGCTGGTGCCGCCCACCGCGACGATGTTGCGCCCGGACCTCTGCAACGTGGGCGGTAGCGCCGGCTGCACCACGGCCGACGCGGTGATCGTGACCCGCGGGCTACTCGTGCCCCCGACCGCGACCGTCCAGCAGGTGTGCGCGCCGGCGCTCTGAGCGGCGCGGGACCCCGGAAGCTCGCATTTCGCTCATCCGCGCAAGAAAAGTGCAGTGGGGCGTGACACCCGGAGCGATTTCCGACCACTCCGTTCGCGACGGGGCCCAACCCTTCGCGATTCCCAGAACCAGGAGCACGCCCATGCGGAAGCAGTTGTTCGGATTCCTCGCCGCCACCCTCGTGGCCGCTGCAGCCCACGCCACCCCGATCGTGTCGATCAACGGGGGCACCTCGACGGTCAGCCTCACGCCTGGCCAGAGCTTGAGCCTCACGATCGAGATCACGCCCGACGCGGATCTCGTGTCCGGCTTCAACCTGATCTTCGCGATCAGCGATCCGGCCAGCGTCTCGCTCACGTCGTGCTCGCCGCAGGCCGGCGTCTCCTCGAGCTGCCCGGCGGGCGGAGCGTCGTTCTCGTTCGGCGCCGCGCTCTCGACCGACGCGTCCGCGAAGTTCACCGTCGCCTCGTTCCTCGTGAACGTGTCGTCGTCGGCCGCCGCGGGCACGACCATCACGTTGACCGGCGCGAGCTCCGTCACGGACAGCTTGTTCAACGACATCTTCGTCGGCCCGCAAGTGGTGGCGCAGGTCGCGTCGGTGCCGGAGCCGGCGACCGCGGGACTCCTCGCGATGGGCCTCGGTGGCCTCGCGTTGCTCGGGCGCAAGCGCCGCGCCTAGCGCGCCCCGCGACTCTTCGAGGCGGCCCCGAGCGCGCGAGCTCTCGGGGCCGCTCTCTTTTTGCGCCGCGGCACGCGGCATTTCCGAAGGGTGCGCCTGCGCGTCGTTGCTAGGTTGCTCGCCCTCTTTTCGCCGAGGAGACCGTCGATGTCGTCCGTTCCCGCCTACTCCATCTCCTCGTCCGCGGTCGCTGCCGAGAAGGCGCGTGTGGGCGGCGACGCGGCGATGGTCGACGTGTCGCGCGTGCTCGCTCTCGACACGCTGACCTTGCGGCCGGTCGGCCCGAGCGACGTGCACGTCCGCGTGCTCGCGGTGTCGGCAGAGCACAACATCGACCACGCGACGACGGCCGACACGATCAACATCGCCGAAGTGCGCGGCGGCAAGATGTTCCCGGGCAACAGCATGACCGGCGAGGTACTCGCGGTCGGCGCCAACGTGAGGAAGTTCAAGGCCGGCGACGTGGTCATCACCCACTGCAACGGGGGGCCCGACGAGTACGGCTTCCCTACCCGCATCTGGGGCTACGACGCCGAGGACTCGGTTGGCTGGTACGCCAAGGAGGCGGTGGTCGGCGAATGGCAGCTGATCCACGCGCCGCTCGGCTGCGGCCTCTCGCTGTGGGAGATCGCGGCGCTGCCGCTGCGCGCGCCCACGGCGTATCACCTCTGGCGCCGCGCGCTCGGCATCTACCGCCTGAAGGTCCCGTACGAGCGGCGCGCACTCGTCAACGTGCTCGGCTTCGGAGGCGGCGTCTCCGAGCTGTTCCTGCAGCTCGCCAAGTCCGAGGGGCACGCCGCCTTCTTCTGCTCTGGCAGCCCCGAGCGCCGTGCGGCGCTCGAAAAGCAGGGCATCGTCGGCATCGACCAGAAGAAGTTCGACCGCTTCAAGTCGAAGGACGGCGTGAAGGCCTTCACCGCCGAGTGCAAGAAGCTCACCGGCGGCGAACAGATGCACCTCGTGTGCGACATGCTGCGCGGGCCGGTGTTCGCCGCGGGTCTCGCCGTCGCCGCCCGCCAGGGCGTGAACGTTTCGGCCGGTTGGCAGCTCTCGCAGGTCGTCGAATACAACTCGACCCTGATGAGCGTGAAGCAGGTGACGATCGACCACACCCACTACGAGACGATCGAGGGCTGCGCCGCGGCTACCGCGCTCTACGGCAAGGTGTTCAAGCCGACCGTGCACAAGGAGATCTACGGCTGGGCCGATCTCCCGCGCGCGCACCAGGAGATGCACCTCAACACGCAGACGGGCATCCCGATCGTGCGCGTCGCCGACGACCTGCCGGAGAGCGTGAAGAAGATCGCGTAGGGCGCGATTCCCGCGCCTCCCTCGGATCGCCGCGCTTCGCGCGTTGCGCGAAGCTCCAGCCGATGCACCGCCATCGCATCCTGATCGTCGAGGACGACGCGCCGACACGCGGCCGGATCGCCCGGGGGGTCGCGCAGCAGCGCGATCTCGAGGTGCTCGCGGCGGTGGGAACCTGCCGGGAGGCACTGGCGGTGCTCCGGAGCGAACCCCCCGACGCGATGCTGGTCGACCTGGATCTGCCGGACGGGAACGGCATTCAGCTGATCCGCGCCGCGCGGGCGCTCTCGGCCGACATCCTGTCCATGGTCGTGACCGTGTTCGGCGACGAGAAGAGCGTGATCGGAGCGATCGAATCGGGCGCGCGCGGCTACGTGCTGAAGGATGGCGCGAGCGACTCCATCGGCACCGCGGTGCTCCAGCTCCTCGCGGGCGGGGCGCCGATCACGCCCGCGATCGCACAGCACCTGATCCTGCGCTTCCAAGCGCAGCCGCCGGCGCCCGCTGTAGATCGACCGGCGCTCTCGGAGCGCGAGCGCGAAGTGCTCGAGCTGGTCGTCAAGGGCTTCACGTTCCCGGAGATCGCGCGCGTCCTCGAGCTGTCGCCCCACACGATCGGCACGTTCGTGCGGCGGATCTATCGCAAGCTCGAGGTGTCCTCTCGCGGCGAGGCCGTGTTCGAAGCGCTGCAGCTCGGCTTGGTGAAGCTCGGCGACTAGTCGCCGCCCGATCGGCCGGCGTCTGGCGCCGAGCGGACCGTCGCCGCGTCGATCGGCAGCCAAAGCGAGACGCGCGTGCCACGCCCGCTCGCAGGGTCGGCCGGACCCACGTCGAGAGTCCCGGACAGCCGGGCCGCGCGCTCGCGGATGTGGCGGATTCCGCGCGAGTCGCGCGGCCCCACGTCACCCGGCGGGAATCCGCGCCCGTCGTCGATCACGTCGATCGAGATGCCGGGACGCCCGTCGCGGGCCGCCGCGCGGCTGCGGACGACGGCGCGGCTCGCGTCCGCATGGCGAATCACGTTCGCGAGCGCTTCCTGAACGATGCGGAGCACGTGCAGGTATTCCTGCGGGCCGAGCCGAGGGGTGGCCGGCAGATCGCCCGCCTGCCAGTCGAGGGCGACTCCGCTGCGGGCGAGCGCCGGCTCGAAGCGCGCGCGCGCGGCGCCGAGCGCCCCGGAGAGCGTGCGGAGGCCCGGGTCGAGCGAGTTGATCACGAGGCGCATGTCGTCGAGAGCCGCGCGGATGCCCTCCGCGACGCGGGGGTCCGGGTCGCGAGCGGCCTCCGCGAGCGACAACACGGACACGAGCTGCCCGCCGAGTCCGTCGTGCATTTCTCGCACGAGGCGTTCGCGCTCGTCGGCGACGAGCCGGTCGCGCTCGAGCCGATTCCGGGCCGCGTAGCTGCGTTCCAGCTCCTGCCGCGACTCGGCCACGCGCCGCTCGAGCAGCCGTCGCGCGTCCTCGGCTTCCCGCAGCGCCGCGGAGAAGTGGAAGATCATCGTCGTCCCGAAGGCGACGATCAGCAGCGGAACGATGTAGGGCAGGAGATAGGGCGCGCCGGGCGGACGCACGCCGAACTGGATCAACAAGTCGTGGGCACCGAAGGCGAGCGCGGCGAGTCCGCAAGGCACGTAGACCAACGCTTCGAGCGGGCGCGTTCGAACCGCGTGGCGCAGAACGATCGCCGTTCCATAGGCAGCCACGGGCAACATCGCCGCGTGCAGGACGTCCGAGATCGGGAAGAACCGGTCGCGCGGCGCGACCGCCAGCACGACCACGTCCACGATCGCGAGCGTCGCGATGGCGACGTCGACGCGCGGTCGATCGAGGGCGGCGTAGCGATGCGCCCAGAAGGCCAAGGAGAGCATGAAGAGATCCATCGCCGCCTGGGCGGCGGGCTCCCAGACCCAGGCGCTCACGGGGATGTCGCGCAGCCAGTAGTTCACGCTGACGAGCGTCCAACTCCCCGTGACGAGCGCGAAGGTTCCGTAGACCGGCGCCCCGCGGCTCCCGAGCCACAACGCCACTGCGAGCAGTGTCGTCACGATGCAGAACGCAGAGGAGAGCTGCGCGGCGGAGATGCGCAGGCGGAACGAAGATTCGTACGCCGGCCGCAGCGCCGCGTCGCTCCCGACGTACACCGTGCCGAGCTCGCCCAGCGAGCGCGCGTAGGCGAAGTGGCGCACGTGGATCACGGTCCGTTCGCGCCCGAGCAGCGCGGCGGGGAAGGTGAAGTAGAGCGGGCGGTTGAAGTTGCGCGACACGGGGTCGTCGAAGCGTCCGCCGGAGCCGATCCGGGATCCGTTCACCCAGACGGCCGCGTTCATGTTCACGCGCGGCAGGAACACGGCGAAAGTGTCCGTGCCGGGCGGCGGCCCGGCCACCTCGAGGCGATACCACGCGAGGCCGCCGGCCGCGGGCCGCCGTTCTGCCCATCGATCGGGCAGCGAGACGATCTGCCAGCCCGCCGCGTCGTCCGCCGGCGGTTCCGGCGCATCCGAAAGCAGGAACTGCGCGCGGTCGACCTTCTGGGGCTCCGCCTGCGGCTCAGCGGCGACCACCGACGCGAGCAGCAGTCCCAATCCTGCGAAGCCGAGGTGGCGCACGACCCGATGTTAGGTCCTTCGGCCGCCGAGCGGCGGGTTTCGTCGCGAGCCCGGTTCCGGGTTCGCCTCAACCCCCGGTCCGACTCAACCGCGGCGCCGGTACCGAGCGACGAGGAGCGCGAGCGCGGCGACAGGCGTCCACGCGAGTGCTTCGGGCTCGGGGACCTGGACGACCGAGAAGACGACGCTGGAAAAACGGATCTGTGCCGTCACGTGGCCGGTCGGCCCCATGAGGTCGAGCGATCCGCTCTGGAACGGCACCGCCGAGCTGAACAAGCCCGTCGACTGGAGCTGGCCGATGTCGACTCCGGTGAGGAGGGAGGTGCGCGCCGAGAAATTGACGTTGAAGCGCCGATCGACGTTGACGCCGTCGGACGCGGAGGCGCCGTCGAGCTGGAGCGCGATCTGGTCGGTGATCACGGGGCCGAAGTCGAACTGATTCCAGAGTTGGACCAGTTGCCGGAACTCGAACGGCTGGACGACGGCGGAGGGCGACGGGATCGACTGGAACGTCTGCCCGTTGAGGCGCGCGGTCGCGGTCAGGAAGATCGACGTGTGGGGATCGGTGATGAAGAAGCAGTAACAAGCGACGTTCGCCGCCGCGTTGCGATCGGGGGCGAGAAGGGACGTGTCGATCCAGAAGTCGATCACGACCGACTGATTGGAGCACCCCCCGGCGCCGCTGAGGCCGGTCGCGCACGGGTCCCCCGCCAGGACGGTGGAGCTGAAGGTGGTCCCCGTGTAGGTCGCCTGGATCACGACCGCTTGGGTCGCGGGGGCCGCAACCCAGGCGGCGAGAACGGCAGCCAGCAGGAGCATGGGGCGCATCGGCGTCTCCTCGGTTTCCCGTCCCATGTGGGATGGCCGAGGCGCGCGTGGCGCGGTGTCCCGCGAACACGCGACACGCGCCGCGCGCTCGGAGGGCGGCGGGCGGTCAGGCGTAGTGGCTGCGCCGCTTCACCACGATCTCGCGGTCCAGCTCGAAGATCTGCACTCGCTCCGCGCTCTGCTTCGCCTTCGGCTTGTACCCGAACAGCCGCGTCGAGACGACGCCGAGGTCGGGGCGGCCGGGCAGGTCGCGCTTCCCGAGGATCTCGGTCGCCGCGAACACGGTGTCGCCCGCGAACAGCGGCGCGGTGTGCTTGCCCGTCTTGTAAGTGAGGTCGCCGAGCGCGTTGTCGGCGATGTCGGGGCAGGAGAGGCCGAGGCACAGCACGAAGGGGATGCCGCCGAAGATGATCAGCTGGCCGCCGACGTACTGCTCGGGGTTCTGGTCGATCATGTGCTGGTTGCAGTGCACCTGGCTCGTGTTGTCGAGGATCGCCGTCAGGTGGATGTGCTCGCTCGTCATGGTGCGGCCGCGCGAGTGCTCGATGCGCGTGCCGGGCTCGAAGTCCTCGAAGTAGGTGTCGGCGTTCGAGAGGTGCGCCAGCGCCCGGTAGTCGCGCTTCGCGTCGTAGGGCGGGAGCCAGAGCTCGCACGCGATCGCGTCGGGCGCGACGTCGCCCTCGTTCGCGCGCGCGGACTCGTCCTTCTTGTAGACCTGCACCTTGCGCTGCCAGGTCATCACGATCGCTTCGCTCGCCTCGCCCACGTTCTTGCGCGCCGTGCTCTGCACGTGCACGACCCCGAGGTTCGGGCGCGACGCGCTGGTCTTGATGCCGAGCACCTTCGTCGTCACCTCGATCGAGTCGCCGACGTAGACCGGCGCGCCAAAGCGCATGTCGATGTACTCGAGATTCGCGCGCGCGTTCTCCGAGACGTCCTCGACGGTCTGCGAGAACGCGACGAGCATCGCGAGGCCGGGCGGCACCACGAGACCGTCGAAGCCGTGGGCGCGGGCATGGCGCGCGTTCTTCGACAGCGGATTCGTCGTCATCGCGAACTCGGTGAAGGTCGTGAACAGGCCCTCGGTCACCGTCTTGCCGAGCTTGTGGCGGAAGACCTGGCCCGGGCGGAAGTCCTCGAGAAAGTTGCCAGTCTTCTTGTGGATCACGCGGGGGCTGGACACGGCGGTTCTCCTCGGCTCGGGGAAGCGGCGCATTCTCGCGAACCCGGTCGCGGCATCAACCGTGCGGGCACGCTCGGCGCGTGGCCGTGAACGTGAGGCGGCTCCGGCGCGTTCCGGGTGATCGCGCCGCTGCTGGAGTTTCTCGAATGGTTCGCATCGCTTGGCTCGTCGGTTGCCTCTCGCTCCTGCTGGCCGCTTGCGCCGGCCACGCGGCGGACGGACCGCCGCCAGCCGATCTCGCGGCCCTCGACGCCGCGCTCGCGCGGGTGTTCGCGGAGGGGGCCGTGCCGGGCGCCTCGGTCGCGGTGATCGAAGCGGGCGAGGTGGTGTTCGCGAAGGGCTATGGCCTCGCGGACGTGGCGAAGCAGCGCCCGGCGACCGCGGACACCCCGTTCCGTGCGGGGTCCATCTCGAAGAGCGTCACGGCGGTCGGCCTGATGACGCTGGTCGAGCGCGGGAAGCTCTCGCTCGACGCGCGCGTCGCCGACGCCGCGCCGGAGGTGGCGTTCGACAACCCGTGGGAGTCGACGCAGCCGCTTCGCCTCGTGCACCTGGTCGAGCACACGTCGGGCTGGCCGGACATCGGAACGCGCGTGCTCGCGAAGGACGAGCCGGGCTGGTCGGTCGCCGAGGGCGTGCGCTTCATGAGCCCCGCGTTCGTGAGCCGCTGGGCGCCCGGTCGCTTCATGGTCTACTGCAACGCCGGCGCCGCGGTGGTGGGCGTCGCGATCGAGCGCGCCGCCGGCCAGCCGTTCGACGACTTCGCCCGCGACGCGGTGCTCCGACCGCTCGGCATGGCGCGGGCCGACTTCGCCGCGACGCCCGAGATCCTGCGCAGCGTCGCCAAGAGCTACGCCGGCGACGGCAGCGAGACGCCTTACCAGCACATCGTCGCGCGCCCGGCGGGCTCGCTCACGGTGAGCGCCCGCGAGCTCGCGCAGCTCGTGCGCTTCTACCTCGGGCGCGGGCGCGTCGACGGCCGCCGCCTGCTCGCGCCCGCATCGGTGGCGCGCATCGAGCGCAGCGAGTCGAACCTCGCCGCTGCGGCGGGGTTCGTGGACGGCTACGGGCTCGGCGTGGCGCCGCTGCCCGACGCCGGCGTTTCGTTCCGTGGGCACAACGGCAGCATCGACTCGTTCACGTCGGTTCTCGCCTACAGCGCGCGCGCGAATGCCGGCTACGTGCTGATGGCGAACGGCGGCGCGGGCGTCGACTTCGCGTCGCCCGCCGCGCAGCTCGTGCAGCGCTACCTCACCCGTGCGCTGCCCATGGCGCCGCCGCCCGCGCGCTCCGCGACCGCCGCCGAGCTCGAGCGCTACGCCGGCTTCTACCGCAACGTGACGCCGCCGAACGACTTCCTGCGCCCCGTCTCCGACGGGCTCGGCTGGGCGCGCGTCACGCTGGCGGGCGGTGCGCTGCGGCGCGGCGGTCACGCCCTGATTCCCGTCGCGCCGGGGATCTTCCGCCGCGACGACCGCGAAGCTCCGACCGTCGCGTTCGTGACGGAGGGCGACCGCGTCTACGCGTTGACCGCGTTCAATGCGAGCGTGCGGGAGCCCGCGTGGAAGCCGCTCGCCGCACTCGCCGTGGGCGCGCTGCTCGCCGTCGGCGCCGCCGCGGGGCTCGCGATGCTCGTGCCGTGGTCGATCGCGGCCGCGCGCGGCCGGCTCGCCGCGCGCGGCGGCGCGGCGGTGCGCTTCGTGCCCTTCGCGGGCGTGGCGGCGCTCGTCGCGACCCTCGGCGTTCCGATCGCCCTGTTCCTGGGGTCGCCCACCTCCGCCCGCCCGCTCGCCGAGATCGGACCGTGGTCGTTGCTCGTGTTGGTCGCGTCCACGCTCGTCCCGCTGCTCGGCGCCGCGGGGCTGGTCCTCGCGCGGCGGCGGGTGCAGGCGGGCGGCTTCGTGCGCGCGCTCGCGGCGGGCACCTCCCTCGCGCTGCTCGCCGCGTCGGCCTATCTGGCCGCGATCGGCTGGATCGGCGCACGGACCTGGGCGATGTGACCCGGGCCGGACGGGATTCGCCTAGCCCGACGCCGACAAATCCGTATCCTGCGCGCCCTCATGATCGTCGCAGTACCGAAAGAGACGGCCGCAGGTGAAAATCGCGTCGCCCTCGCGCCCGATGGCGTGAAGGCGCTCGCAAAGCTGGGGCTCGACGTGCGCGTCGAGCCCGGGGCCGGCCATGCGGCTGGCTTCGAGGACGCCGCGTACGCCGCCGCCGGCGCGCGGATCGAAGGCGGCGCGCTCGCTGCCGCGGACCTCGTGCTGAAGGTGCAGGCGCCGAGCGACGCCGAGATCGCGCGCATCAAGGCCGGCGCCACCCTGATCGCGATGCTGCGGCCCCTCGACGACCCGAAGCGCGCCGCCGCGCTCGCGCGCCAGGGCGTCACCACGTTCGCCCTCGAGCTGATCCCGCGCATCACCCGTGCGCAGTCGATGGACGTGCTGTCGTCCCAGGCGACCATCGCGGGCTACCGCGCCGTCCTGATCGCGGCGCTGCGCATGCCGAAGCTGATCCCGATGCTCGTCACCGCCGCAGGCACGATCACCTCGGCGCGCGTGTTCGTGATCGGCGCCGGCGTCGCGGGCCTGCAGGCGATCGCCACGGCGAAGCGCCTCGGCGCGGTCGTCGAGGCCTACGACACCCGCGCGGCTGCCGCCGAGCAGATCGAGTCCCTCGGCGCGCGCTTCGTGAAGCTCGACCTCGACGCCGGCGACGCGCAGGACGCGGGCGGCTACGCCAAGGCGCAGAGCGAGGCCTTCTACGCGAAGCAGCGCGCGTTGATGGCGGCGACCGCGGCCAAGAGCGACGTCGTGATCACCACGGCGCTCGTGCCCGGCCAGCGCGCGCCCCTGCTGATCGACGAGGCGGGCGTACGCGGCATGAAGCGCGGCGCCGTGGTCGTGGACCTCGCCGCCGCGAACGGCGGCAACGTCGCGCTCACGCAGCCCGGCGCGGAAGTGGACGTGGACGGCGTCGTTCTGCTCGGCCCGACGAACCTTCCGAGCGAGATTCCGGGCGACGCCAGCCGTCTCTTCAGCCGCAACGTCGTCACGCTCGTGACGCATCTCGCCAAGGACGGCAAGTTGGTGCTCGATCTCTCGGACGAGATCACCAAGGGCACGCTGCTGACGCATCAGGGCGAGATCACCAATGCCATGGTCAAGGAGCGCGCCGGCGCCTAGGCGAAGCGGCGCGCGGAAGGAGGCCTCGTGTCGATTCGACTCCTGTCGCTCGCCGCGGTCGCGATCTTCGCGCTCGCGTGCGGCAAGTCCGAGGAAGGCGCCGCGGCCGCCAACGAAGCCGGAGCGCCGGCCGCCGAAGCCGGAGCCGCCCCGAAGACGCCGGGCGCGCCCGACGGCACGCCGTACACCGTGACGCACAAAGTCGACGGCACGGGTCCGCAGCCCACCGCCGCCGACACCGTGCGCGTCCACTACGCCGGCCGGCTCGCCGACGGCACCGAGTTCGACAGCTCGATCGCGCGCAACGAGCCCGCGACGTTCCCGCTGAGCGGCGTGATCCCGTGCTGGACGCAGGGCGTCGCCGAGATGAAGGTGGGCGGCAAGGCGACGCTCGTCTGCCCGCCGGACATGGCCTACGGCGCGAACGGGATCCCCGGCGTGATCCCCGCGAACGCGACGCTCACCTTCGAGGTCGAGTTGCTCGGGATCGAGCCCGCCGCGCAATGAGCACGCGCGACGACGCCTTCGGCCACTGGGCGAGCGAACCCGGCGCGCCGCGGCCGGGCGTCGTCGTGATCCCCGACGTGTGGGGCGTCTCGGACTTGTATCGCCGCGTCGCGCAGCGCCTGGTGCAGGCCGGCTACGCCGTCCTCGTCGTCGATCCGTATCGCTACGCGGGGCGCGCGGGCCTCACGCCCGAAACCGTGCTGCCGTTCATTGCTCAGCTCGACGACCCGAAGGTCCTGCGCGCCGTGCAGGAGGGCATCGACGCGCTCGCGGCCAGTGCGGAAGTGCGCGGGCAGAAGGTCGGGCTGATCGGGTTCTGCATGGGCGGCCAGTACGCGCTGCTCGCCGCGTGCGCGTGCCGCGGGCTCTCGGCCTGCGCGCCGTTCTACGGCATGGTGCGATACGCGGCGGGCCTCGACCCCGCCAAGAAGCCGCGCCAGCCGCTCGATGCGATCGCGGACCTCACCTGCCCGGTGCTCGGGCTCTACGGCGCCGACGACCATCTGATCCCGGTCGCCGACGTCGAGGAGCTGCAGCGCCGCCTCGCGCGCACGAAGCATGCCCACGCCGTGCACGTGTACGCGGGCGCGGGCCACGCCTTCCTCAACGACACGCGCCCGGAGGCGTATCGGCCGGAGGCGGCGGAGGCCGCCTGGGGGAAGCTCGTGCCGTTCCTGGCGCGCGAGCTGCGCTGACGCGGTCGGCTGCGAGCGGCGGCGGGGCCGTTTCGTTCTCGCGGGTCGACGGTGCGGCCGGGCCGCGCGCGGTGGCGCGCATGCCCCGCCGCTCGGACGTCCTCACTGCGTAGGGCGGGCGATCAGGAGTGCGACGGGCCGAGCGCGCGCGGTGAAGCGGGTGGCGCGGACGTCGTGGGGAATGGGCGCGGCGGTGGCGTCGAGCAGGGAGAGGTTCGTGCGCTGCGGGTCGGCGCTCTCGGCGAGGGCCTCGAGCAACGTCTGACAGGCGGCTCTCGAGGCCGGCGCGCAGAGCTCGGCGAGGGTGCGCGTCAGCAGCTCCGGGCGTGCGAGCCCGAGCAGCGCGCAGGCAGCGGGGTTCGCGTCCAGGATCGCGCCGCTCTCGGCGTCGGCGGCCAGGAAGACGTCGGCGATGCGATCCACCGCGGACGAGACGGCGCGGCGGGCGCTCGGCGTCGCGGCGCCCGCTGCGAGGCGCGCCGGAGCGCTCGCGCCGAGCGCGGCGACGAACTGCGCGCGCAGCGCGGCGAGCGGAGCGCGCGCCTTCTCGCCGTCCGGGCCCGCGAGCGCGCACGCGGCATCGATCCAGGCGTCGATGGCGCGCGCGGCGCGCCGCAGCGAGACGCGCAGGCCCTCGAGCGAGGGCGACGCTTCCCCGCGCGCGAGCGACAGCAGCGCGAAGGAGCGGAAGCGCCGCATCGCTTCGGCCTCGGGGCTCGCGGGGTCGAGTGCGCCGGCGGCGCGCGCCGCCTCGCGCTCGATCGCGATGCGCTGCTCCGTCAGCCAACGAGCGAGTCCCGGCTCCACGGCGGGCAGTCTGCCGCGGAAGCCCGCGCGCCGCGATTCGTTCTGAAATCGCTCCGATGTGACGCCCGTCGCAAAGGACGATTCCGGCCGGGGTGGCCATCCCGTCTCAACTGAGGGTCCGCCCGCGCCGATGCGGGTCTGCATGGAGCACACCGAAGTCCCCGAAGAGAAGCGCCGCCTGATCGTCTCGCTGGCTCGTCCGACCGCCTTCGTGCCCTTGTCGCGCGCGATCCTCGGCCGCATGGGCTACGCGATCGTGCCCGTCGAGGAGTGGCAGGAGTATCCGCCGCTCGCGAAGCGCGAGCCGGTGCTCGCGCTCGTGGACGACCGCCTTTTCGCGAGCCTGCCGGGCGGCGACCCCTTCGACCGGCTTCCCATCCTCCTCCTCACGGGCCGGGAGGCGCTGAACGTGGACGACCGGCGCGTGCTCGGCGCGATCTCGCAGCCGGCGGGGCTCCACGAGCTGTATCGCCTGCTGCAGCAGGTGCTCGAGCCGATGCCGCGCGGCTCGCTGCGCCTGCCCACGAACCTGCCGGCGCGCATGCGCGGCGGCGACCGCGAATGGAGCGGTTCGGTGCTGTCGCTCTCCGAGAACGGCTGCCTGCTGCGCTCGCCCGAGCCGGTGCCGCTCGGCACGCCGCTCGAGATCTCCTTCGACCTGCCGCGCGCCGGCCGCATCGAAACGCGCGCGGAAGCGTCGTATCAGCTGCTGCCCGACTTCGGCCTCGTCTTCCAGTCGACGCCCGCGGCCTCGCGCCACGCGATCCGCAGCTTCGTCGAAGAGCACCTCGCCGCCGCCTGAGCCGCTGGCCCTGCGCTGCAACGTGGGCCCGCACGCGTGGGCCTGGCGCAGATGCAGATGCGCAGCCCCCGGGGATGGCGCTTGGGCCAGCCCCAACGTATCGGGGCGGCCGCAGCGGAACTAAGCTGCGCGTCATGAGCGATTTCGATTGGCGCACGTTCGATCTGTTCGACCCCACCCAAGAGCACGCGCTGCTGCGCGAGACGCTGCGCGAGTTCGTGCAGCGCGAGGTCGAGCCGCAGGCGGCCGCCCACGACCGCGCGGAGAAGTTCAACCACGCGCTCTTCCTGCGCGCCGGCGAGCTCGGGCTGCTCGGCGTGACGCTCCCCGCGGAGCACGGCGGCGCCGGCCTCGACGCGACCGCGGCCGTGCAGCTCTACGAGGAGCTGTGCACGAGCGACCCGGGCTTCGCGCTGGCGGTGCTCGCGCACGCGGTGCTGTTCGCGCAGAACCTCGCGGTGAACGGCAACGCCGAGCAGAAGGCGCGCATCCTTCCGAGGGCCGCATCGGGGCAGATCCTGTGCGGCCTGTGCATGACCGAGCCCGGCGTCGGCACCGACGTGATCGCCATGAAGACGCGCGCGCGGCGCGACGGCGACTTCTACGTGCTCGACGGCACCAAGACCTTCATCACGAACAGCGGCTACGACGAGCACACGCTCGGCGACGCGTTCGTGGTGTACGCCGCGACGGGAACGCGCTCGCTCACCGCGTTCCTCGTCGAGAAGGGCATGGCCGGCTTCCGGCTCGGCCAGAAGTGGAAGGACAAGCTCGGCTGCCGCGCGTCGTTCACCGGGGAGCTGGTGTTCGACGGCGTGCGCGTGCCGCTCGCGAATCGCCTCGGCGAGGAGGGGCAGGGCACGCTGCAGATGATGCGCAATCTCGAGGTCGAGCGGCTCACGCTCGCCGGCATGGCGCTCGGCATCGCGAAGCGCTCGCTGCGCGTGATGGTGGACTGGGCGAACCAGCGCCAGAGCTTCGGCGTGCCGATCCGCGAGCACGGGCAGATTCAGCGCTACGTCGCGGAGACCTTCGCCGAGTACTCGGCGGCGCGCGCGCTCACCTACGACGTCGCGCGCAAGATCGATCTCGCCGCGGTGGGACAGCGCGTCGCCGCCGACGCGGCGAAGCTGTTCGCGTCGCAAGCGGCGAAGCGCGCCGCCGACGCCGCGATCCAGGTGCTCGGCGGCTACGGCTACATGGGCGAGAACGTGGTCGAGCGGCTCTGGCGCGACGCGAAGCTGATCGAGATCGGCGGCGGCACCCTCGAGGCGCACCACAAGAACATGACCAAGGACATCGCGCGGGATCCGGCGCGCTTCCTGCGATGAGCGCGCGCAAGCGCGGGCAGAAGAAGCCGGCAGCGCGCGCGAAGCGCGCCCCGGCGCCCGCTCCCGCACGCGGCGGGTCGCGCGGCCAGACGCTCCGCACCGAGACGGCGAACGGCGTGCGCCACGTCGTGCTCTCGCGCGCCGCCGAGTACAACACGATCACGCCGCAGCTCCGCGACGAGCTCGCGGAAGCGATCGACGCCGCCGATGCGGACCGCAGCGTGCGCGTGATCCTGCTGCGCGCCGAAGGCCCCGCGTTCTGCGCGGGCTACGGCCTCGACTGGTCGACGCAGGCGCAAGCCCGTGAGCGCACGAACGGAGCGGCTTCGCGCCCACCCGCAATGCTCGCAGCGAAGCCGCAAGCGGGCTCGACCCCGGCAGTCCCCCCAACGCCACGGCACGCCGCCGAGCCCGACCGCGCGCAGCGAGCCGAGGCCGCCTCCACACCCGGCCCCTGGCTCCCGAGCCGCGAGGCCGACGGCGAGCGGAGAGCCAAGAACTGGGACTCCGTCGCCGACCTGCGCATGATGGGGGAGTTCGTCGCCGCCTACATGAAGCTCTGGTACGCGAAGAAGCCGACGATCGCGGCGGTGCAGGGCTGGTGCATCGGCGGCGGCACCGATCTCGTGCTGTGCGCGGACCTGATCGTGGCCGCGGACGACGCGCGCTTCGGCTATCCGCCGAGCCGCGTGTGGGGTACGCCGACGACCGCGATGTGGGTCTATCGGATGGGTCTCGAGAAGGCGAAGCGCTACATGCTGACGGGCGACGAGATCCCCGCGAAGAAGGCGGCCGAGATCGGCATGATCCTCGAGGCCGTGCCTGCCGCGAGCTTGCTCACCCACGCGACCGCACTGGCCGAGCGCATGGCGATGGTGCCGACCAGCCAGCTCGTGATGCTCAAGCTGCTCTGCAATCAGACTGCGGAGCACATGGGGCTCGCGAGCTCGCGCCTGCTCGGCACGCTGTTCGACGGCATCGCCCGGCACACGCAGGAGGGACTCGACTTCGTGGCGCGCGCGCAGGACGTCGGCTTCCGCACCGCGGTGCGTGAGCGCGACGACCCGTTCGGCGACTACGGCAGTCGCCCCAAGCGTTAGGTCGCGCAGCGCGAGCGGGCGGTGGCGGTCGCTGCCGCGGTCTCGCTCAGTCGCCCGAAAGCTCCGCGACGCCTGTGATCGCCGCCGGATTCGTGATCGGCAGCGAGCACGTGACGCCACGGCAGACGTACGCGGCGGGCGCGCCCGCGACGAGCGTCTTGCCGGCGAGCCACGACGGGTCGAGCGCGCCTGGCGCGGCGCCGGCGGGCGCGACCACGACGCAGTCTTCGGGGCCGAGCGTGCGGCGTGCGGATTGCGCGAGCGCCGCGGTGCGCGGGTCGGCGCCGTCGCCCACCACGACCGCGACCGCGAGGCCGCGCTCCGCCCAGGCGCCGGCGCGCGCGAGGGTGGGCAGCGCGTAGGGCGCGCGCTCGAGCGCATAGGCGTGAGTGCGCAGCACGCGCTCCGCGGTGGTACGCAGCTCGGCCCGGCCGGAGAGCGTCGCCGCCCGTAACAAGCCGACCACCGCGAGCCCCGCCGAGTGCGGCGTGGCGCCGTCGTGGTCGGAGCGCGGGCGGTGGACGAGCGCCTCGCCGTCGAGGGGCGTGAAGAACAGGTCGTTCTCCGCGGCGTCGAAGAAGCGTGCGCGGATCTCTTCGGCGACCTCGAGCGCGAGGCCGAGCCAGCGCTCGCCGCAGCCCGCGCGATGCAGGTCGAGCAGCGCCGCGAGCCAGGGCGCGAGGTCGTCGAGGAAGGCGGGCACCTTCGCGACGCCCTCCGCGAACACGCGCAGCCAGCGGCCCGAGTCGGGCTCGCGGAGGCGGGCGGCGCAGAACTCGGCGAGCGCGACGGCGTCCTCGAGCAGCGCCTCGTCGCCGACGAGGCTGCCGGCGTAGGCGAGGCCCGAGATCGTGAGCGCGTTCCAGCCGAGCAAGCGCTTCGTGTCGGTGGCCGGTGGGATGCGCTTCGCGCGCGCCGCGAGCAGCAAGGCGCGTTCGGGCGCGAACGTCTCGCGCGGCCCGCGCGCCTCGTCCCACAACACGTTCGCGTGCTCGAAGTTGCCCTCGTGGGTCACCGCGTAGGCGGCGCAGAACTCGCGCGCGCGCGCGTCTCCGAGCACCGCGCGCACGTCGTCCGGCGTCCACACGTAGAACTTGCCCTCGACGCCTTCGCTGTCGGCGTCCTGGCTGGCGTGACAACCGCCGTCGGGCGCGCGCATCTCCCGGCGCAGCCATGCCGCCGTCTCGGTGATCGGCCACCAGAGGTCCTCGTCGCGTGCGCCCGTCTGCCGCCAGAGGTCGGCGTAGAAGCGCATCAGCTGGCCCTGGTCGTAGAGCATCTTCTCGAAATGCGGGACGCCCCAGTGGTCGTCGACGCAGTAGCGGTGGAAGCCGCCGGCGAGTTGGTCGTAGAGCCCGCGCCGCGACATCTCGGCGGCGCTGTGCCGCAGGTGCGCGAGCACCGCGTCGCGCTCGTCGCCTGGGAGCAGCGGAGCCGCGGACGTCAGCAGGTCGAGGTTCGAGGGCGTCGGGAACTTCGGCCCGCCACCGAAGCCGCCGTGCTCGGTGTCGGCACCCTGCATCACGCGACGCGCGGCGGCGAGCAGGTGCGATGCGCCGGGCGGTGCGCTCGCCATGCCGCGGGGACGCTCGCGCAGGGCGGCGAGCACTTGGCGCGCCGTCTCGTCCACCTTGTCGCGCTGCTCGTTCCAGGCGCGGTGCAGGCCCTCGAGCACCTGGCGGAAGCTCGGCAGGCCGTGGCGCGGCTCGGGCGGGAAATAGGTGCCGCAGTAGAAGGGCGAGCCGTCCGGGCGACAGAACGCCGTCAGCGGCCAGCCGCCGTGGCCCTGCAGGCGCATCACGGCGTCCATGTAGATTTGGTCCACGTCGGGGCGCTCTTCGCGGTCCACCTTGATCGGCACGAACCACTGGTTCATCAGGCGCGCGATCGCCTCGTCCTCGAACGACTCGCGCTCCATCACGTGACACCAGTGGCAGGCGCTGTAGCCGATCGAGACGAGCAGCGGCTTGTCCTCGCTGCGCGCCTTCGCGAGTGCCTCGTCGCCCCACGCGAACCAGTCCACCGGGTTGTGCATGTGCTGGCGCAGGTACGCGCTGGTCTCTCGGGCGAGGCGGTTCGCGGGGCGGCTCGGATTCGACATGGGCACGCAGTCTAGGCGCGCCGCGCGAACCCATCTGGGGTCTGACCCCTTTCGGGTTCGACGCGCCGAATGCGGTCGGAGGTGGTCGGAGGTGGTCGAATGCGGTCGGATGCGTCGCGGCGCGACTCGCCTAAGGTGCGCGCCCATGGCGACCCCCGCGCGCATCGTGCTGCTGCCTGCGCGCGACGCGTCCGTCCGGCGTCGCCACCCCTGGGTGCTGTCGGGCGCCGTCGCGCGCGTAGAGGGCGAGGCCGCCGCGGGCGACCTCGTGCGCGTCGTCGCCGCGGGCGGGGAGACGCTCGGCCACGGGCACTACGGGCCCGCCTCGCAGCTGCGCGTGCGGATGCTCGCGTTCGGCGACGAGCCGTGCGGCGAGGACGTGCTCGTGGCTCGCCTGCGCGCCGCGGTCGCCGCGCGCGCCCGGCATCCGCTGCTCGCGGACACCAACGCCGTGCGCCTCGTGAACGCCGAGGGCGACGGGCTGCCCGGGCTCGTGGTGGATCGCTTCGCCGACGTGGTCGTCGTGCGCGCCGGCAGCGCGGCGTGGCTCGCGCGCATCGACGCGCTGGCGGCGGCGCTTCGCGAAGCGACCGGAGCGCAGGTCGGGCTCGCGCGGCCGGATGCGCCGGCGCTGCGCCGCGAGGGCGTGCAGGCCGAGCCGCGCACGTTGTGGGGCCAGCCGCCGACCGAGCCGGTCCTCGTGCGCGAGGGCGCGCGCCGCTACCTCGCCGACGTCGCCCACGGGCAGAAGACCGGCTTCTACCTCGACCAGCGCGACGCGCGCGACCTCGTGCAGCGGCTCGCCTCGGGCCGCCGCGTGCTGGACCTGTTTTCGTACACCGGCGGCTTCGCAGTCGCCGCGCTGCACGGCGGCGCCGAGGAGGTCGTGCTCGTCGACTCCTCGCGCGACGCGCTCGCGCTCGCGGAGCGCAACGTGCGCGCGGTCGACGCGAGCGAGGCGCGCGCGCGGGTCGTCGAGACGGACGGCTTCGAGTTCGCGCGCAAGCAGGCGCGCGGCTTCTCGCTGGCGATCGCCGACCCGCCGCCGCTCGCGCGCCGCAAGGCGGACGTGCCCCGCGCCGCGCGCGCCTACAAGGACGTGTTGCTGCACTTGCTCCGGGCGGCCGAGCCCGGTGCGGCCGTGCTCGCGTTCTCGTGCTCGCACCACGTCGGCCCCGACCTGTTCCGCAAGATCGCCTTCGGCGCCGCGCTCGACGCAGGGCGCGACGCGCGTGTGACCGCCGAGCTCGGTGCGCCGCCGGATCACCCGGTCTCGCTTTTCCATCCCGAAGGCCGCTACCTCACGGGCCTGCTGCTCGAGGTGCGCGCGTGACGGAAGGAAAGGGAGCCTTGCTCGACGCGCCGCTCACGCGTGCCGCGCGTTTCGTGGCGCAGCAGGCCGGCGAGCTCGAGCGCGTGTATTGCGAGACGATGCTGCGCGAGCTGCCGGCGCAGGCGCTCTACGCCGCGCTCGCGAAGCAGCAGCGCGCGGACGGAGCGTTCACTCCCTGGCGGCCGCTCGACGCGACGCCCGAGGCGGCGACGCGGCGCGCGCTCGCGTGGCTGGGTGCCCTCGCGCTCACGGATCACCCGGTCGCCGAGGCGGCGGTCGCCTTTCTCGCGGCCCAGCAGGCGCCGGACGGTGGCTTCGGCCACGAGGCGCTGCCCGCCGCGCTGCGCATCGGCGTGACCGGCGAGACGGCGGGCCTGCTCGCGCGCACGCCCTTCGCCCGCGCGTCGCAGCTGCGGCGCGCGGAGGCCTTCCTCGCGCGCGCGTATTCGCCCGACCTGCTCCAGAGCGGCGAGTACGCGCCGCTGCTCGCCTACGCCCACGCGCTCACGAGCCTCGACAGCGAGCTCGCCGACGAGGCCCTGCAGTGGTGCGGCCGCGAGCTGGAGAAGGGCTGGCGCAGCGCGCACTTCACCACGCTGCAGCTCGCGCGCGTGTTGCTGCGCGCGCGCGCAAAGGGTTTGCCGGGCGCCCAGATCGCGCCGGAAGAGGTGGCGACCTCCCTGCTCGCGGCGCAGCAGCGCGACGGCGGTTGGCCCGCGGAGCCCGGCGCGGACCCGGTCGACGCGACCCTCGAGGCGGTCGAGGCGTTGCTGCGGCTCACGTAGGCGCCGTGGCGATCGCGTCGACCTCGGGGCCGGGCCCGACCGCGCGCGGCGCTACGCGTCTCGCCGCACGCTGCCCTTCCACTGGGGCGCGCGCTTCTGCGCGAACGCCACCGGGCCTTCGATGCAATCTGGGAGTGCGAACAGCCTCCGGTGCAGGGCGGTCTCGCGCCGCTCCACTTCCTCCGGCGACAAGCCCGGTGCGTCCCAGAGCAGCTGCTTGCTGACCGCCACCGAAACGGGCGCGGCGTTCGCGGCGACGTCGCGCGCGAGCGCGAGCGCCGCGGGCAGCACCTCGGCCGCGGGCAAGACGCGCGTCGCGACGCCGAGTGGCTCGATCTCGTCCCCGGTGTAGGTGCGCCCCGTCAGCAACAACTCGGCGGCGCGCGCGAGGCCGAGCGCGCGCGTCGCGGTCCAGTGCGCGTACGCGTCGGGCATCGCGCCGCGCCGCACCTGCACCACGCCGTACTTGCCCTCGCGCGCGAGGAAGCGCACGTCGCACTGCAGCGCGAGGGTGAAGCCGAGCCCGATGGCGTGGCCGTTCACGGCCGCGATCACGAGCTTGCGCACGCGGAAGGCGGGGAAGGCCACCGCCGCGGCGCTGAAGGACGCGGCGTCGTCCACGCGGAAGGTGTTCGCGGCGTCGCTCATGTCGGCGCCGGCGCAGAAGGCGCGGCCCGCGCCCGTCAGCACGACGGCGCGCACCGCGTCGTCTTCGTCGCAGCGTCGATAGGCGTCTGCGAGGGCCGCGCCCATGGCGCCGGAGAAGGCGTTCAGTTGCGCCGGGCGATCGAGGGTGAGGGTGGCGACGCCGTCGGCGTCGAGGGAGAAGCGCAGGTCGGTCATGGGCGCAGGATAGGCGCGCGCGCGCGTTGGCGTTCGTGGTGGCGGTTGCGGCGCGGAGGTCGCCGCGTGCAACACTCGGCGCCCGCGCCGACGCGCGCAGCCCAGCGGAGCCGCCGTTGCCGAATCTCGCCGCCGTCCACGAAGCCATCGCCGCCGCCGTGCCCGATCACGAGTGCCTCGTGTTCGGCGACCGCCGCTACACGTGGCGCCAGGTCACCGACCGCACGCGCCGGCTCGCCGCAGTGCTCCGCGCGGCGGGCCTCGGTTGTCGGCGCGAGCGCGCGGGCCTCGCCAATCACGAGTCGGGGCAGGACCACGTCGCGCTCTACCTCTACAACGGCAACGAGTATCTCGAGGGCATGCTCGGCGCGATGAAGGCGCGCTGCGCCGCCTTCAACGTGAACTACCGCTACGTCGAGGAAGAGCTCGTCTACCTGCTCGACGACGCCGACGCGAAGGCGGTGATCTTCCACGCGAGCTTCGCGCCGCTGCTCGCGCGCGTGCGCGCGAGGCTCCCCCAGGTGCGCCTCTGGCTGTGCGTCGACGACGGCAGCGGCGAGCGGCTCGAGGGCGCCGTCGACTACGAGCGCGCGCTCGCGGCCGCCAGCCCGGCGGCGCCGCACGGGCTCGACGACGACGACCTCTACATCCTCTACACCGGCGGCACGACCGGCATGCCGAAGGGCGTGCTGTGGCGGCAGGACGAGATCCTGCGCGCCGCGCTGCTCCCGCCGAACACGGAGCCCACGCTCGCGGCGATCGTCGAGCGCGCACAGCGCGGCGCCGGGAAAGTGCGCGCGCTGCCGACGCCGCCCTTCATGCACGGGGCGGCGCACTGGGCGGCCTTCACGATGTGGCACACCGGCGCGACGATCTTCGTGCAGCGCAAGGTGCGCGGCTTCGACGCCGCCGACGTGCTCGCGACCGTCGAGCGCGAGCGCATCAGCGCGCTGACGATCGTCGGCGACGCCTTCGCGCGCCCGCTGCTGGCCGCCCTCGCCGAGCACGCCACCGACACGTCTTCGCTCCAGACGATCAGCTCCGGCGGCGCGATCCTCACGGCGTCGGTGAAGGACGAGCTACTCGCGCGCATGCCGCAGATCCGCCTGATCGACGTGCTCGGCTCTTCCGAGAGCGGGCAGCAGGCCTCGCAGGTCTCGCGCACGGGACGCAAGGCGACGACCGGGGACTTCGCGCTCGCGGCGAGCAACGTGGTGCTGTCCGAGGACCTGACGCGCGTGGTCGCGCCGGGCTCGGGTGAGCCCGGTTGGCTCGCGCGCAGCGGTCCGGTGCCGCTCGGGTACTACGAGGATCCCGAGAAATCGGCGCGCACCTTTCCCGTCGTGGGCGGCGTGCGATACGCGGTGCCGGGCGACCGCGCGATCGCGCTGGCGGACGGCGGCCTGCGCCTGCTCGGCCGCGACTCGGTCACCATCAACTCGGGCGGCGAGAAGATCTTCGCCGAGGAAGTCGAGCACGCGCTCAAGCACCATCCCGCCGTCTGGGACGCCGTCGTCACGGGCACGCCCCACGAGCGCTTCGGACAGCAGGTGACGGCGATCGTCGCGCTGCGACCCGGGGCGAGCGCCAGTGCCGACGCGCTGCGCGCGGCCTGCGAGGCGCACATCGCGCGTTACAAGCTCCCGCGCGCGATCGTGTTCGTGGACGAGATCGTGCGCTCGCCGAGCGGCAAGGCCGACTACCGCTGGGCGAAGCAGACCGCGACGGAGCGACTCGCGAGCGCCGGCTGAGCCCGAGCCGCCGGGCCGGATCCGGGGTCGCGCCCGCGGGGAGGGCGGGGCGCAACTTCGCGATATCGCTTCACATCCCGGAATTTGAGCGTGTTAAATTGCCGCCGTCGAAGGGAGTGCCGTGCGCGTCGACATCCTCGCGAAGCAGATGGCCGAGCGGCGCGAACGGATCCTCGCGGCGGCGCGCGAGATCATCGGGCGGCAGGGCTACGAGGCGCTCACGATGCGCGATCTCGCCCGCGCGAGCCGCGTCACGGTGCCGACGATCTACAACCTGATCGGCAGCAAGGAACAGGTGCTCTTCGCGGCGATCGAAGAGCAGACGGCGCGCTTCGAGACCGGCCTGCTCGGCGGCGCGGAGCTTCCGCCGGCAGAGCGCGTGTGCGCGATCGTCGTCGCGTGCGCGGACGAGTACCTGCGCATGCCGCGCTACTACCGCACGCTGCTCTCGCTGTTGTTCGTCTCCAACTCGACGAGCGCGATGCGCGAGCGCGTCGACCGCGCGATCACGCGTCCGCTCGGCGAGGCGCTCGCGCAGATGCAGACGGCGGGGCAGCTCGCGCCGTGGGTCGAGCTGCGCCCCCTGCGCGGCCGGCTGCGGGCGCATCTGCAGATGACGTCGATCCAATGGGCGGTCGGCGCGCTTTCCGACGACGGATTGCGCGCAGCTGCGCGCTACGGCGCCGGCCTGTTGCTCGCCGCCGCCACCGTGGGCGAGGCGCGCGAGCGCTTCGAGGCGTTCGCGCGCGAGGCACAAAGCGATGCGGTGGGGCAGGTGCAGCCGCCGCCGCGCGAGTCCGGCGACGCGGACTCGGGAATCAGGAGCAAGCCGTGAAGCTGCGACACCCGATCACGGGGGCGATCTACGAGCGACTCGAGGGCGGGCGCTGCAAGGTGACCGAGACGGACGGCCGCGCGGGCGTGTTCGACGCGAAGGCGCGCTGGATCTCGGGCGACGTGCGCGAGGCAGACCTCCACTTCATCGACTGGATCGCCGGCGCACAGATCGGCTCGACCGGCACGTTGACCGCGATGACGGCGACCGCGCCCGAGCCCGCGCGTCCCCCCGCGAGCGCGACGACGGCGGCGCGCGCGGACGCCGCTCCGCGCGGGCGCGGCATGAACCTCGGGCTCGCCGGGCGGCGGGCCCTCGTCACCGCGGCGAGCCGCGGCATCGGTCTCGCGATCGCGCGCCAGCTCGCGGACGATGGCGCGGACGTCGCCATTTGCGCGCGCAGCGAGGGAGGCCTCGAGTCGGCGGCGAAGGATCTCGAGCAGCGCGGCGTGCGCGTGTTCGCGAAGGCGGTGGACGTCAGCGACGGGCCCGCGCTGAAGGCGTTCGTCGCCGACGCCGCCGGCGCGCTCGGCGGCCTCGACGTGTTCGTGTCGAACGCGAGCGCGGGCGGCGGCATGGGCGAGTCCGCATGGCAGGCCACCTTCGACATCGACGTGATGAGCGCCGCGCGCGGCGTCGAGGCGGCGCTGCCGTTCCTCGCGAAGTCCGACGCCGCGAGCATCGTCTTCATCGGCTCGACGGCGGCCCTCGAGTACCTCGGCGTGCCTCAGCCGTACAACGCGATGAAGGCCGCGTTGATCGCCCACGCGGGCGATCTGTCGCAGGCGCTCGCGAAGCAGGGCATCCGCGTGAACACCGTCTCGCCCGGGCCGATCTATTTCGAGGGCGGGAACTGGGAAATGATCAAGACCGCGATGCCCGCCGTCTACCAGGGCGCGCTCGCGCAGTGCGCGATCGGCCGCATGGGCACGCCCGAGGAGGTCGCGCGCGCGGTCGTGTTCCTCGCGAGCCCCGCGGCGAGCCTCATCACCGGTGCGAACCTCGTGTGCGACGGCGGCTTCACGAAGGGACACCGCTTCTAGCGCCGGCGGCGAGCCGCGCGCGACCGAACCCAGAGGAGATCCCGATGGCGACCGAAGCCCTGCTTCCGTTCAAGCCCCACGGCGAAGGCCCGCGCTCCGAGGGCGTCACCTATCAGGAGTTGCTCGACTCCGACACGCGGCCCGTGCCCGACGTGCTGCGCTGGCAGTCGGCGCGCGCCCTGCCGCCCGCGAAGGTGCCGGTGGCCGTCTACACGTCGCGCGAGTTCCACGACCTCGAGGTCGAGAAGGTCTGGAAGAAGGTGTGGCAGTTCGCGTGCCGCGAGGAGCAGATCCCGGAGGTCGGCGACCACACTATCTACAAGATCGCGGACATCGAGGTCGTCATCGTCCGGGCGGCGCCGAACGAGATCAAGGCGTTCCGCAACGTGTGCCTGCACCGCGGCCGCGCGATCAAGGACTGCGACGGGCGCTCCCAGGAGCTGAAGTGCCCGTTCCACGGCTGGAGCTGGAACCTCGACGGGAGCCTGAAGTCGATACCCGCGCGCTGGGACTTCCCGCACGTGGATCGCGCCGAGTACCACCTGCCCGAGGTGCGCGTCGGCACGTGGGGCGGATACGTGTTCGTGAACCTCGACCCCGACGGCGTCTCCCTCGAGACGTACCTCGGCGAGCTGCCCAAGCACTTCGCGCGCTGGCCCCACGAGAAGCGCTACGTCGAGGCGTGGGTCGGCAAGATCATGCAGTGCAACTGGAAGGTGTGTCAGGAGGCCTTCATGGAGGCCTACCACGTCGTCCTCACGCACCCGCAGATGCTGCCCGGCATCGGCGACGCGAACTCGCAGTACGACGCCTGGGACACCTTCTCGCGCGCGATCACGCCGAACATGACGGTGAGCCCGCACCTCACCTGGACGCCCACGGAGCAGGACCAGCTCGACGCGATGTTCTCGCGGTCGATCGACGCCGAGCCGATGGTGCGCGTGCCGGAGGGCAAGACGGCGCGGCAGGTCGCGGCGGAGCTCGGGCGCATGCAGCTGAAGGGCGTCGTGCCCGGCGTCGAGGATCTCACCGACGCCGAGATGAACGACTCGTTCTACTACACGCTGTTCCCGAACTTCCATCCGTGGGGCGCCTACAACCGCATCACGTATCGCTTCCGTCCCAACGGCAACGACCCGAACAGCTGCCTGATGGAGGTGTTCTACCTGTCGCCGTTCCGCGGCAAGCGCCCGGCGCCGGCGAAGTTCCACCTGCTCGGCGAGAACGAGGACTGGACGAAGGCCCCGGAGCTCGGCTTCCTCGCGAAGGTGTTCAACCAGGACACGGGCAACCTGTTCCGCGTGCAGGAAGGGCTGCGCGCCGCCGCGCACAGCCACGTCACGCTGGCGGGTTATCAGGAAACGAAGCCGCGCCACTTCCACGCGCTGCTCGAGAAGCACGTCAACGCGTAGCAGGACATGGCGAAGCTCGACCTCAGCGCCGACCGGGCGGCGTGCAAAGGGGCGCGCGCTTGCGTGCGCCGTGCGCCCGCGACCTTCTCGCTCGACGCGGAGCGCCGCGTCGTGATCGCCAGCGCGCCCGGCGACGCCGAGGACGCGATCGTCGACGCCGCGCGCGCCTGCCCGAACTTCGCGATCGAAGTGCGCCGAGCCGGCGTGCGGCTCGCGTGAGCGAGACGGGCAGGGCGAGCCTCGCCGCACTCCAGGCGCGGCGCGCGCGCGTCGTAGCCCTGCTGAGCGCGGCGACCGTTCTGGTCTACTTCGGCTTCATCCTGCTCGTCGCGTTCTCGCCGGCGACGCTCGCGCGGCGCATCGCGCCCGGGCTCTCGCTCGGCATCGTGCTCGGGGCCGCGGTGATCGTGATCGCGTGGGCACTCACCGCGATCTACGTGCGCTGGGCGAATCGACACTACGACCCGGCGCTGCGCGCGCTGCGTCGCGAGGCCGGGCGCGATGGTTGAGGGCGGCACCAGCGGCGTCGCGATGGCGTGGTTCTTCGCGTTCATCGCGACCACGCTCGGCATCACGTACTGGGCGGCGCGCAAGACGCGCAGCACCGAGCAGTTCTACGCCGCCGGCCGCTCGATCACCGCCGCACAGAACGGCTTCGCGCTGGCCGGCGACTACATGAGCGCGGCGAGCTTCCTCGGCATCGCGGGCCTCGTCGCGACCACGGGCTTCGACGGGCTGATCTATTCGACGGGCTGGCTCGTCGGCTGGCCGATCGTGCTGTTCCTGATCGCCGAGCCGCTGCGCAACCTCGGCCGCTTCACCTTCGCCGACGTCGTCGCGCTCCGGCTGCGCCAGGTTCCCGTCCGCATCGCGGCGGCCTGCGGAACGCTCGCCACCGTGACCTTCTACCTGATCGCGCAGATGGTCGGCGCCGGGAACCTGATCAAGCTGCTGTTCGGCCTCTCGTACGAAACCGCAGTCGTCATCACCGGCGGCGCGATGATCGTCTACGTGCTGTTCGGCGGGATGATCGCGACGACCTGGGTGCAGATCGTGAAGGCGGGGCTCTTGCTCGGCGGCGCGACGCTGCTCGGCGGGCTCGTGCTGGCGCGCTTCGACTTCAGCCCGGCCCAGCTCTTCGCCGCCGCGGCGGCCGAGTACGGCGACGCGGTGCTGGCGCCCGGAAAGCTCGTCAGCAACCCGCTCGAAGCGATCTCGCTCGGCGCCGCGCTGATGTTCGGCACCGCCGGGCTGCCCCACATCCTGATGCGCTTCTACACCGTTCCCGACGCCAAGGCCGCGCGCACGAGCGTGTTCTACGCGACCGGCCTGATCGGATTCTTCTACCTGATGACCTTCGTGCTCGGCTTCGGCGCGATGGTGCTGGTCGGACCCGACGCGATCCGCGCGGCCGACGCCGGCGGCAACCTCGCGGCGCCGCTGCTCGCCGAGCACCTCGGCGGCACGCCGTTCCTCGGCTTCATCTCCGCGGTGGCGTTCGCGACGATCCTCGCGGTGGTGGCGGGGCTCACCCTCTCGGGCGCGGCCGCGCTCTCGCACGACCTCTGGGTGCACGTCGTGCGGCGCGGCCGGAGCGACGCGGACGAAGAGCTCGTCGTGGCGCGGCTCGCGACCGTCGCGCTCGGCATCGTCGCAGTGGCGCTCGGCATCACGTTCAAGGGCCAGAACGTCGCCTTCATGGTGGCGCTCGCCTTCGCGATCGCCGCCAGCGCGAACTTCCCGGCGCTGGTGCTCGCGATCTTCTGGCGCGGCTGCACCACGCGCGGAGCGGTCGCGAGCATGGCGGTGGGCGCGCTCGGGGCGCTGGGCCTGATCGCGCTCTCGCCGACCGTGCAGGTGGACATCCTGGGCGGAACGGACGCCTGGTTCCCGCTGCGCAACCCGGCGCTGCTGACGATCCCGCTCTCGTTCGCGACGGGCTACGTCGTCTCGCGGCTCGCGCCCGAGCCGGCGGCCGCGCGCGGGCACGACGCGCTGGCGGAGCAGATCCACTTCGGACATGCGGAGGACCGGCCATGAGCGAAGTCGCCCAGTTCCTCGCCGCGCGGGACTTCCTGCTCGCGCAGCGCACCGACTACGCCGCCGCGGTGCGCGGCTTCGCGTGGCCGCAGCTCGCCAACTTCAACTGGGCGCTCGACTATTTCGACGCGATGGCCGCGGGCAACGCCCGCGTCGCGCTGCACGTGGTCGAAGAGTCCGGCGCCGAGGAGAAGCGCACGTTCGCGGAGCTCTCGGCGCGCAGCGATCAGGTCGCGAGCCACTTGCGCGGCCTCGGCGTCGCGCGAGGCGACCGCGTGCTGCTCATGCTCGGGAACGAGGTGCCGCTCTGGGAGACGATGCTCGCGTGCATGAAGCTCGGCGCCGTGATGATTCCGGCGACGACGCTGCTCGCGGCGGACGACCTGCGCGATCGGCTCGAGCGCGGGCAGGTGAAGCACGTCGTGGCGGGGGCGGCGCACACGGCGAAGTTCGCCGAGGCGCCGGGCGCGTACACGAAGATCGCGGTGGGAACGCCGACCCCGGGTTGGCACGACTTCGCCGACGCGTTCGCGCGGCCGGCCAGCTTCGCGCCCGACGGGCCCACCCGCGCGAGCGACCCGCTGCTGCTCTACTTCACGTCGGGCACGACCTCGAAGCCGAAGCTCGTGCTGCACACCCACGCGAGCTATCCGGTCGGCCACCTCGCGACGATGTACTGGATCGGCCTCCAGCCCGGCGACGTGCACCTCAACATCTCGTCGCCCGGCTGGGCGAAGCACGCCTGGAGCTGCTTCTTCGCCCCGTGGAACGCGGGCGCGACGGTGTTCCTCTACAACTACGCGCGCTTCGACGCTGCGGCAATGCTCGCGACGTTGGTGAAGCACCGTGTCACGACGCTCTGCGCACCGCCGACGGTGTGGCGCATGCTGATCCAATCGCCCGACCTCGCGCGCACGAAGACGGCGCTGCGCGAGCTGTGCGGCGCGGGCGAGCCGCTGAACCCCGAGGTGATCGAGCAGGTCCGGCGCGCCTGGGGCATCACGATCCGCGACGGCTTCGGGCAGACCGAGACGACCGCACAGATCGGCAACACGCCCGGGCAGCCCGTGAAGCCCGGCTCGATGGGCCGCCCGCTGCCGGGTTATCAGGTGCGCCTGCTCGACGCGGACGGCACGCCGCAGACCGAGGGCGAGATCTGCCTTGCGCTGGAGCCGCGCCCGCTCGGCCTGATGGTCGGCTACACGGACGCCGCCGCGAAGACCGCGGAGGCGATGCGCCACGGGCACTATCACACGGGCGACACCGCGAGCGTGGACGCCGAGGGCTACGTCACCTACGTGGGCCGCGCCGACGACGTGTTCAAGGCGAGCGACTACCGTATCTCGCCCTTCGAGCTCGAGAGCGTGCTGATCGAGCACCCCGCGATCGCCGAGGCCGCCGTCGTGCCGAGCCCCGACGCGCTGCGCCTCGCGGTGCCGAAGGCGTTCGTGGTGACGCGCGCCGGCTTCGCGCCGAGCCGCGAGCTCGCGCTCGACGTGTTCGCGTTCCTGCGCGGGCGGCTCGCGCCCTTCAAGCGCATCCGGCGCCTCGAGTTCGCGGACCTGCCGAAGACGATCAGCGGGAAGATCCGCCGCGTGGAGCTGCGCACCGCAGAGATGAAGCGCGACCCGGCCGTGAAGCGGCCGAACGAGTGGTTCGAGGACGAGCTCGGGAAGTAGGGCGCAGGGCTAGCGGCGGAGTCGCTCGATGACCGCATCGCGCGCGCGTTCCCGAGCCAGCCCCGGGTGGCTCGCCATCTCGAGCGCGACGAGATGTCTCGCCTGGTCGCGACTACCGCCGCACAGGCGCTCGAGCTCAGCCTCCCGATGCCGCCGTGCGCGCCAGTCGATCACCCAAACGCATGCGAGTCCGACCGTCAGCGCGGCCGCGATGAGGACGAACCAGTACTCGACAACGCGCGTCGGATGAAACCAGCGATCCCACTCGGCCACGGCCTACTTCGGCATCACCGCGTAGAACCGCCGGATGCGCGCCGCATTCGCGCCGATGTCGCCCTTGCCGTCGCGGGACTTGCTGCGCACGTCCACCACCGAGCCGCCGGTGCCGTCGTCGCGCACGCGGATCACGACATCGTCCACGAAGCGGAAGAGCTTGGTGGTCTCGCTCGCGGTGACGATGCCGGCGGCGGGGTCGGCCACGACGTTCTCCCAGTCGAGCGCGTGGGCCGCCTGTTCGGCCTCGCGCAGCACGTCCGCGGGCGGGCGGGCGAAGCGGATGGGCTGGAGGTCCTGGTACGACGGAGTCGCCTCGATCTGCTCGGCGAAGCCGTCGGGGAATGCCATGTCGCGCCCGCGCCCGGACGGGTCGCTCGGGAACGCCGGCGGATCGACGAGGTCGGTGCTGATGTCGTTGATGGCCGGCGCGTCGGCGCCGGGGCTGCGCCCGATCGCGACGGCGCCGACGGCGACGACGGCCGCGACGAGCCCGACGACCGCGAGGCCGCGCCCGCTGCGGTTGCTGCCGGCGCGCGTGGCCCACAACCCCGCGGCACCGAGCAGACCGCCGATCAGCGCGGACAGCAAGCCGAGCCCGAACAGCCCGAAGCCCTGGATCGGCTCGAGCACACCGAAGTGCGCGAGCGCGGCGCCGAGCGCCGGGTCGAAGAGGCCGACGGCGCCGAAGATGCCGGCGGCGAGAGCGAGCTTGGAGCGTTGCATGGAGCCTCCTCGCGCCCGAGTCCGGGCTGGGCGCGCATCCTATCACCGCGCAGCGCGCCGCCGCGGGGCGAATCGGGCGCCAACCCGATACGTTGCGCGCTCACTTCCCGAATCGGGGTCTGACCCCGATTCGGGATTCTTCGCCCCGGAGGCTCCCCGTGCCCGATCTCGTGTTGTCCGAGCGCCGCGGCGCCGTCGCGCTGCTGACGCTGAACCGCCCCGATGCGCTGAACGCGCTGTCGAGCGCGCTGCTCGCCGAGCTCGGCGCGTGCGTCGACGCCGTCGCGCAGGAGGGGAGCGCGCGGGCGCTGGTGATTACGGGCGCGGGGCGGGCCTTCGCCGCGGGCGCCGACATCGCGCAGATGCGCGGCATGACGCCGCTCCAGGGAGAGGCGTTCTCGCGCCTCGGCCACGACACCTTCGCGCGCCTCGAGGCGTTGCCGATCCCGACGATCGCAGCGGTGAACGGCTTCGCGCTCGGCGGCGGCTGCGAGCTCGCCCTCGCGTGCGACTGGATCTACGCCGCGAAGCGGGCGCGCCTCGGGCAGCCCGAGGTGAACCTCGGCCTGCTGCCGGGCTTCGGCGGCACGAGTCGGCTCGTGCGGCGCGTCGGCGTGGCGTGGGCCAAAGAGCTGATCCTCACCGGCGAGCCGATCGACGCCGAGACGGCCCTGCGCATCGGCCTTGCGAATCGCGTGTACGACGACATCGAGCCGCTGCTCGCTGCGGCCCTCGCGACGGGCGAGACGATCGCGAAGAAGGGCCCGGTGGCGATCGCGGCCGCCAAGCGCGTGATGCAGGAGGCGCAGGACGCGGACGTGCGCGTCGCCCATGCGCTCGAGCAGGTGGCGTTCGGCGCGAGCTTCGCGACCGAGGACCGCGCCGAGGGCATGGACGCGTTCCTCGGCAAGCGCGCCGCCCAGTTCAGCGGTCGTTAGGGCAGGCCGCGCGTGGGACGCATCCTCGTCACCGGTACGGCGGGCATGATCGGCTCGCGAACGTCCGCGCTGCTCCTCGACGCGGGCCGCGAGGTCGTCGGCGTGGACGACCTGAACCCGTCGAACGATCCGCGCTTCAAGCGCAATCGCCTCGCCGAGCTCGCGGGTCGGCCCGGCTTCACGTTCGTGCAGACCGACGTCGCGGATCGCAAGGCGCTGGCGGCCGCATTGCCCGCCGGGCCGTTCGACGCGGTGATCAACCTCGCGGCGCGGGCCGGCGTGCGCACGAGCGTCGAGGACCCGTGGGTCTACGTCGACACGAACGTGACGGGCACGCTCAACCTGCTCGCGCTGTGCCGCGAGCGCGGCATCGCGAAGTTCGTGCTCGCGTCCACGTCGAGCGTGTACGGCGCGTCGCGCGCCGAGCTGTTCCGAGAGGACGACGAATCCAGCCGCCCGCTCTCGCCGTACGCGGCGACCAAGAAGGCCGCCGAGGCGATGGCGCACACGTACCACGCGCTGCACGGCCTCGACGTCTCCGTGCTGCGGTACTTCACCGTCTACGGGCCGGCGGGCCGCCCCGACATGGCGATGTTCCGCTTCGTGCAGCGCATTCGCGAAGGGCGCACGATCACGGTCTACGGCGACGGCTCGATGTCGCGCGACTTCACCTACGTGGACGACGTGGCGCGCGGCACGATCGCCGCGCTGCGGCCGCTCGGCTACGAGGCGATCAATCTCGGCGGCGACCATCCGTACGCGGTGAGCGAGGTGATCGCGACGGTCGAGCGCGCGCTCGGCCGCAAGGCCGCGATCGAGCACAAGCCCGCGCACCCGGCGGACGTGCCGCGCACCGCGGCGAGCATCGAGAAGGCGCGCCGGCTGCTCGGCTGGGAGCCGCGAGTGCCGCTCGCCGAGGGCGTCGCGCGCACCGTCGCGTGGTACGAGGCGAACCGCGACTGGGCGAAGGACGTGGCGACGGACTAGCGAGCGGCGGCGCCCGCGGAAATCAGCCCGCGAAGCCGCTCACGTAAGCGAGGCTGCGCGCGGTGCGCTCGATCGCGTCGCCCGCCTCCGTCAGCACCGCCGTCGCGTTCCAGCTGCCCTCGAGCAGCGCCTGGCGCGTGCCCGGGTTGATGGAGGCCGCCATCACGCCCGCCCGCGAGGTCACGGTGCGCGCCGCGAGGTCCACCGCGACGCGCTGCTTCGGGTCGAGCTCGACGGCGTCCATGAGCGCCGCGAGGTCGCGCTCGCCGAGCGTGACGCACGGCAGGCCGAGGGCGGTGCAGTTGCCGTGGAAGATCTCGGCGAACGAGGCGCCGACGAAGGCATTGAAGCCGAAGCGCATCAGCGCCTGGGGCGCGTGCTCGCGCGACGAGCCGCAGCCGAAGTTGCGGCCGACGACGAGGATGCCCGCGCCGGCGAAGCGCGCGTCGTCGAGCGGGTGATTGCCCTTCGCCTGCTTGCGGTCGTCCTCGAACGCGTACTGGCCAATGCCGTCGAACGTCACGCAGCGCAGGTAGCGCGCCGGGATGATGCGATCCGTGTCGATGTCGTCGCCGCGCAGCACGCAGGCGGTGCCTTCGACCTTGTCGACCACTGCCGCCATTACAGCTTCTCCCTCACGTCCACGACCTTCCCGGCGAGCGCCGCGGCCGCCACCATCGCGGGCGACATCAGCAGCGTGCGGCCGGTCGGCGAGCCCTGACGGCCCTTGAAGTTGCGGTTGCTCGAGGACGCGCACATCTCGCGCCCCTTCAGCTGATCGGGGTTCATGGCGAGGCACATCGAGCAGCCCGCGAGCCGCCACTCGAAGCCCGCGGCGCGGAACACCTCGTGGAGCCCCTCGGCCTCGGCTTGCTTGGCGACTTGTTGGGAGCCCGGCACGACCAACGCGCGCACGCCGGGCGCCACCTTCCCGCTGCGCGCGACGCGCGCGGCTTCGCGCAGGTCGCTGATGCGCCCGTTGGTGCAGGAGCCGATGAACGCGACGTCGATCTTCGTGCCGGCGAGGTGCTGGCCGGGCGCGAAGCCCATGAAGTCGCACGCCTCGGCGAAGCCCGCGCGCTCGCCGTCGGGGACCTCCGAGAGCCGCGGCAGCGCTTCGTTCACGGCGAGCGCCTGTCCCGGGTTGATGCCCCAGGTGACGGTCGGCGCGATGTCCTTGCCGGCCAGCGAGACGCGGTCGTCGTAGTGCGCGCCCGCATCGCTGGCCATGCTGCGCCAGTGGACGACGGCCTTGTCCCACGCCGCGCCCTGCGGCGAGAACTCGCGCCCGCGCAGGTAGGCGATCGCGACCTCGTCGGGGTTCACGTAGCCGACGCGCGCGCCGCCCTCGATCGACATGTTGCAGACCGTGAGGCGCTCCTCCATCGACATCGCGTCGATCACCGCGCCGGCGTACTCGTAGGCGAAGCCCACGCCGCCGTTCACGCCCAGCGTGCGGATGATGTGGAGGATCACGTCCTTCGCGTAGACGCCGCCGCCGAGCTTGCCCGTCACCTCGATGCGGCGGAGCTTCGGCTTGTTCATCGCGAGGCACTGCGTCGCGAGCACGTCGCGCACCTGGGAGGTGCCGATGCCGAAGGCGATCGCCCCGAACGCGCCGTGGGTGGAGGTGTGGGAGTCGCCGCACGCGACCGTCATGCCCGGCTGCGTGAGCCCGAGCTCGGGCCCGATCACGTGCACGACGCCCTGCTTGCCCGAGCTGGGCAGGTAGAGCTGGATGCCGTTCTCGGCGCAGTTGCGCTCGAGGTGGACCAGCATCTCCTCGGCGAGCGCGTCGGCGAGCGGCCGTTTTTGCGACTCGGTCGGGATGATGTGGTCGACCGTCGCGAAGGTGCGCTGCGGGAAGCGCACGCGCAGGCCCATCTCGCGCACCTGCGCGAAGGCCTGCGGGCTCGTGACCTCGTGGATCAGGTGGAGGCCGATGAACAGCTGCGTCTGGCCGTCGGGCAGCTGGCGGACGGTGTGAGCGTCCCAAACCTTGTCGAAGAGCGATTTCGCGGCGGGCATAGGCGGCGGGATTTAGCAGCGGCGGGGTGGGGGTGCGATGCGAGGTTGAGCCGTGCGTCAACGCGGACGGCGCAGCCCCTGCGCGGCCCTGCGGGTGTTGCCGTCGGGCCGGGCCCACCCGGGTGGTTGGGCCGGGCCCGACTGTGTGGTTGGGCCGGGCCCAAGTGTGCGGGCGGGGTCTGACCGGCGCGCGCCTTCGCGCCTACGCTCCGTCCATGGAACTCCTCTACACCGCGCACGTCCCGCCGGGCGAAGGCCCGCACCCGACCATCCTCGTACTCCACGGCTGGGGGGCCAGCGCCCACGACTTGCTCGGCCTCGCGCCGATCCTCCACGGCGGCGGCGCCCTCGTGCTGTCGCCCCAGGGCCCCGTCGCGTTCGAGATCGCGCGCGGCATGCTCGGCTTCGGCTGGTGGCCGATCACGGAGTCGCGCGAGATCGACCCGCAGGCTTTCGACGAGGCGCGCAAGCTGCTGCGCGATTTCCTCGACGAGGCGGTGAAGCGCTACCCGATCGATCGCCGCAAGATCGTCGTGGTCGGCTTCTCCCAAGGCGGTGTGATGGCCTACGACCTCGTGCTCTCCGATCCGGGCCGCTTCGCCGGCCTGGTCGCGCTCTCGAGCTGGCTGCCCGAGTCGGTCGACGCCGCGATCCCGACCAGCGACGAGCACCGCAACTTCCCCGTGCTCGTCGTCCACGGCACGCAGGATCCGATGATCCCCGTCGAGCGCGCGCAGGAGTCGCGCCAGCGCCTGCTCGCGCGCGGGATGAACGTGCACTACCGCGAGATCGAGATGCAGCACGAGGTGAATCCGGACGCGCTGCGCGAGCTCGTGATCTGGCTCGAGGAGCGCGTGTTCCAGCTGATCCAGCTGGCGTGAGCCGGCGCTCCTGAGCCGCCGCGCGCGCTAGGCCCGCCCGCGCTTCTTCGCCTCGGCGCGCATGCGCTGCATCGCGTTCGTCTCGCTGTCGCGATAGCGCTCCTCGCGCCACGGGTCGCCGCGCATGTGGTAGCCGGCCTTCTCCCAGAAGCCGGGCACGTCGATGTCCACGAGCTCGAAGCCGCGCACCCACTTGGCGCTCTTCCAGAAGTAGAGCTTCGGGACCACGAGTCGCACCGGGCCGCCGTGCTCGTCGGAGAGCGGCTGGCCGCCTTCGTGGGTCGCGAGCAGCACGTCGTCGGTGAGCAGGTCCGCGAGGGGCAGGTTCGTCGTGTAGCCGGGGTCGGCGTGGATCAGGACGAAGTCGGCGCCGGGCTTCCGGGCGACGCCTGCGAGAAGGTCGCGCACGCGCACGCCGCGAAAGGTCGTGTCCAGGCGAGACCACGTGGTGACGCAGTGGATGTCGCACGTGACGGAGACCTGGGGCAGGGCCTTCAGCTCGGCCAGGGACCAACGCTTCTCCTCCGCCACGAGGCCGAACACGCGGAAGTCCCACCGGCCGGGCGCATAGCGCGGCGTCTCGCCGTAGTGGAGCACCGGCCACTTCTTCGTCTCGGTCTGGCCGGGGGGAATGCGGTCCTTGCGATCGGTCACGGGTCGCCTCGCGTTCGCGGAGATCACGCGCCAACGCGCGGATCGGTTTCGGGCGGGGCAATCTACCGCGGGCCTTCGCGAACGGCGTCGCGCCACGCTATGAGAGCGGGCCCGAACCGAGGAACCCGTGAGCGAATCCACCGCCGACCCGACCCCTGCCTCCGCTGCCGCCGACGACTTCGGCGACGTGCTCTACGAGCAACCCGCCGAGCGCGTCGTGCGCATCGTGCTGAACCGCCCGGACAAGGCGAACGCCCAGAACCTGAAGATGTTGTACGGCTTGAACCACGCGCTCGACCGCGCGGCGGCCGACGACGCCGTGCGCTGCATCATCGTCGCCGCGAACGGCAAGCACTTCTCGTCGGGCCACGGGCCGATGGGCGTGGGAGACGACTGGAAGCTGCGGGACGTCGCGATCAGCACCTCGCGGGGGTTCCGGCGCCCGGGCATGGAGGGGCACTGGGCCTTCGAAGAGGAGGTCTACTTCAACCTGTGCTGGCGTTGGCGGAACCTGCCGAAGCCGACCATCGCGCAGGTGCAGGGCAAGGTGATCGCCGGCGGACTGATGCTCGTGTGGCCGTTCGATCTCGTGGTCGCGAGCGAGGACGCCACGTTCCAGGACCCGGTCGTCGCGTTCGGCGTGAACGGCGTCGAGTACTACGGCCATCCGTGGGAGTTCGGGCAGCGCAAGGCGAAGGAGATGCTCTTCACGGGCCGCGCGATCACGGCGCGCGCCGCGAAGGCGATCGGCATGGTGAACCGCGTGGTGCCGCGGGAGCGGCTCGAGGCGGAGACGCTCGCGCTCGCGCAGGAGATCGCCGAGCAGCCGATGATGGGGCTGAAGACGGCGAAGGAATCGCTCAACCAGACCCAGAACGAGCAGGGCTTCTACAACGCGCTGCGCGCCGCGATGACCGTCCAGCAGCTCGCGCACGCCCACCACCAGGCGCTGCACGGCGTCGGCGTCGAGCCGAAGGGCGGCGAGAACGTGCGCAAGCTCATCCAGAAGCCGCCGCTCGACGACTGAGCGCCGAACCCTCCTGGGGTCTGACCCCATTCGGGTTCGACGCGACGAAAGCGTGCGGTTGCGTCTCGGCGGCGTGCGGGGCGGTGGCTACTGGAGCGCCTCGGCGAGCGCGAGGGCGGTGAGGCGCTCGTCGTCGTAGCCGAGCAGCTCGCGCAGCACGGAGTCGTTGTCGCCGCCGAGGCTGGGCGCGACGGTCGGGATGCGCGCGGGCGTCGCCGAGAGCCGGATCCGCGACGCCTCGATCCAGCTCTCGCCGGCGCTCGGGTGCGTCACGGGCAGGAAGTGCCCGCGCGCGGCGAGCTGGGGGTCCGCGGCGAGGTCGGCGCTCGCCTGCACCGCGTGCGCCGCGACGCCCGCGGCCTGGAGCCGCTCCGCCAGCGCGTGGGCGTCGTGCGCCGCGGTCGCGGCGGCGACGGCGCGCTCGTCGGGGGCGCCGGCGTCGCAGCCGAGCACACCCGACGCTGCGCTCCACTCGCTCGCCGTGCGCGCCGCGATCGCGATCCAGCGGTCCTCGCCCGCGGCGGGGAACACTCCGTGCAGCGCGAAGCGCGCGTCTGCATTGCCTTCGCGCGAGCGGTTCACACCGGTCGCCGACGCCTCCGCCACGAACGGCGCGACGAACTGCAGCGCCGACTCCACCTGCGACACGTCGAGGAACTGCCCCTCGCCCGTGCGCCGGCGGTGCTCGAGCGCCGCGAGGATCGCGCACAGCGAGAAGCGCGGCGCGACGTAGTCGGTGTACGCCGCGAACGGGCCCGACGGCGCACGATCCGGCCAGCCGACCAGCTCCCAGATGCCCGAGAGCGCCGCGCCCAGGTTCCCGAAGCCTGCGAGCTTCGCGTGCGGTCCGTTCTGGCCCAACAAAGACGTCGAAAGATAGATCAAGCGCGGGTTGTGCTTCGCGAGCGACGCGTAGTCGAAGCCGAGCCGCGCGATCACGCCCGGCGCGAACGACTCGAGCACGACGTCGGCCCAGCGCGCGAGGTCGTGGATCACGCCGCGCGCCTCCGGCTTCGTGAGATCGAGCCCGAGCTGCAGCTTGTTCGCGTTCATCGTGTGGAAGATCGCGGAGCGCTCGCTGCCGAAGCGGCCGCCGAGGAACGGGCGCGTGGTGCGGCACGGGTCCGGATGCGCGGCGCCTTCGACGCGCACCACCGTCGCGCCGTAGTCGCCGAGCGTGCGCGTGACCGTCGGGCCCGCGATCGCCCAGGTGAAGTCGAGCACTTTCACGCCCGCGAGGGGCAGGGCGCGCGCAGCGTCCGCCGCGCGCGGGTTCGCGGCGGGCGACGCCGGCGCGGGCTCGCCGCGCGGCGCGCTCCAGTCCCGCAGCACGCGCGCACCGCTCGTCCCGAGGGCCGGCGGCGCGCTCGCGGGCGCGATCGGCGAGCGCGACAGCACCGCGAAGCGCCCCGGCGCGGTCACGCCGTCCACCGTCTCGAGCGTTCCGCGCGCCGCGAACTGCTCGCTTGCGAGCAGGTCGCTCGGCGTCGCCGACGGCGCGATCAGGAACTTCTTCTCGATCGCGAGCGCGAGCAGCTCCGCCTTCGTGCGCTTCGCCGTCGCCGCCGCCACCGCGGCCTGTGCGCGCAGCAGCGTCTCCATCGTCTCTTGCCCGCGCAGGATGCGCGCGCCGAAGCCGACCCAGTCCTTCTCCGCGAGGTCCGCGTCGCACTCGCCGATCTCGCCGAGCCACGCCATCAGGCGCTGCGTCGCCGGTCCCATCGCCGCGCCGAAGGCGTGGGTGATGGAGACGTTGCCGTCCTTCGCGGGATACGAGAAGCGCACCCGGATCGGTCCCATCTTGAGGCCGCCGCCGAAGCGCGTGCCCGGCAGCTCGCCGACGCGCGCGCTCAGGATCTCCGCCTGCGTGGCCGCCGCGTGGGCCTGCTGCGCCGACACGTCTACGTGCTGTCCGCGCCCGGAGCGCACGCGCTCGGCGTACGCCAAGAGCGCGCCGACCGCGGCCTCCGCGCCCGCGTGCAGCAGCGCCTGCGGCGCCGTGATGCGCACCGGCGCGCGGTCGTCGTCGCCCTGGAGCAGCAGCGGCCCTGCGGCCGCCGCGACGACGAGGTCGGTTCCGCGCCACTGCGCCTTCGGCCCGTCCTGGCCGAACGGCGTGATCGACACGTAGACGAGCGCCGGGTTCGCCTCGGCGAGCTGCGCGTAGCCGAGCCCGATCCGGGCGAGGGCGCCGGGGGCGCCGGACTCGAGGAAGAAGTCCGCGTGGCGCGCGAGCTCCAGCACGCCGGCCCGGCCTGCGGGCGTCGCGAGATCGGCCACGAGGCTGTGCTTGTTACGGGCGTAGCTCGCCCACACGAACGGGTCCTCGCGCAGCGGGTGCCCGCCGGGCGGCTCGACGAGCGCGACGTCGACGCCGAGGTCGCCCAGCATTTTGCCGCACAGGAATCCGCACTCGTCCGTGAGGTCGAGGGCCCGCAGGCCTGCCAAGGCGCCGGTTCGAAGCGTCACGCGATCCTCCGCGGCGGCATCTTGGCGCGGATGGCGGCGCCTGCGCACCGGCGCGCGGTTCGTTCGCACGCGGTCTCCGCTAGGGTGCGCAGGCGTCGGGGTGTAGCTCAGCCTGGTAGAGCCGAATCTTTGGGGGGTTCGCGTCGTGGGTTCGAATCCCACCACCCCGACCACGACCGAAACAGCCGAGGATTCCTCTCCTCATTTCGCGCGAGCGACGATCAAGACAGGAAGTTGGGAAGGCAGCGAGTCTCCACCTTTACGTCGGGGCTGTGGCATGGCGGGTGATCTTCGCGACAGGCGCAAGCAGACCGACCAGATGTTCGACGGCCATCGCAAGACCGAGGCGTTCGCAGCCCTGCGCAAGACCTCCGCGCACGTCGCGATGCCGATGTCGTCTTCCCCACGACCGCTCAGCGAAGGGCGCGCCATCGAGCTGCCCGAAACGTACGCGCACCTCGGCAGATCGAAGCCGCTCGCGCAGTTGCTCGACGCGACCGACACGGTGGCCCTCCTGGTGCTCCAGGACGCCAAAGTCCGCTACGAAAACTACTGGCGAACGGGTGGACGGCGCGTCCCCTGGATCTCCTTCTCGGTGGCGAAGAGCTTCGTGTCCGCGATGGTCGGCATCGCCGAGGCCGAGGGCCTCATCGGCGGACTCGACGACCCGATCACGGACTACGTAGACGCCCTGCGCGGCAGTGGCTACGACGGCGCATCCATCCGGCAGGTGCTGCAAATGTCCTCGGGGGTGCGCTTTCGCGAGGACTACACGGACACGAGCACGGAGATCTTCGGACTTTCCGCGGCGTTGGGGCCAGGAGGCTCCCTGGATCGCTTCATGCGCACCCTGGTACGCGAAACGGCGCCCGGCACGCTTTGCCAGTACAGCTCCGCCGACACGCAGGCGCTCGGCATGCTGCTGCGCAGGGTCACGGGCTTCTCACTGGCGGACTACATGGCGGAGAAGCTCTGTGAGCCGCTCGGCATGGAGGATCCGAGTTACTGGCTGGTGGACAGCGAGGGCACCGAAGTGGCTTTCGCCGGCATCCTGATGACAGCGCGGGACTTTGCGCGCTTCGGCGAGCTGTATCGAAACGGCGGGGCCGTCGACGGCCGGCAGATCGTGCCTCCGGCCTATGTCGAGCAGTCCGTACGCATCAGCGCAGCTCACCTGCGCCCGGGTGAACCCCGGGTGGGCGGGCATCGCTTTCCCCTGGGCTATGGCTACCAGTGGTGGATCCCGGCGGGTGACCGGGGCGAGTTCAGCGCGATCGGCATCTACAACCAATACGTGTTCGTCGACCCGTCCCGGCATGCGGTCATCGTCAAGCTCTCGGCCAACCCCGCCTACGGAACCTCGCATCACGACGAGGACAACAAGGACGAGGAGAACATCTTCGCCCTACGCGCCATCGCGGCGAGTCTGAAGGACGATGACCACGGTTCCTGAGGCGACGCCGCGGCACTCGCTCCGAGCCCGCGGACCGCGCGCAGGCCGCAAGAAACGTCAGAGCGGCTCTCGCGGAGGGCCGACGGGCGACTCCTCTACCGGCTCGAGCATCGCTGGCGCGATGGAACCACCCACATCCTGCTCGAGCCCCAGGAGCTCGTCGAGAAGCTCGCCGCGCTGATCCCTCCGCCGCGTTTTCACACCGCGCGCTACCACGGCGTCTTCGCACCCTGTGCGCGGGCACGCCCTCGTGCCGTCCCCGTGACAGCTGAGCGGCCTGGCGAGCCAGCGCGAGCCCGATCCAGATCAGCGCAGCTCCGCCCGCGATGCCCGCACACGCAGCTGCCACCGCAGTGCTGGGTGAGAACGGCGCCCTCGGTGAGCCGCCCGCGCGCGAATCGCCGCCGGCGGCGGAGTTTGCCAACCCCATCGCCTTCCTCGACGAGGCGCCGCTCATTGGGCGAGCCAGGCGAATGAGTTGGGCCGAGCCGCTCCAGCGCGTATTCGCAATCGATGTGCTCGCATGTCCCCGCTGCGGGGCGCGCACGCGCGTGATCTCGGCGCGCCTCCCGCCGGATGCGGCCGCGGCGATCCTCGGCTGCCTCGGTCTGCCGGGTCGCGCGCCTCCGCTCGCGCCGCCGCGAGGCGACGAGCTGTATGCGAACGACGCACACGAGACGCGCCACCGTACCTGGGGAGCAGCGACCGCCGCGGCGGCCTGCAAGGGCGCTGGAGTGTACCCGCGAATCCCCGGCCCATAGGGGCGACGAAGGGGTCTCGGCGGCGCTGGACTTGCCATAACGTGCGTTCGCGGCGGGAAGTCGCGCTTGTTCTTCCTATCCCCGCTCGACTACACCGTCCTCCTCGTCGAGGACATGGACCGCGCGCTCGCGTTCTACACGGACGTGCTCGGTATCTCGCTCGTCCACCGCAAGGGAGGTTATGCGCAGCTCGTCACCGGCCCGACGAGGCTCGCACTCTACGCGCGCGAAGCGATGGCGGCGACGCTCGGCCGCGACCTCCCGCCGACGCCGACGCGCGCCCCGCGCGACGACGGTCGCGCAGCCGGTCGACGGCTTCTGGGGACAGCGCACCGCCTATCTTCGCGACCCCGACGGCCACCTGATCGAGCTCGCGCAGCCGCTCGACGGCTGAGCGGCACACGATCGACTGCGCGAGGAGAACGCTCACCATGATGCGCGTCTACGGCTCCCGCATCTCGTACTACGCAGGCAAGCTCGAGACCTACCTGCGCTATCGCGGCATCCCGTACGAGCAGCTCGCGATGACGCCACACGCGAGAGAGATCCGCGCGGGCGCGGGCGTCGTGCAGAGCCCCGTCGTGCGGCTCGACGACGGGCGCTGGCTGTCGGACTCGACGCCGACGATCGCGTGGCTCGAGGCGCAGCGCGCGCATCCCTCCATCTACCCCGACGACCCGGGCCTGCGCTTCCTCGCGCTCCTGCTCGAAGATCACGCAGACGAGTGGCTCTGGCGTCCCGCGATGCACTACCGCTGGAGCTACCGTGAGGATCGCGAGCACGCGAGCGGTGTGCTCGCCGACGAGCAGCTCCCGTTCCTGAACCGCCCGCGCTTCCTCAAGCGCTGGGCGCTCGTGCGACGCCAGCGCGGAGGCTTCGTCCTGCGCGACGGCGTGTGCGCGGCGACGCGCGAGCACGTCGAGTGCACCGCGATGAAGGCATTCGATCTGCTCGAGGCGACCTTCAGCGTGCGTCCGTTCGTGCTAGGCGAGCGCCCGACGATCGCCGACTTCGGCTTCGTCGGGCCGATGTTTCGCCACTTCGGACAGGACCCGACGCCTGCGGCGCTCATGCGCGAGCGCGCGCCGCGCGTCGCCACCTGGGTCGCGCGAATGTGGGAGGCCGCGCCGCAGCCCGACGACGCGCCGCTCGTCGCCGAGGTCGACGCGCCGCTCGCGGCGCTCCTGCGCGAGGCGTGCGAGACGCACCTCGTCCAGCTGCGCGAGAACGCGCGCGCCTTCGCAGCGGGCGCGAAGCACTTCGCGCAGGTCGTGCAGGGCTGTCGCTACGAACGGCTCCCGGTGTCGCGCTATCGCGTGTCCTGTCTCGAGGAGCTGCGCCGGCACTGGCGCGCGCTCGACCCGGCGACGCAGGCAAGGCTGCGCGCCCACCTGCCCGAGTCCGGCGCCAGCGTGCTCTGGGACGACGAGCCGCCGGCCGCGTCGGGCTACGACCCCGAGCGCGCGGCGCCCTTCAACCGCGGAATCCACGTGTTCGAGGGCGGCTTCCCGCGTTGAGCAGACGCGCGCCTCCCGCGCGCCTAACGACCTTCGAACGACGGCTTGCGCTTGCCGAGGAAGGCCCGGATCCCCTCCTGCCCGTCCGGCGTCGCAGCGAGCGTCGAGATCGACTCGCTCTCGAGCTCGAGCTGGGCCGCGAGATCGCGCGCGTGCGACGCGAGCAGCATGCGCTTGGCGGTGCCGAACGCGCGCGTCGGTCCGGCGGCGATCTGCGCCGCGAGCTTCGCCACCTCCGCGTCGAGATCGGCGTCGGGAACGACGCGCGTGACGAGCTGCCAGTCGAGCGCCTCGGCCGCCGACAGCACGCGGTTCGTGAAGACGAGCTCCTGCGTGCGACGCAGACCGATCAGGCGCGGGAAGAAGTACGTCGAGCTCCCATCGGGACACAGCCCGGCGCCCGTGTAGGCCATCGTGAACTTGGCCGACTCGCCCGCGACGACGAGGGCGCACATGCACGCGAGCGAGAGCCCGGCGCCCGCGGCACTCCCGTTCACCGCAGCGATCACCGGTGCGTCGAGCCGCGCGAAGATCTCGACCGACTCGTGCAGGATGTCCGCCATCTCGCGCCGCGCGGCCTTTGAGTCGGGAGCGGCGGCGAAGGCACCGAGGGCGCCGCCCGCACTGAACGCCTTGCCCGCGCCGCGCAGCACGACCGCGCGCGGCCCCGACTTCGCGCACTCGAGTGCCGCCGCGCGCAGCGCCTTCATGAACGCGAGATCCATCGCATTGTAGACCGCGGGGCGGTTGAACGTGATGCGCGTGACGGCGCCTTTCGGACGACAGCAATCCGAGCGAATCGCTCACGCGCGGAGCTCTTTCATCCAGGTCCGATACCGAGTGGTGATGCAAGGCGCCGTCGCGACGCGAATAGCGATCGGCGCCGAACTCTGGAGGCAGGTTCAAGACCTCCTCCGGGAAGGCCGCGACGAGAAATCCGACGATGTCCTTCATCGACACGACGATCACGGGGCGGCGACCGTCGTCGACGACCGGGATGTGCCGAAAGCCGCCGACCTCCATGCGATTGAGCGCCCAGGCGACCGAGGCTTCGGCCGGCAGGCATTCCGGGTCGGCGGTCATCACCTCGCCGAGCGTGTGCGTCGCCGGGTGGCCGCGGTCGATGATGCGAAGCAGCACGTCGCGCTCGGTGAAGATGCCGAGCAGGGGACTTCCGAGCGTCCCGTCCTCGCTCGCGAGCACGCAGCCGCGGTGCCGCCTATGGGGGCGACGAAGGGGTCTCGGCGGCGCTGGACTTGTCATAACGAGCGTCCGCGGATCCTCGAAAGGGCGCTTGTATTTCCTATCCCCACGACTCGGAGCTGCTCGCGCTGCTCAGGCTTGGCGGCGCCGTGCTGCTGGCCGAGGTGCTCGACGGCGAGGCGCACCACGGCTGACCAGCCGATGCCGGGACTGCGGCTGAGTGCGGTGAGCCGGATGTGGCTGCGCTTATCGAGAGCGATGGAGCGGCGTCGCATGGGCATACCTCGGGCGTGAGGAGCAGGAACGCGGATCGCTCGACGTCAGCGAGGCGCGATGCGCTTAGGGGCGCGGAGAACACGCGGAGCGAACGGCTCCGACGGAGGCCCGCGATTTTGGCCGCGAGCGACACGTGAGCGACTAGGCTGCGAAGTCGAGCTAGATCAAGTAGTTAGGTCGGAGCCTGGGCGGTTCGAATCTCACCACCCCGACCGCTCGGCCAATGCGCGGTCGCGGCGTCGATCGACCTGTTCGCGAGCCCGTTCCGGCCGGTCACCTGGGCGAGGGTCGTGAATGGCGTGTCCGAGCCGGGCACGCGCGACCTCGGCTTCTGGAACTTCCAGATCGAGGCGCCGACGACCGGCGACGAGTTCCTGCTCGCGAAGCTCGGTGACACCCTCGCGCCCGTGAGCTTCGACCGCGTGGCGACCGGCGGCTCGGGGCTCGGCAGCGTCGTCGTCGCGCTCGCCGAGTGCGATGCGGGGGAGCGGCGTGCGCGGGGATCGGCGGCACCGCGACGTTGACGGCGTTGAACGTGAGCGTCTCGGACCGCGCCTTCACGGACACGATCCTCGATCGAGGCGACTGGTTGAAGGCGAGCGTGGGCTTCGCCGGCTGGACGACGCCCGGCGTGGTGAGCTGCTCGGTCGGCGTCACGCGCTGAAGTGCGCGGCGGCGAGTGGCCGGGCGCGGGGGCGGCGGCCAACATCGGCGAGAGGCGACCTCCCGTGACCACGTCCGACCTGCGCATCACCCACGTCCGCCCGCTGATTGCCCCCGCCGTGCTGATGGAGGAGTTGCCCCTCGCGCCTGCGGCGTCCGCCTTCGTGGCCTCGGCGCGGCGGGCCGTCGAGGCGGTTCTCGACGGGCGCGATTCGCGCGTGTTGCTCGTCGTAGGGCCGTGCTCGATCCACGATCCGCGCGCGGCGCTCGAGTACGCGGACCGACTGCGCCTCCTCGCGCAGCGGGTGCGCGAGCGCGTGCTCGTGGTGATGCGCGTGTACTTCGAGAAGCCGCGCACGGTGGTGGGCTGGAAGGGGCTGATCAACGATCCGGGCCTCGACGGCAGCTACCGCATCAATCACGGCTTGCGCCTCGCGCGGGAGCTGCTGGTCGAGATCGCGGCGCGCGAGCTGCCGGCTGGAACGGAGTTCCTCGACACCACGTTCGGGCAGTTCTACGCAGACCTCGTGAGCTGGGGCGCGATCGGTGCGCGCACGGCGGAGAGCCAGGTCCACCGCGAGCTGGCCTCGGGGCTCTCGATGCCGGTGGGCATCAAGAACCGCACGGACGGCGACGTGCGCGTGGCAGTGGACGCGATCCGTGCGGCTCGCGCGAAGCATCTGTTCCCGTCGCTCACTCGAGAGGGTGCGCCGGCGATCCTCGAGACGTCGGGCAATCCGTATGCGCACCTCGTGCTGCGCGGCGGCGCGAAGCCGAACTGGGACGCCGCATCGGTCTCCGCCGCAGCCGAGTCGTTGCGGGAGCACGCGCTGCTCGAGGCGATCATGGTGGATTGCTCGCACGCGAACAGCGAGCGGCGGCCGGAGCGGCAGCGCGACGTCGCCCTCGGCGTGGTCGCCCAGCGCCGCGCGGGGCAGAGCGCGCTGCGCGGCCTGATGGTCGAGAGCCACCTCGTCGCGGGCAAGCAGGAGCCGAGCGCGCGGCCGCTCGTGTACGGGCAGAGCGTGACCGACGCGTGCCTCGGTTGGGACGCGACGGAGCGCCTCGCGCTCGATCTCGCGGACGCGCTCGCGCGCTGAGGCGCTACTCGGCGCCGAGAGCGCGCAGGATCGTCTCCTGCACCTCGGGCACCCACAGGTTGCCGAGGTGGCCCCCGTGCGGATACACGACCGCGCGCTCGCCGAGGGTCTGCTGGAGCCACGCGACGTCCTCGGGCGTGAGCAGGAAGTCGTCGGCGTTCGTGACCACGGTGACGCGCGGGTCGGCGGCGAGAGCGGGGCCGAGGCCGTGCAGGCCGCTCGCCTCGAGCAGCGAGTCCACCGTCGCGGTGGCGCTCTCGGTGGCGAGGAAGTGCGGCAGCACGAAGTGGCGCACGTACACGTCGAACGAGCTGTGGTTGACCTCGCTCAGCAGCCAGCCGCGCGCCGGGTCGATCTCGGGCTCGAGGCGGATGCCGCGGCCGGTCTTGCGGCGGATCGCGACCATCGCGTTGTGGACCGCGTCGCGCCCATTGAGGCCGATCAGGAACTCGGACTCGATGCGGTCGAAGGGCAGGCGGGGGTCGCTGGGCGGGCTCGAGAAGAGCGCGAGCGCCTTCTTGCCGATCTCGAGCACGCGCCGGTCGCGCTCCCCGGCCGGCCAGCGCAGCGGCGCGTCGAAGAAGTCGTCGAAGCGCTGCGCGGCGCGCAGGAAGTCCACGGGGGGATTCACGGCCACGATGCGCTCGAACGGGAGCGCCGCATCGGGATGGCTCGCGAGATGCAGCGCGTGGGACGCGCCGAGCGAGAGCCCGAGCAGCCGGAGCGACTGGACGCGCCCCGGGCGCCAGGCCTCGAGGTCCGCGCGGATCGCCGCCATCGCGGCGCCGAGGTCTGCGGCGTCGTGGGGTGCGTAGCCTGGGTACGGCGCGCGCAGCGCGGTGAGCTGCACCTCCGCCTGGAAGGGGCTGCTGAGGGCGACCACGGACCAGCCGCGCGCGAACGCGAGCTCGGCGAGCGCGACCGCGGTGCCGCTGCGCCGGTGGCCGCCGATGCCGGGCAGCAGGAACAGCAGCGGCGCGGGCTCGGGCTGCAGCCAGAGCGAGTAGCGCAGTACGGCGCCGCCGCGGTGCGCGAGCGCGACCTTCCGCTCCTTGGCGCGGCGCCCGAACGACGGATCCTTCGGCGCGAGCTTCAGCAGGCCGAGCGACGGCTCGGGGTCGCTGTTCTCGTAAGCGCTCGCCGGGATCGTGTAGTTCTCGACCTCGGCTTCGCGCCGGATCGCCCAATAAGTCCGGACGGGGACGTACCAGTCCGCTTCCGAAGCGGAGAGATCGCGGTAGTCGTCCACGCGCAGCGAGAACGAATTGAGGCCGAGCGCGAGCGTGGCGCCGGTGAAGTACGTCGACGGGTCGAGCGCGGTATCGAACACGCGGCCCACGGTGTCGCGCACGTTGCTCGGGCCGAGCATCGGCAGGAACAGATAGGGGCCTGGCTGGAGGCCCCAGCGTCCGAAGGCCTGGCCGACGTCCTCGGCGAACGTGTCGAGGCCGATGCGCCGCGCCGGATCGAAGAGGCCGAGCAGGCCGACGGTCGAGTTCACGAGAAAGCGGCCGGTCTCCTCCGCGCCGTCCTTGCCTCGCCCTTGCAGGAGCAGGCTCACGAACCGGTCGGGGAAGGTGAGGTTGTAGGAGAAGCGTCCGACCGCGGCCCGTGCGGGCTCCGGCACGACGGTGCGGTAACCGAGCGCGACGGGCTGCACGACCCAGTCGAGCGCCGCCTTCGTGAAGCGCAGGCTCCAGCGATTCGCGGGCTCGAGCGGGTCGTCGGTGTAGACCAGCACCGAGAAGCCGTCGCCGTGGGGCGGGGCGTACAGGGCGTCGTTCGCGAGCACCGCGGTGTTCGAGAGCTCGGGGTCCGCAGCGGGTCCCGTGGTCGCGCACGCGGAGAGCAAGCTCACCGCGAGCGCGAGCAGCACCCCGCCCGAACGCCTCCGAACGCAACCGAACGCTTTCGTCGCGTCGAACCCGAATGGGGTCAGACCCCAAACGGGTTCGGCTGCGAAGGGCGGGGCCTCGCTCACGGGCGATCAGCGGCCCGTGAAGACGGGTTTGCGCTTCGCGAGGAAGGCGCCGACGCCCTCGGCGTAGTCGGCGGTGCGCGACGCTTCGCCTTGCAGGTCGCGCTCGCGGGCGAGGGCGGCATCGAGCGCCGGGAACACCTCGGCGTGGAACGCGCGCTTCGCGAGCCCGATCGCGCGGGTCGGCATCGTCGCGAGCTTCGCGGCGAGGGCGCGCGCGTCGGCCTCGAGCGCGTCGGGCTCGGCGACCGCGTGAATCAAGCCGATCGCGTGCGCCTGCTCGGCGGAGATGCGCTCGCCGAGCAGCGCGAGGCTCTTGGCGCGGGCGAGGCCCACGAGTCGCGGCAGCAGGAACGTGCCGCCGCTGTCCGGGATCAGGCCGATGTTCACGAACGCCTGCAGGAAGTAGGCGCTGCGCGACGCGATCACCAGGTCGCACGAGAGCGCGAGGTTCGCGCCCGCGCCCGCGGCGGCGCCGTTCACCGCGCACACCACCGGCTTCTCGAGCGCGAGGATGCGGTGGACCGTCGGGTTGTAGCTCTCCGCCACGATCTCGCTGACGGCCGGCGCGGGCGAGCCGTCCTGCGGCGCGATCTCCGCGAGATCCTGCCCCGCGCAGAACGCGCGCCCGGTGCCCGTCAGCAGCACCGCGCGCACGTCGGGCCGCGCGGCGCACTCGTCGAGCGCGGCCTGGAGCTCGCGCGCCATCGGGCGATTCAGGCTGTTCAGCACGTCGGGCCGCGCGAGCGCGATGCGCGCGACGCCCCCTTCGCACTCGAAACGGATGAACTGGTGGGGCATCGCGTCGCTTCTCCTCGCGGCGCGAGATCCCGAACGGCCGCGGCGCGATCCTACCAATCGCAATGGCACCGGAAGCAGTGCCGCCGGCTGCGCTGGCACCGGACCCGCGGGCACCGGACCCGCTGGCGCCGGAAGCGCCGGCCACGCGAGCGGCGGCAGCGGAAGCCGGCGCGGAGCCGGAGTACGATGCGCGCATGAGCGACGCGAATCGAGCCTCCGAGCCGGACGACGCCGCGCGCGAGGCGCGCTTCCTCGCGCGCATCGATGCGGGCGAAAAGATCGAGCCCGGCGACTGGATGCCCGACGCCTACCGCCGCCAGCTCGTGCGCATGATCTCGCAGCACGCGCACTCGGAAGTGGTCGGCATGCTGCCGGAAGGCAACTGGCTCACGCGCGCGCCCTCGCTGAAGCGCAAGATCGGCCTGCTCGCGAAGGTGCAGGACGAGGGCGGGCACGGCCTCTATCTGTACGGCGCCGCCGAGACGCTCGGCGTCTCGCGCGAAGAGCTGGTCGCGGCGCTGCTCGCGGGCCAGGCGAAGTACTCGAGCATCTTCAACTATCCCACGGTGACATGGGCCGACGCGGGCACGATCGGCTGGCTCGTCGATCAGGCGGCGATCGTGAACCAGACGCTGCTCGCGAAGGCGTCCTACGGGCCCTACGCGCGCGCGATGCAGCGCATCTGCTCCGAGGAGCGCTTCCACGAGCGCCAGGGCTACGAGATGGTGAGCGCGCTCGCCCTCGGCACGCCGGCGCAGAAGCAGATGGCGCAGGATTCCCTCGACCGTTGGTGGTGGCCGACGCTCATGATGTTCGGCCCGCCCGACGGCACGTCGCGCCACACGGAGCAGCTGCTGCGCTGGAAGGTGAAGCAGGAGACCAACGACGCGCAGCGCGAGTGGTTCGTGAACCTCGTCGTGCCGCAGGCCGACGCGATCGGTCTGCGCCTCCCCGACCCCGCGCTCCACCGGGACGCGCAGACCGGGCGCTGGGTTCACGGCCCGATCGACTGGGACGAGTTCCGCACCGTGGTCGCAGGCGGCGGGCCGTGCGGTCGCGACCGCGTGCGTGTGCGCCGCGAGGTCCACGCGAGCGGCGCCTGGGTGCGCGAAGCCGCCGAAGCGAACGCGTCGAAGTGCGCCGCGCGCGAGGCACGGCCGTGAGCGACGACACCCAGCTCACGCCTTGGGAGGTGTTCGTCCAGGAGAAATCCGGCGCGCCCCACGTGCACGCCGGCAGCATCCACGCCGCCGACGCCGAGCTCGCGCTGCAGAATGCCCGCGACACCTTCGCGCGCCGCGACAAGCTGGTGTCGATCTGGGTGGTCGAGTCCTCGCGGATCGCAGCGTCGCGGCCCGAGGACGCGCCGGCGTTCTTCGAGCCCGGCGCCGCGAAGATCTACCGCCACCCGCGCTTCTATCGCCCCGCGAATCCGAAGTCGAAGAAATGAGCGCCGCGCTGCAGGAGCACCTGCTGCGGCTCGGCGACGACGGCCTCGTGCTCGGGCATCGCCTGTCGGAGTGGATCGGCTTCGCGCCGGTGCTCGAGGAAGAGCTCGCGCTCGGCAACGTCGCGCTCGACCTGCTCGATCTCGCGCAGGCGTCGCTCGGCCTCGCGGGCGAGCTCGAGGGAGCGGGCCGCGACGCCGACGCGCTCGCCTACTTCCGCGGCGACGCCGAATTCCGGAACGCGCTGCTCGTCGAGCAGCCGAACCACGACTTCGCCTGGACGATCGCGCGCCAGGCGCTCTACGACGCGTTCGCGTTGCCGAGCCTGCGCGCGCAGGCGCGCAGCCCCGAGCCGCGGCTCGCGGCGCTCGCCGCGAAGGCCGCACGGGAGGCGGAGTACCACGCGCGCCACGCGCGCGCCTGGACGCTGCGGCTCGGCGACGGCACGGAGGAGAGTCGCCGACGCATGCAGGGCGCCTTCGACGAGCTGTTCCCGTACTTCGGCGAGCTGTTCGAGAGCGACGCGGCGACGCGCGAGCTCGCGGCCGCCGGCATCGCGCCGGACCCGGCCACGTTTGCCGCGGAGGCGCACGCAGAGGTTGCCGCGCTGCTGCGCGAGGCGACCCTCGTGCACCCGGACCCGGGGGCGTTCCGTCCGCGCGGCGGGCGGGCAGGGCGCCACGGCGAGGCGCTGTCGCGCATGCTCGCCGAGATGCAGGTGCTCGCGCGCGCGCATCCCGGTGCGCGCTGGTAGGCCATGGGCCACACACGCGAGGAGGCCAGGCAATGTCCGGGTTCACGCGACGCGAATTGTTGGGGGCGACGGCGGCGGCCGCCGCGGCGAGCGCGCTTCCGCCGGCTGCGCGCGCGGCCGGCAAGGCGCGCGACGTCGACGTCGCGGTCCTCGGCGCCGGCTTCTGCGGCGTCACCGCGGCGCGCGAGTGCGCGAAGGCGGGCCTGCGCACGCTCGTGCTCGAGGCGCGCGGGCGCATCGGCGGGCGCACCTTCACCGTGCCGTGGAACGACACGCCGACCGATCTCGGCGGCACCTGGGTCCACTGGACCCAGCCCTACGTGTGGGCCGAAATCCAGCGCTACGGCCTTCCCCTCGTCGAGAGCAGCGGCGCGGTCGCGCGCCGCCTCGTGGTGCGCACCCGCGACGGCGACCTGCGCGAGCTCGACGCCTGGGAGCGCGGCGAGGAGATCGCCGGTGCGCTCGCGCAGTACATGGGCGCGTCGCGCGAGATGTTCCCGCGCCCGCACCGGCCCTTCGACACGGGCCTCGCCGAGAAGCACGACGCGGTGAACGCTGCCGAGCCGCTCGCGCGCATCGCCGATCCGCTGCTGCGGGATGCCGTGGACGGCTACATCGCCACCTGCGTCGCCAACCGTGCGCGCGCCGGCGCGTGGGTGGAGATGGTGCGCTGGTACGCGCTCGCGGGGCACAACTTCGTCGATCTCAACGACGCCGCTGCGCGCTACCGCTTCCGCGACGGCACGAAGGCGCTGATCGACGCGATGCTCGCGGACGGCAAGCCGGAGCTGAGGCTCGGCGAAGCCGTCGCGGCGGTGCATCAGGACGCGCAGGGCGCCGTGGTGAAGACCGTCTCGGGCGAAGAGATCCAGGCGCGCTGCGTGATCTCGACGCTGCCCCTCAACGTGCTGGCCGACGTCGCGTGGGAGCCCGCGCTGGACGCGCGCAAGCTCGCCGCCTCGCGCGAACGCCACGCGGGCGCGTGCGTCAAGTTCCACGCGGTGATCGAGGGCGAGCAGGACGTCGCGTGCCTCGCGACCAGCGACCATGCGCTGAGCTGGCTCTTCACCGATCACGTGGGCCACGGCAAGACGCATCTGATCGGCTTCGGGCCGAGCGCCGAGGCGCTCGACCTCGGCGACCCGGAGCAGGTGAAGCGCGCCGTGCGCAGCGTGCTGCCGAGCGCGAACGTGCTCGACGCCACGGGCTGGATCTGGACCGCCGACCCCCACGCGCGCGGAACGTGGTGCGTGCTGCGGCCCGGCCAGTACGGCCGCTTCCTCGCGGCGCTCCAGGCTCCGGCGGGGCGGGTGGTGTTCGCCAGCGCGGACTGGGCGAACGGCTGGCGCGGATTCATCGACGGCGCCATCGAGCAGGGGCTCGCTGCCGCACGTCAGGCCCGCGCGCTGCTCACCTGAGCGCGCGCGGGCGGTTTCGCCGCTCCGCGCGTGTGCAATGATGCCCGAATCGTCCCCTCGCTCTGGGAGTGCACCATGCGCCTCGCTTCGCTCGTCGTCCGCAGCCTGCTCGCCGCCGCGCTGATCGCGCCGGCCACCGCCTTCGCCCAGGAGGCCGCGCCCGCCGCGGACTCCGCCGCTCCGGCCGAGAGCGCCGGCGGTATCGAGGAGATCGTCGTCACGGCGCAGAAGCGCGCGCAGAGCGTGCAGGACGTGCCGGTCTCGGTCGCGGCGATCGGCGGCGACGACCTCGAGCGCTTCAAAGTCACCGACACGAACGACCTCGCCGGTCTCGTGCCGAACCTCCAGGTGAATCAGATCAACGGCGACGGCGCGCCGGTGTTCGCGGTCCGCGGCATCACGATGAACGACTACAGCGTCCATCAGTCGAGCCCGATCGCGGTCTACACGGACGAGGTCTACACGGGCCCGACCGTCCTCCAGCCGATGCAGATGTTCGACCTCGAGCGCATCGAGGTGCTGCGCGGGCCGCAGGGCACGCTCTACGGCCGCAACACCACCGGCGGCGCGGTGAACCTGGTGACGCGCGCGCCGAGCTTCGAAGGCAACGGCGGCGACGCGACCCTCGGTGCCGGCAACTTCGACCGCTTCGAGGCGCGCGGCGCCGCGAACCTCGTGGTCGTGGACGACGTGCTCGCCGTGCGCTTCGCCGGCATGTGGGCCGATGCGGACGGCTGGTTCAAGAACCGGTTGCCGAACGTCCCCGACAACAACAGCACCGACGAATGGGCGATCCGCGTGGCGGCGCTCTGGCGCCCGACCGACACCGTCGAGGTGACGGCGCGCTTCTCGTCCGGCCGCTCGGATCCGACCAATTACGGCATCTTCGCCGACAACGTGAACAAGATCGGCGCGGGCGGCGTGGGCGCGGGCGTCTACGCGAGCGTGGGCCTGCAGGACTACTTCCGCACCGGCCTCGGCAAGTTCGAGCTCGAGAGCAACGGCGACGTGAAGCGCAAGCGCGAGGTCGATCAGGCCTGGCTGACGGTGAACTGGGAGCTGACCGACACGCTCACGCTCACGTCGGTCACGTCCTGGACCCAAGGCGACTTCCTCAACCCCGAGGACACCGACGGCTCGCCGCTCGAGGTGCTCGAGATCGATTACGCCGGCGACGGCGACCAGATCGCGCAGGACCTGCGGCTCACCTCGAGCTTCGGCGGCGCCTTCGACTTCGTCGCGGGCTTCTATTACGCGAACGAGGATCTCGACATCGCGACCGACCTCGGCCTGTACACCGACATCGACTTCGACGGCCTGAACGGCGTCGACCCGGGCGACTGCGTCGCCGGCTTCCCGGCGGGCTGCGTGTTCGAGAACGACTTCAACCAGGAACGCCGCTCGATCGCCGGCTACTTCGACGGCACCTACGCGCTGAACGACACCTTCACGCTGCTGTTCGGCGTGCGCGTGACCAACGACCGCACCGAGGCGAACGACTTCCGCACCATCGCGACCGGCCAGGGCGCCTTCGTCACGACCATGATCCCGAGCACGGACGACTCCATCGAGGACACGGAGTTCACGGGCAAGCTCGGCCTCGAGATGCGCGTCAGCGACGACCTCCTGACCTACTTCACCTACAACCGCGGCTACCGCTCGGGCGCGTTCAACGGTCAGGCCTTCTTCGACCCGTCCGAGTTCAACGCCGTGAAGCCCGAGACGCTCGATGCGGTCGAGCTCGGCTGGAAGAGCACGCTCGGCGACGGGATGTTCCAGCTGAACGGCGCGCTCTTCTACTACCTGTACAAGGACCAGCAGCTGATCGACGTGGATTCGATCACCGCGGCGCAGACCCTCGTGAACATCGAGAAGTCGCGCGTGTTCGGCCTCGAGCTCGAGGGCCTCGCGCAGGTGAACGAACGCTGGCGCCTGAACCTCGGCCTCGGCTGGCTGAACGGCGAGGCGCGCAAGGGCATCGTCTCCGGCATCAACGTGAAGGGCGACGCGCTGCCGAACTCGCCGGACTTCAACGTCCAGCTCGGTAGCGACCTCGATCTGCTCGAGACGTCCTACGGCACGCTCGCCTGGCGCATCGACGCCAACTACGTGGGCGAGCAGTACTTCACGCTGCCGCACGTGCGCCGCGTGCTGATCGACAACTACGTGCTCTTCAACACGCGCATCGACTTCCGCTCCGCGGACGGAGTGTGGGAGGGCGGCTTCTGGATGAAGAACCTCGCCAACGAGTTCTACCAGACCTCCGCCGTGAACCTCGTGGGCTTCGGCTACGACTACACGCACATCGGGCCGCCGCGCACCTTCGGAGCCGACGTCACGTTCCACTTCTAAAGCCCGGGGAGGGGTGCCGATGCGCGGCTCGTTCGCAGCGTTCGTCCTCGCTGGCCTGCTCGCTTCGGCGAGCGGCGCAGAATCGCCGGAGCAGCAGCTGCTGCGGAACACCTGCAGCGGCTGCCACCAGCCCGACGCGTCGGGTGCGCTCTCGCGCATCGCGCACCAGCGCAAGACGCCCGAAGGCTGGGCGATGACGATCCAGCGCATGGAGGACCTGCACGGCATCACCGTGTCGTCGCAGGATCTTCCCCTCGCGGAGCAGGACGCGAAGCGCGCCCTGATCAAGTACCTCGCCGACACCCAGGGCCTCGCGCCGAGCGAGGCGGCGCCGTCGCGCTACGCGCTCGAGCAGCGCCTCGACGACTTCGAGCCGGTGGACGCCGACTTCAAGATGATGTGCGGTCGCTGTCACTCCGCGGCGCGCGTGCTGCTCCAGCGCCGGCCCGTCGAGGAGTGGCGCAAGCTCGTGCACTTCCATCTCGGGCAGTGGCCCAGCACCGAGTACTCGGCCGGCGGGCGCAATCTCGACTGGTTCCCGATCGCGCTGAACGAGACCGCGCCGATGCTCGCGGAGAAGTACCCGTTCGACGGCGACGCGTGGAAGAAGTGGCAGCAGGCGAAGAAGCCGCGGCTGTCGGGGACGTGGCAAGTGTTCGGGCACCAGCTCGCGAAGGGCGACTTCAGCGGCACGCTGACGGCGACGCAGACGAAGCCCGACCAGTACGCGCTGCGCTTCGTCGGCCAGTACCGGCGGACCGGCGAGGAGCTCGCGGGCGACGGCACCGCGACCGTCTACACGGGCTACGAGTGGCGCGCGACGCTGACGCTCGGCGGCGTGAAGTGGCAACAGGTGCTCGACGCCAGCCAGCCCGGTCGCATGACGGGGCGGGCCTACGAACGCGATCATCCGGAGCGCGGCCTCGACGTCACGCTACTGCCGCAGGCCGCGCGACCCGCGGTGCCGCCGCACTTCGTCGATGCGCCGCCCGACGCGCTCGGCAGCGGCAAGGTCGACCGCGTCGCGATCGACCCGCCGTACCAGATCACCCGCATCGGCGACGGTGGCGGACCGGTTCCGAAGGAGTACGGCGTGTTCGACGCGGTCGCGTGGTCGAACGGCGCGGACGGGAAGCCCGAGACCGCGGACGACGTGAAGCTCGGCGTGGTGCCTGCGACCTGGCGCACGGAGCCGTGGAACGAGCAGGCGCGCGCGGAGCGCGACGTCGAGTTTGCCGGGAAGTTCGAAGACCCGAGCGTCGGCGTGTTCACGCCGGGCGACGCCGGCCCGAACCCGGCGCGCAAGTACGGCACCAACAACGCCGGGAACCTGAAGGTGATCGCGACGGTGAAGGACGGCGAGCGCGAGCTCGCCGGCGAGGCTCACCTGGTCGTCACCGTGCAGCGCTGGATCCACTCGCCGATTCCCTGAGAGGGGCGCCCGATGGCCGGAGAGCTCGCGCTGATTCGCCCGAACCTCCACCGCGTCGCGGTGGACGGGCGCGAGCTCTTGTTCCACGTGCCGACGACCAGCCTGTTCGAGCTCGACGGCCTCGCACGCGAGGCGCTCGCGCTGCTCGATGCGGCGCCACTCTCCCTCGCCGCGCTGCAGGCGAAGCTCGCCGCACGCCACGACGCGGGCGCCGTCGCCGAGGCGGTGGAGGAGCTCGTCGCCTGCGACGTACTGCGCGACTCCGGCGCGCCGCTCGCCGCGCCCGCAGCCCGGAAGCGCGTGACGTCGTTCCCGCTCACGACGGTCGTGCTCAACGTCGCCACGGGCTGCAATCTCGCGTGCGGCTACTGCTTCAAGGAAGACCTGACGAGCGTCGCGAAGAGCCAGGCGATGGACTTCGCGACCGCCGAGGCCGCCATCGAGATGCTGCTGCGCGAGTCGCCGGGCCGCGCGCGCTACAACGTCGTCTTCTTCGGCGGCGAGCCGCTCACGCAGATGCCGCTGCTCGAGCAGGTGGTCGCGTGGGGAGAAGCGCGCTTCGCGCGCGAGAAGGCGCGCGTCGACTTCTCGCTCACCACCAACGCGACGCTGATCAACGCGCGCATTGCCGACTGGCTCTCCGCGCACAACGTCGGCGTCGCGGTCTCGATCGACGGCCCGCGTGCGATCCACGATCGCCACCGCACGACGCGCGGCGGCAACGGCAGCTACGACGCCGTCGCGTCCAAGATCCGCCTGCTGCGCGAGCGATACCGCGCGCGGCCGCTCGGCGCGCGCGTGACCCTCGCCCGCGGCACCACCGAGGTCGGCGAGATCTACGACCACCTGACCCGCGAGCTCGGCTTCGACGAGGTGGGCTTCGCACCCGTCACCGCCGGCGACGACGCGCGCTTCAACCTGACGGAGCCCGAGCTCGACGCGGTGTTCGCAGGCTTCCGCGCGCTCGGCGACCGTCTCGTGGCCGCGGCGCTGCGCGGCGAGAGGCACGGCTTCTCGAACCTGCTGCAGCTGCTCACGGACCTGCACGAGGGCACGAGCAAGTCGCTGCCCTGCGGCGCGGGCTACTCGATGGTCGCGGTCGATCACGCCGGCGGCGTGAACCTGTGCCATCGCTTCACCGGCTCGGAGCTCGGCACCTTCGGCGACGTGACCCACGGCCTCGCGCGGCCGGAGCTCGCCGCCTTCCTCGAGCGCCGCCTCGACAAGTCGGGCGTCGACTGCGCCACCTGCCGCATCCGCAACCTGTGCAGCGGCGGTTGTTACCACGAGAGCTACGCGCGCTACGGCGACCCGGTCCGCCCGACGCTCCATTACTGCGACCGCATGCGCGCGTGGATCGATTACGGGATCACCGCCTACGCGCGCATCCTCGCCGCGCGGCCGGATTGGTTCGGAAGAACGCTCACGCCGCGAAGGGCCACGTCCGGGCCGGCCGCAAGCGAAGCGCGCAGCGAGCCGCAGGCGAGCGAAGTCAAACCGGTAGGAGAGAGGGCCATCGCATGAAGCACCTGAAGCCGCTCAACGTGAAGGCCGTGCAGGCGGACGCCGCCGCGCGCGACGGCACGCTGCAAGAGGTGGTCGCGATGCAGACCGTGACGGGCTGCTCCGCCACCACCGACCCCGGCTGGGAAGTGGACGCCTTCGGCGGCGTCGGAGGCCTCTGCCAGCCGATGGAGGCCGACCTCTACGGCTGCGCCGATCCGTGCTGGTGGCCCGCGCAGGTGCCCGACGTCGCGAACTCCTATCCGGACTGGGCGAAGGGCGCGGACTCGGCGGGCCGCGACTGGCGCAAGCTCGGCCCGACCTTCCCGGAAGACAAGTGATGCGCGCACAGCCCGCACTCGCGCTGGCGGCCCTCGCGACCCTCGCGCTCGGTTGCGCGACTGCGCCCTCGAGCGGCGCGAGCGCGCCCGCGCGCGCGGCCGCCGGCGACGTGATGGTCGTCGCGAATCGCCCCAACAACCTGCACGTGGTGGATCTCGCCGCGCGCCGCGTCGAGCGCACCTGCGCGCTGCCCGCGGCGCCGACACCCGGCTCGATCGCGATGAGCCCGGGCAACGACGTCGCCTACGTGCTCGGCAACAGCATGGGCGAAGTGTGGGGCGTGCGCCTCGCAGACTGCGCGCTCGTCTTCTCGGCGGTGCAGTCCCAGGGCAACGAGCGCGTTCGCACCCTGGGCGGCCTCGCCGTCTCGCCCGACGGCAAGCAGCTCTACGTGTTCCAGGCGCCGGTGAAGCTGTTCCTCGACCACTACGAGGTGCAGGACACGCGCGTCGCGGTCTACGACGCGAGCGCGGGCCAGGGCGCGCTGCCGCTGCGCACGCTCCCCGCGCCACGGCAGGTCACGATCATGAAGACCGGCGCGGACGGCACGCTGTATCTCGGCGGGCCCGACATCGTGGCGCTGGATCCCGCGACCGGCGCGACTCGCGTGGCGCTCACGAGCCGCAGCCTCGCCGACCCGAAGTTCGGCCCGCGCGACGTGCTCACCATCTGGAACATCGGCGAGAACAGCGGCGAGATGGTGCGCATGTTCAGCGCCGCGCGCTGGAAGCCCGGCGCCGAGGGCGACGCGGATCAAGCCGACCTCGTGTGGGGCTACGAGCGCGTGGACCTCGCGACGGGGAAGGCGAGCGACGCGGTGGTGGGGCCGCTGAAGAATGGGCTCTTCACGGGCACGACGCGCCCGGGCAAGCCCGACCAGTTCTTCGCGGTGCTCACCCAGCTCCAGCGCTTCGATGTGCCGAATGCGCGCATCGACAAGAGCGTCGACCTCGAGCACAGCTATTACGTCGTGAACTTCGGAACGGACGGAAGCACGCTCTATCTGAGCGGCACCTTCAACGACGTCGCGATCTACGACGCGGATTCGCTCGAGAAGCTCGGCAACATCGTGCTGCCGGGCGGCGACATGTCGGCCGGCGGCACGAAGATCTTCCGGCGCGGCGCGAACTAGCGCTAGCGGGGATCGAGCCGGAGGAAGCGCCGCGGCGGGAAGCCGGTCAGGACGCGAATGAAGAGCGGCAGGTCGTACGCCGCGGCGACGCGGTCTCGCTCGTCGCCTGCGATCGGCACGGCGCGGAACGGGAGCGCCGCCTGGCCGCCGCGCGTGACTTCGACCTCGGGATGCGCGAGCGCGCGCCCGTACCAGGCGCGCGGCCAGTGGTTCGCGGCGACGTACAGGCGGCCGTCGATCTCGACGCCGGCGACGACCGCGTCGCGGCGCTCGCCGTCCGGTCCGGTCGTCGTGAGCGCCAGCGCCCAGTCGTCCGCGGCGACGCCACGCGCCGCATGTTGGCGGCCCATCACGCCGACGAAGGCTTCGAACGCGACGACGAGCGCGACGTAGGCGAGCGCGACGCGCGCGATCCGCTGGAGGGCCTTCATGGATGCGGACTCCGCGGGTGCGCGCGCGCAGCATGGGACGCGGGGTGCCCGGATTGCAACCCCCGCCCGCGCCGGCGGTACGCTGCGCGGCGATGAGCGCCCCCGACCTGCGATCCGGCCGCCGTGCCGCACTGCGCTGGCTGTACGGCTTCGTCGCGCGCGAGCGCGGCGCCGTCGCGGTGCTGCTTGCGCTGGCGCTCGCGACCACCGCGCTCGCGCTGGCGCAGCCGTGGCTCACGCAGCGCATCGTCGACGACGGCTTGCTCGCCCGCGATCGCGCGGCCCTCGCGCGCAACGCGGCGCTGCTGTTCGTGGCGGGCCTCGGCGCGGTCGCGCTCTCGGGCGTGAGCCGTATCTTCCACACGCGCCTCTCGAGCCGCGTGCTCTTCGCCCTGCGCGAGGAGGTGTATGGGCACCTGCTCGCGCTGCCGCCCGGCTGGCATCGGCGCTGGCGCACCGGCGACCTGATGGCGCGCCTCGACGGCGACGTCGCGGAGCTCCAGCGCTTCAGCGTGGACACGCTCTTCGCGGGCCTCTCTTCCGCGCTCGGGCTCGCGGGCGCGCTCGCGCTGATGGTGCGCATCGATCCGCGCCTCGCGCTCGCGCCCCTCGTGCTCGCCCCGCTCGAGGCGCTCTGGCTCTGGCGCATGCGGCCGCGGCTCGAGGCGCGCACGCGCGCACTGCGCGCGCGCGGCGCGGATGTTTCGAGCTTCCTGGCCGAGACGCTGCCCGCGGTGCGCACGATCCAGAACGCCGCCGCCGAGCTGCGCGAGACGGCGCGCCTCGGCGCGCTGAACGCGGCGTACGCCGACGAGCTGCTGCGCCTGCAGCGCGGCGAGTTCGCGACGGCGGCGCTGCCGCGCGCGCTGCTCGCCGCCGCGCGCGCGGGGGTGATGCTCGTCGGCGGCCTGTTCGTGATCGACGGGCAGCTCGCGCTCGGCGCGCTGATCGCGTTCGGCGCGTACCTCGCGCTCGCGATCGGCCCGGTGCAGGCGCTGCTCGGCATCGCGCTCGCGAAACAGCGTCTCGTGGTGAGCCTCGACCGCGTGTGGGAGCTGCGCGCCGCGGGACGGGAGGCGGCGGAGCAGGGCGCGGGCGCGAGCGGCGGCGTCGAATCGCGCGCGCGGGCGGCGATCCCGCGCGGCGACGTCGCGCTCGAGGGCGTCGGCTTCGCGTACGAGGACGGCGCGCCGATCTTCGCGGGCGCGAGCGCGGTGCTGCCGCTCGGCAAGAAGACGGCGCTGCGCGGCGCGTCCGGAATCGGCAAGACGACGCTGGTCGACCTGTTGTTACGCCACGAGCGGCCGCAGGCGGGGCGGATCACGGTGGCGGGCGTCGATCTCGCTTCCCTCGAGCTCGCGGCGTGGCGGCGCTGCGTCGCGCTCGTGCCGCAGGATCCCGTGATCTTCCGCGGCACGCTCGCGGACAACGTGCGCTACGCGGCTCCCGCTGCGAGCGACGCCGAGGTCGTCGACGCGCTGGAGCGGGCGGGGCTCGCTGCGCTCGCCGCGAAGCTCGGCGGCCCCGGTGCGCGCCTCGGCGAGCGCGGCCAGGGGCTCTCGGGCGGTGAGAAGCAGCGCATCGCGATCGCCCGCGCGCTGCTCCAGCGCCCCGTGCTCGCGATCCTCGACGAGCCGACCTCCGCGCTCGACCCCGCCCTCGAAGCCCAGCTGCTCGCGGAGCTCGACGCGCTGTTCGCGGGCGTGACGCGGCTCGTGATCAGCCATCGCGAGGCGCCGCTCGCGAGCGCGGACCAGCGCCTCGTGCTCCGCGACGGGCGCCTCGTCCCCGACGCAGCGCCCGCGTGATTCGCGTCGCGCTGCTCGACGCCGGCGTCGCGCCGCGCCACGCGCCGCGCGTCGCCGCGGCCCGCGCGTTCCGCCTCGCCGAGCGTGCAGACGGAGGCGTGGCCGTGGCGGTCGAGGACGGGATCGCGGCGGTTTCGCACGGGGCGCTCGCCCACGGGCCCGCGCTCGCCGACGTGCTGCTGGCCGACCCGCGCGTCGCGCTGCTCGCCGCGCGCGTGTTCGGCGACGGCCTCGCGACGAGCGCAGCACAGCTCGCCGCCGCGCTCGACTGGGCGGTGGCGCAGGGCGCTGCGCTCGCGAGCGTGAGCGCCGGGCTGCGCGAGGACCGCGAAGTCTTGGGGCGCGCGGTGGCGCGTGCGCTCGCGGGCGGCGTGGTCGTGGTGGCGGCGGCGCCCGCGCGCGGAGCGCTCCCGTACCCCGCTGCGTACCCCGGCGTCGTGCGCGCGACCGGCGACGCGCGCTGCGCGCCGGGGGAATGGTCGTGGCTCGCGACCGCGCAGGCCGACTTCGGGGCCCACGTGCGCGCCGGGGACGTGCAGGGCGCGAGCGCGGGCTGTGCCCACGTCGCCGCGCTGCTGGCCGCGCAGCTCGCCGGCGGCGCAGCGCCCGCCGCCGCTCTCGCCGCGCTGCGCGACGGCGCGCGCCATCGCGGGCCCGAGCACCGGGCGTGAAGCGTCCGCACGTGTCCGGCGGCGTGCCAGATGAACGATGAGGGGTCAGCCCCCGCCTTCGCCGCGCTCGGCGCCCGCGCGCGGCTGCAGGCCCGCGCGGTGCGCGCGCAGCCAGGCGGCGACGGGGGCGCGCGCCGGTTCCGGCAACGCGGCGAGCTCTCGCGCTTCGAGCGCGCCGCCGTCCGCGGCGCCCCGAGCCGCTTCGGCGACGCGCCGCACGAGCGGCGCGATCTCGACGCCGGCGACCTGCCAGGTGCCGAGCGGTCGCTCCGCCGTCAGCACGACCTCGCGCTCCTCGATCCAGCCGTCGCACACCACCGGGCGCCGCGCGATCGCGAGCGGCTCGGCCGACGCGCCGGCGTGCGCGGTGTGGGCGGGCACGGAGTCGGGCCAGGCGGCGCGCGCGTGCCAGAACGCGCCCCCGTGGTGCGCGGCTCCTTCGGCGTAGAAGTCGCGGGACACGCGCGCGAAGCGCAGGAAGAGGTCGCGGGCGCGCTCGCGGAAGAATTCGCGCGCGAGCGCCGCGCGTTCGGGGCGGTGGAGCACGGTGTTCACCACCGCGGGCGCGACGAGCGCGGTGGAGAGCGCCTGGAAGGCGCCGTTGCCCGAGAGCGGGTCGACCGCGGCCGCGGCGTCGCCGACGCGGAGGAACGCATCCCCGCAGAGCGCGCCGTCGAGCGCCGGCGTGGCGGCGCGCGCGAACGGCTCGCCGCTCGGCACCGCGTCGCCGAGCCAC
>CAZCTH010000014.1:10147-63145 GCA_964501435.1 uncultured Spirochaetales bacterium | reverse complement strand
GAGGCCGCTCGCGCGCGCGCTCATCGCGGCGCCTCGATCCAGTGTGTGAGCCGGCCCGCGGCCGCGCCGTCGCGGCGGAACGAGTGGAAGCGCGCGGCGTCGCAGCGCGTGCACAGGCGCGCCGCACTGCCGATCGCCGCGGGCGCGAGGCCGGCCCGCGCGAGGGCGAGCTGCGCGAGCGCGCCGAGATCGAGCCGCGCATGGCCCGGGCGCGAGGGAGTCGTCGCAGCGTCGACGAGCGCCCCGTAGCGCGCGCGCAGCGGCGTCAGCACCGGCGCGTCCACCTCATAACAACACCCTCCGATGCACGGCCCGATCGCCGCTGCGGGCTCTTCGCCCGGAGCGGCCGACGCGAGCTCGCGCAGCGTGTCCTCGATCACGCCGGCCGCGAAGCCGCGCCAGCCCGCGTGCACGGCGCCGACTACGCGGCCCGCCGCGACGAGGATCGGCACGCAGTCGGCGGTGACGACCCCGACCCGCACGCTCCCCGCCCGGGCGAGCACGGCGTCGGCGTCGCCCAGCTCGTTCGCGGCCTCCGCCCACACCACGCGCGCACCGTGGACCTGTCGCGGGCGCCGCAGCGCGAGCTCCGGGCTCGTGCGCAGCCCGAAGCCGTGCGCGAGCCCGCGCTTCGTCAGCACGGCGTCGCGCAGGAAGTCGCCGCCGTCGTCACGCACGCTTCGGCTCCGCGCTCGCGAGGGTCTCTTCGAGCGCTGCGAGGTCCGGCGGCAGCGGCACTTCGAAGCGCAGGCGCTCGCCGGTCGCGGGGTGCACGAAACCGAGCACGGCGGCGTGCAGGGCCGGGCGGCCGAGGCCGCGCGCGAAGGCGCCACCGGCGGCCTGGCCGTAGGTCTCGTCCCCTAACAAGGGGAGGCCGTGGGCGGCGAGGTGCACGCGGATCTGATGCGTGCGGCCCGTCTCGGGGCGGATCTCGAGCTTCACCGCGCCGCTCTTCGGGAAGCGCCGCAGCACGCGCCAGCGCGTGGCCGCCGTGCGGCCGCGCTTCGTCACGATGCTCATGCGCTTGCGATCGCTCGGGTGGCGGCCGATGGCGCGCTCGATGCGCCCCTCGTCCTGCGCCGGCGCGCCGCGCGCGAAGGCGACGTAGACGCGCTCGATCGTGTGGTCGTGGAACTGCTTCGAGAGCGCGGCGTGGGCCGCGTCGGTTTTCGCCACCACCATCACGCCGGAGGTTCCCCGATCGAGGCGATGCACGATGCCGGGCCGCGCAACGCCGCCGATGCCGGCGAGATCGCGCACGTGGTGCAGCAGCGCGTTCACGAGCGTGCCGCCCGCGTGGCCGGGCGCGGGGTGCACGACCAGCCCGGCGGGCTTGTCGAGCACCACGAGCGCGTCGTCCTGGTGCAGGATCGCGAGCGCGATCGGCTCGGGTGCGAGCGCGCTCGGCGCGGGCGCGGGCGGGTCCCAGAGCACGCGGTCGCCGAGCGCGAGCTTCTGGCTCGCGCGTGCGGCCGCGCCGTTCACGCGCACGCGGCCCTCGTCGATCCAGCGCTGCGCCTGCGCGCGCGCCACGCCCGCGAGCGCCGCGAGCGCCCGGTCGAGGCGCTCGCCGGCGTGCGCCTCGTCCACCGCGAGCTCGGCGCGCACCGCGCTACCAGATTCGGCTGCGGACGTGCTTGCTGCGGTAGACCAGCACGTCCACGAGCGCGCGGTTCCACGCATTGGTCTGCTGCGCGGCGTCCCGCTCGACGCGCTCCTCGAAGAACTCGCGCCCCTCGTCGAGCTCGGCGGCGAGGCGCTCGAACAGGTCGTCGTTGGCGAGGCCTTCGCGTACCACCTCGGGGTGGTACGTGACGATGTCCGAGACCACGGCGCGCGCGAGGCGCAGCACGCGCTCGGGATCGGCGATGCGCGTCATCGCGCGCGCCGCACCACCGGCCGCGGCGGCTTCTCGGGCCGCGCGGCGAGCACGCGCTCCATGTAGTGCGGCACGACGCGCTCGGCGTCGAGGCCGACGGCGCGCACGTAGGCGGTGAGGAAGCCGCGCACGTAGACCGTCGCGGGCAGCGCGTCGAAGCGCTCTTCTTCGAGCGAGCGCAGGTAGCTCGCGCTGATCTTGGTGGTCGACGCGACGCGGTCGAGCTCGATGCCGCGCGCGATGCGCCAGCGCCGCAGCCGCGCGCCGTCGATCGGGCCGTCCTCGACGCTCTCCTCGAAGCCGCGGATCTCGGGCGCGTTCTCGAGCCCGTGGTCGTCCTCGTCCGCGAAGCTGAGCGCGAGCTCGATGCGCGAGCCCGAGCCGCGCGCGGCGTCGTACTCGCGGCGCCGCACGTCGTCCGAGAGCACCGCGTAGGCGAGCTCGATGCGCTCCTGCAGCGCGCTCAGCTCGTTGTCGTCGTACACCGAGTAGGTGGCGAGCGAGTCGGAGGAGTACGTGGAGCGGGCGACGCGGTAGGCGCGTTCGACCTGATCGGAGGTCGCGTCGGGCGCGAGCTCGAGGATCTCGTAGTGCGTCTGCTCCGAGAACGGCTTCATCGGGCGGCCTCGTCGTCGGCGGGGAGCGGCACGCCTTCGGCGAGCTTGCGCGCGATCCGCTTCAGGTAGATCGCCGCGTCACCGTCCGGCGAAATGTCGAGCAGCGGGCGGCGCTGCTTCACGGCCTCGCGCACCGCGGCGTCGCGGTTCAGGTAGCCGATGTAGTCCGCGTCGATGCCGAAGAACTTCCGGCACACGCTGCTCACCGAGAAGCCGAGCTTCACGTCCTCGGCGGTCGCGACCTCGTTCACCACGATGCGCGGCCGGAAGCGGCGCATCGTCTCGACGAAGCGCTGGCCGTCCTCGACGTCCATGCCCTCGATCTCGCGCAGCAGGTCGAGGGGCGTCTGGATGCCGCGTGCGTTGCGCTGGTCCATCGCCTCGCGCACGAGCGCGCGCACGTCGTGCTTCTGCAGCGCCGCCTGCATGCGGCGGTAGAACGCGGCGCGCACGAACGTGTAGGCGTTCTCGACCGAGGTGGGCTCGGGGTGGACGACGATCAGGCCGTCGTCGCTCACGAGGAAGTAGTCGAGCGTCGCGGCGTGGGCGCCGGCGCCGCAGTCGACGATCACGAAGTCGCACGGCATGCGGCGCAGCTGCGCGAGCATGTCGGCGCGGCGCTGCGCGTCGGGCTGGGCGCCGGCGAGGTTGCCCTGCGTCGCCGCGATCAGGCCGAGGTTCTCGGTCGGGGTCGCGACGATCAGCCGCAGCAGGTTGTGCTCGCGACCCGCGATGAAGTCCGCCAGCGTGCGCGACGGGTTCTTCACGCCGAGCAGCGTGTGCAGGTTCGGCCCCTCGACGTCGGTGTCGATCGCGATCACGCGATAGCCGGCGCGCGCGAGGGTGATCGCGAGGTTGGCGGAGAGGAACGTCTTTCCGACGCCGCCCTTGCCGCCGCCGACCGCGACGAGGCGCGGGCGCGGGGCGTCCGAGATGGTGGGGGTCGGTTCCGTGGGGGGCTCCGCGTCGAGTCTCTACTCGACGAGCTCGGTGTTCCAGTAGGAGGCGTCGACGACGCCGAGGAACGGACGCCATTCCTCGTATCGCACGCTCGAAAACATCAGGTTCATCAGCGGCGTCCAGCGCGGTCGCTCCGGGCGCTTTCTCAGCTTCATGCTCGCCTGTCGCGGCGTACGCCCGCCCTTCAGGCGATTGCACTCGATGCAGCTCGTGACGACGTTCTCCCAGGTGCTCTTCCCGCCGAGCGCGCGCGGGATCACGTGGTCGAGGTTCAGCTCCGCCCGCCGCGGCTTGATCCCGCAGTACTGGCACTGGAAGTCGTCGCGAGCCATTAGGTTGATCCGGCTGAAGCGAACGTGCCGGCGCGGCAAGCGGTCGAACGCCACGAGCACGATCACGCGCGGGATGCGGATTCTGCCGTGCGGCGTGCCGATCGCCTCTTCGGCGCGCGCGACCGAGAGCTGGCTCCAGCTCTCGAAGTCGAAGGTCTTGTACTCCTCGTCGATGACGCGTGCGATGCCCTGATAGACGAGCGTGAACGCCCGCCGAGCCGAGGTCACGTGGATCGGCAGATAGGAGCGATTGAGAACGAGGACGTTCGTGCTCAGCATCGGCGCGCCAACACTACGCGAAGGGCCCTAGGCCATCAATCGAAGCGCACCGCCGCGAGCGCGCGCACCACGAGCGGCTCCTCGCCGGCGAGCAGCGTGCGGACGTCGAGCAGAACCCGTTCGCCCTGGGTGCGCGCGAGCACGGCGGGGGACGCTCGGCGAAGCGCGGCGGCCAGCTGGGCGGCACTCGGCGCACCGTCGAGCGCCACCGCGAACGACGGCAGCGTGAAGCCGGGCAGCGAGCCGCCGCCGACGGGCGCCTCGCTGCGCGCGACCGAGACGCGCAGGCCCGGCGGCGCGCCAGGCGCGAGCTGCTCGGCCAGCGCGCGGGCTCGCGTTTCGAGCGCGCTCTCCGGCGCGAGCAGCATGCGCAGCGTCGGGATCTCGTCGCGCCGGTCGTCGAGCAGCGCCGTGGCGAGCCAGTCGAGCGCGGCGAGGGTGAGCTTGTCCACGCGCAGCGCCCGCGCGAGCGGATTCTTCCGCATCGCTGCGATGGCGGGCGCGGTGCCGAGCGCGATGCCCGCCTGCGGGCCGCCGAGCAGCTTGTCGCCCGAGAAGCACACCACGTCGGCGCCGGTCGTGAGGCGCGCGGGGACGAACGACTCGGCGGGGAAGCCGCGCGCGCGGAGGTCGACGAGCGTGCCGGAGCCGAGGTCCTCGACCACCCGCACGCCGCGCCGCTGCCCGATCGCCACCAGCTCCGCGAGGTCCACTTCCGCCACGAAGCCGCGCTGCTCGAAATTGGAGCGGTGCACCTTCAGCAGCAGGCCCGTCTCGGGCGTGATCGCGTCCTCGTAGTCGCGGGCGTGGGTGCGGTTGGTGGTGCCGACCTCGACCAGCTTCACGCCGGCGCGGGCGAGGATCTCGGGCACCCGGAACGAGCCGCCGATCTCGACCAGCTCGCCGCGCGAGACGATCACCTCGCGGCCGCGGGCGAAGGTGTCGAGCGCCAGCAGCACGGCCGCGGCGCAGTTGTTCGCGACCGCCGCGGCGCCGGCGCCGGAGAGCAGGCGCAGCTTGGTCTCGAGCCCGGCCAGCCGGTCGCCGCGCTCCCCGGTCGCGAGGTCGAGCTCGAGGTCGCCGTATTGCGCGGCCGCGCGGGCGACGGCGGCTGCGGCGCCTTCCCCCAGCACCGAGCGGCCGAGGTTCGTGTGGACGACGACGCCCGTCGCGTTGACGACGTGGGCCGGCCGCTCGCGGGTGAGCGCCCGCGCCGCGCTCAGCGCCGCTGCCCGGTAGTCCCCGACGTCTTCACCCGCTTCCGCGCGCCGCCGCGCGTCTCCGACCGCAACGCGAACGGCTTCGCCTAATGCCCAGCGGGCCAGGCCGGCCCCCTCGCCCGCCGCGAGCTCTCGCAGCAGGCGATCGACCGAGGGCAGCGCGCGGCGCGGATCCTGCTCACGTTCTGCCGGTTCACTGCCGATGCGTGATCCGTTCTTGACCGGCGGGACGCGATCCATGATGCTCCCCAAGTCATTTTGGTCGGCCAAAGCGGACCTGCCCCCTTAGGGGCACCCTCGGAAACGGCAGAGTGCCGGAGGGTGCCTGAGAAAACGGGGCCAGGTCCAGGGGCGAAACGAAGCGCTGGACGTGAGGCGGGAACCCGCGGAGCGCCAAAGTCGCCCAAGGCCGTAAAGAAACGAAACCCTGAAATGCCCAGTCGATCGAATCGAACCGGCATCGGCCAACTGCTCGGGACGCTCTTGCGAGATCCCGTCCGGCCGCGCGACCTCGAGTTGGGAGTCGCCGCCTCCGCCTGATCCCGCCCCGCCCCGTCGCGGGGCGGTCTCGCTGACAACACCGAGCTCGGCCCACAGCGCTGGAGGCGCATGGTGAACGAGATCGCAGGATCCGCCGCCCTCGTACTCCGGCCCCAGAGACGAGGATGCAGAACGAAATCCTGATCAATGCGAGCCCGGGCGAGACGCGGGTCGCGATTCTCGAGAAGAAGCAATTCTTCGAGTTCCACCTGGAGCGGACGCGCAGCAAGTCCGTGGTGGGCAGCGTGGTCAAGGGCAAGGTGATGCGCGTCCTGCCCGGCATGCAGGCGGCATTCGTGGACATCGGCCTCGAGAAGGCCGCGTTCCTCTACGCCGGCGACTACGTCGAGGACATCGAGGAGATCGACGAGGACGGCGGCGGACGGCACAAGGGCCGCCGCAACCGTCACGCGCCGTCCATCGAGACGCTGGTCCGCGAGGGCCAGGAGATCGTGGTGCAGATCGCCAAGGAGCCGATCGGCTCGAAGGGCGCGCGCATCACGTCGCACATCTCGATCGCCGGCCGGCACCTCGTGCTGACGCCGTGGGCGCAGCGCGTGGGCGTTTCGCGCAAGATCGACTCGGACCGCGAGCGCCGCCGCCTGCGCGACATCGTGCAGAAGGTGAAGCCCGCGGACCTCGGCTTCATCATCCGCACCGCCGGGGAAGGCACCCGGGACGCCGACCTCGAGGCCGACGTCCGGTACCTCACGACGGTTTGGGACGACATCCAGATCCGCAAGGACCAGGTCCGCGCGCCCGCGGTGCTCTACAGCGAGCCGGCCTTGGCTTTGCGGGTGATTCGCGACTTTGCGAACGCGGACACGAAGCGGATCGTGATCGATTCGCCGAGCGTTCACGCGGAGATGCAGGGCTTCGTCGACCGCTTCATGGCCGACCCGAAGCCGCGCATCGAGCACTACCAGGGTGCGCTGCCGATCTTCGACTCCTTCGGCATCGAGGAGCAGATCGACACCAACCTCGGCCGCAAGGTCTGGCTCAAGTCGGGCGGCTACCTGATCGTGGACCAGAGCGAGGCGCTCACCGCGATCGACGTGAACACGGGCCGCTTCGTGGGCAAGCGCGACCTCGAGGAGACGGTCCTGCGGACCAACCTCGAGGCGGTGCGCGAGATCGTGAACCAGCTCCGCTTCCGGAACATCGGCGGCCTGATCATCCTCGACCTGATCGACATGGAGAGCGCCGAGAACCGGGACAAGGTGTACCGGGCGCTCCAGCAGGAGCTCCGCCAGGACAAGGCCAAGACCAACATCCTGAAGATCTCCGAGCTCGGGCTCGTGGAGATGACCCGCAAGCGGACGCGCGAGAACCTCGTGCAGATGCTGTGCGAGCCCTGCGCCTACTGCGAGGGCAAGGGCTACGTGCTCACGCCCGAGTCCGTGGCGCACAAGGTGCTCCGCGAGATCAAGAAGGACCTGCCCCGCTTCGGCGGCCGGCGCGTGATCGTGACCGTGCACCGCTCGGTGGCCGAGCAGCTCATGACCCACGAGCGGGCGAGCCTGCAGGCGCTCGAGAAGGAGCTCGGCCGCGAGATCGAGATCCGGGCCCGGGTGGAGCTGCACCAGGAGCAGTTCGAGGTCGTGTCGGCCGGAGAGGGCGAGCCGGTCAGCCTGCCGCTCCCGTGGCTGGTGGATCACAAGGCCGAGCGGCAACAGCAGGTGGCCGCGGCCCGGGCAAACGAACGCGCTGCGCTGGTTCCGGCCCAGCCCGCGCCCTCGGCAGACGACGCCGAGCGCACGGACGCGGCCGAAGCGGCCGCAGCAGGCCCCGAAACGTCGGCCCCGGCGCGGCCCCGCGGCGAGTACCTCGCGATGTCGCTGCTGGACGACGACGAGGACGAAGCCCCGGCGGCCCCGAAATCCGCCGCCAGCCGGGCCCAAACCGCCGGGGACGCCCCGGAAGCGGTTGACGGGCAAGGCGAATCTCCGATACTGCCGCGCTTCCGTGAGCAAGAAGAGGGCATGTGATGTACGCGGTCGTGAAGACGGGCGGGCTGCAGGTTCGCGTGACGCCGGGGACGGCGGTGCGGGTCGGCAAGCTCGCGGGTGAAGTGGGCTCCGCCATCGAGTTCAGCGAAGTGCTGCTCGTCGGCGGCGAGGGCGAACCGAAGGTGGGCAAGCCGCTCGTGTCCGGCGCCAAGGTGCTCGGAACGATCCGCGCCCACGGCCGCGGCGACAAGATCACCATCTTCAAGAGCAAGCGGCGCAAGAACTATCGGCGCAAGCAGGGTCACCGCCAGGACTACACCGAAGTCCAGGTGACCGAGATTCGCGCCTAACCCGAATCGGATCCAACCCCAGCACAGAGCCTGGCGAGCGGCCCAGCGCCGCGCAGCGGCGCAGGAAGCGCGCAGCGAGCCGAAGGCGAGCGGAGATCGAACGAGATGGCTCACAAAAAAGGTCAGGGTTCCTCCCGCAACGGTCGCGACAGCCACGGCCAGCGCCGCGGCGTGAAGCGCTACGCGGGCCAGGTCGTGAAGGCCGGCAACATCCTCGTCCGCCAGGTCGGCACGAAGATCCATCCGGGCCGCGGTGTCGGCGTCGGCCGCGACTGGACGCTCTTCGCGCTGATCGACGGCGTGGTCAGCTACGGGCCGTCCAAGGGGCGGCTCGTCGCGAAGGTCGAGCCGGCCGCCTAGCCCCGGACGGCTCGTGCGCTCGCGCTCGCGCCGGCACAATCCCGGTGGGCGCGCACCCGGCAGCTGAGTGGATGCAGCTGGCGGCGCTTCGCGCCGCAGGGGATCCACCCGAACCAGCTGGCTTCGCATGAACCACGAAGGCGACCCTTTCATCGACGAAGTCGTCGTCACCGTGCACGCGGGCGACGGCGGCAACGGTGCGGTCGCCTACCGGCGCGAGAAGTTCGTTCCGCGCGGCGGCCCGTCCGGCGGAGACGGCGGCAACGGCGGCGACGTCGTGTTCGTGGCCGACGCGAACCTCTCGACGCTGCTCGACCACAAGTACCGCCGCGTGATCGAGGCCAAGCGCGGCGGCGACGGCGCGGGCAGCAACATGGCCGGCGCAAACGGACCCGACGAGATCGTGCGCGTGCCCGTCGGCACCGTGATCAGCGACGCCTCCGCCGAGCGCGACGCCCCGCCGCTCGCGGACCTTTCCGAGGCCGGCCAGCGCTTCGTCGCGGTGCACGGCGGCAGCGGCGGCTTCGGCAACGCGCGCTTCGCGACGGCTACGCGCCAGCTCCCCGACTTCGCGAAGCCCGGCACGAGCGGCGAGAGCCGCAAGCTGCGCCTCGCGCTGAAGCTGATCGCCGACGTCGGCCTGCTCGGGCTCCCGAACGCGGGCAAGTCGACGCTGCTCGCGCGCATCTCCGCGGCGCGCCCGCGCATCGCCGACTATCCGTTCACGACGCTCACGCCGAACCTCGGCGTGGTGAAGCTCGACGACCAGCGCTTCGTCGTCGCCGACATCCCCGGCCTGATCGAGGGCGCGAGCGAGGGCGCCGGCCTCGGCGACCGCTTCCTGCGCCACGTCGAGCGCACGCGCGTGCTGCTGCACCTGCTCGACTGCACCGCGCTGCTCGACGACTCGCGCGACCTGCTCGGCGAGTACGAGACGATCCGCAAGGAGCTCGCCGCCTACGACCCGGCGCTCGCCGAGCGGCGCGAGCTCGTGCTGCTGAACAAGATCGACGCGATCGGCGACCGCAAGCTGCTGGCGCCGATCCAGCGCAAGCTCGAGAAGCGCGGCTGCACGGTGCTGCGCGCGTCGGGCGTGAGCGGCGAGGGCATCCCCGAGCTCTTGCGGGCGCTGTGGCGGGTGCTCGAGGAGGAGCGCGCATTGCGCGCCCCCGAGGAGCGCGCATGAGCGCCCACGTGGAGCGCGCATGAGTGCCGCCGAGCTGCGCCGCGACGCCGCGCGCGCGAAGCGCATCGTCGTGAAGATCGGCAGCGGCACGCTCACCGAGGCGGGCCGCGCGCGCGGCCGCGTGGTGTCGGAGCTCGCGCGCCAGGTCGCCGCGCTGCTCGACGCGGGCCGCGAGGTCGTGGTCGTGTCGTCGGGCGCGATCGCGATCGGCAGCCACACGCTCGGCTGGAAGAAGCCGGGCCGCACCATCCCCGAGAAGCAGGCCGCCGCGGCGGTCGGCCAGATCGGGCTCTCGGACCTCTGGCGCAAGGCCTTGCGCAAGCGTGGCCGCGAGGCGGCGCAGATCCTCGTCACGCGCTCGGGCCTCGAGGACCGCGAGGGCTTCCTCAACGCGCGCAACACGTTGCTGAAGCTGCTCGAGCTCGGCGTCGTGCCGGTGGTGAACGAGAACGACACCGTCGCCACCGAGGAGATCCGCTTCGGCGACAACGACAACCTGTCCGCGACGATGGTGAACCTCGTCGGCGCGGAGCTGCTCGTGATCCTCACCGACGTCGCCGGCCTGTACGAAGCGCCGCCCGAGGCCGGCAAGCCGCTGCCGCCGCTCTACGGCGTGGTCGAGAACGTCGCCGACGTCGAGGGCGCGGCCGGCGGCGCGGGCTCCGCGTTCGGGCGCGGCGGCATGGTCACGAAGCTGCAGGCGGCGCGCAGCGCGGCGGGCTCGGGCGCCGCCACCGTGCTGTGTCACGGGCGCGCGAAGAACGTGCTCGTGCGCGTCGCCGGCGGCGAGCCGGTGGGCACGCTGTTCCGCGCCGGCAACAAGCTCGCGAGCAAGAAGCACCGCATCGCGTTCACCGCGAAGCCGCGCGGCACGCTCGTGCTCGACGACGGCGCCGTGCGCGCGCTGACCGAGCGCGGGCGGAGCCTCTTGCCCGCGGGCGTCGTGCGCGTCGAGGGGCGCTTCCAGCGCGGCGACCCCGTCGCGTGCGTGGACGCGCGCGGCCGCGAGTTCGCGCGCGGGCTCGCCACCTACTCCGCCGACGAGGTCGAGCGCATCAAAGGCCTCGCGACGGCGCGCATCCTCGCGGTGCTAGGCTTCACGAACGGCGACGAGGTGATCCACCGCGACGACCTCGTCCTCCTGCCGCCGCGCGCCTGACGGGCCGCGGATCCGAGACGACGCATGACGCTCCAGCACGAGATCGAAGAGCTCGCCCGCCGCGCGAAGGCCGCGGCGCCGGCGGTCGCGAACCTCGGCACGCGCGAGAAGAACGCGTGGCTGCTGCGCTGCGCCGAGCGGCTCGAGGCGGCAAAGGAGCGCATCCTCGCCGCGAACCGCGAAGACATGCGCGAGGCCGAGGCGAAGGGCCTGGCCGCGCCGCTGGTGAAGCGGCTCGACCTCGCGGGCGCCAAGTGGAACGACATGCTCGACGGCCTGCGTCAGGTGGCGCAGCTGCCCGATCCCGTCGGCGAGATCACCGACTCGCGCGTGCGCCCGAACGGCCTGCGCGTCGGCCGCATGCGCATTCCGCTCGGCGTGATCGGCATCATCTACGAATCGCGCCCGAACGTGACGGTGGACGCCGCGGCGCTGTGCGTGAAGGCCGGCAACGCGGTGATCCTGCGCGGCGGCAGCGAGGCGATCCGCAGCAACCTCGCGCTCGCCGAGGCGCTGCGCGCCGCGGCGCAGGACACGGGCCTGCCCGAGGCGGCCGTCACGGTCGTCTCGACGACGGACCGAGCCGCGATCGACCACCTGATCAAGCTCGACAAGCAGATCGACCTGATCATTCCGCGCGGCGGCCCGGGCCTGATCAAGCGCGTGCTCGACGGCGCGCGCGTGCCGGTGATCAAGCACGACGCCGGCGTGTGCCACGTGTTCCTCGACGCGAGCGCCGATCCGGAGATGGCGCGCGCGATCGTACGCGACTCGAAGATTCGCCAGATGGCCGTGTGCAACGGCCTCGAGACGCTGCTCTGCCACGAGGCCGCGGCGCGTAGCGTGCTGCCCTTCGTGCTGAAGGCGCTGCACGAAGAGGGCGTCGAGATCCGCGGCTGCGCGCGCACGCGCGAGGTGTTCGCCGAGGCGGTGAGCGCCGAGGACGCCGACTGGGCCGCCGAGTACCTCGACAAGATCCTGGCCGTGCGCGTCGTGCGCGACCTCGACGAAGCCATCGCGCACGTGCAGCGCTGGGGCAGCGACCACACCGAGGTGATCGTCACGAACGACTACGCGAACGCGCAGGCGTGGACGCGGCGCGTGAACTCCTCGACGGTGGGCGTGAACTGCTCGACCGCGTTCGCCGACGGCTACCGGCTCGGCCTCGGCGCCGAGATCGGCATCAGTACCTCGAAGCTCCACGCCTTCGGCCCGATGGGCCTCGAAGAGCTGACGACGCGCAAGTTCGTGCTGTTCGGAGCCGGTCAGCTGCGCGAATGACCGCAAGCGAAGCGCGCAGCGAGGCGAAGCCGAGCGGAGTCGAAGGCGCAAGCGAAGCGCGCAGCGAGGCGAAGTCTTCGGAGCCGAGCGGAGGCCAAGGCGCAAGCGAAGCGCGCAGCGAGGCGAAGCCGAGCGAAGTCGCAGCGCCCGCCCCGCGCGTCGGCGTCTTCGGCGGCACCTTCAATCCGATCCACGTGGGCCACCTGCACGCCGCCGAGCAGGTGCGGGCCCAGCTCGGCCTCGGCCGCATCGTGTTCGTGCCCGCCGCCGACCCGCCCCTGAAGCGCGGCAGCGCGCACGCCATCGCGCCCGCGGCGCTGCGCCTCGCCTGGGTGCAGGCCGCCCTGCACGGCCACCCGGCGTTCACGGTGGACGACCTCGAGCTGCACCGCGCCGGCCCGAGCTACACGGTCGACACCCTGCGCGCCCTCGCCGCGAAGCTCGCCCCGGCGCGGCTCGTGTTCATCGTCGGCGAGGACGCCTTCGCCGAGCTCGACGCCTGGCGCGACCCGGCCACGCTGCTAACCCTCGCCGACTTCGCGGTGATGACTCGCCCTCCCGGCCTCGGGAAGCCGCTGCGCAGCCTGATCTCCGAGGCGCTCGCCGCGCCCATCGAGTGGGCCGCGGACGGCGAGAGCGGGACGCACCGCACCGCGAAGACGAGCGTCGCTCGCGTTCCCATCACCGCGCTCGACGTCTCGGCCACCGACATCCGCCGCCGCATCCGCACCCACGAGCCCGTGCGCTACCTCCTGCCCGAGGCCGCCCACGACGCCGTGATCGCGAGCGGCGCCTACGAAACGACATGACGACGACCGAAGAGCCCACCGCCCCCGCTCCCCCCCAGAAGCTGCCGCCCGATCCGGACCAGCTCGCCCGCGCGCGCGTGCTCGCCGGCGCGGCGCTGGATCGCAAGGCCGAGGACCTGATCGCGCTCGACATGCGCGGCCTCACCTCGCTGGCCGACACCTTCCTGATCGCGTCGGGCAGCTCCGACCGCCAGGTGCGCGCCATCGCCGACGCCGTGCTCGAGGCCGCGCGCGAAGCCGGCATCCGCGCGATCGGCTCGGAGGGCCTCGCCGAGGGCCGCTGGGCACTGCTCGACTTCGGCGACGCGATCTTCCACGTGTTCCAGGAAGACGCGCGCGCGCACTACGACCTCGAGCGCCTGTGGTCCGACGCGCCGCAGCTCGACGTGGAGCCGCCGCCCGCGCCGGCACCCGCCCCCGCCCCGGCGAAGAAGCGAAAGGCGAAGGGATGACGACGGCCGAGGCCGGCAAGCGCAGCGCGCAGCGAGCCGAAGGCGAGCGAAGTCGACCGGTCATGCTCGTCGTGCTCGACGGCTTCGGGATCGGCGACGGCGGCGCGGCCGACTCGACCGCCGTGGCGCACGCGCCGTTCTTCGCGCGCATGCGCCGCGAGTTCCCGATGGCGAAGCTCGAGACCTCGGGCGAGGCGGTGGGCTTGCCGCCGGGGCAGATGGGCAACTCCGAGGTCGGGCACATGACGCTCGGCGCGGGCCGCGTCATCGACATGGACATGACGCGCATCACGAAGGCGCTCGCGAACGGCGGCGCCGCGCGCGTGCCCGAGATCGCGGCGGCGGTGGCCGCCGCGCGCGCCGGCCGCGGGCGCATCCATCTGCTCGGGCTCGTCTCCGACGGCGGCGTGCACAGCCACCAGGACCACCTCGAAGCGCTGATCGCGTACTGCGCCGCGCAGGGCGTCGCGCCGATCGTGCACGCATTCCTCGACGGACGCGACACCGCGCCGCGCTCGGCCGACGGCTTCCTCGCGCGGCTCGCGCCGCACGTGGCGCGGGCGAACGGCAAGATCGCGAGCGTGATCGGCCGCTATTGGGCGATGGATCGCGACAACCGCTGGGAACGCATCCAGCGCGCCTACGACGCGATCGTGCTCGCGCAAGGCAAGGCCGCGCCCGACGCGCTCGCCGCGGTGGCGCAGAGCTACGCGCAGGACGTCGGCGACGAGTTCGTGGAGCCGACCGTGATCGCGGGCGGCGTGCCGCTCGAGAGCGGCGACGTGGCCCTCTTCTTCAACTACCGCGCCGACCGCGCGCGCCAGCTCACCTGCGCGCTCGCGAGCGTGTGCGAGGAGCGCTTCGCCGGGAAGCTCGTGCGCACGCGCGTTCCGAAGCTCGAGCGCTTCGTGTGCCTGAGCGAGTACGACGCCGCGTTCCCGCTGCCCGTCGCCTTCCGCTCGGAGCAGCCGCGCCAGATTCTCGCCGAGCTGCTCGCGGCGCGCGGGATGTCGCAGCTGCGCATCGCCGAGACCGAGAAGTACGCCCACGTGACGTTCTTCTTCAACTGCGGCCTCGAGGAGCCGTTCCCCGGCGAGGACCGCGTGCTCGTGCCTTCACCGCGCGACGTGCCCACCTACGATCACAAGCCCGAGATGAGCGCGCAGCTCGTCACGGAGAAGCTGCTCGCGGGCATCGCCGACGAGGACTACGCGTTCATCCTCGTGAACTTCGCGAACCCCGACATGGTGGGGCACACGGGCATCCTGCCCGCCGCGGTGAAGGCCGTGGAGACGATCGACGCGTGCCTCGAGAAGGTCGTCGACGCCGTGCTCGCGCGCGGCGGCACCGCCCTGATCACCGCCGACCACGGCAACTGCGAACAGATGGTCGACCCGCGGACGGGCGAGCCACACACCGCGCACACCACGAACCCGGTGCCCGTGTGGTGGGCGACGCGGAGCGCGCACGGCCGCCGCCTCTCAGACGGCGGCCTCGCCGACGTGGCGCCCACGCTCTGCACGCTGCTCGGGATCCCGCAGCCGGCGGAGATGACGGGGCACAGCCTGATCGTCGGCCCGTAGACGTCGTACGGCGTCGGTCGGCACTGCGGGTCAGCGCCGCGCCTCCGCGCGCGGTGTCCACACCTGGAGCCAGCGCGGCTCCGCGAGCAACTCGACGCGCTCGTTCACGCGATACGAGACGGGGTAGACGCCGGTGCCCGCGCGCTCGCCCGCGCTGATCGCGAGCAGCGTCTCCGCGAGGTCGCGCACGTCGTCCAGCGCCAGCTCGGGCGCAGCGGGCGGCCCGACGCGGTGCGCGCCGAAGATGCGCGTCCCGGGCGCCGCCGCGGCGAGCACGCTGCGCGCCCCGGCCTGGTAGTCGCCCATTCCGCTGTTCGGGAGGAACGCGTAGAGCGCGCCGGGGTAGAGGAAGTCGCCGGAGAAGAGCACGCCGCTCGCGCGGTCGAGCAGCGAGATCGATTCCTCGGTGTGTCCGGGCGTAGGCAGCACCACGAGGTCGCGCCCGCCGAGCGCGAGCACGGAGCCGGGCGCGAGCCACTCGTCCACCTCGAGCGTCGGCGCCTCGAAGCCCTCGGATTTCCCGAGATGCTCGAGCGGGAGCAGGGCGAGGCGGTTGCCCTCGGCGCGCTCTCGCAAGTAGGGCAGGTCGACCACCGCCACGCGCTCGAAGGTCACGCGGTTGCCGACGTGGTCGTAGTGGAAGTGCGAGGGCACGAACGTGATCGGCAGCGGCGTCAGCGACTCGGCGACCGGCCGGATGTCGCGAACTCCCGGGCCTGCGTCGAACAGCACCGCACGCTGCGAGCCGACGATCAGGTAGCTGAAGTTCTGCTGCGCGTAGCGCGGCTCGCCGATCGCGAACGTGCCCGCGCCGAGCGTCTGCACCGTGAAGTAGTCGTCGAACCAGCGCACGGCCGGGCCCTCGGCGGTCGCCGGGCCGAGCGGCGGCGCGCCCTGCAGCGCGAGCAGCGCGACGAGCAGCCGGTGGCGCTGCGCGACGCCGAGCGCCGCGAGTGCGGCGCCGAGAATCAGGGCGATCCCGATCTTCTTCATGCGTCCCCCGGCAAGCGCACGAACCCTCGCACGACTCGGCTAGCTTCCGCCGCCCTTTTCCTCCGCCACGAAAGGTCCCGACGATGTCCGCTCCCGCGAACGAAGTGCTGAATCCGCTGGCCAAGGAGCTGAACGAGAAGATCGGCGCCGCCGCGCCCGAGATCCTCGCGATGCTCTCGCCGCTCGGCCGCCGCCTCTACTTCCCCAAGGGCATCCTCACGCAGGGCGCCGAGGCGAAGGTGAAGGGCACGCGCTTCAACGCGACGATCGGCATCTCCACCGAGGGCAAGGCCCCCATGTTCCTGCCCTCGATGCAGAAGCACCTCACGGGGATCACGCCCGACGAGGCCTACAACTACGCGCCCGCTTCGGGCAAGCAGGCCCTGCGCGAGCGCTGGCGCGACAAGCAGCTCGCCGAGAATCCCTCGCAGCGCGGCAAGGCCGTCGGCCTGCCGATCGTGACGAGCGCGCTGACCCACGGGCTCGCTCTCGTCGGCGACCTGTTCGTCGCGCCGGGCGACCTGATCCTGCTGCCCGACCAGCTCTGGGGCAACTACCGCCTCACCTACGAAGTCCGGCTCGGCGCGAAGTGCGTCACGTTCCCGTTCTACGCGGGCGGCGGTTTCAACACCGCCGGCTTCGCCGCGGCGCTCGCCCAGCACGCCGAGGGCCGCGAGAAGCTGCTCGTGATGCTCAACTTCCCCAACAACCCGACCGGATACATGCCGACGCCCGCGGAAGGCGACGCGATCGCGAAGGCGCTCGTCGCCCAGGCGCAGCGCGGCACGAAGCTCGTGGTGGTCACCGACGACGCGTACTTCGGGCTCTTCTATCACCTCGGCGGCGAGTCGATGACCGAGTCGCTGTTCGGGAAGCTCGCCAACGCGCACCCGAACCTGCTCGCGATCAAGCTCGACGGCGCGACCAAGGAGCTGTTCGTGTGGGGCCTGCGCTGCGGCTTCGTCACCTACGGGCCCGGCAAGGCGGAGGGCGCGCAGGCCGTGCTCGACGCGCTCGAGGCGAAGACCAAGGGCGCCATCCGCGGCGCGATGTCGAACAGCCCGATGCTCTCGCAGTCGCTGGTCGAGAAGGCGCTCGCCTCGCCGACCATCGACGCCGAGCGCAAGCAAAAGTGCGAGGTGCTGCGAGAGCGCGCGGCCAAGGTGTACGAGGTCGCGAACGCGCCGCGCTTCCGCGAGAGCTGGGACGTCTACCCGTTCAACAGCGGCTACTTCATGTGCATCAAGCTGAAGGGCGTGGACAGCGAGAAGCTGCGCGTCCATCTGCTCGACAAGCACCAGACGGGCCTGATCAGCACGGCGCCGACGGACTTGCGCGTCGCGTTCTCGTGCATCGAGGCGAGCGACGTCGAGCCGCTGTTCGAGGTGGTGCACAAGGCGATCCAGGAGCTGCGCGAGAGCTGAGCCGCGCGCCGAGGAGATTCCCGTGAGCTCGCTCTTCGGACTCTCCGGGCGCAGCGCGCTCGTCGTCGGCGGCGGGCAGGGCGTCGGCCGCGCGGTCGCCCTCTTGCTCGCGCGCGTGGGTGCGCAGGTCGCCGTGCTCGACAGCGAGCGCGAGCGCGCGGAGCGCGTCGCGAGCGAAGTGCGCGGGCTCGGCGTGCGCGCTGCCGTGATCGCCGCGGACGTGACGCGCGCGGCGGAGGCCGAGCGCGCGGTCGCCGAGGCGCGCGCGGCGCTCGGCGCGCTCGACGCGGCGGTGAACATCGTCGGCTCCGCCTCGTGGGGCGCGCTGCTCGACGTCAGCGAGGAGACCTGGGAGCGCGACTTCGCGGTGAACCTGAAGCAGCACTGGTACGTGGCGCGCGCCGCGGCCCGCGGCTGGGTCGAGGCGAAGCAGCCCGGTGCGCTGTGCGTCGTCGGCTCGGTGAGCGGGCTCTTCTCGGCGGCGAACCACGGCGCCTACGGCGCGGCGAAGGCGGGCCTGCTCGCGCTCGTGCGCACGGCGGCGGAGGAGTGGTGGCCCCACGGCATCCGCGTGAACGCGGTCGTGCCGGGCACGATCCGCACGCCGCGCATCGAGGCGGCGTGGGCGAGCGGCGCGATCCCGACGCCTGCGCCCGCGGAGCAGTCGCGCATCGCGGCGCCCGAGGAGATCGCCGACGCCGCCGTTTTCTTCGTCTCCGACCTCGCGCGCCGCGTCACCGGCCAGACGCTGGTCGTGGACGGCGGCCAGACCACGCGTTTCCCCTTCCGAATGGGATGAGCGGGCGGCAGCGACGGCCGGATCGCGCTGGTGGCGATGGGCGGGGTTGCGCTACGCCCGGCGGCGCCAAGGCGCGGAGGCCCGGATGAAGCTCGACCTGCTGTACGAAGTGGACGCCCCGAAGCCGTGGGGCAAGCCGCATCCGTGGGGGCAGCGCGAGCGGGAGCGGCGCGCTTATTACGAGGCGATCGAGCAGATCAAGCTCGCCGACCGCCTCGGCTTCAACACCGTCTGGGCGGTCGAGCACCACTTTCGCGAAGGGCGCTCGCACTGCCCTGCGCCCGAGGTGTTGCTCGGCGCGCTGTCGCAGATCACCGAGCGCATCCGGCTCGGCTTCGGCGTCACGCTGACGCCGTTCGGCTTCACGCACCCGGCGCGCATCGCGGAGAAGGTGGCGACGCTCGACATCCTCTCGCGCGGCCGAGCGGAGTGGGGCACGGGCCGCTCGACGCCGATGGAGCAGACCGCCTTCCACGTGGACCGCGAGAAGTCGCGCGCGCAGTGGCAGGAGGCGATCGAGATCGTGTGCGGCATGTGGCGCGAGGAGCGCTTCTCCTGGGACTCGCCCTCGTTCCAGTTTCCGGAACGCGTCGTCACGCCGAAGCCCTACCAGGACCCGCATCCGCCGTGCTGGATGGCGGCCACGAGCGACGGTTCGTGCGAGGTCGCGGGCGAGAACGCGCTCGGCATGTTGTCGTTCGCGATCATGCAGCCGCTCGAGCGCATGGCGCAGCAGATCGCCGCGTATCGCAAGGCGCAAGAGCGCGCGAAGCCGCTGACGGGCGTCGCCACCAACCGGGTCGCCGCCTACACGCTCGTGCACTGCGCGGACACGATGGCCGAGGCCGAGGCGAACGGGATCTGGAAGAGCGTCGCCTGGTGGTACCAGCACCTCGCGCAGTTCACGCTCGACTGGGAGCTCGTGCACCTCACCAAAGCCGAACAGGACGCGACCTTCCCGCTGATGAAGCCGCTGCTCGAGGGGAACATCCCGATCCAGCACTTCCACGACGCCGACATGATCGTGGTGGGCGATGCGCAGCGCTGTCTCGACAAGATGAAGCACTACGCCGACCTCGGGGTCGACCAGCTCATCTGTTACGTGCAGTTCGGGTACCACTCCCACGAGTCGGTGATGCGCACGATCGAGATCCTCGGCAAGGACGTGCGCCCGGAGATCGAGGCCTACGTGCCGAAGGGCCGCTAGGCGGCGGCTTCAGCCGAGGCGCGCGCCGAAGATCGCGACGACCGAGTCGCCGGTCGGGTCGACGAACTTCTGCGCGGCGAGCCCGCGCACGAATTCCGACGTCGCGTAGCGGAAGTGCGGCTTCTCCGCGGTCGCGGCCTCGAGGATCACGCGCGCGACGTCGTCGCCCGTCTGCCCGAGCGACGCGAACGCGTTGGCCGTGCTCGCCCGATAGCGCCCGATCAGCTCGCTGTAGGCGTCCGGAGCGGTCGCTCTCGCGACGGGCGACGTCCGCATCACCGACGCGACGAACTCGGTGTGGACAGGCCCGGGCTCGATCAGGGCGACCTGCACGCCGAAGCGCGCGGCCACGGGCGCCAGCGCCTCCATCGCGCCTTCGACCGCGAACTTCGCGGCGCAGTAGGCGTCGTTGAACGGTTGTCCGAACAGGCCGCCGACGCTCGTCACGCTCACGATCCGCCCGCGCCCCGCCGCGCGCATCGCCGGCAGCACGGCCTGGGTCGCGCGCCACACGCCGAAGAAGTTCACCTCCATCACGCGGCGCAGCTCGGCCTCGCTCGTCTGCTCGAGCGCCGCGACGAAGCCCGCGCCCGCGTTGTTCACCAGCACGTCGACCGCGCCGCAATCCCGCAGCACGCCGGAGACGCACTCGCTCACGCTCTCCGGTCGCTCGACGTCGAGCCCGCGCACGTCGACCGCGACGCCGTCGCGCGCCGCGCGCTCGCGCAGCGCGCCGGCCTTCGCCGGGTCGCGCATCGTCGCGATCGTGCGGAAGCCCGCCTTGGCGAAGGCCACGGCCGTTGCGAGCCCGATGCCCGACGAAGTTCCGGTGATCAGGGCGACTCGGCTCACGGCGGTGCCTCCAGAAGGTGCGGGGCCGATTAGCCCGCAGCGTGCGCGCGCGCCAACATGCGCGGCCATGTCGAGCGCACGCCCCGCCGAAGTCGAGCCGTTCCTGCGCGGCTGCGCGTGGCCGGCGGGCGAGCTCGGTGCCTATCCGCGCTGCGACCCGGGCCCACTCGGGCTGCGCTTGCCCGCCGACACGCGCGCTAGCGCAGCGCTGCCCGTCGGCGTGCGGCTCGAGCTCACCGGCGCGTGCGAGTCGGTCGAGATCGCGTATCGCACCGAGACGCGCGAGCTCGGCCATCGCGGCGCCGGCGCGGGGACGAAGTTCGCGCTGTTCCGCGACGGCGCGCGCGTGAGCGAGGCCGAGGCCGCGCTCGGCGAGGGCGCGGTGCGGCTGGCGGCCGGTGCGGGCGCCGGCCGCGCGGTGATCTACCTGCCCGAAGGCATGCGGCCCCGCGTGCTCGGCGTGCGCGCGCTCGGCGGTGCGATCGCGCCCGCGCCGCCGCAGCCGCGCTGGATCTGTTACGGCGATTCGATCGCCGAGGGCTGGTGCGCGAGCGAGCCGGCCGCTGCCTGGCCGCACGTTGCCGCGCGCGAGCAGGGCCTCGACGTCGTGAACCTCGGCTACGCCGGTGCGGCGCGCGGCGAGCTCGCGAGCGCAGAAGAGATCGCGCAGCTTCCCGCGCGGCTGATCGCGATCGCCCACGGCACGAACTGCTGGACGCGCACGCCGCACTCCGCGGAGCTCTTCGCCGCGGGCCTGCGCGCGTTCCTCGCGATCGTGCGAGCGGGGCATCCCCGGACGCCGATCGTCGCGGTCAGCCCGATCCTGCGCGTCGACGCCGAACGCGCCCCCAACAAGCTCGGGGCCACGCTCGCCGACCTGCGCGCCGCGTTCGAGGACACGATCGAGGCGACGCGCGCGTCGGGTGACGCGGCGCTCACCCTCGTGCGCGGCCTCGCGCTCGTTCCGCGCGAGCGGCTGCCCGACGGCGTCCATCCCGACGACGCGGGCCACGGGCTCGTGGCCCGCGCGCTCGGCCCGATCCTGCGCACTGCCCTCGAAGGAGCGACCCATGCGTGACGCGAACCAGATCTTTCGACTCGACGGGCGCGTCGCGGTCGTCACCGGCGCCGCGAGCGGCATTGGACGCGCCACCGCCGAGGTGCTCGCCGCGGCGGGCGCGCGCGTGGTGCTCGGCGACGTCGACGCACGGGGCGCGGAGGAGGCGGCGGCCGCGATCCGCGCGGACGGCGGCGAGGCGCTCGCGCAGGGCGCGAACGTCGCGAGCCGCGAGCAGGTGGACGCGCTCGTCGCGCGCGCGACGAGCGCTTGGGGTCGCCTCGACGTGATGTGCAACGTCGCGGGCGTGCCCTCCGACGGCCCGCTCGGCGCGCTCAGCGAGGCGGAATTCGACCGCGTCGTCGCCATCAACCTGAAGGGCACGCTGTTCGGCTGTCAGGCCGCCGTGCGCGCCATGACCCCGCACGGCGCCGGCAGCATCATCAACGTGTCCAGCGGCGCGATCGACCGGGCGGTGCCGAACTACGGCCTCTACGCGCTGACGAAGGCGGCGGTGGCGCAGCTCACCCAGACGCTCGCAACGGAGGTCGGCGTCGCCGGCATCCGCGTGAACGCGCTCGTGCCGGGCGCGACCATCACGAAGTTCACCGAGCGCCATCTGCGCCGGCCCGACGGCACCCTCGACCCGGCGCGCTACGACGCGTTCCTCGCGTCGATGAGGTCGATGTCGCCGCTCGGCCTGGTCGGCGACGCCGCCGACCAGGCGTGGCTCGTCCTCTTCCTCGCCAGCGACGCCAGCCGCTTCTGCACCGGCCAGCTCTGGCGCGCCAACGGCGGCCAGACCATCCCCCACTGACCCCGCCAACCCGGGGACGTTCCTTGACTAACTGAACTTTCGCGGGGCGTCCGAGAAGTTCAGTTAGTCAAGGAACGTCCCCGAACTAGAGCTGTTTGGCGCGGGCGGCGATCCAGTCGATCATCATCCCGTACATGCCCTGCACCGCCTTGCCGACCTCGGCCTCGGCGGCTGCGGCGCACTCGTAGCGCGCGCTCCATTCGAGCTCGCAGCCGGCGCCGCGGGCGCTCACGCGCATGGTCGCGTGGTAGTCGCTGACCGGGAACGGCACGTTCACCGGGATCGCGTACTGGAGCGTGCGGCTCGCGGCGTCGAGCGCTTCGAGGCGCTCGTGGATGAACTTGTCGGGGCCGATCGCGATCCGGCGCTCCATGCCGACGCCGCTGCCGACCAGCGTCGCCTGCGTGCCGGCGGGCATCCAGCTCGTGTCACCGAAATTCGAGATCAGCCCCCAGATCGCGTCCGCCGGAACGTCCACCACCTTCGAGATCGTCGCGCTCGCCATGCGTCCTCCGTGAGGTCGCACCCTAGCTCTGGAGCAGCAGCACCCGCAGCACCGCGGCCTCGAGCTCGGCGCGTCGGAAGGGCTTGCCCAGGAACTCGGTGGGCGGCGAGGCCGGCAGCACGATCGACTCGCGCGAAAAGCCCGAGTACACGATCGCCGGCAGCCCGGGATCGCGTTCGCGCAGACGCGCCAGGAGCTGCGGCCCGCTCGTCTCGGGCATCGTCGCGTCGATCAGCGCGACGCGGAACGTGCACGCGCGCGCGGCGGCGAGCGCCTCGCTCGGTCGCCCGGCCGTGGTCACGGCGAAGCCGAGGCTCTCTGCGAGCAGGCGCGAGATGCGCAGCGTCGCCGGGTCGTCGTCGACGATCAGCATGCGTCCGCCGAGCTGCTGCAGCGTCGGCTCCGCGACCGGCGCGGCCGCGCGCTCCGCCCGCCGCTGCGTCGCCGGCAGGAACACCGTGAACGTCGCGCCGTTCCCGAGCTCGCTGTCGACGTGGATCGAGCCGCCGTGCTGCGCGACGATGCCGTGCACCGATGCCAGCCCGAGCCCGCGTCCGGTCGGCTTGGTCGTGAAGAACGGGTCGAAGATGCGCGTGCGGGTCTCGGCGGACATGCCCGCGCCGTCGTCGGAGACGCGCAGCGCGACGCGCGGCCGCGGGCCGTCGCGGCCCGGCGCGTCGGCGGCGACGAGCGTCTCGATCGTGATGCGGCCCGGTTTGTCGCCGATCGACTCGGCCGCGTTGAGGACGAGGTTCATCACGACCTGTGTGAGCTGGCTCGAGTCGCCGCGCACCGCGAGCAGGCCGGGCGTGAGCTCGCACGCGATCGCGATGCGCGGCGGGACGGCTGCGGAGAGCAGGTTCGACATCCCGTCCACGAGCTCGGAGAGATCGAGCACCTGCAGCTTGCGCTGCGCGCGGCCGGCGTAGGCGAGGAGTTGGCTCGCGAGCTCGCCGCCGCGCAGAGCCGCGTCGCGCAGGTCCTCGAGCAGCGCGTGCCCGCGGCTCGGCGCGGGAACTTCGCGCGCGGCGAGCTCGGCGCTGCCGAGGATCGCGGTGAGCAGATTGTTGAAGTCGTGCGCGACGCCGCCGGCGAGCACCGACAGGCTCTCGAGCTTGGCGGCGTCGCGCAGTGCCTCGGCGCTGCGGCGCTCCTCGGTGACGTCACGCAGGCGCGTGAAGCGCCCGAACAACTCCCCTTCCCGGAACAACGGCTGTGCAGTGCGGCGCAGCGTGCGGCCGTCCTGGAGCTGGAGCTCGTCCTCGAACGCGGTCAGGACGTCGCGGTCGACGGCGCGCAAGGTTTCGCGCCCGGACGCGCGGAGCTCGGCGGGGCCCGCCTCGACCAGCTCCGCCGCGCTCAGGCCCTCGATGCGCGCGCGCGTGGTTCCCCACAGCCGGGCGAACGCCGCATTCGCGTAGCGCACGCGGCGCTCGAGGTCGGTCACCGCGACCGCGTCGCCCGTCAGCCCCCACATCACGTCGAGCAGCGCGGCTTGCTCCGCCGAGCGCTGCTCGGCCTCGAACAGCGCCGTCTCGTCGTGGATGCGCACGAGCAGCGCGCGGCGCTGCCCGAGCGGCTCGCGCAGCAGCGTCGTCGTGACGCGCACGATCCGGCGCGGCGAGCCCGCCAGCTCGCAGCGCAGGCCGGGTGCGCCCGTTCCCATCGAGAGCGTCGCGACGAGTCCTTCGCCCGCGAGCGCCGCGTCGTCGAGCGGGCGCAACGCCTCGCCGAGTCGAACGAGCACGTCCCGCGCGGGGGAGAGGCGCGCGCCGAGCAGACGGCGCGCCGGCGCGTTCGCGTCCACGAGCAGGCCGAAGCGATCGATCAAGAGCACCGCGTTCGGATCCTGTGCGCGCACCTCGGCGAAGGGCAGCGCCCGCAGCACGAGGAACCGCCGCGACGCGAGCGCCGCGACGAACGCCGTGCCGCCGACGGCGATGGCGAGGATCGCCGGGTCGAAGTCGAGCTCGTGAGCGATGCGCGGCAGGAACAGCCCACCCAGCCAGAGCACCGTGAACGTCATTCCGACGAGCGCGGGGTGACGCCGCACCATGGGGATGGCGCGCACCGCGATCGACGCCGCCAGCAGCGCCGCGAAGCCGAGCACCGCGTAAGCGAAGATCTCGTGAACCCAGAAGAGCGGGCGCGGGGACGTCACCGGCACGCCTGGGGTGATCGCGAAGAACGCGCCGTGCCAGGGGTTGGTCGAAGCCGCCGCGAACGCCACGCCCGCGAACGCCGCGGGCGCGTAGCGCCAGCGCGAGCTCGCGATGCGGGCCGCGAACCGCGAGCCCGCGAGCTCCGCGACGTACACCGAGAGCAGGAACCAAGACGGCGGCATCGTCATGTAGCCGCAGTAGAGCGTGAGCAGCGCCGCGAAGTGTCCGGCCGGCGAATCCGCGAGCGCGCGCGTTCCGAAGTCGCCGAGGACGAACAGGGCGCTGCCGCCGAGGCACGGGAAGATCAGGCGCTGGATGCGCGGCGGCGCCTCGAGGCTGCGCACCATCCACAGGAGGGCACACAGCGAAGCGAACGCGGCGACGTCGAGGATGGCCCAGAGGGTCACGGCGCATCCTCGCGCAGCACGCTCCGCAGCGCTTCCGCGAGCGCGCTGCGACTGAACGGCTTGTTCAGGAAGCCGGTCGGCGGGTCGATGGGCAACTCGAAGGATTCGCGCGTGAAGCCCGAGTAGATCACCGCCGGCAGGTGCGGCGCTTCGAGGCGAATCCGCCGCAACAACTCCGGTCCGCTGTACTCCGGCATCGTGGCGTCGATCAAGGCGAGCCGGAAAGCGCCCGGCGTGCGCCGCCACAGCTCGAGCGCCGCGCTCGGGCGGTCCGCCGTCGCGACCTCGAAACCGAGGCTCTCGGCGAGCTCGCGCGTCACGCTGAGCGTGGTCGCCTCGTCGTCCACGATCAGGATGCGCCCCGCGCCGCGCCAGCCGGCAGTGCCCGGTCCCGAATCTCCGGCCGCCGCGGCGCGCGGCTCCCGCTCCGAGCGGCGCAGCTCGAACGTCAGCGTCGCGCCTGCGCCCGGCGCGCTCGCCGCCGCCAGCGTACCGCCGTGCTGCGCGACGATTCCGCGCGCCGCGGCGAGGCCGAGCCCCTTCGCCTTCGGCTTCGTGCTGAAGAACGGGTCGAACGCGCGCCGCAGCGTCTCGGCGTCCATGCCGCAGCCGTCGTCGCGGACGCGCACACGCACGCGCTCGCCGGCGATCTCCGCCTCGACCGTGACGTGGCCGCCGGCCTCCCCAGACGCTTCGGCCGCATTGCGCAGCAGGGCGAGCAGGACCTGCGACAGCTGCGCCGGATCGCCGGCGACGGGCGGCAAGCCCTCCGCGACGTGCAGGTCGATCTCGATTCCGGCGCGCGTCTCGGCCGCGAACTGCGCGATCTCGCGCTCCAACAGCGCGCGCAGGTCGACGCGGACGAGCCGCAGCGTCGAGCGGCCCGCGTACGCGAACAGCTGATTCGCGAGCACCGCTCCGCGCTCGCCGGCGGCCTGCACCTCGCGCAGATGCCGCGCCGTCTGCGGGCTCGGCGTGCCCGTCAGCAATGCGAGCTCGGCGTTGCCGAGTACGGCGGTGAGCAGGTTGTTGAAGCCGTGCGCGACGCCGCCGGCGAGTCGCGACAGATCCTCGAAGCGCGCCGCGTCGAGCGCGGCGAGCTCCTGGCGGCGCCGCTCCGTGACGTCGGTGTTCAGGAACAGCCGGCCCGTCACGACGCCGTCCTCGCGCATCGGAGCGGACACGACCTCGATGATGCGCCCGTCCGAGAGCGCGATGTCCTCGCGCAGCTCGGAAGCGAAATCCCGCATCGCGCGCGTCGTGAAGCGCAGGATCTGCTCGCGCTCGCTCCCGCCGAGCGTCGCGTTGCGCTCGAAGATCTCCGGCTGGGTCGCTCCGAGCGCGTCTTCGCGCGGAATTCCCCAGAGGCGCGCCATCGTCTCGTTGGCGAAGCGCAGCCGCCCCTCGCGATCGGTGACGCCGACGGCGATCCCGGCGGTGTCGAACACCGCCTCGAACAGCGCGGCGCGCTCCCGCGCGAGCGCGTTCGCCGCGGCGAGCTCCGTCTCGTCGCGCGCGCGCAGCAGCAGCGCGACCGCGCGCTCGCGGTGGTCGAGGAGCGGCAGCGTCGTGATGCGCAGCCGCCGGCGCGGCACGGTCAGCAGCGCGAACTCCTGGCCCGGCGAAGGGATGCCCGCCGCGAGATCCGGTGCGGGCTCGCCCATCGCCTCGAGCGCCTTGACGACGCGGCGCAGCGTGTCCTTCGGGTCGTCGAGCAGCGCGCCGAACAGCGCGCGGCTGGCGGGGTTCGCGTCGAGCAGCTGGCCCTCCGCGTCGAGCAACAGCAGCGCGTCCGAGTCGAGGGCGCGCACGCGGGAGAACTCGACCGGCGAGAGTGCGAACAGCCGCCGCCGCGTCATCCAATACACGAACATGCCCGAGCTGGCGGTGATCGCGATCATCGTCGGGTCGACGCTCGGCGCGCGGGGGAGGCCGAGGTAGATCGCGTTGGCCACGACGGGCAGGGCGACGCTGAGCGCGACGTTGCGGCACTCGCGCCGTGCGCGCCGGCTCGGCGCGCGCCGCGCCGTCCATGCGAACACCGCGACGGCGCCGAGCAGCGTGGCGTAGGTGACGCCCGCGTGGATCCACGCGGGCGTGTGCAGCAGGCTGCGGCCCGGCGCGGGCGTGAGGAACGCGCCGTGCCACGGGTTCGTGACGAGCAGCCCGAAGAAGAAGGCCTGGAGCAGTGCGGGCAGCACGGTCCAAGGCGAGCGTGCGAACGCGAAGCGCACGCCTTGGATCTCGGCGAAACGCAGCGAGAGCAGCCACCACGCCGGGCCGACCGACATGAGCCCGGCCCACATCACGAGCAGCGCGCGCCAGTGGGCACTCGGCGACCCCTCGCTGAGCCGCCACGCGAGGTCGCCCGTGACGAAGACCAGGGCTGCGGCGACCGCGGCGATCAGCGGGTTGCGGATGTTCGCCGCCGCGTCCCGGCGCAGCGCCTCCACGAGCGCCACGGCCAGCACGGCGATGCAAGCGACTCCGACGACCAACCAGGCTTCCAAACTGCGACCTCGTTCCCGCGCCGCGCGCAAGAGTCGCACGCGGGACCCGAGAAATCCTGCGTATGATCGCCGACTCGCGGAGGAATCGATGCGCGCACTCGTGATCGGCGGCACTGGACCGACGGGCCACTTCATCGTGAACGGCCTGCGCGCGCGCGGTTATCAGGTCGCGATGCTGCACTCCGGTCGCCACGAGATCCCCGAGATCCCGGACGACGTGGAGCACGTGCACACGAACCCGTTCGACGAAGCGGCGCTGCGCGGCGCGATCGGCGAGCGCCGCTTCGACGTGTGCGTCGCGACGTATGGCCGGTTGCGCGTCACGGCGAAGGTCCTGGCGGGCCGCTGTGGGCGCTTTCTTTCCGTGGGTGGGGCGCCTGCGTACAGCGGCTACATGAACCCCGACGCGTGGACGCCGACCGGGCTGCCCGTCCCGACGCGAGAGGACGCGCCCACCGTCGCCAGCGAGGCCGACGACGCAAAGGGCTTCCGCATCCGGCGCACCGAGGAGGCCGTCCTCGCCGCCCATCCGACGGCCGCGCACTTCCGATACCCGTACGTGTACGGCAAGTACCAGCTCCTGCCGCGCGAGTGGCTGATCGTGCGGCGCATCCTCGATCGGCGACCGTTCATCATCCTGCCCGAGGACGGCCTGACGCTCTGTCATTACGGCTACGCCGAGAATCTCGCCCACGCGCTGCTGCTCGCGGTGGACCGCCCGGAGGCCTCCGCCGGGCAGATCTACAACTGCGCGGACGAAGAGGTGCTGACGCTGCGGCAGGTCGTCGAGCTGGTCGCGGCCGCGTGCGGGCGCGCGCTCGAGATCGTGTCGCTGCCGTGGGAGCTCGCCGCCTGCGCGCGTCCGCTCGTGATGCAGCAGCGCACGACGCACCGCGTGCTCGATCTCACCAAGCTGCGCACGGAGCTCGGCTACCGCGACGTCGTGCCCGCGCGCGAGGCGCTCGCGCGCACCGCGCGCGACCTGCTGGCGCACCCGCTCGCGCGCGGCGGCATGGAAGAGAAGACGCTCACGGATCCGTTCGACTACGCCACGGAGGACGCGCTCGTCGCCGCCTGGCGCCGCGCGCTCGCCTCCATCCCGCCGCCACGGTGGGCTCAGGAGCCGGGCTTCACCCTCTCGTACAGCGGGCCCGGCGGAAAGCCGCGCTCGGGAGACTTCGAATGACGAACGCGACTTCTCAGGGTCCGCTGCACGGCGTCCGCGTCGTCGACTTGACGATCGCCCTGTCCGGCCCGTGGGCGATCGGCCTGCTCGCCGACCAGGGGGCCGAGGTGGTGAAGGTGGAGGCGCCGGGCATCGGCGACATCGGGCGCTGGGTCGGCGTCGCGCGCGGCGGCGTCTCGGCGATGGCGCAGTTCGCGAATCGCGGGAAGCGCTCGCTGTGCGTGAACCTCCAGACCGAGGAGGGTCGCGAGATCGTGCGCGCGCTCGCGCAGCGCGCCGACGTGTTCGCCCAGAACTTCCGTCCCGGCGTGATCGAGCGCCTCGGCCTCGGCTACGAGGACCTGCGTCGCGAGAACCCGCAGCTCGTCTACCTCTCGATCAGCGGCTTCGGCGAGAGCGGTCCGTACGCGGAAAAGAGCGCCTACGACCCCGTCGTGCAGGCGTATGGCGGGCTCGCCGCCGCGCAGGCCGGGCGCGACGGTCCGCCGCAGCTGATCCGGCACACCGCGGCGGACAAGATCTCGTCGCTCACCGCCGCGCAGGCGGTGACGGCCGCGCTCTTCGCCCGCGCGAGCGGGCGCGGCGGGCAGCACGTGCGCTTGCCCATGCTCGACGCCGTCGTGAACTTCGTGTGGGCCGACGCGGCCGGCAACGAAGTGCTGCTCGACGCGGACCACTCGCAGCCGTCGAGCTTCTCGCGCGACCAGAAGCTGTGGCCGACGCGGGACGGCTTCGTGATCGCGGCGCCGACCTCGGACGAGGACGTCGCGCGCATCTGCCGCGCGGCGGGCGTCGACGGCTACGACGACCCGCGCACGAAGCTGATGCAGCGCCGCGCGAACCCGGAGCCGTTCCAGGAGTTGTTGCGGCGCGTGCTCGAGGCGGTCGCGCGGCTCACCACCGCCGAGGCGATGGCGCGCTTCGACCGCGAGAAGGCGCCGGCCGGAGCCGTGATCGGCCCCGACGCGCTGCACCTCGATCCCCACGTCGCCGCGACCGGCCTGCTCGAAGAGAGCGTGCACCCGACCGCGGGCCGGCTCCGCCAGCCGCGCCCCGCGGCGCGCTTCGAGCGCACGCCCGCGCGCACCGGCGGCCCCGCGCCGACGCTCGGCCAGCACACGGACGAGGTGCTGCGCGAGCTCGGCTTCGCGGAGCGCATCGCGGCGCTGCGCGAGAAGAAGGTGGTGGCGTGAAGGCGCGCGCACCGCGGGAAGCTGGCGCTGGGCTCGCGACACGATGAGCGGGCCGTTCGCGCGCCGGCCGCTTGCGCTCTGGCTCGCCTGCACGCACGGCGTCGTCCTCGGCGCCGACGCCCTCTCGCGGGCGAACGAGCTGCGCGCGCTCGGCGCCTTCGACCCGCTCGCGACCCTGCGCGCGGTGCTGCTGATCGGCGTCGCCGCTGCGCTGCTGGGCCGGCCGCACCCGCGGCTCGCGCTCGCGCAGGCGGCGCTCGCGCTCTGGGTGTACGTCGAGCTCGCGCCGGTGGTGGGCGACCTCGCCGCCCACGGCTTCGCCGGGCTCGCGCTGTGGCTGCGCCCGTTGCCGATCGCCGCCTTCGCGTTCTTCCCGCTCGCGTTCTTCGCGTGGCGGGCGCTCGCGCGCAGCCGCGCGGGCGCTTAGGCCCCGCTCAGCGCGCCGCGTCGAAGCGGGCCAGCGACGTCGCGCACATCTCGGCGTAGCGCGCGAGCGGGAAGCTCTCGCGCACGAGGCCGATCTGCCCGAACGCGGCGACCAAGGCGCAGCGCGCGTCCTCGCGCGTCCAGCCGAGCAGCGCGGCATGGGCGGCGATCTCGCGTCCGAGCCGCGCCGACGACAGCCCGAACGAGCCGGCCGCGCGCACCAGGTCGAAGACCGGGTAGCCCGCGGTGCGCGAGGTGTCCCAGTCGATCACCACGAAGCGCCGCGCGAAGGGCGGCGCGCCCAGCGCGGCGAGCACGTTGCCGGTCCACAGGTCGCCGTGCATCAGCACGTGGCGCGGACGCCATGCGCCGCTCGCGAGGCGCGCGCGCGCGCCGCGCGCGGCCTCGCGCACGCTGGCGTGCAGCGCGAGCTCGCTCTCGGCGCACGCGAGCGCCTCGTCGGTGCGCGCGCAGGCGGCGGCGTCGGCGGCGCTCGCGGTTTGCGCCGCCACGGCGCGCAGCCAGGCGAGCAGCGCGCCCGCCAGCCAGCGGCGCTCGAGCTTCCCCGCGAGCCCGCGGCCGAGGACCCGCGCCTGCGGAAAGAGCGCCCAGCTGCGGCCTTCGCACACACCCTCGGCGCGCGCGACGACCACCGCGCGGCCGAGCTCCGGGCCCAGCGCCTCACGCGCGTCGCGGCCGCGCGCGCAGCCGCGCGCGATCAGCTGCGGCGCGATCTCCGGCGAGCACAGCACGACGCCGAGCGGCTCGCCGCGCGCGCTGCGCGCCGCGAGCTTCAGCGTCTCGTCCGCCACGTCCTTCACGGGGGCGAACGGCGCGAGCGAAACGTCCACGGCGAGCGTGCGGGCGACGGAGGCCTCGAGCCCGCGCAGGAGCGCGAGGGGAACTTGCTGGAGCGCGGCGGCCATGGGCCCAGGATAGTTCGTCCCCCCGCGGGCTCCCCGTGAGTGGCATCGCGGAGCCGGGTTTCCCTCACAGAGAAGGGCGCGGCTGCGGCGCTCGTCCGGTAGCGTGCGCAGCCCCATGGCCGCCCCGACTCCCATCGACCCGCGCTCGCGCGCCGCCCTGATCAGCGTCTTCGGCGTCGTGATCATCGACCTGGTCGGCTTCGGGATCGTGATGCCGATCCTGCCGTTCTGGGCGCGCGAGTACGGCGCTTCCGCGACCACGCTCGGCTGGCTCGCCGCCACCTACGCCGCCGCGCAGTTCGTGTTCGCGCCGGTGTGGGGCGCGCTCTCGGACCGCGTCGGCCGCCGGCCCGTACTGCTCGGCACGATCGCGGGCACGACCCTCGCGCTCGCGCTGCTCGCCCTCGCGAACAGCATCCCGATGCTGTTCGCGGCGCGGCTTCTCGCCGGCATCTTCGCGGCGAACTTCTCCGTCGCCTCCGCCTACGTCGGCGACATCACGCCGCCCGCGCAGCGCACCGGCCGCATGGCGCTGCTCGGCGCGTGCTTCGCGATCGGCTTCACGCTCGGGCCGGCGCTCGCGGCGCCGCTCTCGCTGATCGGCGTGCACGCGCCGATCGTGGTCGCCGCCTCGCTCTCCGCCGCGAACCTGGTGTTCGCGTGGCTGCGCCTTCACGAGCCCGAACGGCTCGACGTCGCGCCCGACGACGGCGAGGCGCCGCCCGAGGCCGCGCGCGGCCCGCGCTTCGCGGCGCTCGCCGACCCGCGCGTGCGCGCGATCGCGCTCGCGAACCTCGTCTTCTCCCTCGCGGTCACGCAGCTCGAGTCGATGTTCCAGTTCTTCATGGCCGATCGCTTCGGCTGGAACGCCTTCCGCGTCTCGCTCGTGCTCGTCGCGATGGCGATCGTGATGGGCGGCGTGCAGGGCGCGATGCGCCGCATCGTGCCGCGCTTCGGCGAGGCGCGGCTCGTGATCGCCGGCGTCGTCTCGATGACCGTCGCATTCGCGCTGATCCCCGAGATGCCGAGCGTCGCGCTCGTCGCGTTGCCGCTCGCGCTGTCCGCGATCGGCCGCGGCATCGCGCAGCCGAGCATGATGGGACTCGTCTCGCGCGCGGGCAGTGCGGGCCATCGCGGCGCGGTGATGGGAACGTTCGCGTCGATGGCGTCGCTGGCGCGCGTGTTCGGCCCCGTCGCGGCGGGCTGGCTCTACGACCGCAACGTCGCGTACCCGTTCTGGCTCGCGGCGGGCTTCGTCTCGCTCGTGCTCGTGGTCCCGTGGCTGCGCCTCGCGCGCGAGCTCGGGGCCGAAGCGTCAGGCTGAACGGCGCGGGGGCGCGAGCACCTCGCGGCTCGTCGCGTCGAAGCGATACCCCACGCCGCGCACCGTCTCGATCAGCTCCCGCGCGTCGCCCAGCTTGCCGCGGATCGACTTCACGTACGTATCCACCAGCCGCTCGCTCGCGTGGGGCTCGCCGTCCAGCGCCCGCAACAACTCGACGCGCCGCACCACGCGCCCGCCGTTCAGCGCGAGGTGCTTCAGCACCTCGAACTCGCGCAGCGTGAGGCGCACGCGCCGGCCGTTCACGTTCGCGACCCCGGACACGAGATCGAGGTGGAGCACGCCCGCGTCGAGCTCGCCCGCGGGTGCGGGCCGCGCGCGCTGCTGGCGGCGGCGCAGGATCGCTCGCACGCGCGCCGCGAGCTCGCGCGCGGAGAAGGGCTCGGGCACGAAGTCGTCCGCGCCGTTCTCGAAGGCGAGCACGCGGTCCATCTCGTCGGCGAGCGCGCTGACCACGAGGATCGTGATCGCGTCGCCGCCCTGCAGCTCGCGCACGCGCCGGCACAGCGCGATGCCGCTCACGTCGCTCGTCTGCGCGGCGACGGCCAGCAGCGAGACGCCGGGCTCGAGCCGCTCGAGCGCCTTCTTGCCCGAAGAGAACGCCTCGACCTCGAGCGCCGCCGCGGCGAGCGCGGCGCCGACGCGCTCGCGCCATTCCGCAGGCTCTCCGATTGCAAACGCTCGATTCCGCTCGGCCATGGACGGTTCACCCAGGGGGCGAGACTGCCAAGGTCATGCGTCGGCTCCGTGAGGACGCGGCGAGGGTTTGGCGACGGAATCGTGAAGAAGCGCGGCGTTTTCGTGCTGGGATCGTCGCGATCCCGTCACGGGGCTCCACGCGGCGCGTGGCAGGATCGCGTCGCTCGCGCGAGGCAGGCATGGAGCTCGAGACGACGGCGCAGGGGGTATTCGACGACGGCGTGAGTGCGGCCTCGCGGCGCTTCACGTCGCGCGCCGAGCTGGATGCGTTCGTCGAGCGCTGGTTGCCGCGCGTCTACCGCTTTGCGGAGCGCCGCACACCCAGCCGGAAGCACGCGGAGGGCGTCGCGCGCGCCGTCCTCGCAGCGGCCCTCGGCGAGGGGCCCGGATGCGCAGGCGCCGACGCAGCGCCGCGATTCCTCGCGCTGACGAAGCTGGAGCTCGGGCGCGTTCGCGCAGGGCTCGCGTAGGGGCGCACACGCGTTCGTTCGCGGCGCGGCATCCACGCTCGCGCGGCCCTCACGATTTCGTCACGCGAACGACGCGGTTCTCTCAGTGGAACGACTCTGTTCCTCGACGCGTGCCTCGTAGCGTGCCCGTCCGTCCAGCGTCCCCCAACAAGCCGCCTCCGAGCGCGTGGCTCGGCGGCTGGTCGAGGTATCCCGTGTCCCAGCTGCTTCGCAATCGCGTCCTGTGCGCTCTCTTGGTCGTCCTGAGCGCGTCTCCGGTCCTCGGGCAGGACGCGCAGGAGGAGCCCGCAGCGGCACCGAGTGGCGACTCCGCTCTCGCGCCGACCCTGGGCGTCCCCACCTTCTCGCCCGAGGCGGTCGCCGGGAACGGAACGGTGAACGGCCTCGTGTTCGACGAGTCCACGGGCACCGAGATGCTCGGCGTCGAAGCCACCTTGATCGGCCCGGACGGAAAAGAGTTCGGCAAGGCGACGACCGATGCGACCGGCGCCTTCCAGTTCGACGCCGTTCCCGCCGGCACCTACAGCATCCGCTTCGAGAAGCCGGGTTTCCGCACGCGGCGGCTCGCAGAGTTCCCGGTCGTCGCCAACCAGGTGAACCCCGGAAACATCGCCCTCCAGCCCGAGAGCACCGCGGGTGCCGACGGCGGGGTCGAGGAGATCGTGATCACGAGCGTCTACAAGGCGCCCGTCGCGGATCGCCCGAACGCGGACGAGTTCATCAACACGCTCGACACCGCGGAGATCGGGAAGTTCGCCGCCTCCGACATCGGCGATGCGATCAAGCGGATCCCGGGCATCAACGTCGTCGAAGGCCAGTTCGCGATCATCCGTGGCCTCGAAGACCGGTACAGCTCGACGCTCTACAACTCGGCGCCCGTTCCCAGCCCCGACCCGGACAGCCAGTCCGTGCAGCTCGACCTCTTCCCGTCCGACATCACGTCGAACCTGGTCGTCGCCAAGACCTTCGCGTCGAACCTGCCGAGCAACTCGTCCGGCGGCGCGATCAACATCATCACCCACGAGTATCCCGAGGATCTCCAGGTCAAGATCAGTGGCGGAACGGGGTTCAACGAGAACGCGATCGATCAGTACTTGCGGTGGAACGCGAACAATCCGATCGGTACGCCGGAAAAGGGCGCGGCGGCGACGGAGGGCGAGGGCGGGGCGCTGATCGCCGGAGTGACCAAGCTCCTCGAGCGCGAGCTCACGTTCCGCGGCCTGTTCAATTGGGAGCTCGACTACCAAACCAAGCAGGGCGTCGTCGAGGCTCGCGAGCCGCAGGCCGCGCAGCTGAATCCGATCTTCCCGTTCCCGCACTCGGGCGGCGTGTCGACCGGCCTGCTCGAGTTGAGCTCGGGGCGCTTCGACCTCGCCGAGAGCGAGAAGGTCACGCAGACCACCGGCTTCCTCGACCTCGGCTACGACCTGGATACCGAGGGCAGCCACCACGTGAACTTCTCCTTCTTCTACACGAAGAAGGAGGACGAGGTCGTCCAACTCCGATCAGACGGATTCATCCCGGGCTTCGACTACGCGGCGATCGCCGCGCAGCAGGCCAATGGCGACCCGACGCCGGCGCCCCGCGGCGGCACGCTCGGCATCGCGCGGAACGCCTGGGTCGCGCGGTCTTGGCGCGACGACCCGCCGAGCCAACCGAACGTGGGATCGCTGTGGTCGAGCAGCTTCAACGAGAGCCGTGCGTTCGCCCGCACACGCGACCTGATCGTCTACCAGTTGAACGGCGAGCACGATCTCGACTTCGTGGAGGGCCTGCAGCTCAGCTGGGCCGCGAACCACGCCGAGACGACGCAGCGCGAGGGCTTCTTCGCGACTCGCTACTGGTACGAGCCGGCCGACCCGAACCAGATTCCGTCGGAGCTCCCGGTGCAGCTCGAGGACCTGCCGACCGGAGGAACGTTCTACTCGGGAATCGCGATCTTCAAGAACGGAAATCGCATCGAGGAGAACCAGGACTTCGTTCGCTTCGATCTCGACTACGAGCGAGACGTCACCGATTGGGCGGTGGCGACGGTCAGCGGCGGATTCTGGTGGGAGGACGCGGTCCGTGACGTCGGTTCCTCGTTCCTCGAGACGCCGACCGGTCTCGGCGGTGGCACGAATCTCGCGCTCCCGTCGTCGAACGTGCTCGGCTTGGGCGGCGCGATCAACTCCGGATTGATCGTCAGCCCGAACGGCGAGTTCGCTGGAACGCGCTCGACGGCGGCAGCCGCCGACCGACGCATCGTGAGCGGCAACGTTCAGCTCAAGCTGGCGCTGTGGGAGAAGCTCGACCTCCTCGCCGGCGTCCGCCACGAGTCGATCCAGATCCGCAGCGACAACGATCCCTTCACGGGCGAAGTATTGCCGGACGGGTCGCCGCGGATCTTCCCCTCGGCGTTCCTGATGTTCGACCGTTTCGACACGCCGGGTCGTAGCCCCGAGTCGCTCCTGCCGCCCGGGAGCGTGTTCAACGATCAGATCCTGAACATCGCGGTGCCGATCGACCCGCTGACCGGACGCGTGAACCTGACCACGCGCCAGCAGATCGAAGGGGTCGTCAACGGGAGAATCGACGAGACCCGAAACTTGCCTTCCGCGGCCATCAATTGGAAGCCGCTCGACGGCCTGAACGTGCGTGCGGCCTACTCGCAGACGGTGGCCCGGCCCTCGTTCCGCGAGATCGGTTATTACGTGACCGTCGAGACCGGGTCCGACGACTTGGTCGTCGGCAACCCGCAGCTCGACCTCTCCGACGTCGAGAGCTGGGACGCTCGCGTCGAGTACGTGTGGGGCGACTTTGGCGATCTCGCAGCCTTCAGCGCGTTCACGAAGACGATCGACAAGCCGATCGAGAGCATCGTGATCCGCGATCCGACGAACGGCGAGATCAGCAGCGGCACCTATCGCACGTTCTTCAACAACCCGAACCAGGCCGATCTGTGGGGGATCGAAGTGGAGGGCCGCAAGGCGATCGACTTCTTCGACGTCGACGGCCTCGAGTACCTCTCGGTTGCGACGAACTTCACGTACATCTCCGCGGAGGTGAAGCGCTCGGCCTTCGAGCTCGCGCAGGCCGCGCCGTTCGTCGGCACGTTGCCCGGGGAGGAGGCGGAGTTCGGCGGGCTCAAGTCCAAGCGCCGACTCTTCAGCCAGCCCGAATGGATCGCGAACGCGGATCTCACCTTCGACCACCCCGACTGGGGCACGAAGCTCACGCTCGCGGTGTTCGCGATCAGCGACGTGCTGGATACCGCCGGCAATGCGTCGGTGCCGCCGATCGGCTCGGGCAGCGCATACCAACTCTCGCTCGATCGCTACGTCGACTCCTTCTACCAGGTGGACCTGATCGCGAGCCAGAAGCTCACGTTCGAAAAGGTGCCCGGCGAGTGGACGGCGAAGATCAGCGTGAAGAACCTGACCGACAGCACGCGCCGACTGATCTACGACACCGAGCAGACGATTCGCGAATACGCGGAGCGGACGTTCAAGGTGGGCCGCGACTACTCCTTCTCGATGACGTACGACTACCACTTCTGAACGCTCGCGGAACGACGAACGCGCGCTGCAACGGCGAGTTGCAGCGCGCGTTTGCGCATCCGGGGCCGCGTGAACTTTGTGTGACGGAATCGTGAGAGCCGCCACCTCGCGCAGCACGCGTCCACTTCAGAGCGCGTGGGTGTGTGTCTGCCCACTGAAACGTCATCGCGTCGTGGGGCTCGTGCCACGGCGCAAGGTCAGCATGCCGTTCGTCGCGGGAGCGAAATCTCGCGAGCCCAACACCCCTAACAACCAAATAGAGAGATAAACGATGCGAAAGCAAATGCTGGGATTGCTCGCTCTCGCCCTGGCCGGCTCGCCGGTCATCGCGAACGCCAGCGCTTCCGACTGCGGCGCGACCGATGTGCCGCAGCTCATCTCGGCCGACGTCACGACGAACACGACCTGGAGCGGAACCGTCGTCCTGGCGCAGCCGATCTTCGTCCGCAGCGGCGCGACGCTCACGATCCTTCCGGGCACCATCGTCCGCGGCCAGCCGCGCACGGCGGCCGTCCAGGCGGGCGTGACCGCGGGTACGCCGGGCGCGGTGATCGTCACGAACACCGGGCGCATCGTCGCGAACGGCTCGGCGACGAACTCGATCATCATGACCACGGCCGCCGTCGACAACAACAACGACGGCATCGCCGACGACGACGACGCCAACGGCTTCCGCGATGCGTGGGTCGCCGGTGATGCGTTCCTCGACGACGAGTGCGGCACGGCCCCCCTCGCCCCGTTGAACGCGGCTGGCGCTCAGAACGTGAACCTCTGGGGCGGCGTGGTGATCGCTGGCAATGCCCCGAACAACACGGCCGACGGCATCTTCCAGGTGGAAGGTTTGTCGGTGCCCGGCTTCAACCCGACGTTCGCCGAGTGCGGCGGCAACGAGCCCCACGACAACTCGGGCTCCCTCAGCTTCGTCTCGATTCGGCACGCGGGCGACGAGATCGGCAACTCGAACGAGCTCAACGGCCTCACGCTGTGCTCGGTCGGCGACGGCACGCGCATCTCGAACGTCGAGGTCTACGCGAACTTCGACGACGGCTTCGAGTGGTTCGGCGGCACCGTCAACGGCGATCACCTCGCGGTGACCTTCGCCGGCGACGACTCGTTCGACATCGACCTCGGCTACACGGGCGTCAACCAGTTCCTCTTCAACATCCACACCTTCTTCGACCAGGACAGCGGCGCCGCCTTCGGCACGAGCTCGGGCGACAAGACGGGTGAGTGGGACGGCGACAACTTCGACGAGGGTCTCGCGGACGTGTGCCTTCGCGCCGACGGCACGCCCTGCCCCTTCCCGGGTGCCGACTTCTTCAACCTGACCTCGATCGGCACGACGAACGACGGCCCGGCGGACTCGACGTCGTTCGACCCGACGGGTGCGAATCGCGGCGTGCAGGTCCGGCACTGCGGCGCGGCCCGGCTGTTCAACTCGGTGATCATCAACACCGGGACGGCTGAGGGCTTCGACGTGGACGGCACGATGCCGGCTGGCACCGCCTGCTCGACCGGCCACAACGTGACCGATCACACGACGGCGGGCCTCATCGCGCTGTCGTGCTCGACGCTGGACGACACCGCGGTGCTCGGCGCCACGGAGACGACGGCCAGCACCAACGGCAACACCCTGCAGACCCTGCTCGGCGGCGCCGCTGCGAGCGCGAACTCGGTCAACCCGGCCACGTTCGACATCGTGAACGACGACACGACCTTCGACACCGTCGGTGTCGCGGGCAAGCTCGCCGCTTCGCTCAAGACGGCCCCGATCAACCCGCGCCTCGTGACGGGCGGTCTCGGTCGCCCGAACGCGGGCTGCGTGGCTCCCTTCGGTCCGAGCCTCGACGGCGGCGCGACCTATCGCGGCGCGTTCGCGATCGGCGCCACCACGCTGTGGACGACGGACTGGACCGCGATGAACCAGGGCGGCCTGCTGGCTGACTAGTTCTTCGAGCTGACGCACTCAACCGAATCAACAACACCAAGAAAAAGTGAGTATCAAGATGAAACTCAAGCACTTCGTCGCGGCGGTGGCCCTGTCGGCCAGCGCCTCGGTGTCCGCTCAGGCGGCCGTCGTGTCCGGCTGGGACTTCTCCCAGTGGCTCAACGGTGGCGGCCTCCTCTCGATCGACGGCGCGACGTTCACCAACCAGCTGGGCGCGAACTACTCGAACCTGGACTCGTCGTTCAACGCGGGTCCGGACTCGGGCGTCTACGGCCAGATGTACATGAACGGTCAGTTCGGTTCGTCCAACGTCGTGCCGACCGGCAACGGCGACGAGGCGTTCTTGCCGTTCGCGGGCAGCCTGAGCTCGAACATCAACGGCATCCTGCCGAACCCGTTCGACTCGCTGACGATCCAGACGGCGCAGGGCGCGATCGAGGCGAACCTCAATCGCATGCAGTCCTTCGCTTCGGTCTCGGTCGTGTTCTCCGGCACGCCCGGTGCGGGCCAGACCGGCTCGAACTGGAGCATCGCCTTCGGTGCGCGCACGGACGTCGCGGGCCGGACGATCAGCGTCGAGTTCTCCACCGACGGCACGGCGTACGCCTCCGTCGGTACGGCGAGCCTGACGGGCACCGACACCCTGTACAGCTTCGCGGCTGCGCCGGGCACGTCGGGCACGGGCTTCTTCCGCTTGACCTTCAGCGGTAACGGCGCCCAGATCGACAACGTCGGCATCTCGGCGAACCTCGCCGCGGTCCCGGAGCCGGCGACGGCCGGTCTGCTGGCCCTCGGGCTCGGCGGGCTCGCCTTCCTCGGCGGCCGACGCCGGGCCTAACAGGGCCCAAGGCCCTGTGCTTCTCGGGGCCGCCACCGGCATCGGTGGCGGCCCCTTTCTCGTCGAGCGAGACCCGATTCCCGAGGAGTCACGATGTTTCGACCCTTCGCACTGTTGGTCGTCGCTTCGCTCGCCGTCTCGAGCATCGCGCGCGGGCAAGACGCATTCCGCGACGCCGGATCGCTCCCGCCGCACGTCGCCCGGGACGACGGCGCGCCGCCCGTGACCGAGGCCAACCTGCTCGAGAGCGAGCGCTTCTGGCCCTATCGCGTGAAGCTGACGGGCCGCGACATGGCGTCGAACCTCCCGCTGGAATCCGAAGGCGTGTTGATTCGCGTCGAGGAGAAGGGCCGGCTCCGCATCGATTTCGGTCGCGACGGCGTGCGAACCGTGCCGGTGGGAATCACGAACGTGGTCGACGCGGCGAACGCCGTTCGCACGGGTGCGCTCACCAAGATGGCTCCGAACCTCGCGCTGGCGATCGGTCCGCGCCTGAACGGCGATGCACTCGGGATCGGGCGCGTCCCGTTCGGGGATTCGACCGCGCGGCGCGGGTTTCTCGCCGTGTTCGCGGACCCCGAAGGCGAGGAGTTCGAGGCGATCGCGAAGTCGCTCGCCCCGCTGCAGTCTCACGATGGCGTGGCGACCGTGCTCTTCCCGCAGCGTCTCGTGAACGGCGACACCTTCGGGACGCGCCTCGCTGCGCTCGGCTGGAAGATCGCCTACGTGTACGACTACCTGGTGCCCGGCTACACGGAAGCGCTGGTCGGAAAAATCGACGCGCCCATCGTGAGCCTGCATACGGCGGAAGGGCGCCTGCTCTTCGAGCGGCCGTGGACCCCCGAGACCGCCGCGGAGCTCGCGCAGTCGGTGGAGCGCAACTTCCCGGCAGCTCCCCGCGCGAAGAGCGCGAGCAACCTGCCTTAGCCCGCCGCGAAGCGTCGCCTCGCCATGCGGGCGCCACGGCACCGCCGCGCTCCCGCTCCCGTACTTTCACGCCGCGGTCGACGCCGAGCCACGCGAGCGCCGTTTTCGCTGACGATCCTGCTCCCAACAAACAGGGAGAACGGATGCGCATCGCGATCGCGACCGAGGTCCACGCGCCGAAGATCGACGGCATCTCGAACCGGCTGACCCACACCATTCGCGAGCTGACCGCCCTCGGGCACGAGGTGCTGACGATCGCGCCGGCGCCCGCCGAGCCGGTGTGCGACGGCGAGCGGCTGCTCGCCGTGCCCGGCGCGCGCTTCCCGCTGTACCCCGACGTGGTGGTCGGCGTGCCCGACCCGCGCATCGTCCGCGAGCTCGCGCGCTTCCGGCCGCACGTGCTGCACGCGGTCGGCCCCGTCGCGGTCGGCTTCTACGGGCTGCTCGCGGCGCGCGCGCTCGCCATTCCGACGGTCGCGTCGTACCACACCGCGCTGCCGAGCTACGCGCGCAACTACGGCTACCCGGAGCTCGAGGCGCCGGCGTGGCGCCTGCTGCGCGCGGCGCATGCGCTCGCGGAGCTGAACCTCGTTCCCTCGCGGAGCACGCGCGACGACCTCGTGGCGCGCGGCTTCCGCATCACGGGCCTCTGGCGCGGCGGCGTCGACCCCGAGCGCTTCCATCCGCGGAAGCGCTCCCTGGCGATGCGCGAGCGCCTAGCGGGCGGTCGAGTCGACCGCCCGCTCCTCTTGGCCGTCGGCCGGCTAGCTGCGGAGAAGAACCTGCACTCGCTCGCGCCCGTGCTCGAAGAGCTGCCCGGCGTGCAGCTCGCCTTCGTGGGCGACGGCCCCGAGCGCGCGCGACTCGAGCGCACGTACCGCGGCATGGACGTGACGTTCGCGGGCTTCCTCGCTGGCGAAGCGCTCGCCGAGGCCTACGCCAGCGCGGACGTGTTCGTGATGCCGTCCACCACCGAGACGCTCGGCTTCGTCGCGCTCGAGGCGATGGCCTCGGGCTTGCCCGTCGTCGGGGCCGACGCCGGCGGCATCCGCGACGTCGTGCGGCACGACGAGACCGGCTTCCTCTACGAGCCGAACGAGCCGAAGGGCGCGCTCGAGCCGATCCGGCGGCTGCTCGCGAGCCGGGCGCTCGCGGAGAGCTTCGCGCGGCGCGGCCGGACCGAGGCAGAGCGGGGCAGCTGGCGCAGCGAGACGCTCGGGCTCGTGGCGAGCTACGAGTTCGCGATCCAGCGCGCCGAGCGGCGCTCGCTGCGCGTGAAGCTGCGCAGCTTCCTGGACGGCTGAGGCGGGTCTTCACACTTCCGTCACCGCGACTTCACCGAACGCTCGCCGTGCGAGGCGCTGCGCGATCCGACGTTCGGCGCCTAACTTCCCCGCACCATGCCCCTCGGTGACGACGCCACGGTTCGCTCCTTCGGCCCGGGCCGCTACCTGAACCGCGAGCTGTCGTGGCTCGACTTCGACGCGCGCGTGCTCGCCCTCGCCGAAGACGCCACCTTGCCGCTGCTCGAGCGCGTGAAGTTCGCCGCGATCTTCAGCACGAATCTGGACGAGTTCTTCCAGGTGCGCGTCGGCGCCCTGCACGAGCAGCTGCGCGCGCGGGTGGCCGCGCGCACCGCCGACGGCCGCGACGCCGCGCAACAGTGCGCGGAGATCCGCATCCGCACCCTCGCCTTGCTCGCGCGGCAGCACGCGCTGCTCGCGGGCGAGCTCGCGCCGCAGCTGGTCCAGCACGGCATCCGCATCGCGACCTGGAAGGACCTCGGCGAGGGCGCGCGCGCCGCCGCGAGCGAGTACTTCACGAGCCACGTCGAGCCCGTACTGACGCCGCTCTCCGTCGACCGCGCACACCCGTTTCCCGCGATCTCGAACCTCTCGCTGAACCTCGGCGTGTGGCTCGAGAACCCGGACGACAAGAGCATCGCCTTCGCGCGCGTGAAGGTGCCGCCGATGCTGTCCCGCTTCGTGAAGCTCGGCGCGGACGAGCCGCTGCTGCCGATCGAGGAGCTGATCGGCGCGAAGCTCGATCAGCTCTTCCACGGCATGCGCATCCTCGAGCACCATCCGTTCCGCGTGACGCTCGACGCGGACCTCGAGCTCGACGAGGGCGAGGCGGACGACCTGCTCGAAGCGGTGGCCGAGGGCCTGCAGCGCCGCCTGCGCATGAATCACCCGGTGCGGCTCGAGGTCGAGCGCGCGATGCCCGAGAGCATGCGCGCGCTGCTCCGCGAGAACCTCGAGCTGCGCAGCGAGGACGAGTACGAGTTCGACGGCCTCACGGACCTCGGCGACCTGTGGGAGCTGCACGACCTCCCGCGCCCCGAGCTGAAGTTCGCCCCGGAGGTGCCCGTGCAGCCGCCGGCGCTGCGCGGCGAAGAGGCCGACCGCTCCGCCGACGTGTTCGAAGTGCTGCGCCGCGAGGACGTGCTCGTTCACCACCCGTACGAGTCGTTCCGCGGCTCGGTCGAGGAGTTCGTCTGGCAGGCGGCGCGCGATCCCCAAGTGCTCGCGATCAAGCACACGCTCTATCGCACCTCGGGCCGCGAGAACCCCGTCGTGCTCGCGCTCTGCCACGCCGCGCAGGCGGGCAAGCAGGTCGCGGTGGTGGTGGAATTGCGCGCGCGCTTCGACGAGCAGGCGAACATCGAGCGCGCGCAGCTGCTCGAACGCGCGGGCGCGCACGTCGTCTACGGCGTGATCGGCCTGAAGACCCACGCCAAGCTCGCGCTCGTCGTGCGCCAGGAGGCCGACGGCCTGCGCCGCTACAGCCACATCGGCACCGGCAACTACAACCCGGTCACCGCGCGCAGCTACGAAGACATCGGCCTGTTCACGTCCTCGCCCGAGATCGGCCGCGACGTCGCGGCGCTCTTCAACTACCTGACGGGCCTCTCGCGCGCGCCCGCCTACGACCGGCTGATCGCCGCGCCCCATACGCTGCGCGCGCGGCTCACCGAGATGCTCGAGGCCGAGACGCGCGAGCCCGACGGGCACGTGGTCGTGAAGGTGAACGGCATCCAGGACCCGGAGATGATCGACGCGCTGTGCGAAGCCTCGCGCGCCGGCGTGCGCGTCGAGCTGTTCGTGCGCGGCATCTGCTGCCTGCGGCCGGGCGTGCTCGGGCTCTCGGAGCGCGTCACGGTGCGCTCGATCCTCGGCCGCTACCTCGAGCACTCGCGCGTGTTCCGGTTCGGCTCCGCGCGGCGCGGCTACCGCTACTTCATCGGCTCGGCGGATCTCATGACCCGCAATCTCTCCCAGCGCGTCGAAGCGCTGGTGCCGATCACTGCGCCGGCGCACCAGGCACGGCTCGAGGCGCTGATCGACGCCGCGCGGCGCGACGACGACCATGCCTGGGAGCTCGACCAGGACGGCGTGTGGAGCCGCGTGCCGCGCCGCACCGGGACGAGCCTGCAACGGACGCTCCAGGCGGCGGCGAGATCGCGGGACGCTCGTTGACGAACGGGCGCGTCTCGCCGAGAAACTGTCCGACATGCCCGCGCCCCCGATCAAGCTGTTCCTCGTGCGCCACGCGAAGGCGTACAGCCGCTCGCGCTGGCGGGAGGACGACGAGCTCCGGCCGCTGACGCCGGCGGGCGACCTCCAGGCGGAGGCGATCGCGACGGCGATCTCCGAAGAGCACCCGCGGCGCCTGATCTCCTCGCCCCACGTGCGCTGCGTGCAGACGCTCGTGCCGCTCGCCCGCGCGACCGGGCTGCGCATCGAGCAGGATGCCCGCCTCGCCGAGGGCGCCACGCTCGACGGCGCGGCGCTGCTGATCGCGTCCCTCGGCCGGGAGCCGGCCGTGATCTGCAGCCATGGCGACCTGCTGCCGCCGCTGGTCGCCTCGCTCGACGCCGACGGCGTGCGGCCGAGCGCGATCGACTGCGAGAAGGGCTCGTTCTGGCGGGTCGAGAGCCAGGCCGACGGCGCGCGCCGCGCCACCTACTGGCTGCCCCGCGACCCGAGCGGCGCGCCGAGCGAGCAGGTCGGCGGCCCGCGCGCGCGGCGCCTCGCGGTGCTCGACCTCGGCTCGTCCTCGTTCCACCTGCTGGTCGCCGACGCCGAGCCGGGCGGAACGATCCATCGCGTCGGCCGCGAGCGCGTGATGCTGCGGCTCGGGGCGCTCATCTCGGACGGCGGCAAGATCACGCGCTCGGCCGCCGAGACCGCCATCGACACGGTGGAGCAGATGAGGCGCGACGCACGGGAGGCCGGAGCGGAGCGCATCATCGCCGTCGCGACCGCGGCGCTGCGCGATGCGAGCAACGGGCGCGAGATCGTGCAGCGGCTCTCCGAAGCACTCGGCGAACGCGTACGCTTGCTGTCGGGAGAGGAGGAAGCGCGCCTGATTTTCCGCGCGATCGGGCAGCGCATGAAGCTCGGCGACGCGCGCGCGCTCGGCCTCGATCTCGGCGGCGGCAGCCTCGAGATCGCGGCGGGTGTGGGCGACGAGGTGCGCTGGGAGCGCTCGTTCCCGCTCGGCGGCGTCCGCCTGCACCAGGAGCTCGGCCGCGACGACCCGCTGACCGAAGCGCAGCAGGCGGCGATCTCCGAACGCGTCGAGGAGACCCTCGCGGGGCTGCGGGATCGCGTGGAGCGCTTCGCGCCGGAGCGCGCGGTCGCCATCGGCGGCACCGTGCGCGCGCTCTACCGGCTCGCCAACGGCCTCGACGAGGACACCGACCGCATTCCGCTCGACGCGCGCCTGCGCCGCAGCGAGGTGGACGCGCTCGTCGCGCGCCTCGCGAGCTCGAGCCACGCGGGCCGCCAGCGCATGCGCGGCATGTCGGCGCGCCGCTCGGATCTGCTGCCGACCGGCGCGCTGATCGTGCAGGCGATCCTTCGCGCGCTCGGCCTGCGCGAGGTCGCGGTGTGCGACTGGGGCCTGCGCGAAGGCGTGCTGCTCGACGCGATCGCGCGCCGCTGAGCCGCGCGGCCTACTTCAGGGAAAGCGCGTCGATCCGCTGCATCTGAAGCGCCGCCGCTCGGGCGAAGGACGCCAGCCGGAAGCGGCGCGCGAGCTGGTGCTGCATCCAGAGCCGAGCGCCGTAGCGGTGCATGCGGAAGCGCAGGCGGCCGACGCGGTCGCCGAGCCGGAGCGCGGCGCGCCGCGGCGCGGGAATCCAGGCCGGCCGCACGGGGCTCGGCGCGTAGCCGCGCGTGCGCAGGTCGTCGCCGATCTCGCGCTCGAGCCACGAAAGCTCGCGCGCGCTCAGCTTCTCGCGCCAGCGCTCTGCCACGCGCGGGTCCGGCGCCTCGTAGGTCGAGCGCGCCGGGTACTCGAGCATTTCCGGCGCGTAGGGCAGGTCGAGGAACGCGCACAGCCGGGTGAGCTGGCCCTGCGGGTCGCGCACGAGATCCTCGTAGCGCAGCTCGATGCGGTTCTCGCGCGGAACGAACGTCGACACGCGCCGCCACTCGCGCTCCGCCTCGCGCCACACCGGCGCCGCGGCCCACACGTTGCCCGCCCAGCCCATCTCGACGTGCGAGCGCGAGACGTCGCGGCCATCGCGCAGCAGGTAGACGAAGCGCGCGTTCGCCCAGAGGCGCAGCAGCCGCTCGAAGTGGCGGTGCACGGTGACGCCCACGATCGGCTTGGACGTGCGCCGCCCGAGCTGCTCGAAGAGCGACCGCACGAGGTCGGGAAAGGCGAGGCTCGCGTCGATGGAGACCTGCGCCTGCCGGGCCTGGCGGTTCTCGGCGAGCGCGCCCCAGAAATCGACGAGATCGGGCCACTCGCCCGACGTGGGCTCGGGCCACTCGAGCGCGTAGTCGAATTCACAGGGCCACGCGATCTGCGGGTGGCCGTCCAGCATGAGCCGCAGCAGCGTGGTTCCGGAACGCTCGGCCCCGACCAGGAAGACGGGAGATTCCATGCTCTACCTCGCGTTTCGAGATGAGCATCGGGCTGGCGTGTCGCGTTCCCGCGGCGGGCGTGCGAAGAACGGATTGCGTTGTGTTGTGGATGCGCGGCGGGGCGCCCGCTCAGGAGGCCCTGCGCGCACTCGTCGCGACGGGGGCGATCCGGCCGCTCGCCAGCACCTCGGCGGCAAGCCGGATGCGGGTATCGAGCAGGCGCATCACTCGGTCGCAGCGCAGCGCGCGGGAGTAGAGCCGTTCACGTCGCTGCGGCTCGGCCTCGGGCAGCTGCTCGCGGAGGGCGCTGGCGCGACGGGCGATGGTGTCGCGCAGGGGCAGGAGCGCCGCGAGCTCGGCTCGCGCGGGGTCGTCGCTCCGGTCGTCTTGGCTCATGCGCCCCCTCCCGAGCCGCCAAGGGTCACGCAGGAAAACACGGAGCGGCGTGGGCTCTCGGTGAGGATTCGGTGTCGTTCATGTGAAGATGGGAGTGGCCAGTGCCGGCCCCCACACACTCGATCGAGAGCATGCGCATGAGCACCACGGGCACGCGGCTACGCATCGGGATCCTGGGCGCGGCGAGCATCGCGCCGCTCGCCCTGATCCAGCCGGCACGCGCCAGCGCCGGGGCCGAGGTGGTCGCCGTCGCAGCGCGCGACGAAGAGAAGGCGCGGCGCTTCGCGGCGCGGCATGGCGTCGCGCGCGTGCACCGGAGCTACGAGGCCTTGCTCGCCGACCCGCAGGTCGAGGCGGTCTACAACCCGCTGCCGAACTCGCACCACGGGCTCTGGACGCTGCGCGCGCTCGAGGCCGGCAAGCACGTCCTGTGCGAGAAGCCCTTCACCGCCAACGCGGCGGAGGCGCAGCGCGTCGCCGACGCCGCGCGCGCGTCCGGGCTCGTCGTGATGGAGGCGTTCCACTGGCGCTACCACCCGCTGGCCGCGCGCATGCTCGAGATCCTCGCGAGCGGAGAGCTCGGCGATCTGCGACGCGTGGAGGCGAGCCTGTGCGCGCCGCTGCTGAAGCCCGGCGACATCCGCTACCGCGCCGACCTCGCCGGCGGCGCGGCGATGGACATGGGTTGTTATACGGTGTCGATCGTGCGCGCGCTGGCGGGCGAAGAGCCGCGCGTCGTCTCGGCGCGCGCGAAGCTCTCGTCGCCCGGGGTGGACCGCGCGATGGAGGCCGAGCTCGCATTCCCGAGCGGCGCGACCGGCCGCATCGTCTGCTCGATGCTCTCGTGGCGGCTGCTCGGCGTCTCGGCGCGCGCGGTCGGCACGCGCGGCGAGCTGCGCGTGCTGAACCCCGTGCTGCCGCAATTCTTCCACCGCCTGACGGTGAAGAGCGAGCGCGGCAAGCGACACGAGCAGGTGAAGGACGGCACGAGCTACGGGCACCAGCTCGCCGCGTTCGTGCGCGCGGTGCGGGAGGGCGCGCCGTTCCCCACCAGCGCGGACGACGCGGTGAAGAACATGGCCGCGATCGACGCGATCTACCGCGCCGCGGGGCTCGAGCCGCGCACGCCGGCGAGCGCCTAGGAGCGCGGGGCGCCGAGCTCGAGGGGCGGCGCTTCGACCTCGAAGGCGCTCGCGTCCGGCGTCGCGGTCGGCACGGGCACCGGCTCCGCGCTCGGCGCGCCCGGCGCCACGGGCGCCTCGCGCAGGACCGGCTCGCGGCTCGGCGGCAGCGGCGCGATCGCCTCGTAGCGCGCTTCGGAGAAGTCCCGCGCGAGCGATTCGGCGAGGAACGCGGCGCTCTTCGCGCGCACCGCCTCGTCCTCGGCCCACACGCTCTCGAAGAATGCGCGCAGCGCCGCGGTGGTGATCATCAGCTGGCGCCCCGGCGCGAGCGCCTCCGCGGGCGCGCCCTTCGCGCACGGCAGCGGCAGCTCGGGCTGCGCGATCACGCCTTGCTCCGGGCCGCCGAGGCCGACGAACGGCGTCTCGCCGCTCTTCACCTTCAGGGTGCGCGTGAGCGCGAAGCAGCCGATGCGGTCGGGGTTGCCGAACACGCGCAGCACGCCGTCGCCCGCCGGCGAGAAGCCCGTGTGCGTGCCGCCCGCGAGCGTGAGCAGCGCGCCGCCGTGGGCGAGCTTGCGCGGGATCGGGGCGGCGTTCGCCGCGTAGTCGACGATCGCGTCCACGTCGCCGGCGATCATCAGGAAGGGCACGTCGGCGTTCGCGAAGAACGCCGGCGCGAACATCGCGCTCGGGCCCGCGATCGACACCGCGGCGGCGATGCGCGGGTCGCGTAGCGTCGGGTGGAAGGCGGCGACCGTGGTCGTGAAGCCGCCGAGCGAGAGCCCGGCGGCGCCGATGCGCTCCGCGTCGATCGTGCCGCGGAACGGGCGCTCGGCCTCGCTCCAGCCGGTGACGGCGTCGATCAGGAAGGCGACGTCGCCGGGCTGGCTCGTGGCGTCGGCGATGTTCGGGCCCCCGGGCGCGCGGAAGTTCGTGGCCGGGTAGTCGGCAGCGACCACCACGAAGCCGTGGCTCGCGAGATCGGCCGCGTAGCGCTCCGCTTCGCTGCGCATCGACATGAAGCCGTGGCTGTAGACCACGAGCGGATGCGCGCCGTCCGCGTCCTCCGGGAACCAGAGCGTCGCCTCGAGCGTCCGCGCAGCGGCCCCTGAGAAGTCGCCGTGGGCCGGCGTCGGCCGCGACGCGTCCACGAAGGTGCGATCGACTTCGCCGACGGCGTGGGGGCCGGCGCGCAGGCGCTCGGCGCTCGCGCTGAGCGAAGAGGGGCCGGCCGGCGCGGTGATGACCCACGCGGCGAAGAGGCCCGCAGCGATCAGGGCGAAACCGGCCAGGAGCAGCTTCAGGACGCGCACGACGATCCTCTCACAGGGAGCGCGCAGCGTAGAGCGCGCTTGACCGACTCGCCCCGGAACGCGCAAGCTGTCCGCGAGCGCCGGGGGCGCGCGGCTCGGGAGTCGGAACCGCTTCGGGGGGTGGCGATGAAGGATCTGCGCGACAAGGTGGCGGTTGTTACGGGGGGCGCGAGCGGAATCGGCCTCGGCATCGCGAAGACGCTGGCCCGCGCGGGCGCGCGCATCGCGCTGCTCGACCTCGAGGAGCGCGCCCTCGCGCCCGCCGAGGCCTCCGTGCGCGATGTCGGCGGCGACGTGGTCGGCATCCCCGCCGACGTCTCGAGCCGCTACTCGCTCGACGCCGCGGCGCAGCGCGTGATCGAGAACTACGGGCGCGTCGACATCCTCTGCAACAACGCCGGCGTGGTCGTGCTCGGCCCGCTCGCCGAAGCCACCGCCGAAGACTGGCGCTGGGTGATGGGCGTGAACCTGATGGGCGCGGTCAACGGCGTCGGCGCGTTCCTGCCGCACATTCGCGCGCAGGGCGGCGGGCACATCGTCAACACGGCCTCGACGCAGGGCCTCTCCGCCGCGCCTGGGCTCGGCGTCTACACCGCGAGCAAGTACGCCGTCGTCGCCTACAGCGAGACGCTGCGCCTCGAGCTCGCGCCCGAGCAGATCGGCGTGTCGGTGCTGTGCCCCGGCGTCGTCAACACCAAGATCCTCGAAGCCGCGCGCAATCGGCCCGTCGAGCTCGCGAGCGGCGCCGCCGCGCCGCCCGCCGCGCTGCTGGGCGTGCTGAAGCCCGCGGTCGCCCAGGGTCTCGACCCGACGCGCGTCGGCGAGCTCGTGCTGCGCGGCATCCAGGAGGATGCCGCCTACATCCTCACCCACGCCGACGCCCGCGCCGCGTTCGGAGCGCGCGCGAAGGCGATCGACGACGCCTACGCGGCGCTCGCGCGGGGCTGAGGCGGCGCTATCCGCCCAGCTCCGCCACCACGAGCCGGTAGCCGAAGTCGAGCGTCTCGCGCTCCAACAAGTCCGCGTTCCGGAGCCGCCACGCGCCGGAGTCGAGGTCCGCGCGCAGGCGCGCGAGGCCGTCCCGCACCTCGGCCTCGTCGAGCTTCGCGAACGAGGAGATCGCGCGGCGCACCGCGGGGTCGAGATAGGCGTGCGGCCGGCGCCAATACGCGCCCAGGAACCCGTCGCTGCAGTCGTGCGGGATCGGGACCGCGCTCACGCGCACCGGACCGAGCGCGCGCTCATGGTCGGCGCGCGTCGGGAAGATCTCGCGGTCGATCCGGCGAATGCCCGGGAAGTAGTCGCCGAGCCAGAACGCGTCGAGGTGCTCGTGGGTGAGGATCACGACGCGCCGCCGCGCGACGCGCCGCAGCTCCGCGAGCCCGCGCGCGCGGTCGGGCCAGTGGTGGACGGTGAGCACGGCGAGCGCCGCGTCGACGCACCCAGCGCGGAGCGGGAGCGCCGTCGCGCTCGCGCACACGACCGGCGCGGCGTCCGGCGCCCGCTGGCGGATCATCGTCAGCGCGGGCTCGATCGCGATCACGCGGCGGTCGCGCGGTTCGTAGGAGCCCGCGCCCGCGCCTACGTTCGCGACACTCGCCGCGTCTCCGAGCGCCGCATCGATCGCCGCGGCGATGCGCGGATCGGGCACGCGGAGCGCGCGATAGCCGACGCCGATCCGGTCGTAGAGCTGCGCCACCGGCGCGCTCAGTGATGGAACAGGCGCAGCTTCGTGTGCACGAGCGCGATGCCGTACTCGCGGCAGGCGTCCTCGACGTCCTGGTCTCGCGTCGAGCCGCCGGGCTCTGCGATGAACGCGACGCCGTGCTTCGAGGCGTGGTCGATGTTGTCGCGGAACGGGATGAAGCCGTCGCTCACCAGCGAGACGCCGCGCAGCTGCTGGATCCACGCCTTGCGCTCGCCCTCCGTGAGCGGGTCGAACGGGCCACCGAGCGCCTCGCGCAGCGCCTGCTCCTCGAAGCGCGTCAGGTCGCCCTCGATGAAGCGCACGCGCCAGTTGATGCGGTCCTGCTTCTTGACGCCCTTCTGGAAGCGCAGGCCGAGCACCTTCGGGTGCGTGCCGAGCCACCACAGGTCGGCCTTCGCGCCCGCGAGCTTCGTGCAGTCGACGCGCGACTGCTGGCCGGCGCCGATGCCGATCATCTGGCCGCCGAGCGCGTAGCCCACCGAGTTCGACTGCGTGTACTTGATCGCGACGAGGCCGAGCAGCAGGTCGCGCCGCGCCTCGGGCGTGAGCGCGCCGCACACCACGTCCTTCAGCTCCGCTTCCGTGATGGGGTGGTCGTTGCGGTCCTGCACCATCTGCATGCCAAAGATCTCGCGGCTCTCGCGCTTCGGCGGCGCGAACGCGGCGTCGGCCTCGATCACGATGAACGAGCCGTTCTTCTTCTGCTTCAGGATCTCGAGCGCCGCGGGCTCGAAGCCCGGCGCGACGATGCCGTCGGAGACGACGCCCTTCAGGAACTCGGCGGTCGCGACGTCCACCACGTCCGAGAGCGCCGCGAAGTCGCCGAACGAGCACTTCGGATCGGCGCCGCGCGCGCGCACGTAGGCGAGCGCCGCCGGCGTCAGCTCCTTGCCCTCCACCTCGTAGGCCCGCGCCAGCGCGGGCTCGAGCGGCACGGCCACTGCCGCGCCCGCCGGTGAAACGTGCTTGAACGAGGCCGCCGCCGTGAGCCCCGTCGCGACGCGCGCCTCGCTCACGAGCTGCCACGCGTTCAGCGCATCCAGGAAGTTGATGAAGCTGGGCGTCCCATTCAGCACCCGAATCGGCACCCGCCCCGCATCCAGCGGCTCGATCGTCGCAAAGCTCTGATGCGGATTGTTCCCGTACTTGAGTCGCACAGTTCTCACTCCGTCGGTATTCGCACGCGCGTCTCACGCTTCGCGCAATCCGCGAATCCTCGAAATGAAAGCGCTGCGCGTCAACTCCCCACACGCCAACGCAACCAACTCGCGAGCACGCGCAGCGCGCGGGAGGCGCGGCTGAAAGCCGCGCCGATCCGCGCCCCCCCCACCCAAAGTGTCCGCGACGACGACACGACCGCGACACGAAACGAGCAAGAGCCGCGGCGGCGGGGCC
>CAZCTH010000014.1:0-10047 GCA_964501435.1 uncultured Spirochaetales bacterium | reverse complement strand
GCCCGCATCAACCACTCCGGCCTAGGCGATGTCCGCCGGCGTCACCCTCTCGATCCAGCTCTTGAAGTCCCCGGTGTACCCCACCGCCCGCTGCCGCTCCCGCACCTTCCCGAGAATCGCCTCGACCGTCGCGGCCGGCGGCGGCGCCGCCTTGCCGATCTCCGCCACGATCTTCGCCGCCTGCGCGCCCGCCGCACTGGCGACGGCGCCCGCGAGCTTCGCTTCGGCCTCGTGCCCGTCCTCGTTCACGCCGAGGAACGAGGCGAGCGCCGCCTCGTACACCTCGGAGGCATGCTTTCGAGACGCGACGATGTTGCCCTTGCCCGTGACCACATTGCCCACCGAGAACACGGTGGGGTAGCCGTCGAGGCGCCCGATCTCCCAGTCGGTGAACGCGAACAGCTCGCCCTTCGTGGCGATGCCCGGGATCGGCTCGGGAATGCTGCCGATCGAGCTGATCACGTAGGGGCCGCGGCGCTCGAACACCTCGTCCGTGGTCACGAGCTTCGTGCCCTCGAACTTGGTGCGGCGCAGCTTCAGGCCCACCACGCGCCCGTTCTCGACGACGAGCGCCTCCGGCGCCGCGAGCGCCTCGACGTGGAAGCCGTACTTCTCCTGCGCCTTCTCGAGCAGGCGCTTCCGCGCGCCGAGGATCTTCTCCTTGCGCTTCTCATCGGCGTCGTCGGGGATCTCCGCGAGCGGCATGTCCTCGGGGCGGCGGCGATAGAAGAGGGTGCAGCCCGTGAGTCCGAGGTCCTCGAACTTGAGGCCGTGCTTCTCGAGGGATTTCGGGATGCCCTTCACCTCGAGCTCGATCATGTCCTGCGCGATGCCGCGCGCGCGCAGCTTCGCGCGCGTCGTCTCGAGCATGTGCACCTTGGCGACGTCGATCGAGGCGAGGCCGCCGCCGACGATCAGCGCGCCGTCGGCCGGCTCGTACTGCTCGCCCGCGTAGCCCTTCTCCTCGAAGTGGTTGAACCAGATGATGAACGGGTTCTGGTAGATCAGGCCCTTGCCGACGTACTGCTCGGCGCCGTCCACCGGCAGCGGCCGATCGCGCCACGCGCCGTTGGCGAGGATCACGGCGGAGAAGCCCCACTCGCGTGCGAGCGCCTCGAAGGCGACGTCGCGGCCGATCTTCGTGTTGGGCACGAACTCGACGCCGGCGTGCGAGAGCTTCTCGCCGACGGTCTCGTACTCCTTGTGCCGCAGGCCGTGGTGCCAGCGCGGCAGGCCGTCCTCGATCTTCCCGTAGGGGCGCGGATTCATCTCGAAGACGACGACGCGGATGCCGGCTTCGGCGAGGCGGCTCGCGACCTCGGCGCCGGCGGTCGCGCCGCCGATCACGGCGACGATGTGCTGAGAAGAGGCGTTGGGCGTGCTCATGGGCGCGTATGGTGGCCGAGCCGAGCGTGCGAAAAAAGGGCCCGGGCGCGCGCGACCCGACCATTCGGTCCGCCCGCGGCCGGCGCCGGAAACGAGCCATGGCGAGAGCCGCCAGGCCGCGCGCAACGTATGTAAGGATGGTGGGCAGCCAGGAGGGACACGACATGCGCAATCGCATCCCGCACGCATCGAATCGTCTGCTGACCGCGGCGCTGCTCGCGGCGCTCGCCTGCACCGGCTCGGGCGGATCGGGCGACGCGCCCGCCGCTGCGCGCGAGGCCGCATTGCCTGCGGACGCGCCGCCGCTGCTCGACATGGGCAAGCACCACTTCGCGATCTCGACGACGGTGCCGCTCGCGCAGCGCTACTTCGACCAGGGCCTCGCGCAGGCCTACGGCTTCAACCACGCGAAGGCGATCCGCGACTTCGCCTACGCGGCGAAGCTCGATCCGAGCTGCGCGATCTGCTCGTGGGGCATCGCGCTCGCGCACGGGCCGAACATCAACATGCCCATGGGCGAGGAAGGCGCGAAGGCGGCGTGGGTGGCGCTGCAGGAGGCGCAGGCCCGCGCGAAGCACGCGAGCCCCCTCGAGCAGGATCTGATCGCGGCGCTCGCGACCCGTTACGCGGCCGACGCCCCGGCCGAGCGCGCCGCGCTCGATCGCGCCTACGCGGGCGCGATGATCGCGCTGCGCGCGAAGCATCCCGAGAACGTGGACGTCGCCGTGCTCGCGGCCGAAGCGATCATGGACACCACGCCGTGGAATTACTGGGACGAGAAGCTCCAGCCGCGCGAGCTCACGCCGAAGGTCGTGGAGTTCCTCGAGTTCGCGATGGCGCGCGAGCCCGAGCACCTCGGCGCGCTGCACTACTGGATCCACCTGCAGGAGCTGCCCGCGCCCGAGAAGGCAGAGGCCGCCGCGGACCGGCTGCTGCACCTCGCGCCCGCCGCCGGGCACCTCGTGCACATGCCGAGCCACATCTATTGGCGCGTCGGGCGTTATCAGGACGCCGTGACGGCGAACATCGCCGGCGCGCAGTCCGACGAGTCGCTCTTCGCCTTGTGCGGGCCGAGCAGCTACCCGGTTTACGGGGCGCTCTACTACCCGCACAACGTTCACTTCATCACGGTCTCGGCGGCGGCGCAGGGCGAGAGCGAGCGCGCGGTCGCCGAGGCGCGGCGGCTCGCGGCGTCGGTGAAGGACAAGGTCGAGATGTTCCCCCCCGTGGAGGACTTCCTGACGTTGCCGCTCCTCATGATGGTGCGCTTCGGCAAGTGGGACGCCGTGCTCGCCGAGCCCGCGCCTGCGCCGGAGCGCGTCTACCTCGGCGGCATCTGGCACTTCGCGCGCGGCATGGCGTTCGCGCGCCTCGGCCGCGCCGCCGAGGCGAAGGCCGAGCTCGAGGCGCTGCGCGACGCCTCCCTCGACCCACGCGCCGAGAAGCTCACCGCGAACGGCGGCTCGACCACCACGGCGACGCTGCTCCAGCTCGCGGGCGTGCAGCTCGAGGGCGAGCTCGCCGCGGCCCAGGGCGACACCGCCGACGCGATCGCCGCGCTCGAGTCGGCGGTCGCGCAGCAGGACGGGCTCACCTACACCGAGCCGCCGCCGTGGTTCATGCCGACGCGCCAGGCATTGGGCGCCGCGCTGCTCCAGGCCGGTCGCGCCGCCGACGCCGAGGCCGTCTACCTGGCGGATCTCGCGCAGCACCCGAAGAACGGCTGGGCGCTCTACGGCCTCGCCCAGGCGCTGCACGCGCAAGGCAAGGCGGAGCAGGCCGTGCTCGTCGAGAACGGCTTCGCGCAGGCGTGGAAGTACGCCGACGTGAAGCTGAGCGCTTCGCGCTTCTGACGCGCCTGAGACGCCGCCCGCGCGCGCTCCGTTCGCGGCGCGCGCGCCGCGGCGCAGCGCGCGCGCAATAACAAGGCAAGGAACCGCGCGCGCGAGCGCGGAGTCCCTTCGTGCTGCGGCGGCGCCACGACGGCGTCCATCCGCGCACAGGAGACTCCGTGCACTCTGCCGTCTCGTTCGCTTCGCTGCGCAGCTCTCAGGGTCTGCGCCTGCTCGTGCTCTCGTTCCTCGCGCTCTTGCTGCTGATCCCCATCGGCATGGTCCGCGACGTGATCGCCGAGCGCACCGCGCGCCGCGACGAGGCGGTGCGCGGCGTCGCCGCGAGCTGGGGCGGCGCGCAGCGCATCGCGGGGCCGCGCCTCGTGGTGCCGTTTCTCGTGCGCTGGCGCGAGCCGATCGAAGACGGCAAGACGATCGAACGCGAGCGCCGCGACGTCGCGGTGTTCCTGCCCGAGACGCTCGACGTCTCGGGCACGCTCGACCCGAAGACGCTGAGCCGCGGCATCTTCGACGTGCCCGTCTACGCCGCGAAGCTCACGCTCGCGGGCCGCTTCGCGGCGCCGGACTTCGTGCCGCTCGGCGTGACGCCGAGCGAGGTGCTGTGGGAGCGCGCGGAGCTCGTGGTGGACGTGAGCGAGGTGCGCGCGATCGACGCGGTGTCGCTCGCGTGGGGGAAAGAGGCGCTCGGCTTCGAGCCGGGCGGCGGGCGCGCGCAGCCGCACAGCGCCGCAATCCACGTGCCGCTCGGCGCGCGCGCGGCGACGGGCGGCTCGTTCGCGATCGCGCTCGCGGCGCGCGGCAGCGAGTCGCTCGCGATCGCGCCGCTCGGCGAGCAGACCACCGCGAAGCTCGCGTCGAGCTGGGCGTCCCCGAGCTTTCACGGCGCCTGGCTCCCGGCCGAGCGCAGCGTGAGCGCGCAGGGCTTCACTGCGCAGTGGACCGTCGCCTCGCTCGGGCGCGGCTTTCCGCAGAGCTGGCTCGCGGCCGATGAGCCCGTGCGCGGCGCGTCGCGCGCCGCGGCGGGCGGCGCCGACGACTATGCGATGCCGGAGGAGATGACGCCCGCGCGGGTGCCCGATCCGACGAGCTTCGGCGTGCGGCTGATCGCGCCGGTGGACGCCTACCGCATGGCCGAGCGCAGCGCGAAGTACGCGGTGCTGTTCGTCGCGCTCACCTTCGCGACGCTCTGGCTGTTCGAAGTGCTCGCGAAGGCGCCGCTGCACTCGGTGCAGTACCTGCTCGTCGGCGCCGCGCTCTGTCTCTTCTTCCTGCTCGAGCTCTCGCTCGCCGAGCACCTCGGCTTCGGCCTCGCCTACGGCCTCGCGAGCGGCGGCATCGTCGGGCTGATCGGCGGTTACGCCTGGGCGGTGCTGCGCAGCGCCGGGCGCGCCGGCGTGGTGGGCGCGATCGTCACGACGCTCTACGCCTACCTCTACGTGCTGCTCACCAACGAGGACTACGCCCTGCTGGCGGGCACGCTCGGCCTGTTCGCGGCGCTGGCCGCGGTCATGTGGCTCACGCGCCGGGTGGACTGGCGCGACGTGGGCGGCAAGGCCGAGGTCGCGGCGAACGCGGCGTAGGGATGCGCGCGTTTCGCTTGCCTCGGCCCCCGAACGCGACTCCGCGTCGTGTGACGCGCGCGAAGGGCTCGGCTCACGCCGCTCGGGCGGCCTTCCAGGCGTCGCGCAGGATGTCGACGAACATGTCCGCGCTCGTTTCGGCGACGGAGTACTCCAGCAGATTGAACGAGTGCTTGCCGTGGCCGGTGAGGATCTCGACGTCGAAGTAACCCGAGCCCGGACGTCCCGAGATCTCGGTGACGTCTCGGAAGTAGATCTTCTTGTCCTTGAACTGGATCGCGTCGTCGAGCAGCACGAGCGGCGGCTGCTTCGCTTCGCGCATGGAATTCGCCCAACCCGCGATGCCCAGCGCGCCGGCCCCGAGCACGAGGCCGAGGCCGGTGCTGCCGGAGCGCAGGAGCAGGAACGCGACCACGCCCACGCCGAACGCGAAGATCAGCACACGCGCGAAGCTGCCTCCGCTCAGATGGCGCGGCGCGAACTCCTTCAACACTCTCGACATCGCACTCTCCTCGCTCTCGCTGCGCCCTGGACGCGCGTCAGGGCGTTTCCGGTTCGTGCCTCACGGCCGCCGCTCCGCGGCGAGCGTGCGCTGGACCTCGTCGCGAAGGTCCGGCGGTAGCGCGCGGATCGCCTCGAGGCGCTCCTCCGGCGAGAGCCGTTCCAGCGACGCGCGCAGCTTCGCCTCGAGCCGCCGCTGGCGCGCACGCACCAGGAGATGGAAGGCGAGCCACGCCGCGACGAGCACGAGGCTGCCCGCGATCCCGAAGCGGCGGTATGCCCACAGCGTGAGCGCGCCGCTGACCAGGACGGCGAGCGCGAGCACGACGGGCTGCGCCCAGCGGCTCGTCCATCCCGAAGCCTCCACCGTCAAGGAACCTCCGACGCCGGCAACTTATCTCGAGTCCTCGGCTGCGCCGGTGACCTTCGCGGTCATCCCGCGCGAACGTCCCGCATGCGAGCGCGCTGATCGGAGTCGTCACGGGACGCGCGGCCGCGTCGTGGTCATCCTCGCTGGGCGCCCTCGCAGCTGCGCTGGAATTCGGGAAGGGCGGCGCCGTGGGTCGCAACGGCGCGGCGAAGTGGGAGCAGCGCGCCGCCGAGTTCGGCTCGGTGGACGCCACGTTCACCGGGGGCGACCTCCGGCGCGCGGGCGCCCCGCGGCGGGCTCCGCCCCAGGCGTCGCGAGGAACCCGGCCGACGCGGGGGCGGACGCGCGCTAGCGGCGCGCGCTCTTCTCCGCCTTCTTGGCGGCCTTGCGGCGTTCCGTGCGGTGCTTCGCCTGGACGATGCGCTTGTGCCGGACGCGCTTCTGCTTGTTCTTGCTGCGGGCCATGTCGTCTCCGTGTTCGCGCCCGGGTCGCTCCGCGGGGCGCGCGGCTGTTTAGGCCACGCGCCCCCGCCGGTCGAGGCCGCGCGCGGCCGATTCGTCGTTCCGTTCGCTCAGCGCTTCGAGACGATCTCGCCGCGTCGCGCGTCCGTGTAACCGCCGGCCGCGCTGTAGGCGACCGCGCCGCCCACGACCACCGTGTCCACGCCCACGGCCGGGCGCGTCCAGCGCATCCCGCCGCTCGGGAGATCGTTCACCGCGATCTCGGGGCCGCGGTCGATGGTCTCGGGATCGAACACCACCACGTCGGCCGCGAAGCCGCGGCGCAGCAGGCCGCGCTGCCCGAGACCCCAGATCGCGCACGGGTCGGAGGTGATCTTCTTGACCGCCTCCTCGAGGCGCAGCGCGTGGGTCTTCCGCACGAAGCGCGAGAACAGGTACCCGGTGTCGCCGTAGGTCGCGAAGGCGCCGATGTGCGCGCCGCCGTCGCCCGCGCCGACGTGCACGTAGGGATGGGCGAGCATCTGGCCCACGGCGTCGTCCTGGCGGTGGCCGATGTGGATGCGCCCGAACCAGGTGTGGAGATCCTCGCTGAGCGCGAGCTCGATCATCGCGTCGGGCACGCTCTTGCCGAGCTCCTTGGCGACGTCGCCGAGCGTGCGGCCCTCGAACGACTTGTTACGGGCGTCCATCACCTGGCGCACCGTCGTGTCGCTGAAGTCGCGCTGCAGCACCGCCGGCGCGCCCGGCTGCGGCGACGCCTCGGCGACGAGCTTCGCGCGCGTCGCCGGGTCCTTGAAGGCGGCGATCTTCGCGGCGCGGCTCGGCAGCAGCGAGATCTGGTACCAGGTCGGCATCGCGAGGTAGATCAGGCTGCGCGTGCCGAGCGTGAAGCTGATGTCGATCGGCCGCGTCTGCACCTGCGGCCACACGCGCGCGCCCTGCTTCCACTGCTCTTCCACGCGCCCGAGCACGCGCGGCACCATGTCGGGGAAAGCCTCGTTGTGGAACAGCGGCGAGAGCGTCGTGGTGATGCCGTGCTTCAGCGAGAGCGCGGCGAGCTGGTCGATGCGCGCGATCGTGAGCTCGGTGTCGAAGAACTCGTGCACGATCTGCAGGATCTTGTCGTGCTTCGCGAGCACCGCGCAGAACGCGTCGAGCTCCGAGGCGTGGCCCCAGCGGCTCGGCACCGGGCGCAGGCTCTCGTCCATGTCCACGAACGAGGTGCTGAGGCCGACGGCGCCGCCTTCCAGCGACTCGTCCAGCACGCGGCACATCGCGGCGATCTCGTCCGGCGTCGCGACGCGCTGCTGCGCGGCGGCGCCCATCACGAACATGCGCAGCACGCTGTGGCCGACGAGCGGCGCCACGTGGATGCCGAGGCCCTTCTTCGTGAGGTAGTCGGTCCAGCCCGGGAAGCTCTCGCCCCAAGCCCAGTCGACGCCCACGCCGAAGTCTTCCGCCGGCATCTCCTCGATCTGGCGGAACATCTTGATGAACGCGTCGCGCTGGTCGGCGCGCAGCGGCGCGAGCGACAGCGAGCAGTTGCCGGGCACGATCGCGGTGACGCCGTGCTCGAGCGACGGCTGCGCGTGCGGATCCCAGCAGAGCTGCGCGTCGAAGTGCGTGTGCGGGTCGATGAAGCCGGGGGCGATCACGCGGCCGCCGGCGTCGATCGTGCGCGCGCTCGTCGCGCCGACGTGCCCGACCGCCGCGATCTTGCCGCCCGCGATCGCGACGTCGCCCTTGAAGCCGGGCATTCCCGAGCCGTCGACCACGAGGCCGTTCTTGATGACTAAATCGAGCATGGCGTTCTCCTGAAGCGGGTGAGCGGATCCGTTGGCGTTGCGTTGGGTCGGGAGGCGCCGCGCGGCGCGTCACCGCCCGGTGTCGGCGAGCGAGGCCGCGAGGATATCCCACGGGCGGCCGACCAAGTCTTCGATGCGCGCGATGCCGGCGGCCGCGAGCACCGGCTCGGCGGCCTCCTCGTCGAGCCGCACGCGGGCCGTCGCGCCGTTCGGGTACGTCACCTCGACGACCAGCTCCGCGCGCCCGTCGTGCCCCGCCGCGAGCACGGCCTCGGTGATGCGCGGCGCGGGCGCGCTCATCGCGCGAGTGGCGGCTCGAGGTAGACGACGTCGCTGCCGAGCAGCTCGCCGGGCTTGAGGCCGGGGAGGGGGCGCACGATCAAGTGGAGGTTCCAGCTGCCGAGCTGCTTCAGGGCCTCGTCGGCGGGGACGCCCTTCAGCTCGCGGGCCGCGATGGTCGGGAGCGTGTCGCCCGGCTGCGGCGAGGTCCAGCGGCGCTGGCGTGAGAGGGGGGTGCTCATGGCCGCGAAGATCGCCCACCCCCCACTCCCCGAGCAACTTCCCGAATCGGGCAACTTCCCGAACCGGGGTCAGACCCCAATTCGGGAAATTCCTGCAACTCTCGCGCACATGCCCTTCGTCGACCTCAGCCACACGATCCGGGACGGGCTCGTCACCTACCCGGGCCTGCCGGCGCCGCGCATCGGCGACCACCTGACCCGCGAGGCGTCGCGGGCGAACTACGCGCCGGGCACCGAGTTTCACATCGGGCGCATCGAGATGGTCGCCAACACCGGCACCTACCTCGATTCGCCCGCGCACCGCTGGGCCGACGGCGCGGACCTCTCCGGCCTCGCGCTCGAGCGGCTCGCGGACCTGCCCGGCGCGCTCGCCGATCTGCCGCGCGGCGCGCGCTACTTCACGGCGCGCGACCTCCCAAGCGGGAGCCTCGCGGGCTGCGCGGTGCTGCTGCGCACGGGCTGGAGCGCGCACTTCGGCACGCCGCGCTACTTCGAGCCGCACCCGTTCCTCGCGGCCGACGCCGCCGAGTCGCTCGTGCGCGCCGGCGCCGCGCTCGTCGGCATCGACTCGCTCAACATCGACGACACGCGGGGCGGCGAGCGCCCCGCGCACTCCGTGTTGTTGCGCGCCGGCATCCCGATCGTCGAGCACCTCGCGAACCTCGCGGCGCTCCCCGCGCGCGGCTTCCGCTTCTCTGCGGTGCCCCCCAAGATCGCCGGCATGGGCACCTTCCCGGTGCGCGCCTTCGCGCAGGTGCCGTGATGCGCGCCCCGCGAATGCGAGCGGCGCCGAGCGGCGCGGTGGCAAACCGAACGCGCGCGTCCGGCGTCCCAACCGCTGCGCCGCGCCAGGAGCGAACGACAGCGTGAGAGCCTCCGCCGTCGCCCAGCGCCTCGCGTCCGCGGGATTCGCGCTCGCTTGTGCCGGTTGCCTCGTCGGGCCGGACTTCGTGCCGCCCGAGCGCCCCGCGCCCGGCGCGTGGCGCGCCGAGCTGGCGAGCGGCCTAACATCCGAGGCGCCCGAAGACGCGGCGCTCGCCGCCTGGTGGGACGCGCTCGGCGACCCGCTGCTCTCCGAGCTCGAGCAGCGCGCCTCGCTCGGCAGCCGCGATCTCGCCGTCGCCGAGGCGCGCCTGCGCGAGGCGCGCGCGCGGCGCAAGAGCGCCCGCGCGGGCCTCTTCCCGACCAGCAGCGCGAGCGCGGGCGTCGCGCGCACGCGCTCGCGCGGCGCCTCGTTCGGCGGCCTCAATCCCCCCGACGAGACGCGCGAGCGCTACGACGTCGGCTTCGACGCGAGCTGGGAGATCGACCTGTTCGGCGGCTTGCGCCGCGGCGCCGAGGCCGCGCGCGCCGAGCTCGAAGCGAGCGAGGCGAACCTGCGCGGCGTGCGCGTCAGCATCGCGGCGGAAGTCGCCCTCGCGTACACCGACCTGCGCTCGCTGCAGCGCCGGCTCGCGCTCGCCGAGGAGAACGTGCGCGCGCAGAGCGAGACGCTCGACCTCACGCGCTGGCGCAGCGAGGCCGGGCTCACCACCGCGCTCGACGTCGAGCAGGCGCGCGCGAACCTCG